>JBAZFZ010000001.1:0-54623 GCA_041653075.1 Methanoregula sp.
AAAACCCGCTGGAAGGATCCGGTTCAGGAGACCTATTACGCGGACAGGAAGGCGCACATGCAGCAGCTTGTCCTTGCAAACAAGGATGTGTGGTCGCACGAGTTCGACCACTGGAAAGCGATGGGCTGGGTCTGATCCCGCCACGTTTTTTTAATATTTTCACATGAGATCTGACCCGGACGGTCTTTTGCCGGGTCGGTTGCATTTCCCGTATCAAAAAAGGGAAAAAATAATATTCTCTACTGGCCTTGGGGGTTACGCTTTTTTATCATCTCAAGTGCTTCGAAGGCTTCGCGCCGGACCGAGACGTTCTCATCGGTCAGGAGACCGGAGAGGTGGTCTGCTGCCTTCTGGTCGCCGATCTCCCCAAGGAGGAGAGCTGCACGTTTCCGGACATCGCTCTGGTCGTCCTTTAAGACCATGATAAGCGGCGTGGTTGCCGGCTGGCCTAGCATCCAGAGGGCTTCCATCGCGCCGGTGCGTCGGCAGACATCGCCTTCCCGGAATACCTGCATGAGCGGGGCGATGGCCGGGACGCCAAGGGCTGCAAGCGCTTTTACGACATCGATCCGGACTGAACGTTCCGGGTCCCCAAGCGTTTCCACAAGGGCGGGGATGGATTTTGTATTCCCGATCTGGCCGAGCACTTCTGCGGCACCTTTCCGGATTCCCAGGTTCTGGTCGGCAAGAGCGGCAATGAGCGGTTCTACTGAAGGTTCGCCGATGGTGACAAGGGCGAGAGCCGCACGCCGGGCGATATCGTCGTTTTTGTCCACGAGCGCCTGGATGAGCGGGGAGATGGATGCTTCGTCAAGGCCGCACAGCGTTGCCATCGCTGCCATCCGGACATGTTCCTTTGGATCGTTGAGTGTGACGATCAGCGGCGCAACGGCCCGGTCATCGCGGATCCTCCCAAGGGCAACGGCCGCTTCATGCCGGACCCAGGGGTCTTCATCCCTGAGCGCCTCGATGATCCCCGGGACTGCACCATCTTCGTCCATGACGCCGAGCGCCTGGACCGCCCCGCGCCGGATGAATGGATGGGCATTTTTGAGTGCCTGGACAAGGGGACCTACCGAAGGCTCGCCGATAAGCTGGAGAGCCCGGATTGTTTCCTGCCTGACATCCTCGCCGGGTTCGGTAAGCCCTCCGATCAGCGGGACAACCGCCGGACTGCCGATCTTTCCGAGTGTGTCTGCGGCACCCCTCCGGATGATCCAGAATTCGTCTTTGAGGCACTGGACGAGTGGCTCAATGAAAGGTTCACCCAGATCTCCGACAGAACGGACCGCGTTCCACCGTGTGTCCAGGTCTCCGGTCGTGAGTGCCTTAAGGAAGTGTTCGTAGCGTTCCTTCTGGGCACGCAGGCGTGCTTCCTCCTCCTCCTTTTTTCCGGATTTGAAAATATTGGTAAATTTGTTAATAACACCCATACGGTAAAACTCCGATAGTTTTAGTGTTGGGCGAAATTCATTCAAATAGGTATCGGCAAAAAAGAGCTACCGGTTGTTTTTCCGGGAGATCCCGGGTTTTGTCGGCCGTTATCCGGAAACAAAAGCTGTTGTCGGTTTTTACCAGCTTGACCGACCCCTCTTTACAGGGTTACGCACTGTTGAGTGAGATCGAAACCGATGAGGACCCGGTAGTGTATTCGTCGCGGACATACATGGTATAGGTCCCGAGCGGTTTTGAGAGGTCGTACGTGTAACGGTAGCTGTAGGTTTTGTCGGCATTGAGCAGCAGTGTTGCAACGGAGACACCATTTGCGAACTGGCCGGGGCCGTACAGGGTCAGCACCACTCTCTGCGATCCGCTCGTACACATGCCGGTGTAGGTTACGGTCGCCCCCTGGGATACCATGACGCTGCTTGTGGTGATCGTTACTTTCCCGCCGCCAATAACCGTAAATCCGGCTTTTGCCGAAGCGGTTTTGAACCCGTCATATGCGACAATGGTGTAACTTCCCTGGAGGACTGCTGTTCCCGGATTCCATGTATATCTCCAGGAATTATCGGATGCGATGGAGGTCTGCCCGATCTGGACGCCATCTGTATATTTTCCCGGGCCGTAGAGGACAAGGAGGACTGAGGTACTCCCGATGCAGGAACCGGAGAATGTCTGGGAATCTCCTATAACCATGACATCCTTGCTGACCATGACAGAAATTTTTGTGGGAATGGCAGTTGATGCGGGGGTAACCTGACCGGTAATATCCGTGCCGGACGTTGTTGCTGATGCAGTAATTGATGACGGGGTCAGTGTGGCAAAATAGGAGGATGTACCGGATGCAACGGTTACATCTGCCAGCCAGTCCCGGTAACCGCTCATCCTGTATTCAAGGGTATGACTCCCGTACGATACGTCCGCGATTGTTGCAGGAGTGTTACCGCGGTACTGGTTGTCGAGATACACTTCTGCACCGGAAGGTGATGAGGAAAACTGGATGGTGCTGGTCTCTGTTGCCTGCGTTCCCGTCTGGCCGAGTGTACACCCGGCAAGGCAGACGCAGGATACCAGTATGATTGCGAGTGCCGCACTAAAAAAAAACCGTTTCATTATTACCCCGATATCGTTGTGAGGTTATCGTAATAAACGGTTAAAAACTTTTGCAGGTGTTTTTGACCAGTTTTCCACAAAACCCGGTGAAAAACCGGGAATGCCGGTTTCATTCCTGTCTGGCAAGGATACTCTGGATCTCAAGGGCGAGTTCCAGACTTTTTTGCTCGTTTACCATCAGGGTGTCAAGCCGGATCGCCCCGGGCACATCCTCTTTATCACGGGTATCCTGGATAAACAGATCCACGATATCGCGGTAGCATGCGGCAGTCCCGACAGAGGACGGTTCAAACCCGGATGCCTGCATGAGGGCAGCCGCAGGGCCGCTTACAGGAGTGTTCCCGATGAACGGGCTTATGGCGATGACAAATTTATCTTCCATTGCCTCTTTGATCCCTTCGCATTCAAGGATGGGTGTGATGCTTGTGATGGGATTTGACGGCCCGATGACAACCGCTTCACTTGCCTCAACTGCCTGGAGCACTTCTTCGGTGCTTTTTGGGGGAACCTGTGAACAGCGCACGACATCATCGATCGGGATCTGGCCCCGGGATCGCACCCAGTACTCCTGGTAGTGGATGAGGCCAAGGCCGGTTTTTACCCGGGTTGTAACTTCCGTATCTGTCATGGGGAGGACATTTTCCCGGACGCCGAGCCGGTCGCAGAGGTTTTTGGTGATATTGGTCAGGCGCATGCCATTCCGGAGCATGTTTCCCCGCGCGATGTGAACCGCCCGATCCCGGTCGCCTATGGTCAGGTACTCTTCAAGACCCATCTGGAGAATTTCGTTGTGGGTGGTAAAGGTATCGTCGCGCAGACCCCACCAGGTGTCGGTGTTAAGCACACCGGCAAAAAGGTACATGACGGTATCGAGATCAGGGGAGACATGGTTTCCGGAAATCCAGAGATCCTCTGCAGTGTTTACCACGACCGAGATCTCATGCCGGTCCATGACCTTCTGGACCCCCCGCAAAAGTTTCGGGGTGCCGGTCCCGCCGGAAAGGAAGGTGATCATTACTCAATACTTTTATGCAATGTATATGAAGATTCTTTAGTGACCCAGAAGATCATAAAAGACCCGGTGCATGGCTATGTTGAAGTGGAGGATTTTATTCTGCCTCTTCTCGATGCACCCGCAATCCAGCGCCTGCGGTACGTCCGCCAGCTCGGATTTTCCTACCTGGTCTACCCGGGTGCAAACCACACCCGGTTCGAGCATTCCCTGGGGACGATGCATCTTGCTGATGTCGCGTGCAGGCGCTTTGGCCTTTCCTCTCATGACCGGGTCCTTGTCCTTGCCTCAGCCCTTCTCCATGATGTCGGGCACGGGCCGTTTTCCCATGCAAGCGAACCGCTTATGGAATCCCGACTCGGCCGGACCCATGATGATATTGCGGAAATTGTTGACTCACAGTTCGGCCCCTGTCTCGATGCCGCCGGAATCAACCCTGCCGATCTGTGTGCTGTTGTCAAAGGCACGCATCCTCTCTCCGGGATCATTCATGGGGATCTCGATGTAGACCGGATGGACTATCTTCTCCGCGATGCGTATTACACGGGGGCACCGTACGGGACTGTCGATGCCCACCGGCTGATCCGGAATATCCTCTTAACCGATGATGGGATCGTGCTTGATGAGAACGGGATCAACGCGGCCGAATCGCTCCTTATTGCCCGGACTCTTATGCGTCCAACCGTTTACTACCACCATGTCAGCCGTATCGGGGAATGCATGTTCCAGCTGGCAGTGCTTGATCATTTGTCGACATCACCCCCGGGAGGAATGGAACGGATTGCCCTGCTTGACGATGCAGGCTGCATGCAGGAATTGCGCAGCTCAAAAAGCCCGGTGGCAAGGGAGATGGCGGAACTGATCTACCAGCGGCGGCTGTACAAGCGGGCAATCTTTGCCGGGCACGATCAGATCAATGCTGCTGCATACCAGCAGGGATTACCCCCGGAAAAATCCCGGGCGGTTGCAGAAGAGATCGCAGAAAAAGCCGGGTGCAGCGCGGCAGAGATCCTTGTTGATATCCCCCCAATGCCCGGTGATATGACCCTTGAAGTGCAGGTAAAAAACAGGCATGCACGTGTCGGGTTTGTGGAACTCTTTCCCCGACTTGCTACCTTAAACCAGACCCGCAGGGAGCAGTGGCGTCTTGGGGTTTATACCCTTCCAAAACGTTGTGATGCTGTTGCCGAAGCTGCAACAGAAGTCCTCCACATAAAAAAACCCACCCGGCAGGATACCCTCTTCTGAAACAGTGGACCGGTTTTTTCCCGTTTTTACCGGGTCCCGGTGATAAGTTCTAATATCCTCTGTTGCTAACATTCCCTCACATGCGATACTGCCTTGCGGCCGGGCTGCTTGTCATCATCGCGTTCATGCTGGTCGCAGGGTGCGTTCTGGATACGGTGCCCGGTGAGGTGGGAACACCAGGTACGGTGACAACTACCGTTTCGGTGACCGTGCCACCCGGGGTAGTGAGTCTTCCGTCCGTTTCACAGGCCACGGTGGAGCCCGTCAACACCAGCACGACGCAACCTGTGGAGACAACGCCCCTGCTTTCCCTTGGGGACCATTATCTCCAGCGTGCCTATGCGTTCAGTGGAGGCAGTACTTCCTATACCGATCAGGTCAGGGTTAATGACCCCTCCTGGGGAATCACGATGTCGATTCTCCCCTTAAAAGACGATCCGAAAGACTGCTGGTTTGAGATGACCGTGACAAATATCGATACCGGCCTGACAAAGACGTTTGGGTATGGCCAGAAATATTCTTATGATACCTACCAGCAGTACCCGATGTACACGACCGGGGCGTACAGGATCACGATGGTGGGCGATCTGGTCCGCGTCGATCTTAACGTTGCAAAACGGCTTCCCTAGAGGGTGCAGGAAATGACAGACATAAACGGTGACTGGTTAATTGTTGTGTGCGGGGTTGTGGTAATCGTTATCGCGCTTGCGGTGGCGTACGTCCGGCTCCGCGCTGCAGAGCGTCGGATGCAGGAAAATACCCACAAGCTCCGGGTATACACGGATCTCCTCAATGCGGTGACCGAAATAAACCTTGCCGGAGACGACAGCTATAAGCTCGAGATCGCAAAAAAGAATCTTGCGCTGACCATCAACCGGTTAAACCTCATTGCGAGCACGGGAGTCCTGCGGAGGGTAAACGATCTTCTGGACTTTTTTAACCAGTACAAGGATAAGGACTTCGATGCACTCAAGCTTCACAATATTCTCAATGCCCTTGTTATCGAGGCCCGCCGCGATCTCAACCCCTCCCATGCAAAAAAAGTCGAGGAGAGCCAGGTAAGGTACCGGTTCTTTGGCCCGGTCCGGAAATAACCCGGTTTTCCCGTAATCTTTTTGATAGTGCAATTTTTTTCGTTTTACTTTTTATCTGATGCTTCGTGTCTTCCACCGGGATTTGTGTGTAAACCCGTGCGGCCTGTGGCATTTTTGGCCCCCGGTCCCCGGCATAAACTCTTTGTAACTTTGCACTCAGACATAGGTATCACGCGAACAGGGGTTGTGTCGGGTTTATGAAAAAAGAGTTCGTGGTCGGTGTGACCGGAGCAAGCGGGGCCTGTTATGCACGGCGGCTGCTTGAGGTTCTGTGCGGGGAGGCCCGTGTGCATGTGATCGTATCCGATGTGGCTGAAAAGATCGCACGCCACGAGGGAGTAGACTTGTCCGGGTTTGATGCGACCTACCATGATATCGGTGAGATCAGCGCCGCAATTGCGAGCGGTTCGCACCGGCACGATGGTATGGTTATAATCCCGTGCAGCGCAAAAACCCTCTCCGCCATTGCGACCGGATATGCGGATAACCTGATCACCCGGACTGCGGACGTGTGTCTCAAGGAGCGCCGGAAGTGCATCCTTGTCACCCGGGAGATGCCCCTTTCCCGGATCCATATTGCAAACATGCTTGCAGCCCATGATGCCGGGGCGACGATCCTTCCGGCCTGCCCGGGTTTTTACCACCGGCCGGAAACGATTGCGGACCTTGTGGATATGGTCGTGGGCCGGGTGCTCGATCACCTCGAAGTGGATCATACGTTAACGAAGCGGTGGAGTGGTTACGATGCGTGAGTTTATTGAAAAGATGCGAAAGGAAGGGCTCGTCATCGATATACGGGAGCCCTGTGCACCCGATATGGCCGCGGCAAAGATCGCGGCAGGATCAGACAAGATCGTTTTTTTCCATAACATGAACGGCGCCCGGACGGTCATGAACCTGACCGCAGACCGGCACGCCCTGTCCTGTGCCCTTGGGATCGATGAGAAGGACCTGGTAAAAAAACTCTCCGGGGCTGCTTTTGACGGGAAGATTGTAAACGACGGGAAGCTCGAAATGAAAAAACCGGATCTGAAAAAGATCCCGGTGATGCATTTCTATCCAAAAGACGCCGGTAAATATTTTACTGCCGGTGTGGTCTTCTCGAAATGGGATGGCGTGGAGAACGCATCCATCCACCGGATGCTTGTCCTTGACGACCATCGCGTTGCAGCCAGGCTCGTTGAAGGCAGGCACACGTACGTGATGCACAAGAAAGCGCTTGCCTGCGGGGAACGCCTGCCGGTCGCGATGGTGATCGGGGCACACCCGGCAGTCACGTTTGCAAGCTGCACCCGGGTTCCGACCGGAAAGGAGCTTGCGTATGCAGCAGAACTCATGGGCGGGACGATCCATGTACGGGAGTGCAGCAACGGTGTTCTTGTCCCTGCCGATGCCGAGATCGTCCTTGAAGGGTTCATCGGCCCGGATGTCACAGATGAAGGACCGTTTGTGGATATCACGGGGACCTACGACCCGGTCCGGCGCCAGCCGGTGATCGAGTTTACCGGGATGTACACAAAACCGGATTTCATCTACCACAGTATCCTGCCCGGCGGCGACGAGCACAAGATCCTGATGGGCGCTCCCTACGAGCCAAAGATTTACCGGGCCGTTGCCGGGGTGACGGAAGTCCGGAATGTCGTCCTTACCAAAGGCGGCTGCGGGTATCTCCACGCGGTCGTCCAGATCAAAAAGAGCACGCAGGGCGACGGGAAGAACGCGATCATGGCGGCATTTGCGGCTCACACCTCGCTCAAGCACGTGGTTGTAGTTGATGAGGATATCGATCCCTCAAACCCCCATGAGGTCGAATACGCGATTGCGACCCGGGTGAGCGGTGATTCCGACATCATGGTGATCATGGGTGTCCGGGGATCATCGCTTGACCCCTGCCAGAAAGCAGACGGGACCAACGTGAAAGTAGGCGTCGATGCGACCATGGTGCTCGGCCGCGAAGATGAGTTCCGGCGCGCAACGTGGTAGGACCGGTGGTTGTTCATGATACTTGACGCTGATGACAATCGGATCCTTGCCGGGGAAGAGGGCGAGACCCGGCAGAAGATGCTTGAACTTCTTGTTGCGCTCGGGAAAGTCTTTGAAGCAGAACGGCTTGTCCCGATCAAAAGCGCCCAGGTGAGTGGAGCATCCTACAAGACGATCGGGAAGTACGGCCTTGAATGGCTCACCAGCCTTGATGCGAAGGCGGTTGTTCCCGCAGTTCTCAATCCTATCGGCATGGCCCGGACCCGGTGGGAAGAGATGGGAATTGATCCGGACTTTGCGGAAAAACAACTGGCTGTTGTCGCCGCGTACGAGCGGCTCGGTGTCCGTCTTGATTTCACCTGCACGCCGTACTACCTGTACGAGACCCGGTACGGGGACCACCTTGCCTGGTCCGAGTCCTCGGCGGTCAGCTACGCGAACTCGGTGATCGGGGCCCGGACCAACCGGGAGGGGGGTCCGTCTGCCCTTGCCGCGGCAATTGTCGGAAAGACGCCCTGCTACGGTCTGCACCTTGATAAGAACCGGGTGCCCCAGATGGTTATCGATGTCCATGCAGACACCACCGGCTGGGGTACCGCCGAGTACGGGGCCCTCGGGTACCATGCGGGAAAGCTCGTGGGAAACCGGGTCCCGTACTTTCGGGGCATCCGGCCCGGTCCGGACCAGCTCAAGGCAATCGGGGCGGCGATGGCAGCGACCGGTGCTGTGGCTCTTTACCATGTCGAAGGAGTCACACCTGATGCACAGAAAAACCGGTACGACCTTGCCGGGATCGAATCCGTCCCGGTGGAGCAGGCTGAGATCGACGCAGTCTTTACCGATATCCCGGTGGATGCAGTCGCTCTTGGCTGTCCGCACTGCTCCCCGGCAGAACTCGCGGAGATCGCCCGGCTCCTCACCGGAAAAATCGTGGCAAAACCTCTCTATGTCTTTGCTGCGCAGGGTGTGATCGACAGGAACTCACGGGTTGTCGATTCGATCGAGAAGAGCGGTGCCCGGGTCTTTGCCGACACCTGCATGGTCGTCTCCCCGGTAATGGAGCAGTACAAATCCGTCATGGTAAACTCAGGAAAGGCTCTTGCATATGTCCCCAACATGTGCGGAGGGCAGGCCCGGATCGGGACACTTGAAGACTGCATTACGGTCGCAACCGAGTTCTGATCCTGACGGTTCTCTTTTTTTGCGGCAAAGCCTGCACCCGGCCGGAAATGAAAGCCATTATCCTCACGGACGGCAAAAATGTACACCACGAAAATATGCGGTTTCCCGTTTTTTCGCGGATGCCTAATCATGGAGTGATCTCGTGGAATTATTCGTAACTCTCGGCCTGTTTATCATCTTTTGTGCCGTCCTTGTCCTTCCCTTTGCGGTAAAAAAGATTGAAGAGAACCTCGAAATCTTTTTGTTTGTCTGCGGTGTTGTGGCGCTTACCATTGCAGGGTTTACCACCATGGATGGTGAAGCAACCGGCTGGAATGCCGACATCATCATCGAGGCGCTGACAAGCCCGCTCAACATTGCCTCGGTCGGCGGGATCCCGATCGGTATCGTGCAGATCGTCCTTGTGGTGGGAATTTTGATCTACTGTTTCCACCGCCAGATGGAAGCGGCGATTAACCGGCTTGTCGAGTCGTTCTCCCTTAAGGTGATCGTTCCCCTGCTCATCATTGTCCTTGGTCTTGTCGCAAGTGTCATCTCTGCAATCCTTGCCGCGATCATTTTAATCGAGATTGTTAACTCAATGCCTCTCCCAAGAGAGGGCAAGATCGAGATCACGGTCATCTCCTGCTTTTCGATCGGGCTTGGCGCCGGGCTCACACCGCTCGGGGAGCCGCTCACCACCATCGTGATCTCCAAGCTCTCCGGTGACCCGTACAATGCCGGGTTCTCGTTCCTCCTCGATAATATCGGGATCTACCTTGTTCCGGCGGTCTTCCTCCTTGGGATACTTGGCCTTATCGCGCTTAAGAAACGCAAAAGTGACGAGGTTAACCTGAAATGCGTAGTCGAGCGCGAAAAGCTCAGTGAAGTTCTCATCCGGGCCGGGAAAGTTTACCTTTTTATCATGGCGCTGACCTTCCTTGGGAGTGGCTTTAAACCCCTGGTTGCTGGTTACATCGATCTGATCCCGGCAGAAGGGCTCTACTGGGTCAACATGATCTCGGCGGTGCTGGACAACGCAACCCTTGCGGCAGCGGAGATTAACCCCTCGCTCTCTCTCACCCAGATCATCAGTGCCCTGATTGGCCTTCTCGTTTCCGGCGGGATGCTTATCCAGGGAAACATCCCCAACATCATTGCGGCCGGGAAGATGGGGATCACAAGCAAGGAATGGGCAAAAGTTGGTATCCCGCTCGGCCTTGTTCTGATGGCCGGGTTCTTTGTCATCCTCTTTGTCCCGGCATACCTTGGGTTAGCATAAGGCCGGTACAGACAATAGACAAACACTCTTTTTTTCGTTGCCGACCTGAGTGCGGTGTGCAGCCTGACCCGGCGTTATGGATAGTAACAACAAAGAACCGGGAGACAAAATACATTCAACCGGTAAGCGTGAGGATACCATGAGCGAACAGGATGGATCAGACAATAACCAGGAAGTTTTTGCCTTAATTGCGGCGTTTGACGATCCCGATCTCGACCGGCGCCATGACGCGGTCTTTGCCCTTGCAAAGAGGGGTACCGGGGTGGTCACGCTCTTGATCGATGCCCTTACCCGGGCAAAGGACAACGACCACCGGTGGTACCTGTCAGTCACCCTTGCAAAGATCCGGGGACCTGCCGTTCAGCCGGTGATCGAGGCCATGAGGACAAACAGCGACATGGATTTCCGGAAATATGCAGCGGCAGCGCTTGGGGAAATGGGCGAAGATGCAGTCAATCCCCTCATCGATGCCATGGCTTCAGACGACAAGGTGCTCCGGGGATTCCTCTCAAAGGCGCTCTGCCGGATCGGGAAACCTGCAATTGAACCACTGACAAAACGTCTGGAAGATCCCGATGATATCATCCGGTCCTGTGCTGCGCTCACCCTCTGGCAGATGGGAGAGTCGGGTCTCACCCCCCTGATTGACCGGTTCAAAACCGAATAAGAACGGACACACCCCGGTGGGTCTCCCACCTTTTTTTCCGGGCGGTTCCGCTCCTATACTACACTATAAATTTTCCACAGGCCCACATTATCGTATCATGCTCAAGCTCTCTCCCGACATGGAAGCATACGGGAAGAACCTGATGGATGGCCTTAACAAGGCAATCGACCTTGCAAAACAGGCGCGCCTGAAAGGCCTTGACCCGTCTCTTGATGTCGAGATCCCGATCGCAAGCGACCTTGCCGACCGGGTCGAAGTGCTCGTGGGAATCAAGGGTGTCGCAGCCAGGATCCGGGAGCTTGAGTCGCAGATGTCGCGTGAGGAGGTTGCCCTCCGGATCGGGGACGATTTTGTCGCTAAACGGTTCGGGGAGAAGAATAACGACGAGATCCTCGACCATTCCGTAAGAACAGCAATGGCACTTTTAACCGAAGGTGTGGTCTCTGCCCCGACAGAAGGGATTGCAAAGATATCTGTCGGGAAAAACGATGACGGCAGCTCGTACCTGACTATCTATTACGCCGGGCCGATCCGGAGCGCCGGCGGGACGGCACAGGCACTCTCCGTGCTTGTCGGGGATTATGTCCGGGCAAAGCTCGGGATCGACCGGTACCGGCCCCGGCAGGAGGAGGTCGAGCGGTACATCGAGGAGATCCGGCAGTACAACACCATCATGAGCCTCCAGTACCTGCCAAGCGAGGCCGAGATCCGGCTGATCGTGGAAAACTGCCCGGTCTGCATCGATGGGGAAGCGACCGAAAAAGAGGAAGTTTCGGGCCACAGGAACCTCTCCAGGGTCGAAACAAACTCGGTCAGGGGCGGGATGGCCCTTGTACTTGCCGAAGGGATCGCGGGAAAAGCCCGCAAACTCAAGAGCAAGGTCGAGAAGATGAGCATGACCGGCTGGGACTGGCTGGACAAGCTCATTGCAGGGGCGGGAAAGCCGGCCGCTGCCGATACCGAGTCCCATGCCCCGGGCATCAAGCCGCTTGACAAGTACCTCCGGGATCTCATCGGCGGCCGGCCGGTCTTTTCCTATCCGATGCGCAAAGGCGGATTCCGGCTCCGGTACGGCCGGTCAAGAAACACCGGGTTTGCGACTGCCGGATTCAACCCGGCTACGCTTCATATCCTTGACGACTTCCTCGCGGTCGGAACCCAGATGAAACTCGAACGGCCCGGGAAAGCCTGCGGGGTCGTGCCGGTCGATACCATCGAAGGGCCGACCGTCCGGCTCAAAGGAGGCGAGGTGGTAAAGATCAACGATGAGAAGACCTCCGTCGAACTGCTCCCCAAAGTCGAGCGGATCATTGATGTCGGTGAAATTCTTGTCGCCTACGGGGATTTCCTCGAAAACAACCACCCGCTTGTTCCGGCCGGGTACTGCGAGGAGTGGTGGCTTTTAGAGCAGAAGCCGGGCACAAAACCACCGCAGGACGAGGGGTCTGCCCTTGCCCTTGCACGGGAGGGCTATCCCCTCTACCCGGCCTACACCTGGTTCTGGGACGACATTCCCACCGACCAGATCCGGCTTTTGGCAGATACCGTAGCCGGGCAGGGAAAAATCGAGGAAGACTCACTTGTTATCCCCCTTGATCCAAAGGTAAAAGAGCCGCTCGAACTTCTCCTCCTCCCTCACAAAGTCAGTGGCGGGATGATCCTGATCCGCCAGTACCGGGCATTTGTTGCCTGCCTCGGCCTCGATGAGCACTTGCAAAAACGGGATACCTGGAACACGGTGCCTGCCGATGCGGCACAGCTTGACCTTGTCATGCACGTGAGCGGCTTAAAACTCCGGTCCCGGTCCGGGATCCGGATCGGTGGCCGGATGGGGAGGCCCGGAAAATCCAAGCCCCGTAAGATGAGCCCGCCGCCCCATGCCCTCTTCCCGCTCGGGGAGTCCGGGGGTGCCCGGCGCTCGTTCCAGGAAGCATCCGTTCACACCGAGGAAGCCGACGCCCATGTGACCGAGATCGACTTCCAGAAGGAAGGCGGGATCATCGAGATCGATGTCGGGCGCCGGCGCTGTCCCGGCTGCGGCGAGATTAGCTATCTCAACCGGTGCCAGAAGTGCGGGAAGCACACGCTTCCTATCTATACCTGCCCGAAATGCGGGCACGAACTGGCAACCGACCGGTGCCCGAACTGCGATGTCCCCGCAATGTGCAGCCAGCGGGTCCGCCTGAATGTCAAGGACGAGTATGCACGGGCGATGGAGCGTCTTGGGATCCGCAAGGACAGCATTGCGCTTGTAAAAGGAGTGAAAGGAGTCATCTCCCGGGAAAAAGCTGTCGAAGCCATGGAAAAGGGAATCCTGCGGGCAGTCCAGGATATCTATGTCTTTAAAGACGGCACGACCCGGTTTGACATGATTGACCTTCCGCTCACGCACATCCGGCCCGATGAGGTCCGGGTACCGGTGGAAAAACTCAGGTCGCTTGGGTACATAAAGGACATCAACGGGTACGACCTCCAGAACGGGTTGCAGGTAATCGAGCTCCATCCGCAGGATATCCTGCTTTCCGATTCCTGTGCAGATTACATGATCAAGATCGCGAAGTTTGTGGACGAGGAGCTCACCCGGCTCTACGGACTTCCCGCGTATTACAATGTTAAAACCAGGGACGACCTGGTCGGGCAGCTTATGATCGGCCTTGCGCCGCACACGAGCGCCGGGGTGCTTGCCCGGGTGATCGGGTTTACCCGTGCAAACGTCGGGTATGCCCACCCCTTCTTCCATGCGGCAAAGCGCCGGAACTGCTTCTACGGCGACACAAAGATCGAGGTGTACGATGGGAAAGTGTGGAAGCACATCCCCATCCGGGCCTTTGTGATGGAGAACTTTGATTTAAGCCGGCCCGGTATTGACCGGCTCGGGACGTATTATTCCGATCCCCTGCAGCCGTATTATACCCGGACCGTGGACACTTCAGGAGTCATGCACCTCAGGAAGATAACCTCGGTTTCCATCCACCGGGCCCCGGCCGCCCTCCTCCGGATCACGACCTCCCGGAACCACGAGATCATGGTCACTCCGGACCATGCGATGCTTGTCTGGGATGTGGGTTATCTCCGGAAGATCCGGGCCATGGAGGTCAAGGCAGGCGATGCTGTCCCGGCCTTTGAAGGAGGAGCGGTCATCACGGACCGGGTCGTCAGTACCGAACCGGTGACCTCGCTTGAAGACCGGGTGTACTGCCTGACCGTGGCCGAGGAACACACGCTGGTCGCAAACGGGATCTTCACCGGCCAGTGCGATGGCGATGAGGATTGCGTTATGCTCCTCATGGACGGGCTTTTGAATTTCTCCCGCTCGTTTTTGCCGCAGAACCGGGGCGGGACCATGGATGCCCCGCTTGTCCTGACCAGCCGGATCGACCCGGCCGAGATCGATAAGGAGGCCTTAAACGTGGATGTCGGGAAGGGATACCCGATCGAGCTCTACGAAGCGGCGCTCACGTATGCAAAGGCAAAGGATGTCGAGCCGCTCATCGACCGGGTCGAGCGCCGGATTGGGACACCGCAGCAGCTCGAGGGGTTCTTCTTCACGCACGACACTTCGGATATTTCATCCGGTCCTTTAGAGTCCACCTATACCAAGCTCAAGACCATGGCCGAGAAACTCGAAGCTGAACTTGAACTGGCCGAAAAGATCCGGGCGGTCGATGCTGACGATGTGGCGGAGCGTGTCTTAAACACGCATTTCATCCGGGATCTGATGGGGAACCTCTCCGCGTTTTCCAAGCAGAAATTCCGGTGCACTAAATGCAATACGAGTTACCGGAGGATGCCGCTTGCCGGGAAGTGTACGAAGTTCAAGGGTAAGGGGATCTGTAACGGCAACATCATTGCGACCGTTCACGAAGGCTCGGTGAAAAAATATCTTGAAGTTTCCCGGGCAATGGTAAAAAAATACAAGGTCTCGGAGTACTGCCGGCAGCGGGTTGAAGTGCTCGACCTTAATATCGAGTCAACGTTCGGCGAGGAGAAGCAGGAGCAGCTGGGCCTTGCGGATTTCATGTGAAATCCGGTTCCTGAAAAAAACCCGGTCCGGGAAAATTGTCGTACGCGTGACACAAAAGATCCCGGGGTTTGCCGTCCCGTTTGGGAAAAATTCCCGGATGCAACCAGGCAATTTTTAAAAGTGGTAGGGGGGTCACCTCAACCTCTTAAAAAAACCGGTCACCTCCTCCCCCCTGTTTGTCCTTCCGCAAAAAATCCGGTCGGACCGATCGATCTCAAAGATTGGTCAGGGTTACCGTATCTGTTCCAGTACCGGAACCAACATTTCTCCTGAATGTTCAGACGGGACAACAGGGTCGGTCCGATAGTACTCGGTGACAGGTCAGACCGACCGATCGCGATCATTGGCCGGACCGACCACCTCCCCCTTAGCGATCATGGGTAGCCCCCCTCACCCCATTCGCCCCTCTGCAAAAAATCCGGTCGGACCGGCCGGTCTCAACGATCAACAGGGGCGACGCTCCGGATCGGCCCGGTTTTGCATGGCACGATCGTGAGTTCGTTTTTCCCGCACATCAGATGGTCGTTAATCCGGCAAGGATGATGGCAAAGAGGACAAGGTCGTATGTCCCGTGGCATATCGCGCTTGTCGAGGTGTTGGTGTATTTCCTGAGCACGCCAAAGCAGAGGCCGGCAATAAGCACGCCGATCACGCCGTCCCATGCATACTGGTAGGCGTGGAGCGCGGCAAAGAGCAGGGCTGCAAGGATTATCCCGAACCGGGGCTGGACAACACCGCGTACCGCAAGCTCTTCTCCCAGCCCTGCCGAGATCGCTGCAATGACTGCGGCGAGCGGGGCAAAGGATGCGACAAAGAGGTTGTTGACCATCGTTTCATCAGTGACGGTGATCCCCGCAAACGAGAAGATCGATGTCAGGAGATCGTCAAGCACCCAGAAGACCCCGACCAGCGCGACACCGATGGCGACAGCGAGGATGACCTGGCGGAGGGTGGGCCGGACAAGGCCGAGCCGGGCAAGCGTCCCTTTGAGGTCCTGCCTGACCCAGAGCCCGACAAGGAAAAACGACCCGATGATCGTCCAGATCAGGGTGAACGTGTCGGTGTTGACCGAGGACCCGGGGGTTTCCGTCCCGATCCCGAGCACGTCCTGGAGGGTTGCGTCAAGGAACGGGGCATTGCCGGTGACCGCAAGCGGGAGGACCGGCATGATGATAAACGCCATGACCGTAACAAGGCCGATGGTATGGACAAATGAGTCCGGGTCGATGGGGATGACCCGGGAAAGCAGTCCCCGGAACCGGCGCGAGAACCCGAGAAGGCAGACCAGCCCGGCGCAGAACGGGACGAGGAATGCAATGCCGATCTTTGCGAGCGGGAGCGATGCGACCCATGCATCGACCGTATCGGGATCCGATGAGAACGCCCCGGCGGGGCCGAGGATAAAGAGGAACGTGATAAGCGCCGTGCAGAGGAGGATGCCAAGGAACCAGAGGACTGCGGCGACCTTTGCGAACCGGTTTTTCTCGCCGAGATATGCGAGGAGGGCGAGGATGACAAAGGGTGCGACCATTCCCCCGGCAAGGAGGAATTCGCCAAGTGTCCCGGCATCCTCAATGGCGAGGGAGAGGACCATCAGGATAAGGAACAGTGCGATAAGCGGGAGAGTGACAAGAGCGTCGCGGTACCTGCCCTGCCTGATAGAATCCTGTACTCCGGTGATTGTCTGCTGGATTGACATCATCTGTCCGGTAAGATTCGGCAGGAAGGAGGATTATCCTTGCGGGCCGGAACGACCGGACGGGTTTTCGATCACATGCCTTATGTATTCACTCCTCCAACATTATTTCCTCAAAAAAACGCACGCGAGGGTATCCAAGCCTGGCCAACGGAGGCAGACTCAAGATCTGTTCTTGAAGAAGTTCGCGGGTTCAAATCCCTCCCCTCGCACTATTCTTTTGGGTAATAGGTATCTCGCAAATTTTGAACTCTTCTTGAAATCTCACACTATTCTGAAAAGTTGCTTGAGTGGCAGCGCGCCCGATTTTTATTAAAACACGATCAATGTAAAAAAAATATAACCGTGCAAGTTAATCCTAAAGAAAGAAGGGAAAACTTGTGACAAATTTTTGGGAAATAACTGAAGAAGATATCAATCGATTATCTGCGGTGCAGTTGCATCAATTATTAGACAGATTACTTCATTTAGAGAGTGACGAGTATCGAATTGAAGATAAAACGATTGATGTCACAAGCACAATTGATTTACCGGATGGCGGTGAAGATGGTCGCATTAAATGGAATCACACAGATCTTTCTCGAACAGAATATTTACCATCCAAAGACACCTTCTTCCAATGTAAACAAAGAAAAACTGCTTCTGAGTTTTCCCCTAGTCAATGTAAAGAAGAACTGATTTCTGAAGTGAAGAAATCAAAAAGAAAATTTGTTAAACCTAGAATTGATGAACTTTTCAAAAATAACGGGACATATATCCTCTTTTGTACATTTTCCTGTTCTGCACAAATGAAAGATGACAGAATCAAAGGTTTCCGAGAAGGGTTACGTGTTGCTGGAGCTGATTATTCCGATACTTGTGAAATTCAGGTATATGATGCAAAAAAGATTGCGGAATGGACGAATAAATTCATTGCTTCTGTAAAATTTGTTTGCGAATGTGCGAGTAAACCTATTCTGCTCAGCGCGAAAACATGGAATGAGTGGGAATCGGATCAAGACTTTAGGAATACCTTTTATTCAGATGCAACTCTCGACAATCAGATATTGCAATTAAGAAAACACTTTAGCGAAAAACAACGAGTCGCACGTATTGTTGGGCTCTCCGGATTAGGTAAAAGCCGATTGGCGTTGGAAACGTTTAGGCCCCCACCGAATAACGATGACCCTACACAACTTAGCCTTAGTCAAAATGTTGTTTATATTGACGCAAGACATGAGGATAATTTAATTAAATACGTTTACGCATGGCGTCAAAAAGGATTGACTGGTATTTTAATAGTAGACGAATGCGACTGTGAATTACACTATCAACTCTCCAAAGTGGTAAAACATCAAGATAGTAAATTTTCTCTACTTACAATTGATTATTCTGATGATTGTGGGATTAAGGAAGATCCGATTTTCAAACTTAAACCTGTAGATGATGAAATTATTGAGAAAATAATTAAAGAAACATTTTTGGAATTATCGAAGCCCGATGTAGAAAGAATTGTTGAAGTATCACAGGGTTTCCCTTTAATGGCTGTACTTATTGCTAAAGATCGAGTCTTAGGATCACAATCAATTGGGACAATATCAAGAAAAGCCATTATAGACCGACTAATTGGAGGGCGCGATGGCCCAACAAAAGAAGACAGAGTAATTGTTACTGCTTGCTCGTTATTCACTCATTTTCAAATGGAGGGGGGAGATTCAAAACATATAGAATTTATTTCAAGGACTATATGTGGAATCGAACCGAAATCATTCATCAGAGCAATAAATTCCGTAAAACGTGAAAGAGGAATAATAGATGAAAGAGGGCGATTCTATATGATACGCCCTAAACCGTTAGCAATTACGCTAGCCACTACTTGGTGGAGCGATTGTTCATTAATTGAGGCAAAACAACTGTTACTTGGTGACGAGATCCCTAAAGACCTCATTAACCCTCTTTGTGATCAATTCCGATATTTAAGATTGGATCCGGAGATTGAGAAATTATCAAGAGAATTGTGTGATGATACAAGCCCTTTTGGCCAAGCGGAGATACTGAATTCAGTTAGGGGTTCCCGGATCTTCCGCTCAATCGCTGAAGTGAACCCCTTGGCGGCTGTTAACGCGCTCTATCGTTGTTTTGGTAATGCTGATAAAGAAACGATCCGAAAAATTGATCCCGCTCGAAGAAATCTTGTTTGGGCACTCGAAACATTGTGTTTCTGGGAGGAAACATTTCCAAAAGCAGCACGGATATTACTAAAGTTCGCTGTGTCAGAAACTGAATTGGGTTTGGGCAATAATGCTACAAATCAATTCTACCAGTTGTTTCATTATTTATTATCAGGCACGAAAGCATCTCCAGAATTACGGATGCAGATAATTAAGGAGGGTCTTGCAACAAATGATCCCGAATGTTTGGTTATTTGTATTACTGCATTAAGTCATGCGTTACAGTCTCACCATTTCAGCAGATCAGGTGGAGTTGAAACACAAGGGAGCAGATATCCTGACCGTGACTGGCAGCCAAAAACATATGGTGAACTTTACAATTATTGGCGTTCTGCCCTAAAAATTTTAAAACATTATGCAATTCGCGAGGATCCAATAGGGGAACTCTCACGGAATCAAATTGAGAATTCAATTAGGGGTTTATTGAGGTATCCGATTTTGGATAGTATCGAGGATGTCATATTCTCTGTCTGTGATACGAGAGGGTACTTTTGGCCGAAGGTTTTGTACGAATTAAAGAGTTTTGTTCACTATCGTTCAAATGATGTACCACCAGATGCGCTAGAAAAAATTAACCAATGGATTCAAAAGTTTAGTCCCAAAGAATTGAAAGATATCACATATGTTACAATAATTCACCCCGAACGTCTTTCATCTCTCGACGGGAAAGACCCAATAGAAGAAGCAAATAAACAAGTTGAAACGTTTGCATTGGATCTTGTTAAAAAACCGAGTGATTTAATTGAAGTTCTAAGATTATTATATGCCACTCGCTCCACTCATGGGTATTATTTTGGATATTCCCTTGGAAAAATTATTGAAAATAAGGAACAATTTATCGACAAATCGATCGAGATTTTAAAAACAATCCCCGCTGATCAAAGGGATGGATCTATCCTTGGTGGATTTTTATTTTCAATTAGAGACGAAAATTCAGACCAAGTGGATGAATGTCTTGAGAAGATCTCGGTTGATACAACACTTAATTCTCTTTTATTATATCTAACAGTTCAATCAAAACCTCAAAAAAGAGATTTATCTCGGTTGATTAACGAGGTTAAAAAAGGAACGATCAAAGTAAATGAATTTGCAATTTTTCAATATGGGAGTGTATTGAAACATTTAGAGACGACAATTGTAACGGAATTCCTTTCAGAATTATTATCCCTATCAAGTAGCAGTTGTCCCACTGTTTTTGAAATAACTTATATGTACACCTTCAATGACGATAAAAAAATGCAGGAATGTACACCCTTTTTAAAACAATTATTAACTGAGAGAAAATGCTTTTTTAACATCTTAAAAAGTGCCGACTATAATCAACATATTCTTTATTCGCTGAATGAGGCTACGAAAAAATTATTACAACAAGGAGAACCAGACCAAGAATTGGCAAGTCAATTAACTAAAGAAATTATCAACCTTTGTTTAGCGGCCCCAAGTACTTTCATGATTTCCCATGAGATGGGTGAAGTCATCGGGATTCTTCTCTCTCCAAAATATATTGAAACCTCATGGCCCATTTTTGGTGAGGCAATTGTCTTAAAAGATCGAACTGTATCCTTCTGTCTTAAGGACATTCTCGGAGGAGAGGCATCATGTGATTCAACGGGTTATCAGTGGAATCCTTGCTTATTGGATAAAATACCGTTAGCTCTTGTATCCCAATGGTGTGAAGAAAATCGACAAAAAGCTCCATATTTCCTTTCTGAGGCCATCCTACCGATTATTACTATTAATAAAAGAAAAGACTGGAGTCCATTAGCATTATATTTACTTGATAACTATGGCGAGGATAATGAAGTATTAAGCGGATTGACTCAAAAAATGCATCAATTCTCATGGATGGGCTCATTAATTCCATTCTACGAGACTTGGTTAAATGCTTTCACAAATCTTCATAATCATAAAAATCGGACGGTAAAAAAGTGGACTGAGGAAAATATTGAATATCTGACACGAATGATCCAAGAAACGAAAGCTGAAGATGACGAACTGGGGTTATACTGTGGGTGAATCCCCCATTTTAATATCAAACTATTTAGTATATTAGAAAATAATTTACAAATTGTCGAGGTACTAAATGAATTCTGAAATTGATCCTGATGAAGCGATTAAAAAAATTGACATCTATTTAGAAGAAATTGATACTCTTTTAGAAGAATCCTATTCTCAAGGAGAGGGCGCAAAAAAAAGATTGAATACAAAAATTCGCGGATTTCTACGAGGAACTTTCAAAGATGATGAAGCGAAACTGCGAGATCTCGAAACGGATCGTTTTTCTCAAGTTGCTCTCGAAAAAACAAAGCAAAAAAAGTTTGTTGCTGACCTCGAAATTATGAAGAATCATCTCGTTGCGTATAAAGAGGAATTAGAATTATTCAGCAGTTCGAGAAAACGGAAAAGCCAATCTCTAGAACAGCCCGATTCCTCTTTTAAAAGAGATAGCAAGGAGCAAAAAAGATATTCAGTCGAGGAAATACGCCTCGGTGGAATCGGCGGTATTATTTTATCGATCATTATGGCTGCGATGGCTTATACATTGTATCCAAATATTCTCTCGGTCTCATTCCTCGGTATATTTTCTCTGGCTTTTGGGATTTTGGGGATTGGATGTTTTGTCAAACCAGATGAATTTGGTCCGGTATTATTGCTTTGGTTTGAAAGGATCGGTAAAGCAAACACTGGCGAACAAGGAAAAATAGAACAGAAACAAAGAAATCCAAGAAATAGCCCCCAAATTATCAATAAAGGTGGAAATGTTACGGTAAATATAGGGGAAAAATCTAAAAAACCGTCTGTTGAAGATGAGGAATGAAAAAAGATAATTTGTTGATCAATCCATCCCATTAACCGGTGATCCACGCTGATCAACATCATCCCTATGCGGATTAGCAACCGGATCAGCATAAATAAGCGCTGATCAGCGGATCATCCGATCTGATCCGCACACTGATCCCACTGATCAAGACGGGTCATCACCTGCTTTTGAAGGTAAAACGGTTGATCTCCATCCGCCTGCTGTTTCAAATGATGCAACGTGCTTTGGAGAATCCGTGTTTCTTCCATTCAACATAAGGGATGCTCAATATCTTTTTGTGGATCTCATCCGCATCCTTACGGTTGATCTCATAATCCGGACTGACTAGATCAAGGTGTTTCTGTTTATCAACAAGATAATGCGCTAACTCGCGGGCTTTGAAGAAGATCACATAATCCCCTGCTGTTTCCTTCCCTTGATAAACAACGGATTTGTTGAGCCATCTGTTGATCTCATCCGTGATTTTTCGAGCACCTGTTGATCGTAATCTCAGCGTGTAGTTTTCCGTACCGGATGAAATCCGTTTTTCAGCGATGAACCGGAAGAACTCCTGAATATCTGAAGTGTAACAGAACCCATTACGTTATTCAAAAAAGATTATGAAAAATTAATTTTCCCGGAAGATCCAAGTCCCCCCTCATCCCGCCGCCCCCTTACAATCATACACCACCACAGAACCCCCTCCCTCCCCGTCCGTCACGGTCACGGGCGTGCAGGTGGAGCTGACCCAGGAAAAGATACTGCTCGTCCCGCCCATGCCTCCGGCTCCGCCGCCCCCGCCACTGCTGCCGGTCTCGAAATACCGGACCTTGCCGTCACGGAGGTACTGCTGGAGTTTTTCAAGGCTGATGGCATCGTCGCTTCCCATGAACCCGAAGCACATCACGGGTTTTCCCGTGTAAATGATCAGGTCTGCTGCGGACTGCGCATTCGGCACGACAAGGATCCAGGTCTCGGTCGTGGTGTTTGCAAGCAGGAATTTTGCCAGGCTTTCCGTGGAGACGCCGCCCGATCCCATCCCCCCGGGGCCGCCGCCGAACGATGATCCGCTGCCCGCCGGTCCGCCCGATCCCCCGGTTGTCCGGTTCAGTGCAAAACCCGACGGGGCCGCAGTGCCACCTGTGGGATTATCCGTACCGGATCCCGACATGGCCTGACGGTCAGAGCGGTCCGGGAAGTTCCCGCTTGTCCCGGAACCGTCCCGGCCCTGCCATGTATCCGTGACTATCGAGGAATCTGTTGCTAAACTGCCCGTGAGAGCGCCATACCCGACATTCCCCGGGCCTGCCATGCCAACAGCGTTCGACTGGCCGGGCCCGCCGCCCCCCCGGCCGCCGGACGGACCTGCTGTCGGCATGGTCCCGCCGTTCCCGTTCAGCATCGGGGTAAAGGACCAGACCAGCGGTGCGACAAAGAGAATGGCAAGGGCAACGGCCACGATCTTAGTCCGGTGCGCAGCGACGGGAGCATCCCTCTTTATCAGCATCCAGGAAAGGAGCGCAGTGCAGATGATCGTCCCGATAAGAACGAGCGGGAGGAGCGGTCCGGCCCATTCCGCATCGTAAGAGAGGAAAAGGACCTGGAGGAGACCGGTGACGAGGACTGCGATAACAAGGAGCCAGCCGGCCCGGTCGCCCGCAACGAACCGGTCGTACAAACCCACAGCTGCGATCCCGACGAGTCCTGCGATGGGCGGGGCAATCGTGGCGATATAGTAGTCATGCCAGAACCCGGAGGTGAAGCTGAAGTACAGGAGCCCGGGGACCAGCCAGAGAAGGAACGCGAGGAGGGTAAGAGACCGCTCACTCATGTAGCCGGCTTCATGAATCCCATCGAGGGAAATGGTCTTTGGCTTCCGTAACCATGCCAGGATCCCGATGAGGGCAAAGGCCAGGAGCCACGCGATATCCCCGGCAAGGCCGTCCCGGAAGATACGGAAGAACCCGGGGCTCCCGCCGCTGTTCATGCCACCGCCGCCGTTACCGGAAAGGGAGAACAAACCAAGGATGCCCGACGATGACTGCTGCATCCCTGACTGACCCTGCCAAAGACCCCGGCCGGCCGATGATCTCATATCCTGTGAACTGCCAGACATACCCGGGGCCGTCCCCGAATTGCCGCTGTCACTACCGATGCTGCCACCCGGTCCCGCAAAAGAGGCCGGTGACGGGTCTTGCGCCCCTGTCGTACTGTTTGTCTGGCCCATGCCAGAAGGCCCGCCGGTCGTGCCGGAACTGCCCGGTATATCCGGTGGTGTCCCCGACATGCCTCCGGGTCCGGAAAATGCAGACGCAGCCGGGCCCGTGGCGTCTGCTGAACGGTTCATCTGCCCTGAACGGGACACCCCGTCATCCGGACCGCCGGAAGATCCGCCCGGCCCACCACCCATACCGCTACCCATGCCACTTCCACCGATGCCAAGACGGTGGACGCCATTGTAGTTGATTACAAGACCAAGGACCGTGTTGTCCCCGCTGCCACCGATGTAGGGCCGCTGGTCGGCCGGGATCGCATCGACCACGAGGGCCCATGAAAGTGAAACGGCCGCAAGGACAAAGGCCGCAAGAACGAGATGGAGGATCCGTTTTTTCCATTCAATGCCCGTTGCGCCCCAGAGGTATACAACAAAGATCGCCGGCACGATGATGAAGGCCTGGATCATCTTGATGTTAAACGCGAGGCCGACAAGGGCGGCTGCGGCAAGAAGGTACGGGAGTGACTTCTCCCTTGCCGCTTTCAACACAACCCAGACTGCCAGAAGAATGACAAAGATCATCTGGGAGTCCATGGTCTCGTTCCGGGAGACTGCAACAAAGATCGGGGTGACCGCAAGGGCCAGCGCCGAGACAAGCCCGGCCGGTTTCCCGAACGGGCGGGAGACAATGAACCAGATCAGGACAACGCAGCCGATCCCGGCAAGCGCCTGGGGAAGGACGCAGATCCATTCCTGGTATCCCAGCACCGCGGCAAAGAGCGCCTGTACCCAGATCCCGACGGGCGGTTTGTCCACGGTTATGAACCCGGCCGGGTCAACGGAGCCAAAGAAGCCGGCCCACGGGTTGATAAGCGCGCTCCTGACAGCGGCCGCATAAAAGGCGTTTCCTCCCTGGTTCCAGAGATTCCAGATGTTCAGGAATGCTGACAGGAGAACGATGCCACAGAGGCAGATCTCTGCACGGTATTTCCTGATGAATTCACGATCGATCAGATGCATCCCGCCATTTTAGTAATCCCTACTATCCCCGGTGTTTCCGGGACTGCCCTCAATACTGTGCTCGGATAGCATCCATGTCGTACTTATAATATGTGCATGGCCGGTGTGCAATATATACCGTTGAAGAAACCGTCTTGTGACAGGAGGCGGGGTTTTGCAACGGTATCCTGGAGATTTCCCTATTGTCTGGCCGAAATTTTTCCCTGCACTCCGACACGTTGAATACCGATCCATGAGAACGGGTTTGATAGTATCCCCATGACCTGCCAGCGTTCGCCCCTTCTGGTTCTGACCTCTCTTGCCCTCCTGCTGCCGGTCAATATCGTTGGGACTACTGACTTTGTGATGTGCGGCATTCAGTGGGGACTGGTCCGGTACACCCACGAGGCCGGTGGCGACCAGCTGCTCTCCTTCTCATCAGAGTTATATTCCGTCGTTACCGGGACGCTGACATCAGGTAATGCCCCTGCCGCGATCCTCTGGGGAACCGGGGTAATCATTCTTCTTGCAGCCCTTTTCATCAACATTGTCTCGCTCTGGCAAATGACCGGTACCTGGTCCCGCCGGGCAGGGGCGGTTACTATCGCAGCCGGCTTTTGTTTCCTTGTTGCGGACATCGCCCGGTACGGCCCGCTTTTCTCCGGCCCGGCCGGCTGGTGCATTCCCCTGGGGATCCCGGCAATTTTTATCCTTGGAATATGGGGATGGAGGCAATCGTTTGAAGATCCGGGAGTCCGTGAGCCCACATTGCCCGGTACAGCAGGAAAAAAAATACGCACCCCGGGATCGGCCCGGGCAGGATTGATCGGCACAATTTCCGATCCCGAAATCCAGTCGCTTGTCCTTGTCCTAATCATAGTTGCACCGGTCGTCTTTTTCTCCGGTCTGCTGCCAAACATCTCATTTACCGCAATCACCGGTGACATTACTCTCTACCACTGGTATGCAGGATCGCTTTTCATGGGAAAGATCCCGTATGCCAGCTATTACGTCCCTTATCCCCAGCTCTTTTTTGTCCCGGTCCTTGTCGCCCTCGTTCCGGTAATCGGTCTGGAAAACCCGGTCTGGTATCTCCTCTCGTTTTCGGCGCTGATGCTTGTGGTCACGATTGCAACGCTCATCCTTGTGTACTCCCTTGCCGCGAAATTGTTCGGGAAGGACCGGGCGTTTCTCTGCGGCCTGTTGTATGCGACAGCAGTCGGGGCCCTTTATTTTGTCCCGATCACCTACGATGCGTTCCCCACATTCCTGCTCGTCCTTTCGATCTGGCTTTTCCTGTACCGGGGCACGCTTGCGTCGTATCTTGCCGCTGCCGCAGGAGCGCTTGCCAAATGGTTCCCGGCCGTTGTGTTCCCTTACACCATTCTCTACACGATCAAAAACCAGCGGGATACAAGATCCCTTGCAAAACCCCTTCTTATCTCCGTTGTTCTTGCCGCGGCGGTGATGCTGCCGTTTATGATCCTGAACATGGCAGGTTTTCTCCAGACCTACCAGTCCCATACCTCCCGCCCCCCCGAAATTCACAGCCTTGTCTATTACCTTGATTCTGTTTCCTCGTTTACTGTGAACATAAGCCCGTTTACCACCTGGTCCCTGGTCATACTCGTGGTTGCGGAGCTGGGACTCCTCTGGTGGTACTACCGGTACCTCGACAACCGGCCCCTGACGCTTGTGTATGTCCTATTCCTTGCCCTCCTTGTATTTGTCCTGACAAACAAGGTTTTCAGTGCCTGTTACCTGATTTGGCTTGTGCCGTTTATGGCCCTGGTCCTTGCAAAGTCTGCAAAGCGTGTCGCCCTCTTTTTCCTTGCACAAGGTGTCATTTACCTGGAGACCCCGGTGCTTTACGGGATTGTGTACGCCCCGTTTACCTTCGGGGCGGATCCAAAGCTTTTCTACACGGTGCTCGACAACGGTCTGCCTTCACTCTCGTTTGTCTTTTACACGGTCAAGTTCCTGATTTTCTTTGCCATACTCTGGGTGGCTGTACGCGACCTGCGGGAGATGGCACACGATCCTGCGTCACATGGCTCTGACGGGCTTCGGGAAAAACCCTAAAAAAAACCGGTCCTCCGGTGAGGTTCACTCACCACCCCCGGCACGAACCCCGGCAATATCCTTATTTCCTTCCCGTGTAAAAAAATGTGAAGAAATACGGTACATGAGGAACAGGAGAGGTTTTTCTGACCGATAACAGATCGACAGCGCCGGGACCCGATGACGAGATCGTCCGGGTCAGACTTCCCCAGAACCGAAACCGCGAACAGTTCGGGTGCGCCGAACTCATGATGGGCGCAAACCACATCAGGATCCGATGCTTTGATGGCGTCACCCGGATGGGCCGGATCAAGGGCAAGATTAAGAAAAAAGTCTGGATCCGGGAAGGCGACATCCTTATTGTCCTCCCCTGAAACTTCCAGGATGACAAATGCGATATTGTCTACCGCTACACCGGGCCGCAGGTCGAGTGGTTGCGCCGGAATAAGTACCTCTAGACCTGCCTGCATCTGCGTGCTTAAAAAAATCTGTTTTTTCTTTGTCACGTTTTCCCTTTAGTAGGTGCTGCACAAGAACCGCGCATCAAACAAAAAACCGGCAGCCTTTGAAGCGGCGCAGACATTTCAGGATCCCACACACGGCCGGCAATAAAAACGAGAGTGCCCCGGGAAAGATCGAGCAAAATATTTTTTGGCCCGAAAAAAAGGTGTAAGTTTGCCTGCCGCGACACGGATAATTATCCGCCGAGCGGATGTATATCTGACACTGAATTTTTTCATCCGATGTGAACTTTTGATTAGGATCGCGGATTTTTTTTAAAATGCCGATCACCCGGATCTGCCCGGATTTTTTTGCGTTCCAACAAAGATCCGAAATATTTTTTTTTGAGCTAAAAAAAATTGCCAGTACCTGCGTACCGATTCACAAAACCCGGGGTGAGATTTTCTGGGTTTAATTTACATTAAAAAAAGGGAACAATCCTCCCGGGAGATTATTCCAGTTTGATATACGATTTCCCGGCGGTACCCACCATGGCACTTCCAGAAGATATTTTTTCATCGCCTAGGGCGTCATCAGCAGATGCAACGACCCGGATATAATACGTTCCTGCAGGCAGGCTCCGTACATCCAGCGTGGAATAATCGGTCTCTTCTCCACCACCGTCAAGGATGCCGGTTTTTGAATCGAACTGGATCCATGTCTGCATATTATCATTGGAGTAATAGATCCGTTCGGTTGCGTTCAGTTTTCCGGGATACGAAATCTCCCACCGGGCTGGCAGGAAATCCTTGATCACACCGGTCTGGGTGATCTGGAGATTGCTTACCTGAATTGACTGCATCGTCACGCCCGTATCGGTGATGTTATTGATCACGTTCACGAACCGCTTGGGCAGGGACATGCTGTCGGTGCCGTTGTTGAACACGATTGAAGAAGAGTTCCCAAACACTTCGATATTTCCGGCCTCTTTGATCTTGAGGCGGAAGACTGACTGCCAGGTTTCGTTAAGCCGGATTGTCCCGATGTTGAAGTCCAGGTGGTGATCATCGTTCCAGTCGTTTGTCTGGTCGGTTACGTTGGTGTTTTTATCCTGCCACGTGATCGCGGTCGATGCCATGGGATCGTACACGTAATCGTACACTTCAGCACCCGGCACAGAAACACCGGTCACATTCACGGTATCGAATTTCACCGACATGGTCGTGTTTACACCGGCTTCCGTATTGAGATCCCCTGCTATCAGTGTGTAGATCTGGGCCAGCGTTGCGGCATCAGGGGCGTGCTGGTAAAACCCACCGGTAGAATCTGCCATGACCTGCATATCGGACACGGCCTGTGGATCCAGCTTTGAAGCAAATGAGATCATATAGAGTCGGATATTATTGTTCCGGGCATACACAGACATATTCTGGTTTGTCAGTTGTCCATCAGGATACGTGTAATAAGATCCGGACCACCTACTTCCTGTCAGGCCATCACCCATCCCCGAATAATACCTGTATTCATCAGGTTCAAGATCCGATGTGCTGTAACTGGAATACCCTGATGAATACCCGGTTCCCCTGCCCAGAGGATTTCCCAGCCAGTTATAATTTCCATCCGTCATAAGAATAATTGCCCGGACTGTTTTCGGATTGGGATTTTTATTTTTGATCAGCAGATCGATTGCCTGCTTGAGTCCATCCCGGGTCTCTGTTGCACCATTGGCTTTTAAGGAATTGATCGCAGTTTTCAAATTGGAGTAATCGCTCGTGAGTGAAATATCTGTCCGCGTATCTGTCCCGGAGGTATACCCGGCAAAGGACACCACCCCGATCCTGTCATAGGTTGAACTCATCTTGGAAACAAATGTCAGTGCAGCAGACTTGGCGCTAGAAATCCGGGTGGGGTTATCATCGCCCATACTGCCAGACCTGTCGATCACAAGCACAGCATCGATGGGGTTTGGCTCGAGCGCCCACCCGTCTCCTTTGAGTTTGATGGTAACATCAATTGTGTCATTGACAGCGATGGTCAGGGGACTTACGCTGGTCTCGACACTCAGGTACGGATAATTTTTCCAGGTGAGCTGGACATTCTGGTGCACGCTTCCCCAGGTTGCCGTTACAACGCAATGCCCGGTTGCCTGCTGGGTGTAGTGAAGATCGCTTGAATTCCGGGTAAAGCCGCCGGGCGTAAAGGGAACGGTTGCAAATCCATTCTCATCGGTAACCGCAGAAACGTTGCCAAGCGCCGGCGGGGAAGTAATCGTGTACGTCCCGTCATAGGTTGGTGTACCGAGTGTAAAATAAACCGTTTCATTTGGGACGGGATTTCCCATGATATCGGTAACTTCAGCAGTAATGTTTGAACGGATCGAAGAATCGGCATCCCGGCTTGCCATCGTTTCGGGACTTGCCATCAGCACCATGTTCACCGGTGCGGTACTGTAGAACTCGATATATTTTGTGACGGTAACTGTGGTATTCGACCGTGCCGTTGCTGCAATCGTAATATTCCCGGTTCTATCGTGAGGCCCATAGGTAAACTCGATGAGTCCTACACCATTTGATGTCAGGTTCAGATCGGTATCACCGGACCAGCTGGAGTGGATCGCCAGCGTCTGGTTGGATGCGGGATTGCCATACTTGTCATAGAGATTATAATCAAACGTAAATTTGTGATCATCTGCACCATCGGCCGGAAGGGAGGCAGGATTGTCTGGATGTACCGTAAAAATCATGGAATACGGGATGCCATTCGTGATCCCCAGGATAGATTCATAATGATCGGAGATTGCGCCAAACGGTTTCTGCCAGATAATATTCTCGCCGCCAACAGTATCCGCCCTGACTTTGACAGAGACATTTCCCTGTGCATCGAGTGTCCGGGTAATATCCTGCGCAAATGTTCCAGCCGAATCAAAAGCACCCGCCCCGGTAACAGAACTGATGTGCAGGGAAATGCTGTGCGGATCGTCGGATTTCCTGTTGTCGATTGGGTTTCCCCACTTATCTTTAAATGATATATTAAACGGGGTTTCTGTTCCCACCGTTATTTCATTTTCATAATCAAATGTCGCAGTGTAGGGAGTATCATGATCGATATTCTGGCTGATTGTTTTTTCGACAGAGACATTCCCATAAGTGATGACTGCGGTAATGATCGCCGTACCACTTTTCTTATTGGTTGTAAAAACACCGGTCGCGACCCCGTTTGCATCGGTAACCGCACTGGCTGGACTGATCGTCCCGAGATCCGTAGAATTGACAGAAAACGCGACAGTTGCATTGGGGAACTTTATCGAGATATTCTGTGCGACAACGATGATGGTTGCATGGTCGGTACTGTTTGCCACAACCCAGGACCTGCTGCTCACAATGGTTGAAGACTGGTCGGGACCCGATGCTGCACTCACCGGCAGTACCAACAGGACAAGACAGACTAAAATTATCATTGGGGGATTAAATCCCATACCTCACGCTCAGAAGTTGTTATTGCGATGTTATAGTATATTACAATTGCTATTTTTATCCAGATTATGATTTTACCCGAAATGCAAAAATAACCAATTATGGTAATCAGAATCGTTTTCCTGCGACACAATCAGGATATTATGCAGAACAAATCCAGAAAATAAACCGGCAAATCCGCCCGATGAACCACAACAACATCGATTTTAAGGGGCACTGAGTAAACGCAACGACTCCAAAACAACAGGATTGCCCCCAATCGGACTCTCCTCAGGGTAGCACGCAGTTTTCTAACTCGAAAAAAATTACACGGACTTTATGATAATCTCGTCCTTTATTACAACGAGTTTTGCTGGTGTTGTGGCAAAATGATATACTCCACCACCATCTGATATCATGCCAAGCGTACTTGTAAAATAATTGTCCCACGCCGTGGAATAATTGGCATCCTGATTTGGAGCATATCGGACAAACACAGGTTCAGCTGGAACGTACTCAGTATAGTTCGTCTCCCCAAGTGCCATCTTCACGGTCCCGATTCCAGTACGTGACATGCTATCAGTCGTATTAAACCCGATCAGGTAGATGACTGCCGTATTGGTCTCGCTGTCGTAGAACCACCGGGGCTCTGCCAGCATAACCGATCCGGTCTGTGCTGTTTTCCGCAATACAACCGCACCGTTCTCAAGCGAGATCCCGGTCTGGGCCCCGACCGATTCGTAACGAAGATCCCCGGGATGGAACGCGATCAACAAGGGGGGTTCACAAGATGAACTTGAGATTACAAACGCCGAGGAATCCGCGCTGTAACTCATGTTGTAGACGGCAAGCGCCCCCCCGCCGACCTTAAGCGATGTCTCCTTGTAGGGGACAGTCTTGTACGCGAGGCTCTTGAGATCGTTCTGCAACACGATCATGTTCTTTTCCATGATCTGTTCGTCCGAACTTGACTGCTGCTTTAACAGCATCGGGTATCCGTACAGCGTGACAAGCCCGATACCGGCCATGATGATGGCAAAGATCAGCATGAACCCGATTGCTTCGGAAACCCCGTCTTCATTTTCCCGGCGGGAAGCACGTTTATTACCCATCTCTAAAACCCTCCCGAATCATAGCTTATCCTGTTGAGTCCCCGGCCCGTGGTATTCCCGGTGACCCCCCGGGTTGCGCCAATCCCGGCAAGACTGGTGTCGCTTGCAATCGATCCCCGGTACACTTTCACATTCTGGTCCACAGGATTGTCCCCGGACCCGATCTCGACATAATAATTCATGCCAGCGATATCGTCCGGGATATCAAAACCGGTCGAGATCGTCCCGTTGGTCGGTGCGATGCTGTACACATCGACAATCCGGGTCGAGATCCCGTTTCCCACATCGGTAAATGCCGTGTAACTGAGCGTCTCTGCCGGCCCCTGCATGATTGTCTGGTTAACCAGGAGGATCATGACAACAAGAAGTACCATGAGAACACCGCTCACGATCACGTACTCGATGAGGTTTGCAACCCCGGCCTCGGTTGTGCTGTTCCTGCACTTACAGTGACGCCCAGTGTTCATTGTACTCGGTCACCCCGTTGTTATAATGGATATTGATGTAGGTGTGCGTGTCGATCGCTGTCGGATAGGTCACCATATAATTTACGACCGCCCCTTTCCGGCTCAGCGCGATAGCGGCGATATCAGTCTGTACCACACTCAGGTTCTCTTCAGAAAGAGGTGAAGACTGGATAATCACGCTTTTTACATCGCGGATATCATTTTTCGGAAATTCCAGCACGCCTTCTGCTGTTGTCTGGCCCACAACCGTTGACTGGTTGAGGATCATTGCAAGGAAAAAGAAACTGAAACTGACGATAAAGCCCATCAGGACGATCCACTGCGCATTTTCGTTTAATCCCGCCATAACAGCACCTCCACGAGAACGGCCCTATACTGAGCGTCATACGATGCTCCGACGGGCAGAGTTTTGTGAACAAGGACCCACTCGGTCACTCTCACCGGATGCTCACCCCCGGTTAGGTTACGGTTGGATGCAAGCGGATAATTCCACGTAGAATCCGGATTTGCATCCGTAGTGTTTCGGTAGGTAATTATGGCGGAATAGTGCAGATCATCAGATTCTGATCCCGTTTTGTTGTTACAGTAATTCATGAACTGATCATTGAACTCTGCTGAAGCCACGGTTGCATCGGGATTTTCCACGATTTCCTGAAGCGGACTGTTCGACGCCGACCCGTTTACCGGTGTATTCATCATCCGAAGGGCATCCGTCCCGACCTGTTCGAGCTGCATGTCGCTGATGTGCGTATCACCGGGCGTGTAGACCGATGTTGCACCCACGACAAGGTACGCGGTCACCAGCATAATCATGGCAGCTGCGATTCCCTCAATGGTGTAGAGCTGGCCTCCCTCATTACGGCTGCCCGTCACCATACCGCCACCTCAAGGACGCCGTCTTTGAGGACCGGCTGGGTCACGTTTTTGGGATTGTAATCGTACTCGAATGGCCCGCTGACCGTGTTGTTGAGATACCAGTCGCCTTCGTTGGGTTTGAACTGGAGTTTTACGTACAGGTCTGCATACGGGAGCGAACTCGATACACCGTATTCGGTCGTCAGGTCCTCCAAAAACCCGGGTGTGAAGACAATCGACAGGTTGTTCTGAACCGTAACGGGAAGTGCCGTAACGGGATCCGGATTGCCGTCAACATAGACAAAGATCTCCGGGTCGAAGGGCCGGACTTTCTCCACATTGTTTTTGTTGATGTAGAGATCTTCAAGCGTTGCTCTCTTGTCGGTCACAAAGGGACTCGTATTGACGCAGGACTCCAGATCGGTAAGATTGATCATGATCTGCTCCGTACGCGGATCGATCTGGTAGGCGGGATCTTTTTCAGAGGTAAGCAGTTTTGTCGTGTTGAGATGGATAGAGAAGGTCTGGGTCACGTTCTCCTTGCCGATATACCCATTTGCCTGGATCGTAGCTGAACCGATCGTCGCGTTGCTCACGCTCTTGACTTTCACAAGGCGTCGTATGTATCCGTAGCCGTCCGGTTTTGTATCGCCAACCGATCGCGTGACATTGTCTCCCGATTCCTTGAATGAGATATTGAACCGGTACGGGTAATCCCCAAAGATCACGCGGGTATGGTAATCGTCAGGATACAAAAAAAACGTGCTGCAGAAGAACCGGTCAACTTTTGCCGAGGACAGGATATTGGGATCGTTTCGTGAAAGGGCAAGGCCGAACCGCTGGACCACGTGCACATAATCAGGATAACCATTATTGTAATATTTCTCCATTTCCCATGAAGGATCCATCCCGGGATCTTCCACGAGAATGACACCGGTCCGGTACGCGACCGCATCGTAATCGATCGTCTTACTCTGGAGCCCGATAAGAAGGCCAGGGATCATCGTCGCCACGTAAATGAAGGCAACCATGAAAATGGCAAACCCGCACAGAAAATCGATCGACAGGACGGCGGCATCGTCAGTCATGGGATTTCAGTCAGTGCTCCTGTCTCTGCATCGACACTGCGTACGCGGGGCGAAAAACTGTCGGGTAAGGTCACGGTATATCCACCGTTTTTGAGTTCAAGTTTTATTCCATCGGATGAGATCGCGGATTGCACCGTGGAATTTGCTACCGTACACTCCGGGCAGGCACGGACAATCGCAGCGGACGGTGAAAGCACGCGGTTGAGATCGATTGCCTGAGTGGGCAACCCGACACCCCACGGGATCTCCTTAACTCCGGCCGGGCTTACGGAGAACATCTTCGTGGAATTTTCCATGCGGACCCCGAAAAGCCAGCGTCCTGCTGCCCCGTCAATACTGACCTGCTCGCCCCGGATATACATGATCTGAACCTGTGCGGCACTGGTATTATTCAGTGACGCCGCGCCGTAAACTGCCGTAGCCGCTTCTTCAAGCGTGAACGATACGTGCCCGGTCGCGGCCGGAGAGATCGCCACGATCCCGGTATTTATATCAGGGAGTGAAATGTCGGCACTCGCATTTTCCGGTGACGGCCCGCTCGTGCACCCGGCACACAGACATGCGGCGAGAAGAACACCCACGAAAGCGGAAAGAACAGTACGGTTCATCGGATTCCTTTAAGGCGTATTCTCCGGCTAACAGATATAAATATTGGTTTTCCAATCCGGGCACGATTAATACATATCAACAAAAATATCCTGGGATTTGAATCGCACAGCCCCGGTTATGCCACGATCTTTGCAATCGGGATCTCGAGGATGTCCTCTGCCCCGCAGCGTTTCAGTTTTGGGATCAGGATATTGACGGTATGCCTGGGCACCACGGTCTGGACGCTGTAATACCCGATCCCGTGGAGCCGGCTGACCGTGGGCTTTTTCATGGCAGGAAGCGCCGCAACGATCTTTTCAAGGGACGCGTCAGGGACATTCATTGTCAGGAGTACCTTGTGCCGGGCATCGAGCACGCCAAAGAGCAGGGTCTTAATCTCCTCGATCTCCCGCCGCTTCTCCGGGTCGTTCCAGCTTTCCTTGTTTGCGATGATGACCGTGTAGGACTCCATGATCTGCCCGATGATCTTGAGGCCGTTTTTTTTCAGCGTCGTCCCGGTCTCGGTGAGATCCACGACAACATCCATGAGGTCGGGCACTTTTGCCTCCGACGCTCCGTACGAGTGGAAGAGCTGGACCGGGATGTTTAAGTCCGCAAAAAATTTCCGGGTGATCTCCGGGTATTCCGAGGTCACCCGGCTGTCGGGCCGGATGTGGGCTGCATCGTTAATGGGTTCGTCCCTGTGGACGGCGACGACAATCTTTACGTTTCCTTCGCCGGTCTTGCTGTACGAGAGATCTGCGACCTCGACGACATCCGAGTCAGTTTCTTTTACCCAGTCAAGGCCGGAGATGCCAAGGTCGAAGTAGCCTTTTGCCACGTAGACCGGGATCTCCTGCGGCCGGAGGATCTTGATCTTGCCAATCCTCGGGTCATCAATCCGGGGATTGTAGTCCCGGTCCGTGCGCCGGACTTCGAGGTCTGCTTCCTTAAAGAGCTGGAGGGTCTGGGCTTCGAGGCTTCCTTTCGGGAGGGCAAGCGTGATCATGGATCGACCCTTGCTTTTGGGAATTGATAAAAGAAGAGGATTTGAGTTTTCTACGTACCGGTTTTTGCTTATTTCAGGGACTCGTCAAACGAGTGGATTACAAGGCCCGAAAGGAGTTTTGGCTCAAACCATGTGGACTTTGGCGGCATGATCCCTCCGGCGTCGGCAATCGAAAGAACCGTCCCGACCCGGACCGGCTGCATTGCAAATGCCACCCGGTAGGTCCCGTCGTTGACGAGCGTTTCAAGGTCCAGGATTGGCCGTGCCCCGCCAAGGTACTGGAGCCGGGCATCCCCCCGGGGATCCGTGATGCCAAGCATATCCTCTAATACCGTCTTCTGGAGTACCGCAACATCAAGGACATCGATGGGCCCGGCTTTTGGATCGATCGGTCGGGAACATTCGTACCATTTCCTTCCTATGTAGATGTGGACAACATGGTGTTTTTCCGGGTCTTTGATGTGCGGCCGGATATTGTACCCCTTCGCATCAACATCCCCATACGGGGTGACGGTGTAACGCTTCCGGAGTTCTGCCAAAAACCCGGTGGGTGTGAATGAGCCTATATCGGTCAAAAGCCGGCTGTAGCCGTGGATCTTTACCCGGTCGTGGGCAAAGAGCACACCCATGAACCGTCCTATCTCGCCATCGGTGTTTTCTCCCGCCGCTTTCTTTCGGTCTGCCAGGTTGACCGCAGCCTTTGCCCGGTGGTGGCCGTCAGCGATATAGAGACTTTTGACCTGCCGGAAACGGCGTTCGAGCTCATCGAGCGCTTTTGGATCGGTGACGGCAAAGATCTCATGGATGCCGCCCTGAGGGGTCCGGACTTCGGCATCCGGGCCGATCCCGGTGATCATCGATTCGATATACGAGAAGAGGCCATCATCGTCACGGTACAGGAGGACGACCGGGCCGTCGTGTGCCTTTACGGCCTCAATGTGCTTTGTCCGGTCCTCTTCCTTGTCGTACCGGGTAAGTTCGTGGCGCCTGATGTGGTTGTTCCGGTAGTCCCCGGTGTCAAGACAGCAGCACAGACCGACAAACGTGTCGCCGTCCTGCTGTATCCGGTAGATGTACATTCCCGGCCGGGCGTCTTTTTTCATACGGCCGCCTGAGATGAGCGCTGCAAAATTGTCGCGGGCAAGCTTATAGACCCGGTCGTCATGCGGGGGGAGGTCCGGGAGCTCGGCGTCGGACCTGCTTACCGTAAGAAAACTGTCCGGGTTTTTCCGGATGATCTCCCGCGCTTCGTCAGCGGTCACCACATCGTAGGGGACCGCCGCAATGGACTGGGCATCGGCAGGCGCGGGGCGAACCGCAGCAAAACGATAGATTGTTACCATAATATCAACCAGCGCCCCGGGGGAGGGCGAGTTTTGTGTCTCATATTTGGGTGCGATTCCATATATAATGGAAGACAGGCCGGCCCGGCCGTGACCGGGAAAGTCTTATTGTACCGCGGGGTAACTGATGGTACTACAACTGATCGATCCCTTTCCAGCCATGATCCGCTCCCATTCCGTTGTCCCGCCCGCACAAGGTATCCAGGTACGAAGAGCCGCACCTGCCGATGTCCCGGCAATCGTTGCTATCGAACGGGAAGCATTTGTAGATGCGTGGGAAGATGAGATCTTTGTTGAGGCTCTGTCCTATTATCCGACCACGTATTTTGTCGCGGTTTTTGACGGGAAAATCGTGGGCTTTATTGTCGGGGCGCTTGAGGATACCGGGGAAAACATCTACGGCCATATCTGCAATTTTGCCGTGAGTGCGACGCACCAGAGAAAAGGGATCGGCAGGCAGCTCGTCATCCGGCTCGAACACCAGTTTGCGCTCGAACTAGCAACCGGTTCCCAGCTCGAGGTCCGGGAGTCAAACCTGCTCGCCCAGAAATTTTACAAGCGCCTCGGGTACCAGGATGTTTTCCAGGTCGGGGGCTATTACGCAAACGGCGAGGACGCGCTTGTCATGATGAAGTGGTTCCGGTTCTGATCTCCAGAAAGCACCCGCTCTTTGTTGATCTCCGTATTTGGCAGAGGATTCTTTCCTTATACAAAAAACATTCGGGGCTTGGATGGAACAGATGATCATTACTAATTATAGTAGCATTATGGTGCCAAGTCAAATTATAGTCAGGAACCTCTCTTTTAATACAAATGCGATTGTTTTTACTGTTTAAACGCGCCCGTTTACAGATTCGACAGCATTCTTTCAATTTCACTTTTGCAACTTGTCATAGATTCAAGGTTTTTCACTATAATCGATTACAGACCGGTAAATATCGAAAAGATCCTTGCGCACGATCTCAGTTCAATTAAGCGAATGTCCACAATTGACAGCATACCCGTACGGAAAAAATAATGACTGTAACCTTCACAACTAAAATCAGAATTATGGGATTGATGTAACGTGAACTCAAAAAAACCAGTTGATGCGTGAAAGGGCATGCCAGGAGCTTATGATCGAAAGAGAGGAACCGCTCTTATACTCAAAGCCCGAAGGGATACTTGTTGTTTGCCAGGGAAATCCGGAATTTCTCCTGCCCGGTGGCGGTGCAAAACAGAATGAATCACGTATTGAAGCAGCGATACGGGAACTTCGGGAAGAAACCGGTCTTATTGCGTACGATGTACGGTACCTCTTTGCCTTTCATAGATCTAACATATTCCTTATCAAAGCAACCGGTGAACCAAAACCGTGTCACGAAATATCCAAAATCGGGTATTACAGGGAAGGATCTTCAATTCCTATATCGTTCAACACCAGACTGATTATTGAACGTTTCTGGAGAGAATATCCCGATCTCTCTGAAAGAACCCTGAAATAATCTTACTTGTGCCTCAATGCCTTTTATGTATCCTGCCCCTCGTATCAACAAAAGTACCTCACGTGACCCCCTTCACCGTTTTGTCGCGTGATTGTCCTCAGTCCTTTCAGGTTTACCCTCAAAAAATTGGCGATATCTGCGCATAAAACCGGATGGTCCGGCAGGATCCATGAGGGGGGTCGAGCGATCCTTTTTTGCATATGAGTCCCGTTGCCACAAAATTAAAACCCGTTTTTATGAAGTAACCTGCCCGGTCATGCAGGGATGCAGGAGATCACAAAAGGGTAGTGTGACCCCCCGGAACCGGCGAGCCGGCCGGGTCGTACGGCCCGTTCCCATACATTTCGGATCGTTTATCCCCTTATTGTGCCAAACGGAAACGTCATGCAGGTGTGGCAGGGACCATGAAAGACGAAAACCGGAAACTGATAAGCGATCTTATCAGACACGCAGACTCCATCAGCGACGACATGCTTGAGGACACCCAAAAAATGCTCGGGAGCATGCCGTTTATCCTGCCGGTCCAGCGGGAACAGCGGCCGGACTATTTTGCAGTCTCGTGCATTGCAGACGACATGCTCTGCCGGCCCCCAAACCTTTCTCCAAAGACTGCCGAGCTTGTCACCATTGCAGCCGCAGCGGCAGCCGGGGCGGACCCGTGCCTGAAATTCCACATTAAGGCCGCCGCAAACGAAGGTGCAACAAAAGGTGAGATCTTCGATACGATCATGATAGCAGCGCTTCGCGGGAAGAAAAAGATCCTCGGGTCGGCGCTCCGCGAATTCCGGGATGCATACCCGGAGCAAACCCCGCGAAATACCTCAACGGTCTCCACAAAGCAGGATTAAAAAAAGCCAGGAAAACCGGGCAGCCCGGCAGCCCCGGTTTTATCGGTCATTTTTATCGTTTCTCTCCCCGGCCCAGTTCCTTGTGGGCACGGGCGAGGTGCTGGGCGGCAAGGGCGCCGATCAGGGAGAGTTCCCCGGCAAGGACGCCCACCGCGATGATCTCGGCAAGCTTCTTTGCGTTGGCGCCCGGGGGAGTTCCGCCACCGGCGACGCCAAGGATTTTGAGACATTCCTGCTGGGTGTCAACCCCTGTTCCGCCGCCAACCGTCCCGACCGGAAGCGAGGGAAGCGTGATCGCGACATACACCCCGGTTTCTGTCGGATCGATGGTCGTGATGCAGGTGCTCCCGTCAATCGCATGCGCCGGGTCCTGGCCGCAGGCAATAAACATCGCGGCAACGACGTTTGCTGCATGGGCGTTGAATCCTGTTGAGCCTGCCCGTGCCGACCCGATCATGTTTTTGCGGTAGTTGACTTCGAACATCGATTTCGCATCGGTCTTGAAAATTTTCTCAATGAGTTCATGGGAGAGGGCGATGCCGGCAACGGCGCTCCGGCCCCGACCGAGGATGCCGTTGATTGCCGCCGGCTTTTTGTCGCTGCACATGTTCCCCGAGAGTGCGATGAGCCGGGCCCCGGTGTTCTTTGCTATCTCGTTTGCCACGTTCTCGCTTGCGATGGTGACCATGTTCATGCCCATCGCGTCTTTTGTGTCAAACTCGATCCGCACAAAGACGCTTGTCCCGGTGATGAACGTTACAAGGCCGGTTATCTTCCCGTGCGAAGTCGTGCTCTCGCCGATTGCCGTGAGTTCTGCCCGGTGTGCCTCGACCCAGTCCACGATCTTTTTTGCGTGCGACACGCTCTCTGCTGCAAAGACCGGCGCCCGGGTCATCCCGTCGTGCAGGATCCTGACTTCGGCCCCGCCGGCTTTGGTAATAGAGCTCGCCCCCCGGTTGACCGAAGCGATGAGCGCCCCTTCGGTTGTCGCGAGCGGGAGCCAGAACTTCCCTTTTGCATACTCCCCGTGGATAAGGACCGGCCCGGCAACGCCGACCGGCACCTGGACGGCACCGATCATATTCTCGCAGTTCCGGGTTGCTGCCCGCCCGGCATCGATGGAGAAAATGCCGATATTTTTCAGGGCTGTTTTTGTCTCCCCTTCGATAAATTCACGGCGGATCCTTACCGCATCGGCAGGGGCGATGTGCTTTTCGAGTTCGTAGAGCCGGACCGTCCCGGCCCGGATGCCCGTCCGGAGCTCTGCCTCGCTCATGGGGGCAGGAACGTTTCCTTTTTGTGTCGTTTCCGCAGTGCGGTGCCCGTCATCACCAGCCATGAATAAACGTAGGGCGTGCCAAGTAATGATAACAGTGGTCGGAACGGCAGCATGACAGTCGAACAGTGGGGGATAAAGGTGCCGGCAGGCGAGGGCGAGACGACCCGCCGGGCGCTCCTGTCCGAAGGAATGCTCGATGTGACGCTTAAAGTCCTGCACGATGGCGGTTCGCTTGTCTTTGCAGTCCTCAAGGAGCGGACGGGTGCCGGGCGATATGCGTTCGAGGAGCAGCCCGGCCGGGCCGAACTTCCCCGGCACGAACTGGTCGGCGGGATTGCGATCATGCAGGAGAACGATCCGGTCGCGGCCCGGGCAATCCTTGCCTCCCGGCCATCGCTCCACACGGTGCTCTTCCCGACAAGCGAGGTCTCGGGCGAATACCGGACCCGGGACTATACCGTACTTGCCGGGCAGGAAACGACCCGGACTGATGTCGTGGAGCACGGACACCGTTTTGTTGTCGATCTTGCCGGGGCGTATTTCTCGGCCCGGCTCTCGACCGAACGCCAGCGGATCCTGGAGGCGACCCGGCCGGGCGAGATCGTGCTCGACATGTTTGCCGGGGTCGGACCGTTTGCAATATCGCTAGCCCCGCGTGCGGCGCTCGTGGTCGCGGCGGACCTGAATCCCAAAGCGGTCCTCCTGATGCAGGAAAACATCCGGAAGAACCGGGCGGGAAACGTGATCCCGGTGCTTGCCGATGCCCGGAGGCTTGAGAAGATCCTGCCGTGGAAATTCGACCGGATCGTGATGAACCTCCCGCTTGCCGGCACGGAGTTTTTACCGGAAGCGTTCCGGCTCGTCAGGCCCGGGGGGACGATCCATTTCTATTCGCTTGTATCGGAGAAAGGAATGCATCTTGCCCGGATCCGGGAACTTGGCGCGGCCGGTGTTACCGTCACCGAACGCGAGGTCAGGTCGTACTCACCTGCGCAGTGGCACGCGGTGTACGATATCGTGACCGCGTGAGTGGGAAAAAAAGAGTTTAAAGGATTTTTTCACGTTCAGTTGTATTTCCGGAAAAGTGCCGGGTTCTGCCTCCGTATCCACCAGCGACGGATGAAAACTGCGGCAATGGCAACGATGATGAGGATCACAGCTCCGATGACGACCGATAGAACCGGGAAACCTCCCTGTGTGGCCGGGGTAACCGGTACTGAAGGTCCCGGGGTAGTGACCGTTGTAGCTGGTGTACCTGATGACACTTGCGTTGTTGAGAGCCCCGGGGCGGATGTCGTGCGTGGAATGCCCGTCGTTAGGGTTACTGATGCGTTATGAGATCCTGTGGCCGTGCTGTCTGCGGTCGCATTCCCGTTTGGCGAATAGATCAGGTTTGCCGGACACTCTTCGGGGCAGATGTGTTAAGGCAGCCGGCGGCCGTGCAGGGGAACTCTTCTTGAGGGATCGTTCGGGTTTGTGTGATCCGGGTTGTAATCGCGTGGCGAGATACGTATGTGCAGGTTTCCCCCGATGCACTGCACAAACTGAATCCATCATCCCCTCTATGAACCGTGACTCGTTTGTCCTGCCCGAGGGGCTCGGCAAACACTTGACGGATCTTGCTTGTACACCGACAAAACCGGGAGCCGTGTTCCCCGGGTATCCTGGAAACGCATAAAGAAAAGCACCGCACCGGTGTGTGGTCCCCGGGAACACAGCGGGTTTTGTTCGTTGGTTGGGAGAGCCGGCCCGGCAATACATACCTATATCCCCTGGTACCCCAATGAGGCATAAGAAATGAACATGAGGAGCCGGGTATGGGACACAAGAGGACAGATGCCAAACAGCGGTATCACTGTGCCCGGCTCATCTGTGCCTATTTACTTGCGCAGCATATCACCCGGGCTGTGGTAACAGCACGGGACATTGCACAGTTTCATAACCTGTCCGGGCAATCCTTCCGGTCCATCAGCGCCATGCTGAATTTTCTCTATACAAACCGCATCCGCGAATCCCGTTTTGGTTTTTACATCAGGGGTTCAGCGCCGTTTAAAAAAACCGACTATCCTCACCATTACATGATAGAACTCATCGATACGGCCCGGGGGATTCCCTGATGGATCCCGGGACCCCGGGCCGACCGGCAAATCTGACCTCCCTGATCCCGGGGACCGCGTTTTCCCCGGGAAAACCGCTGATGTATTACCGGGGTGTACCGTGACAACGACCCTGTTTGAATGGCTCAATGGAAGAAATCCGGAAAAACGGGAATGGTATGACCTGGAGCTCTGCGATTTTGACGAGACCCGTCCGGCCTGGAGAACACGGTGGTTCTGGATTGGCGTGCTTATTTTCTGCTTTGTTCTCGCCCTTGTTTTTCTGGTTCGGTGATATGTGACCTGCGTGACATGCACGTGAACGAAAAACCACCGGATGGTTTTTAACCCTGACTGTTCTTTAAAAGAATTACCGCGCTGAAAAATTCTCAAAAGGTCTATGCCTGAAGTAGTGTATATCCCGACAGGGAATAGTCGCTCCCTGAAAGGAGATGCACATCCTGTAATGCTATACCCGGGACCCCCAATACCTCACATTTCCGTTCAGGTTTTCCCGGGATAGTCTTCCGGATACCTGATCCCTCCTGCGACTGCACGAATTACCGTAATTGTATTACCGGGTCCGGGGGGTTTTTCTGCTCCCGGTAAAACTCCCGTGTGACCCGAATGTTCATGTTCCTTCCAAACAAAGCCTGAAAGAAGCGCCCACTGACTACGGCATAAGAAATCTCGTGAGATGCTGATATGAATTACTGCCCCGTGTGCAACCGGGAATACAAAGAGATGAGCGGGAAACAGACCCTTCACTGTCCTGTTTGTGGTACCGCACTTTCCCACATATCCGATGAAGCGATGGCCCGGGTGCGCCGGGAAACGATCCAAAAAAAAGAGTAAACGGATCCAGAAAACTGGTTACGGTTTCTTTTCCAGGTGAACTTCGGTATCGGTTATCTCGTATACAAGGTCCCGGGAATCTTTTTTGAGCCGCTCAAGATCACTGAGGATCTCCCGGATCTGGCTCTCGTTTTCCCGCTGTGCAATGGAATACGGTGACTCAGTCTGGAAATTTTCCGGAGTGATTGCGAGAAGTTCGCACGTATTGCGCATATGGGCGATCTGGAATTTTGATATTTTGCCGAGATCGATGGATTTGATCATTCCTGAACCATACGACCCGGACTGCCTGAATTTTACCTGAACGCTCATATCCCCACGCCTTCCTTACTTTTATCCGGTATCCCATGACCGGCGGGATTTTTTGTGACACGGTTATGATTACGGGGTTTTTCCCACGAGCCCCGGATCTCTTTGCAACCGGTCCCGATAAACGGTACCCCGGTTAGCTGGTGCAATAACACCTTTCCTAAGATGTGCATTCCTGTTGTCATTCGTCTCATCGCGTTCCTGATTTTTGCCGCATTTCCGGTTGCGGGCCAACCACGATTTACAGGATTTCCCGGGTGCGCCATCGTTGTCATCCCCGGAGACCCTGGAGATCCCGAACTCCGCAATCGTGCTCTTGTGACTTGCTACCATCGGTTTGCGGGCCGATATAGGTATCTGCCATTCAAATACCGGGTGGAAGTGACGGGTTTACCCCCGGTCATCGTTACCGGGATAATGGATCCGGGGATTATGGCCAGGGAACGTCTCTGTGTCCTCCAGAAAATCCCGTGTCCGGTAAGGGAAAGTTAAAAAGTCCACCGGCCTCTGGGCCGTTGTTTCCCTGCAAAAAACCCGCCCCCCCCAATTTCATGTTCCCGCGATCCCGGCAACCCCAAGGTATACATTCAACATGTCAGCTGCCAAAGGTATTGTACACGTAGTTGGTTGAATGAGTGGTTTTCACAGGAAAGATGATACTGGTGCAGCAGATCCCAATGCATTAAATCCGGATGGAACGCCGGTCTGCCGTGTACGGCTGCCAAAGAAATGGAATAACGAACAGTTTGCCCGCGCTGAAAAAATGGAAGGTGCCAATCACATCCGTGTCCAGTGCATAGACGGGGTTGCCCGCATGGGACGGATCAAGGGCAAGATGAAGAAACGGCAGTGGATCCGTGAAGGCGATACGGTTATTATCGTTCCCTGGAGTTTCCAGGATGAAAAATGCGATATAATTTACCGGTACCTCAAGCCCCAGACGGACTGGCTCCGGAAAAAACAGTATATTTAATCGTAAAAAAAAAAGCGGGTTCTTCCGTGAGCCTTGTGCACTGCAATCGCACACGGGAACCCGCCAAGACCGGGTGCCGGGAAGTTCCCGGTGGCTCCGAATCTTTTTTTCTTAATTGTATCTTCGGGGTAATACCTGATCCTAATACACGAGCAGGATGTATGCCATAGCGGTCGTAATGAATGCACCGAGGATGATGATGATCGCTACCGGCAGGAGAAATCCCATCATTCCGTTTACGGTTGATGCGAGCTGGGAGATCCGCTGCGAACCAAAGACCACGATCCCCCTGCACCATGCAGTCGTGCCGGCGGCTCCTGCCGGGGCGGCATCGGCAAGGGCGTCCTGGACTGCCTCTTCCACGAACGGGTAGAACGCATCGACCCCGGTTTTGAGCCCGACCTGGTTTCTCCCGGATATGGTGTTGACCACGTGGGTGTCGGTTGTTGTGACCTCGCACTCGTCCACATACGCGAGCAGCCGGTTCCGGATCTCTTCGCGGACTCCGGTATGCATGTTGTTCCCGTCAAAGAGGACATATGCCGTTTTCTGCCCGCCCGCATCGATGACCAGCACCTGGACGCCGAGATCGCCAAACCCGTCCTGGCGGGTGAAAGGAAACGTCCGTCGGGCATAGCCGGCAGAGAACGGCACCGGTTCTTCTCCTGCCGCCCCGGCAAACGCTTTCCCTGCGGCCTCGGTGTACTCAAATGCGAGTTGTGTCCCCGGGCGGACGCCGTCTTCCATCGCATCCATGCTGTTATGGGCATCAACAAACGCGACATTGCGGAAATATTTTTCACCGGTTTTCATGATGGCAAATCCCACGGAAAATTCGAGGTCTTCGGTCACGAGCGGTGACCGGGTCCCGACCGCAAAAACGGTGTCGCCGAATGCCTGGACAAGCACATCGACCGATCCGGCCCGGTACCGGGCCGAGCGTGTGCAGGAAGCGCCAAAACCTGAGTCCGGCCGGGCTGCGATTACCGTTTCTCCAAGCTTTCGTACCTCCAGCTCATCAACCGGGTTGAAGTCGTGCGAGGCCGAGCCGTGGAAAACCATCGAGGCGTCCCCGAGCATCCCGTGGAGGATTTTTGGCAGGTTGCTCCCGCCGACCTCACCGAGTGGCCCGGGATGGACATTGGGCACCGTCACAAAGATCTCCTCTTTTCCCTCCCGCCGGATTGCAAGCGAGACCTGGGGCACGACAACGCTCTCGCCAATGCTCCGAAAAAAATCGTCGAGCTTGTGACTGCCCTCAGATAAGTGGGCAAGGAACGCGTTTGCAAGTTCGAGCGGCCCGACCCGGAAGTTGGTTTTCATCGGGAGTTCGATAACGATGATGAACAGGAGGACAGCCACGGCAAAGCTGATGTGGAGAAGGATGCTCAGCTGCACAAACTCTAATCCCAAAAACGAGGCTGCCCCGATAACCGCGATGCCGGAATGTAAAAGTGCCGGGACTATTACCCTGCTGAGCCGGTAATCGACAACCGCAGCAAGGAGGAGCATCCTGAATGCAAAGACAAATGCAAGCGAGATGGCAAAGAAGAGCGGAAACGAGAACCGGAAAAGAAGGATGGGCGAAAGGGAGATCAAAAGCGAGATGACCAGTCCGATGGCGGCGGTAAGCCCCGACCACCCGTACGTGAGTTTCCCGGAAAACCGGCGGGCAAACCATGGTGTCAGGGCAAGTGCGGCAAGGGCCGGGACGAGGTAGGCTGCGATCGGGAAAAGTGCCGGGTCATGAAGGGATTTCCCGCTCCCGAGCATTGCCATGATCTCGACGCAGCCGGAGAGGATGATAATCAGGGCAAGCGATTTTGCCCACGAAGGGCTTGTGACGATATATTTCGAGAGCGCTTCGAGTTTGAGGTCCATCTCGCCGCTCATGGGCATACCGTTCCCGGGGTATGGTTGGGGGATTTACGGTGATGCGGGTGGCTGGCAGTGTTCCGGGACCGTATGCAAAAAGCGGGGGTGCAGGTCATGGTTGATATGCTGTATGTCCTGATTGAGGGATGAATATAGTGGTGGCGTGCCGGAAAAACGCTCTTAATGTCCGGCCCCCAATTCCGGTTCATGGAACAGATCCCGTTTGCCACGGTCGATGCCGGAGGAGTAACGCTCGCGTACCACGAGTCCGGCGCGGGCGAGCCGGTTATTTTTATCGGCGGGCTTGCGTCGACCATGGACACGTGGAGCCCTCCTGTCATCGAACGGCTCTCCCAAAAATTCCGGGTGATAGTCTTTGACAACCGGGGGACGGGGTACTCGGGGGAAACCGGGGAACCGTTTTCCGTCCCGCTCTTTGCCCGGGATACGGCAGCCCTGATGGATGCGCTCGGGATTTCCCGTGCACACATTCTCGGGCACTCAATGGGGGCCAGCATCGCCCAGGAACTTACCCTCACATTCCCGGAAAAAGTTGGCCGGCTTGTCCTTGTGGCAGGTGACTGCGGGGGGGCGGAAGCGGTGAAAATGTCCGCGGACATTCTTGCCCGGCTCAAAGACCGGAGCGGGACAATCGCGGAGCAGATCGACCGGATGTTTTCCCTGCTTTTCCCGCGAGCATGGCTGGACACCCACGATCCTTTGCAGTACTGCCCGGAGGTGTACGAGAAAACTGCCGAAGCGGTCGTGGCCCGGCAGATCGATGCGTTCTATTCGTGGACCGGGTCGTGCTCCCGGCTTTGTGGCCTTCGTGTGCCCGTGCTTGTCATGACCGGTGACAGCGATGAAGTCGTCCCTCTAAAAAATTCCCGGATCCTTGCAGAAAGAATTCCCGGTTCGGAATTTATGGTATTCCCGGGCGGCGGGCACGGGCTGATGTACCAGTTCCCGGACCGGTTCTGCGATGAAGTTATCCGGTTTCTGGACCGGTAAATGAAAAATAAACCCCGGATTTTTAAGTTTCTGTTCTGCACGTGGCAGGTCCTCCTCTGAACACTGACGGACAGGCATTTCGATACATTCATGGTTCTCCATGACCGGGACTTGTTGGTTGTGACTACAATGTCAGATTCAAAGGACCGGTATACCCAGATCCGCGAATTTCTCCAGCGGAAATACCCGGAAGCGGTGTCTATCTCCTCGATCTCCCGTGAAGTGGGCATGAACCGGGGTTCGGTCGCAAAATATCTTGAAGTCCTGCAGTCCCACGGGCATGTGGTCATGAAGCCTTTTGGAAAGGCCAAGCTGTATACCACATCGCAGAACGTGCCCTTTGATGATCTTTTGAACTATCTCTCAGATGCTATCGTTATCCTTGATTCCAGTCTTCGTGTCCTGATGGTCAACCAGAGTTTTTTGAACACGTTTGGCATCCGCCACGACCGGAATATTGTCGGAAGCGAACTTTCCCGGCTCAGCATTTCCCTGTTTGATACACCCACAGTCCAGGAAAATATCTTGCGGATTGTCCGGTCGCAGATGTTTGTTAACGAGATGCTCCTCATCGAACGCGGTTCGGAACGGATATTTTTAACGGAATTTGTTTCGACGGTTATTCCTTCAGTAGCATTCACCGAAAAACCCGGGATCATGATCAGCCTCCGTGACATCACGACCTGGAAAAAGACCGAGGATGCACTCAAGAAAAGCGAAAAGAAGATCCGGACGCTCTTTGAGGAAGTCCCAAGCGGGATTGTCCTTTTCCATGAAGACGGTACTATCCTCAATGCAAACCGGGCGGCACTTGATATCCTTGGCCTTACCCGGTTCACGGATCTGGAAGACTTCAAGCTTTACGATATCATGTGCTCGAAGGACAAGATCCAGGACCTGATCCGCAAGCGCCAGATTGCCGAACTCACCCTTGCCTGCAATTTCGACCGGCTCAAAGCCGAAACCCTGTCCACGACAAAAAAGAGAGGCATTGCATATTTCCAGGTCGTATTTGCTCCGGTCAGTGATGTGACGGGGAATGCCCCCCGGGAATATTTTATTTTGTTCCTGGATATTACGGAAAAAAAGCTGGCGGAAAAACGGCTCAAGGAGCGGTACCAGGGGATCGTAAACAACCTGCCGGGCATTGTCTACCAGTTCTATGCAAGGGACACCGGGGAATGGGGCTCGTATTACGTGAACGAACGCACCGAGGAGATCTACGGGGTGCCACCCGAGCCGCTCAGCACCTGGTTTGACCGGTTCGGGGACTGCATCGCTCCCGAGGACCAGAGCCGGTGGGGACAGTCTATTGAAGAGGTGATAAAAAACGTAACGCCCTGGGAATTTGAGGGCCGGTTTATCAAGCCGACCGGGGGGGAAATGTTCATCCGCGGGATCTCCCAGCCGGTCCGTCTGAAAAACGAGACGGTCTGGAACGGGATTTTCCTTGACATCTCGGATCGGAAACGAGCCGAAGAGGCATCCCACAGGAGCGAGGAGCGGCTGAGGGGAATTGCAAGCAACCTGCCGGGTATCGTCTACCAGTTTTATGCACGGGACGGGATGTGGGGCACATACTACGTGGACGGCCGGTCAAAGGAAGTGTACGGCCTTGACGCTGATCCGGTCGATACCTGGATCCTGCGGTACAGCGGATGTATCGCCCCCGAGGACCGGGAGCGCTGGATCCAGTCCATCTACGATGTGATAAAAAATGTAACGCCCTGGGAATTTGAAGGCCGGTTCATCAAGCCAACCGGTGAAGAGATGTTTATCCGGGTCCTTTCAAAGCCTGTCCGTCTGAAAAATGAGACGGTCTGGAACGGGATTATCCTTGATATTACCGATCGGAAACGAGCCGAAGATGCCCTGAGACGCACGCAGCTCAAGGAAATCCGGTACCATTCGTTCTTTGAAAACACCTGCAACGGCGTCCTTATCTATGAACCGGTCAATGACACAAACGATTTTATCATCAAGGACGTGAACCGGGTGACGGCGTCACTGCTGCGGATGCCAAAAGAGGAGATCGTCGGGAAAAAACTTTTCGAAGAGTTCCCGGAACTGCCGGACCCCGAGATCCGGGATCTCCTCCATCGGGTCGATACAACAGAGCAGCCCGAGTTTGTCGCCCCGCTCAAGTACCGCCGCCGGGAAGATTTCCCCTGGATCTCCCATTATGTCTTCAAGCTCCCGTCCGGAGAGATAGCATCGTTCATGATCGATGTGACCGATGCGGTCAAGCATGATAGCGACTTCAAGAAACAGGCGTATCTCACCTGATCTTTTTTTGCCGGGTGTCGCCCCGGGTTGACCCTGCATACCGGACGCGGGCTTGTGCGGCGTACAGCCGGATCCGACAGGCCCGGCACCGGTTTTCGTACAATTTCCCGGTTGAATGGCGAGCAATACCAAACAATAAATCCCTTCCCGGGCCCGGGCTTTTTACGTCAGGTTTTTCAGCCCCGGCGGGATTCCGCTCAATGGCGAGCAATAAAAATTACCTTTAAAGCACTGTCCGTGAAATGGTCCCATGTGGAAGCAATTCCACAAAACCAGAAAACTTTAGAAAAACGCGGGCTCTCATGGGCGAGACCGGCTGGGTTCACGAAATTAAACAAGGCAATCAGACTTTCGACCTTATCGCCTCATTGTTTGTGAACCGGGCTGGTTACGCTGATCAGTAAGATAGCACGGATCAGTACAATAAGGTTTGGATCTTTGGCAAATCCCGTCCATGGTCACCCCTTTTTTCTGGTTTGGAGGTAAAAAATCATGGAAACAAAGATTGGATATTTCGCATCGCTCGAGCAGTACAAGCCGATGGATGCTCTCGAACAGTCAGTACGTGCAGAAAAAGTCGGCTTTGACTCGGTCTGGGTCGACGATCATTTCCACCCCTGGTATCACACGGATGCCCAGTGCGGCCAGGCATGGGCATGGATGGGTGCCGTGCTCCAGGCAACAAAGAAAGTATTTGTTTCGACCTGTATCACCTGCCCGATCCTGAGATACAACCCGGGTGTCGTTGCACAGACGTTTGCAACACTCCGCCAGATGTACCCGAAACGTGTCGGTATTGCAGTCGGTGCCGGTGAAGCGCTCAATGAAGTGCCGGTGACCGGGAAATGGCCAAGCGTTCCCGAGAGGCAGGAAATGACGGTCGAAGCAATCGAGGTCATGAGAAAACTCTGGGAGAGCAAGGCGCCGGTCTCGTTTAAGGGAAAATACTTCACACTTGAAAAGGCGTTCATGTATTCCAAGCCCGCTGATGAAGTTCCTCTCTACTTCAGCGGTATGGGTCCCAAGGGAGCAAAACTTGCCGGAAAATACGGCGATCACCTCATGACGGTTGCGGCCGACACAAACACCATCAAGAATGTGACCATCCCGAAATTCGAGGAAGGAGCAAAAGAGGCGGGAAAGGATGCAAAGAAGATGGAACGTGCCATGCTCATCTGGTATTCCATAGACCCGGATTTCGACAAGGCTGTCGAAGGCAACCGGTTCTGGGCAGGATGCCTGGTGCCGTCCATGTTCAAGTACCGTGTCAGCGATCCGCCCGAGGTCGAGGCCCATGCAAACATGGTCGGTACTGAAATGATAAAGAAAAACTACCTGTGCGCCACCGATGCAGAAGGCCTCATCAAGGAAATCGAGCGGTTCAAAAAAGCCGGCATCACCCATTTCTGCCTCGGGAACTCAAGCCCGGACGTGAATTTCGGTATCGATGTCTTCAAGGAAATCATCCCCCACGTCAAGTAAAGTCCACAAAAAAGAACTGCGATTGGAGACCCCCTCTGATCCCCTTCTTTTTGGATTGTCATACACATTACGGAGGAACTAGCCATGGAACAAATCAATCTTGCAGCACTCTTTGAACAGGGCGCGGTCATCTTTCCCGATCGTGAGGTCGAGGCGGCGGACCGGCGCTGGTACGAGCACCCGGCTTCAAAAGGCGTATTCTTAAAAGATCTGGTGACGGGAAAAGAGACCGGCGGGAAATTCAGTTACCACCTGGTCCGTGTCGATAAAACCTGTGAAGTAGCGGATCACGATCATGAAACCCAGTGGGAGTATAACATGATCCTTTCCGGGACCGGAACATTCCTGCTGGGCGATAAGGAAGTCGCCATAAAGCCGGGCCAGTCGTTTGCAACTCCCCCGAAAAACCATCATACGGTCAGTGCGGGAAACGAAGAACTGTCGCTTCTTGCCATATTTGTCCCGGCACTCGTCTGAACACGGACGGATGCCGGATAACTCCTGTTTTTTATACGGCCGGTCCTTGTGTGCTGCGATCCGGCTTTTGTTTTTTTTACTGCGTGCCTGGTGTCGGCACATCTTTTGCATCGATCCGGGAAAGATACGCTACGCTCTTTTCGTAGGAACCGGGATCTTTGCATTCGATGATCCGGGGGACGGTTTTCGGGAGGAGCGGGAGAAGTGCGGCAAAGTCGATAGAACCGGTCCCGCATGCTGCATGGTCGTCGTTTGTCCCGCCGTTGTCGTGGAGATGGAGATGACAGGGACTGCCGGCCCGGGCAAATTCCATGAGCGCGTTGTTGAGCCGGGCGTGACCGGCATCGAGCACAAACCCGATGTCCCGTTGTTCAAGTTCCGGCAGGAATCCCGGGTCGCGGAAGAGGAAACAGTCCCACGATCCCATGTTCTCCACCGCGATCCTGACATCGTGTTCGCGCTGGATCGCAGAGAGGGATGAAAGCGATCTCACAAGCGCTTTTTCTGCATCGGCTTGCATGATCGCCCAGGGAAAATAGCCCGGGTGAACGACAAGGGTTTCAGCATGGATGGTGTCGCAGATCCCGCAGAGATCGTCGATGACGGCAAGCGTCGTGGTGCGGATCCGTTCGTTCGGGCTTGCAAGGTTGATGTCCGAGATCGGGGCATGGACCGAGTAGTGGGCATCGATGCAGTGGCAGGCATCGTGGTACCGGAACAGGTCGTGGAGGCCTTCGGACATGATCTCGATCCGGTCGGTTTTCTCCCGCAGGAATGCAAGGGCCTCTGAGAGGGGCATATCCATGCAGCAGAAGGTCGAACAGCCGTAGCGTGGTGTGTGGGTCATGGTATCTCTTTCCCGTATTGTCCGCACCGGGCGGCAACCTGGTCCGGTGCAACAATGATCAATCGTCTCTCTTTTTCGAGATCCTGTAAGATCCGGGTCGCCGCACCCCCGGTATGATCCGGTACCGCAGCCCGGCCGTCACCGGTAACAAAAAGGACCGGGGGCATGCCGGGTTCGGCAAGGACCGAGAGGTTGTTGAGGTTCCCGCTCCCGAACGGTGTTGCCGTGAGGACAACGCAGTCCGCCCCGCGGATCTTTTCTTTAAGTGCCTCACGCGATACATCCGTCACCGGGGAGAATGGCGGCTCGGCGATACATTCGATCCCAAGCCGGGCAGCCGCCGCATAATCGGAATCGTTCATGGCAAGGACGCCGGTCGTCACCCGGCAGCCGGCCCGGTGGAGACAGAGCATGATATCCGCCCCGGTGCCGCCGCCGCAGATCACGTGCACCCGGGTTTTTGTGGCCGGGTATTCCTCTGCTGGCAGCAGGGGGACAACAAGCGGTTTTCCGGTCACCGGGTGGATGCTGACTGCCGCATCGAGATCAAAAACCCTTGAGAGTGTTTCAGGGGTTATCACCCGTTCCGGTGTGCCGGCACAATCGATCTTCCCGTTTTTTATAACAATGATCTCATCGCAGAAGTTTGCCGCGAGGTTGAGGTCATGGAAGACCCCGACCACCGCAATCCGGTCAGAAAGGCCCCGGATTGTGGTGAGAATATCGATCTGGTGGCTGATGTCCAGGTGCGATGTCGCCTCGTCAAGCAGGAGGTGTCGGGGCTGCTGGGCAAGCGCCCGGGCGATGATGGTGCGCTGGAGCTCGCCGCCGCTGATCTCGCTGACAGGGCGGTTGGCAAGGTGGGAAATGCCGGTAAGATCCATCGCATTTTTGCAGATGCTCACGTCTTCTTCGGTATCTTTTGAGAACCGGCCGGTGTACGGGTACCTGCCCATCATCACCACGTCCCTGACCGTAAAATCAAACCCGGTGCCGGTTTCCTGCGGGACCACCGCAAGCAGACGGGCAAGGTCCCGGCTTTTGATCCGGTCAAGCGGGATATTGTCGAGCCGGATGATCCCGGCGGACGGTTCAAGCACCCGGCTCATCGCTTTTAACAGCGTCGTCTTCCCGGAACCGTTTGGCCCGATGATCCCGACAAACCGGCCTTTGTCCACAGAAAACGTGATTGCATCGAGGACTTTTCTGGCACCGTAGTTTACATCGAGGCCGGACAGTTCGATCATGCGGAGTATCTCCTTTTTAAGAGCCAGATGAAGAACGGTGCCCCGAGAAATGCGGTGATGACACCGACCGGGACCTCGTTTCCCACGGTCCGTGCGACCGTATCCGAGAGGGTAAGGAGGATTCCCCCGGCAAGCATTGATGCCGGGAGGAGGAACCGGTGGTCAGGGCCGACCGCGAGCCGGACAATGTG
>JBAZFZ010000001.1:54633-214247 GCA_041653075.1 Methanoregula sp.
GAGTGATGAGGCCGATAAACCCGATGCAGCCGGCAATGGCGACCGCGATACCGGTGACAAGAGAGCTGACAGCGAGTAAAAAGATTTTGAGGCGCTCGACATTCACTCCCAGGTGGATCGCATCGTTTTCCCCCATCGAAAAGATATTGAGTTCGCGGGAAAAGAAAAGCAGGATAAGGGAGACCGGGATGATGGCAAGTCCCAGTATCGCGTCGTTCCATGAAATGTTCCAGAATCCTCCCATCAGCCAGAAGAGGATCTGGTGGAGGTTCTGGCCGGATGAGTACATGATCGCAGAGAGGATTGCGGAGAAAAACATCGAAACCGCAATTCCCGTGAGAAGCAGCTGTTCGGTTTTTACCCGGCCGCCTTTTTGTGCGATGCCGTACACGAGAAACGACGCGATGAGGCAGCCGGCAAAGGCAAAGAGGCTGTGGAACGCCCCGCCAAGAAAAACAATGGCAAGACTTGCGCCAAGAGCCCCTCCTGACGAGGTGCCAAGGAGATACGGGTCTGCCATGGAATTCCGAAACATTCCCTGCATGACGACCCCGGCCGCGGCAAGGCCGGCACCGACAAGCATTGCGGCAATCACCCGGGGCAGCCGGACATTAAAGAGGATAAGCGAGGTCGTGTCGTCTCCCGGCATGCCTAAAAACGGGACTCCTGCCGGGCCAAAACCGGTGCTTAAGACGACCGTCGCCGCGGCAAGCGCCGCAAGGCCGGCGATGACCGCATACCCTTTATGCATGGGGTACATTTTAGTTTATTTAAGTAAAATATTCTTGTATTTGTTCGGGAGGAAATGATGGACCTGATCGTGGGCGGGGGATCGTACGGGCTCCGTGCGGTCCGGCTCTCTTTGGAGATGGGGCGTCCTGCCCGGGTATTCGATCCGGATCCCGGCTGCCGGGTCGCCCGGTTTCTGGCAGAAGAAAATCCAGCCAGGGCCGGTATCAGCATTTCCCGTGGGGGGATCCATGAGGCATACCGGTTTTTTGTAGCGCGCCGGCCAGAGTGGGTGTACCCCACTGCGCCGGTTCATGTGGCGGCCCGGTTGATCGCAAAGGCTTGTCACCTCCACGAATGGGAGGGTGGGATCGGACCGGTTGTCGCGAAAGTTCCGGACAATGTCCGTGCCGGGGGATCCGGTGCTGACGCATATCTTTCGTTTAATCCTGCCGGGACCTGCATCTGTGATTGCGCATCCCCGGTCACGTGTCCGGTAACCGGTGAGGACCGGTCAGTCCCACTGTTTGTGCGGCTCAGGGAATGGTGTCCTGAAGCGGTGATTCTTGAAAGCGTCCAGCGGGCCCCGGGTCTTGGCGCCATCCGCGGAACGGATCTTTTTTCCGCGATTGCCCGGTGCAGAAACCAGCACGCGGCACATGTCGGGACTGCGTGCCGGTGCCACGGTATCATGACGGCTTTTACCGCAAAAAAAGTTCCGGCACAGTGAATGTTCCGGTTAATTTCCGGAGAAATATCCGGGTGTTTCTTTCGGGATGTAGTGGTAAATCCGGTTGTGTTGGTTTTTAGTACCGGGCGAATGCGGAATTCATGCAATCGTTTCCAGAAAAAATCCGGAAAACCCCCCGGCTTCCTGTCAATATCGGGGCTCCGGTAAAAAAAGGGGTTACCAGAATTTCCTGTTTGTTGGTGTATATGCATGGCTGTGCATGGACTTTGGAGACCTCTCTTCGGAAATGGTTTTCCGCGCCGGTATTATGTGCTCGCCGCTCCGGTGTTTCCCTGTTCCGTGTGAAGGGCCCAGAGGACAAAGGCATCGACATCCGGGAAAGGATCTGCCTGCACGGTGGATTTTGTTTCACTGCGGGTATCCGCCCTGAGGGTTTTTGTTTTTTCTTCGGGACTTACCGAGTACCGGACTTCGTACACCGGTTCTGGTCCCCGCAGTTTCGGGTGCTGTGCGACGCCGTATGCAAAGGCGACCGCCCATTCTTTTTCCTGTACATCGACATATACGGACCCGAGCAGGATGCCGTTGTTGCTCTTTACCTGTGTTGTCGCTTCGAAGGTTTCAACCGCGGACTTAACCTGTGGTTTTGGCTTGTACCCAAAATATTTTGACATAACTAAAGGGTACTTGTCTTAATGTAAAAAGTTTGCTGTTCAGGATATATACCGGGGAAAGCCACGATACCAGTTACTGGCTGTATGTCTGGAGAAATGTTGCTGCCATCTGGCCGGCACCATCTGCAAACATCTGGATGGATAGTCCAAGAAGGATAATACCAAAGATGCGGACGACAATTTCAAGTCCCTGCCGGCCCACCACCCGGAAAATCACATCGGAAGCAAGGTTGCAGATAATTATCATGATGCAGATGATTGCAACGACGCCGATTGCAGCGGCGAAGTGACCTCCTGTCAGCGCTTCGTTGCCGTACAGCGTGGCGACCGTGATGGTACCTCCTCCAATATAGATGGGAAAGATCAGGGGGACAAGAATGGTCGGGATGTAGGCCTCGGCCGCTTTCCATGGCGTGAGCCCTTTTGTTGCCGATGTGGTGGCATGGACCTGTTCTGTACGCGTCCCGTTGATCATGGAAATGGAGATGAGCAGGAGCAGGATGGCGCCGGCAATCTGGAACGCCGGAATCGAGATGCCAAAAAATGAGAGTATGGTCGACCCAAAGAACATGCAGAGCAGAAGTACCACAAAAATTACCGGGCCCAGGAGCATGGCGACCGCATGGCGGGTGCGGGGAGACGCGAGATCGGTGGTGTACATAATGAAAAACGGAATGTTGCCGACAGGATTTGCAATAGCAAAGAGCGCTGCTAAAAATGCAACAAAAAAAGATGCCTGGTCCATACTTTCCCATGATCCGAAGATTACAAGTAGTTTTTGGTACCGGTTTCATCGGGGATGGCGGTCCGGAAAATTTTTGGATTTTTCGGTTTGCAGGAAAAATGCTGACCCGACAACGCCGGTTCATTTTTCATGCTCGTCCGGGATCCACGGATCTCTGCCGGGGCAGTACCCGGCCTTTGCGTGACCTGGATGTCCGAAAGTGGAAGAAATACTCCGGGATGAAATTTGAATGTATTTTTTCCGGCAGAGGTTTCATTGTGCTGTTTTCCCCGTATGCTTACGGCTGCCCCGGTATGGGATAGTAACAGGAAATCTCTGTCCTGACGAGGATATGATACGTAAGTTCCTGTACAGGGAAACACCGGGGCAATCGTATACGGTCCCCCATTTTATCCGGGGGAACAGGGCCTGTGTGAATCCTGACAGAGCACGGGTCCTTCATGTCTGCCCCTCCCGGATCACCCGATCTCCGTAGGAGAGGCATTCGGTCTTTGCGTGACCCGGATGTCCAAATGCTGCAAAAAACGGTACGGATTTGCACGAAAAATTTTGATCTCAATGAAATGGTTTCGGATTGCCCGATCAACGTGTAATGTGGGCTTGGATTATTCGCTAATGTACGCTTTTCCGGAGACAATTGTGCTTCGGATCGTGCAACACTACCCCGGAATGAAAAAAAGGGGTATATCCGGACTTGTCCGGAGTTTGCGGGTTTCCGGGAATCCTGCCGTGACGGTAAAGATGGATGCCCTTCCCCTCCGACGGAGACCGCTCCGCCCGGATCTTCCCGGCATCTTTCGGACCTGCAAAAAAAGGGGAATTCCGGTACCTGAAATCCGATATATCAATAAAACGGTCCCTGATTGCTGTATATGCGGGTTAATTGCACCCGGATTGTATGCTAACCGTCACTTTCCAAAAAGCGATCCGGCTCCGGAACGGGCATTCCTCCTCTGGAATGAAAAGAACGGGGATTTTTTGAACCGTGCCTGAGTGAGCGGGTTTCCGGGAATCCTGCCGTGACGGTAAAGATGGATGCCCTTCCCCTCCGACGGAGACTGCTCTGCCCGGATCTTCCCGGCATGCCCCGGACCTGCAAAAAAAGGGGAATTCCGGTACCTGAAATCCGATAAATCAATAAAAAGGTCCCTGATTGCTGTATATACGGGTTAATTGCACCCGGATTGTATGCTAACCGTCGCTTTCCAAAAAGCGATCCGGCTCCGGATCGGACAGCCCGGTCCTGAAATGAAAAGAACAGGTTGGTTTAAAAAAACCCGGATGACCCGTGATCCCGCCGTAAAAAATGTGGGTTTTTGTAAAACAGGATTTATTTTCTCCGCAGGGTACACAGGACAAGCACTGCCCCAAGTGCGCCAAGCACCGGCACGATCCCAAAGCCCGGGGCTTTTGGCGTGGGTGCTTCTGCGGCACCGGTGTTTTCTGCATCGCTGATATCCTCTGCAACGATCTCAAGAGCGTCGACAATCCGTGGTCCGCCCCGGTCCACCATGTCAGAATCGATCACGTAGACATGGTGGTTTTTAATTGCGGCAACGTTGGCAAACCGTGATTCGTTTTCCAGCGCGAGCGCAATCGAATCCTCGCTGCCTCCCATTCCTGACCCGGAGTTGACGATCAGGATATCAGGATTAGCCGTGATGAATTCCTCAACACCGACCGTTGCCCAGTACTGCTTGTCTGCAAATGCATTCGTGCCCCCGGCCATTGTGATGAGTTCGTCCTGGAAGGTCCCGTTCCCGCTCACGTACAGCGGATCGTTCCAGACGATATGGGCAACCTTCGGGTGCGTGGTCATGGCCGAAGCGTTCTTTTCAACGGCAGCGATCCGGGTCTTAAGTCCGTCAACGAGAATTGTCGCATTCTCATCCGAACCGGTCGCCGTGCCAACCATCGTGATGTCATCAAGGATCCCGGTGACATTTGCCGGGTTCAGCGTGATCACGGTTTTGTTGAGGTTTTTGAGCTGGCTGACAACATCGATCCCGTTCCCGTACGATGCAAAGATAAGGTCAGGCTGCTGAGCGAGCACTTTTTCCAGGCTGACTGTGCTGTAACCCCCGATGATGGGTTTTGTGGTTGCCTCGGAAGGATAGTTGCAGTAATCAGTGACTCCGACTACCTTGTCGCCAAGGCCGAGGGCAAAGAGGATCTCGGTGTTTGCCGGGGAAAGGGAGACGATCCGTTGTGGTTCGCCATGGATCGTGACCGTGGCACCGGAATCATCGGTGACGGTGCGTTCGAACGTGGTGTTTGCGTCTGCTGTCGTGGCGGCAAGGGCCGGGGCCGCAGTGAAGCAGAGGAGGGTAAAGATAAGCACAAATGTGAGGGTCTTTGCGTTGGTCATGAAGGATCAGATCCGGTCATACATTTTTAGTGATGGTTGTTTCTGCATAAATTATCGTTACGTTCTCGTGTTCTGTGCGGTGGAAATTCGTTTTGGAAAAAAGCATTCTGGAAAAATCCGGGAGGCTCCCCCGGATTTTCCTTCAGGGTGTATATACGGAAAAATTCGTGTGCGTGAACATATTTAGCTGCTATGGATACCTGATTTCCAATGTGGAATTATCCCAGTTGCAATTCTTTTTTTCGCTGCGTGTGCGAAGAACACCCTGATGTTTATGGCATACATTCCGCGATTTTTCCGGGTTTCTTTGTCCACCTCCTGTGAAGTACACCGCGGGTTGCAGGCATTTCCTGCATGGTGACCGAACCCTGACGAGTGGGCCGGCTGGTTCCTGCAACCGGGTACGTTATCCGGATCGCCGACTGAAAATTCATGTGCCGGGCGTCAATATCGGACCTGCCCGGGTAACGTTGATCTAGTGTACTTTAGTTAATGCTATTTTAATTGATCTATTTGGTGTAGGGAGAGTTGCCGCACCCAGATTCTCCAAGGTAATGTGAGGCTACGGATGAGAACTTTCTGTACTGATTGTGTGAATGCACCTGTCTCATGGATTTTTGATCGATGAGATACTGGTGTCACTGGTTTTCGCAGGTTTGAACAAGTACACGTGATGAATGTATTCGAAAAAAAAGTTGAACGGGTAGATTCACAATCCGTCCCTGAATGATTTACTGCGTCAGGTAAAGCTCTCCGCTTGTGATTACTCCATTACTGTCTTTGTCAATAATTTTGTACTGGATTTTTGTGTTGAGGTAAAGGGAAAAACCATGATCTGCGCTGCTTGGTGTCCACGAAATCTTTGAACCATAATATGAATTGTCATACGTATATGTGACGGGCAGTGCACACCCATCTGCATAGAGCATGAACTTATCCCCGGGTGCAATTGTTTTATCAGACACGGAGGTATTGCCTAGTTTCTGGAAATATCCTCCATTGGATATTCCCCCCGGGAGAATACAGTCTTCGGTGGGCAGGGTATCTGTTGGGAGGAGTGTGTATTTTGTATCTTCTGTTTGTAACTGGATTTTAATATCATTCAGTGAGAGCGTATCTCCCCCCGTATTCTCGAACAGAAAACCGTTTGATGCATTGAATCCCGTTGGATATGTTAACACATACGTATCCGGGTCGATGGTTCCCTGGATATTCTGAATTACACCTTTAACCGCAAAGGTTGTCTGTGGTGTTTTCTGCTGGTTCCCGGCAAGTCCCCCGGCAAATGCGGATACGACAGCGGCAATGATGATGGTCACGACAAGCATGAGCATGACTCCTACGACCGGGGAAACTGCTGATTCATTGTGCTTGCTCATTGGACGATCACCTCTTTGTTAAAGATATACTGCCCGCTTGGGACATGGAGGATCTTTACATCGACTACACTGCCGGAACCGAAATTCGGATCACGTATCCCATGGAGGGTGGCAGTATCATTAATTGCAAGAAGATCTGCAGTTCCCGCTGTGGTACCTGTACTCAGAATGTCTCCTGTCTTCCATGTGTAATTCCCGAAATCCGTCAGGGTATTTCCATTTGAATATCCTAACCGCATGTCACTAAGGTAAGGTACACGACTCAGTCTGCTGGAATAGTATGATCCGTTGTATAGTTGACTCGCTGAGCTGGTCAGAGTCTGCTTATTTTTGTATACGGTACCGCTCTGGTTTACGTAGTATGTAATAATAGCAAGATCCTTTGTCTGGATGGAATCGCCGCTTAATTCAGTAAATGTCATTACATCGTTTGTTCCGCCCATGGTATCATCGGCTTCCATCTTGATCTGTACATCAATAGACGCCTTTGGCGCTGCCTGTGTCGTTCCTGTCAGTCCCCCCGCAAACGCGGAGACGACCGCCGCAATAATGATGGTCACCACAAGCATGAGCATGACGCCCACGACCGGTGAGACCGCTTCTTCATTTCTCCTGATACTTTGCATGTTCAAATCGGCTCCTTGTAAATGACGTTATCCGTGATCGCCGGTTCTCTTTGAGTGACCGGATGTCTTTTCTGACCTGTCGCGGGCAACGGTACTCAAATGTACCTGTGTTAATCCTATTTTAATTGTTCATGGTGCGTCCTATATAAAGCAAGATTATATTTTGTCAGTTTGTGTAACAGGGAAAATTTGTATCAGTGTTGTTCGGAGTAAATATAATTGTCCTAAAACTAAAAAAACAAAAAATATTGCCATATAACAATTTATTTTAAGTGCAATACGGAAACACAATAAGGAATAAAGGGCGGTTTTGTGTGGTGTCCCGCAAGGGCAGGATCCGGTTACCGGGAGCGATAGTGGCTATGATAATAATCGTGATTTGTATCTGCTCTACGATGGTGTCCGCCCGGTACACCACCACCGAAGGAACAAATGCAGGCATCACTCCCGGTGATACGGTTTACAATTACGAACAGAATCTGAATTTCTCGGCTTTTAAAAGCGCCACCGATCCGAACCTGACCTTTGACATGGCCTATAAAGGTGAAAGCTCGAACCCGACAAATCCCCAGACCCTTGACACCCATGCAATCCTGGTAAACCCGATCGATGCCGGGGCCTACCCCGGGTATTACTACCCGTATTATAGCGACGGGACATGGGGTTCCTCAAGAATCACTATAGCGGATGCCACGATCGGCGATATCCGGATCCGGCCGGTCAACACCGATGTCACCCCCCCCTCTACCGATGACCCGCTGACAACAATCCCGTACGACATGGATGTCCAGTTCAGACTCCAGAGTACCAATCTCAATTCCGGGAATTTTGCCGGCCCCTGGTACAAGTATGAACTCACCACCCAGAGCCGTACAATATCCCGGGTGGTAAATGCTGCAGGGGATACCGTATCCCTCAGCGACCTTCTGGAAAACCCGACCCTTAGCAACAACACCCTTGCATTCGACATGCAGGACCAGGGCATAACGGATGCCGAGCTTGCCTCTTCGTTTACCATGAAATTCCAGACCCAGCTCCAGGCAACCAGCAATTTCCCCACAAAGACGCTGACATTCTGGGTCAAAAAGTTCTCGCTTGCCGCAAATTTCTCCCCTTCAAGCACCCAGATGGGACAGGACGTGACCCTGCGGATTTACGGGAAACCTTACACATACTATACTGCCGTGGTCGATACCTCCCTTGACGGGGCACCCCGGTTCCCGACTACAGGAACATACGATATCTACACAAGCCCGTACAATGTCACCGTTCACCCGGGCCCGGCCGGGTTTGTCAATGTCACCCTCCATGTCCCGAGCGTAAGCGGGGATTATTCCAGCACGTACCGGACGTATTACACCTCGGTATATGAAACCGATATTCCTTCGACATCCGTTACGACAATGCTTGGCGTGGGTGGCGGCGGGTCAAACACCACAACGTCTGTAAAGCTTGAAAACCCCGATCTCAAACTCAACGAATTCTTCTGCATCGGCGATACGATTAAGATCCCGGTAACTGTGGGGAACGAAGTCGACACGGTTTATTTGTTCATGAAAGGGCCAAACAGCTGCCCCAATGGCGTCAAGCCAAGCCAGCCCTGGATCTGTTCTGTCGATGGCGATGAAGACACCTTCGATGTCCTGCCGGTCGACCCGAACATTGACAATTATTTTACCTGGGATACCGTCAATACCAGCATTGGATCAGGGACGTACCGGTTGTTCGGTGTTATCACGCCAACCGGTTATACCAACCGTACGCTCGCATCGGGAAATGCACAGGATTACACCGATATCGATCTTACAACACCGTCCATCAATGCCAAATTCCCTGATGAGGCCCCGGGTTTTTTTGCAAAAGGTGATTATATCGAATCGCTCTGGACGGCACGCGGCAGCCCGAATAAACCGGGGACCGAGATCTATTACGGAAAGATCCGGTGGTATATCCTCGGAACGAATTTCCGGTACACCGGAATAACCCAGTTCCCGCTGCTCAAGATCGACGGTTCAAGCCCGAGCGAAGAAGAACTCGAAGCACTGGTAAAGGGCGGCCATGATTTCCCGGGATACTCTGGTCTCGACCTCGGCCGGAATTTCTCGTACAGCCTCGATACCGGGGATTATTACGTGGTATACCAGCACCCGATGTACAACAACGCATTTGACCTGTACCCTTCAGAGGGTGCAACGTACACCGGCACGTTTAGCAAGATCCTGACCTCGACCGGCCAGAGCGTCGATATCTCGACCATGCAGACAAGCAACGCACTCACCGCCATGCTCAAACTGCTCAACCAGTCAAAGATCGACGACAGTCTCCTCCAGGACCATTTCACGGTCCAGGTCCCCCTCGTAACGCTCAATCCGATCCTTAACTATGAAGTGGGCGACGATATCCCGGTCACGGGTAAAACAAATCTCGAAGAATCGGTCAGTTATCCTTACAACCAGATAAGCCATCCGGCCGACAAGCTCACGTTCTGGGTTTACAGTTCCGAGATGTACTATGCAGGAAAAACGCAGAGCACATACAGGGTTTACAGCACAGACGGGAGCATTTCAAAACTTGCCCCCGGGGCAACAAAACGGGCAGTCTCGTTTGATATCCCGGCAGAAATCACGTCCCAGATGAAACCGGGCGAATATGTCGCGGTTGTCAGCTGCGAAGATATCAAGTACACCAATGTCATCACGTTTGTCATCCACGAGCAGGGCTACCGGAAGAAAAACGGTCTTGCCGAGACGGCCATCGGATCGGATTTTACCAGCAGCAACCAGAACCTTTCCGCAGTTTCAACAACGGCAGCCCGGACGGTTTCCGTGACCCGGACTGCCAGCACTCTCCGGACGGTAACGACGATCCCGACAACAAAGAGCCCCGGCTTTGGTGCTCCGCCCTCGTTTGCCGCGGTGATGGCGTGCGTGGTATTGTATTGCGTACGGAGGCGGTATCATGAACCTTAATCTCAATCCCCGGCTGCTCAACACGATCATCATCGTCCTTGTCGCAGGCCTCGTAATCACCGGGGTGATCCTCGGCCTTAAAGTTGCCGGCGTTTTTGGCTCGGGACCAAACCACGTATCCGGTGCCATTTTTACAAATTCGTCCGGGAATTCCGGTGTTGCCGGTGATGACGGTAACCTTGAACCTTCAGGGACATCTGGTGCACGCAGCAATCGCAGTTCGTCGGCCGGTCAATCCGGGGGTACATCTGATAAGAAAAGCATCACGGTAGACTGGACGTTTAAAAACGAATCGTTCTCCTATACCCGGACCGTTTCGAACGCCACGTACAACTCGTTTAAGGTAAAGGCCGGATCTGCGGGTTCTGTGTCTGCAAACGATATGATCGACGGGGACCGGCTCCAGCGCTATATCGTGACAACCGGGGATGATGGGCTCACGCAGAGTCTTGCCGCGTATTTCCTCAACGAATCCCGGAGCCGGGGCTGGGGGGACTACGACACGATCGCAAATCTTGTCACGTTCATGCAGAAGTACAACAATGCCGGGGCATTCCGGAATATCCCCCCGGCATCAGCGTACAAGTACCCCTACCAGACATTTTACGAAGGCACGGGGACCCGTGACGATGTGACGATCTTTTCCGGTGCAGTTCTTGAAGAAATGGGTTACCCGGTCGCCCTGCTCGTGTATCCCCGACAGTACGACCGGGGCTCTTTCATCTATTCCTATGAGGGCGTTGCCATCAGAAGCGATGAAAGTGTCCAGGGCACGAAGTACTTTATCGAACACGCTACTGCGGTTGGCAATGTCACGTGTTTCCCGGGCACCCGACAATACTCCCTTGAAAACGTAACTACCTTCCATCCAACAGACGGGTTTTTCCGGGGCAATACCACGGTATACTATGCAGACAACCGGACACTTCCTGCCGGTATTGCCGAGTGGGATATCCGGGCCGGCACGATGTCGTATTCAGACGGGTTCTATCCTCCGGCAGACCGTTACCCGGATCATTTTGTCATGGATAATGCATCGTGGATCGATGAAGAATATTTCAGCTATACCGATACCGCAAATCCTTTGGTCCTGCCCGGCACGATTCCCGGGCCTCTTTCCAACGTCACACCGGCCATTGTTACAACCCTGATAAACAGCAATAACACGATCCGGATCTACCGCGACGACCGGATGACAAGCACCCTCGGGCCATCGCTTCGTTCCCCGTCACCGGTGAGCGTTTCGGATAATTCCACAAAGATTGTGTTTGCAAGCGGCCAGTCGATCACCGGCCAGCTCGGGATCCCGGTCGCATCTGGTGACATCGATGACATCGCACCGGAAAACCAGCAGCAGAAAGACGAATACTGGCATGATGTCTGGTACGACCGGTCGAACTGGTACTATGACCAGATGTGGTATCTCAACGTGCTCGACTACGATGTAATTGAAAACCAGTACCTTTACACCCGGCAAAACGAGATCTTTATCGCGCCGGCTGCAGCGTGGAGGATACGGTACAGCGCAGTTCCTACAAATCCCCCTGATGAAGATGTTCCCGGACTTTCAACGTTCAGCGATATGCGGTTTGCCGTGTACAAAATCGATCCCGAAACAAATACCGCCCGGCTTTTCGACACGTTCTCGTACGGGTACGCCACCGGTCAGGAAAGCATAAAGTACCGCAATTATTACGAGACCGGGAGTTTCTATATCGCGGTCTTTGTCCGGAACTGCCAGGCAGATGTTTCGATCCAGATGCACGGGAAAAACCCGGCATAATACGGGCTGATTTTTGATGGAACCGATTTCCCGTTTTTTTAAAAAAATCCAGCCGGCAACGAAACCCGGCAATCCCGGTACGGATTCCGATAATCCGCAGTTGCCACCCGTGGTTCCGGAGAAAAAACCGCAGGATCTCGTTGTGTCACTCCAAAAATTATTTTCATTCGGGAATAATGGATCCGGAAAGCGTGAAGATGCCAGGCCTGGTTCTGCGGAATCATCAGTTTCGGTTTCCGGGTCGCCCCCGTCGGCCGGGCAAGCTCAGATAGATCCGGTAAAACAACTGTTGTCGCTCTTTGGGCGGACATCCCCAGTACCCTCCAAAGATATTCCGGCTGGTGAGGAGCAACCGGAATGTTCATCGCCCGATGACCTGGTCGACCGGATCCTCCCGGCATCGGCCCGGCCCGATCTGCCGACCCTCCCTCCGCTTGACAATATCGATGAGAGCAGGGTTCTGGACCGGTACTGGCTGGTTCCCCCGTTCTCGTACGTGAACATCACCCGGGACTGGGAGATGAACCCCCGGTACGATATCGTCGAGCCCCGGATCTCGGAAAAAGAACTCATCCTTTTAGAGGAGACCTATGAACGGCTGCGGACGGTGCTTATCTATGACACCCCGGTAAAACGCGACCTGGTCCGGCTCGATGAGAACGAAATAAAGCAGATCATCCGCGAATTCGATCCGGAGATCACTGAAGAGCGGATGGGCATTCTTGTCTATTTCCTCAGCAGGAATTTCACCGGCTATGGCAAACTCGACCCGTTCATGCATGACGAGCAGATCGAAGATATCACCTGCAACGGGGCCGGGATCCCGATCTTCATCTACCACCGCAGGTTTGCAAACCTTGAATCCAACATATCGTTTGAAAACGACGAGCTCAACAAGTTTGTACTCAAGATCGCCCAGAAAGCCGACAAGCAGATGTCCCTGACCTCCCCGCTCGTGGATGCCGCACTCCCCGGGGGGGCCCGGGCCCAGATCACCTATACCGATGTCATCTCCTCGAAAGGAAGCTCGTTTACCATACGGAAGTTCAAGGCTGATCCAATGACACCGGTCGATCTCATCTCGATCGGGACATACAATTCCGAGCTTATGGCCTACATCTGGCTTTTTGTCGAGAACAACAAGAGCATGATCGTTGTCGGCGGAACGGCGAGCGGCAAGACCTCGACCATGAACGCGATCTCGTTTTTCATCCCCCAGACTTCGAAGATCGTTTCGATCGAGGATACCCGGGAGATCCAGCTGCCGCACAAGAACTGGCTGCCGATGCGGACCCGGGAAGGCGGGAAGAATCTCGAAGCCGGCGATGTCGATATGTTCCTTTTGTTAAAAACCGCACTGCGTCAGCGGCCGGAATATATTATCGTGGGGGAAGTCCGGGGTGCCGAGGCCCAGACACTGTTCCAGGCAATGAACACCGGCCACACCACGTTTTCGACCCTGCATGCCGGGGGCGTCAAGGAAGCGATCAACCGGCTGACCCACGATCCCATCAATGTACCGAGCGTGATGTTCGGGGCCCTCGACCTCATGCTGATCCAGGGGCTCCAGCACAAGGAGGGCGTGGGGTTCCGGCGCTGCCTCTCCCTTAACGAGATGGTTGTCGAGGGAAGCGAGATCCGGTGGATACCCTTATTCGAATGGAATTCGATGACCGATCATTTCGACCATGTTTTCACTAAATCAGCGGCCCTTGCCGATATCGCGTACAGCCACGGATGGTCTGAAGAAGATCTTGCCTCCCAGGTGGAGATCCGGAAAAAACTCCTGGAACGCATGGTCGAGAAGAAGATCACCGGTATCGACGAGATCTCCCATTTCATCAACGAACTCAGGAAGAACTCCGAAAAATGCAGAACATCACCGCAGTAAGGTCCATCCTCGATGTCCGCCGGCTCGACCGGACGCTCAAGGCAGCGCACTTTCCCATCAGCGCCCCGGTCTACCTCCAGTACGCCATCGTCATCACCCTTCTTGCAGGACTGGTGTATTCCGTTTTCGGTCTCGTGCTTGTGACATTCGGGATCGAGATCAACCTCATCCCGTTCCTGCCGTTTTTTGTGACGCTTTCCCTCGTGTTCTGCATCATCATCCCGGCAGTTTTTTTTGGGATTCTCTATTACCCGGCGCTTGTGGCCCGGGGGAGAAAGACCCGGATCGATGTCGATCTCCCGTATGCGATCACGTACATGGAGGCGCTTTCGACAACGGTCACTCTCTATACGCTTTTTAAAAACGTGTACGAAGCCGAACCCCTGTACGGCGAAGTTTCCCGGGAATGCGGGATGATCGTGCGGGACGTTGAAGTGTTCGGGGAAGATCTCCTGACTGCGATGCGCCGGCTCCAGGAGATCACGCCGTCGGAAAATTTTTCCGATCTCTTAAACGACATGGCGCTTGTCTACCGGACCGGGGGAAATTTAAAGGATTTTTTTGATTCCCGGTCCGACAGTTACCGCGAGCTCGCCAAGCAGGAACTGGAGACGACCCTCCAGATCATGGAGATGCTTGCCGAGATCTATGTCACGGTCTTTGTCGCAGGTCCCATCGCGCTCATCATCATGCTTGTTGCCCAGAACCTGTCCGGCCACACCGGACAGATGACCAATATTATGCCCCTGATGTACCTTGGCCTGCCGCTGGGTGCAATCATTTTCATTTTTATCCTGTATGTTATCCTTCCCCCGGATAATCTTGAAATCTCGCACGGGGAAACCCGGGAAACTGAGTTCAACGATGAAATTATCGAAAAAAAAGAGGAGAAGGATTTCGATCCTGAATTCATCAAAAAGATCGAAGAGAGAAAGAAATGGCTCAAGATTGCCGACATCATACGGCACCCGTTCCGGTATTTTATCTCGGATTATTCGATCGGGCTTTTTATCGGTATGCTTCTTGCCTGTGTCGTTTTTTCCCTCTATTTTACAAAGATGTTCGCCGGGATATTCCCCGAGTACACGCTTGAAATTTTTATCTGCATCACGGTGATCGCGATGATTGCGCCGCTCATGGTAGCGTACGAGTCGCGGAGGTTTTACGTGAGCCGTGTCGAGGCGCAGATGCCGGAGTTTCTGCGGGATATCGCGGACATGAAGGATGTGGGGATGACGCTCCAGGGTGCAATCACCATGGTCTCGACAAGCAAACTGGGCGTCCTCTCATCAGAGCTCAAAATCGTTTCCGAGGATCTCAAGTGGGGGGCAAGCACGTCGAGCGCCCTTATCCGGCTTGAGGAACGGATCGGGCTTGTCTCGGTAAAACGTGCGATCTCCCTGGTTGTCAAGGCAAGCGAGATCACCGACCAGCTGCGTGAGATCTTAACGATCGCGATCAGCGATCTCGACCATTACCTCAAGATGAAATCCAAACGGTTCAATGTCTCGTTTGTGTATCTCGCGGTGATCTACCTCTCGTTTGGGATCTACCTGTACTGCTCGTACCAGCTCAACGATGCGTTCATTGCCAGTTTTGTAAAAATGAATGTGAAGTTCGATATTGCGGGAAATGTCCGGGACATGTTCCGGGTTGCCATCATTATCGGGGGTTTTTCGGGCCTCATGGCCGGCCAGTTGAGTTCAAACAATGTTTTGAGCGGGCTTAAGCATACGATCATTTTCCTTGTCGCGTCAATCGTGGTGTTTGTCTATGTCCTTTGAAAAACCGGTTGGATCTCGTGGGAGAGTTTGGGGAAATGAAAGCGGTGTCGCATCGGTCGTGGCGCTGATGCTCCTTCTCGCGGTCATCGTGACGTTTTTGGCACTCTATGCAACTACGTACCTGCCGGCGCTCAAGCAGCAGTCCGAGATCGACCAGGTGACCAGTGTCAAGGAGGCGTTCATGCGGTTCGATAACGATATGGAACATGTCCTGTCAGAAAAAAAGGACGCTTCTTACGGGGAGACGATCCGGCTTGGGGGCGGGGATATCCTCATCAACCCGGAAAAATCGAGCGGGACACTGGTTGTCGGCCCTCCCGATACCTTGTATACGGTTACGGTTTCCGGCAGCGTTACTACAACTCCGTTTCCCGGGTCTCTTGTGAATGTCACGTACTTCCCGTCGTACTCGTTCTGGGAAGACCAGGGCTATTCGTGGCAGTACGGTTATATCAACGTGACCAAGAAGAACCGGGAGACACCGCTCTCGTTTGCCACATCCCATGATGTCAGCGAACGATGGATCCCCGGCTATGCGGGAAAATTCCTGGAAATTTCCGGGATGCGCAATGCTACGAATACTTCAAACTTCGATATTGCAATTACGGTGGTTTCTGTCGGGCAGAGTTCCGTGACCGATGAAAAAAGCATGGCGAGCGGCAACGGGGCGGCAGTCCTGCGGATAAATTCGACCGTCTCAACGGATAACTATGATAATTCTCAAGGTGATCTTCTCGTTTCGATGAATGTGCCTGACGGGATCATGGCTGTGCCGATCTCTTCAGCCTGGACCGACGCGTGTAACACGCTTGAGACCCGGATGGATTCTGTTGCCGGGTCTTCCCAGGCGGTCCTTACGTATAATGGTGCGGATACCTTCACCATCAATAATAATACGGATCATCTGGTGACCCTTACCGTAACCCATGTCCGGATTTCAGTTTATGTCCAGTAATGTGAGAATTACGGCAGTCCACACTATGAACGCGGTATGGCACCTCTCAATTCCTGAAAGACTATCTGCCCTTGAGCTCCACTATTTACCATCAATTGAAAACATCCCCTTCAGGATAGATGCTGCTGGACACCGAAAATGACACCCCCTGAAATAATGAAAACGATTTCAAAGGGCGAATCCGATGAAACTGAGTTCAAAGAATCGTTTGACAGTGATACGATTATTACTGCAGGGGCATTTGGAAATACCCGGGGCGGCAGCATTTTCATCGGCGTTACGGATCGGGGGGAAATCCGGGGCATCCCGGTTGGTTTGGAATCTCTTAAAAACTGGAGCAACACGATATCCCAGAGTACCGAACCACGTCTAATCCCGGAGATTGAATCGGTTATAATCCAGAAAAAAATGGTCGCGGCGATCCATATACGGGAAAATCCCCTTAAACCTGTTGCTGTGCGGGGCAGGTGTTACCGGCGGGTCGGGTCAAGTAACCGTATGATGCAGCCCCATGAGATTGCGGAGCAGCATCTCAGATCTATCGGGAGCAGCTGGGATTTAACTCCGGTACCGGGGGCGTCGCTTGCAGATCTGGATTACAAGAGCATGTCGTGGTATATCGCGAAAGCAAACGAGACCCGCAGGAGGAACATCGGACCTGATGAAGATCCAGAAAGTGTTCTGGAAAAGATCGGATTGATCCAGAAGGGCATCCCTGCATGGGCGGCAATTCTCCTGTTCGGGAACAATCCGCAGCGATTTATCCCGCAGGCAACAACCCACTGTGGCCTCTTTGCCGCAGATGTGATTTCCGTACTGGATGACCGAATGGTTGGTGGGACTATAATCGATCAGGTTAATGATGCGATTGAGTTTGTCCGGAAGAACACCCGGGTCGCCTTTGTGATGACCGGGGAACCAGAGCGAAAACAGGTCTGGGATTACCCGGTAGACGCTCTTCGTGAAGCAGTAATCAATGCGGTATGTCACCGGGATTATACGATTAGTTCATCCGTGGAGATCCGGATCATGCAGGATGCTCTGAACATATGGAGTCCGGGGAGACTTGTTGTCGGGATTACCCTTGCAGATCTCACAGGATCTCATGTTTCAGTCGCCCGAAATAAGGGTATAGCGCAGGTACTCTATGACATCGGGTGGATCGAGCGGTGGGGCAGCGGGATCCAGAAAATGAACGAGGCGTGCGCACAACAGGGGTCCCCATTGCCGGAATTCCTGGAAGATCAGGGTTTTTTGGTGGAATTCCCAAAAAGTATTTTCCCCCGTGATTATGCTGCCCCCGCCGGTCTTTCAGAACAACAAATCCGAGTGGTAGAGTTCATTAAAAAACATGGGAAAATTACGAACTCCCAATATCAGATGCTGGCTTCTGTGAGTAAACGTCAGGCAAGCGAGGTACTCGCAGGTCTTGAAACGCGCGGGGTTATTACCCGTGTGGGGAAAACCGGGAGAGGTACGCATTATATTTTATTTAAAGGGGCAGTAAAGGGGCAGTAAAGGGGCAGTAAAGGGGCAATGCCGGGGTCAAAATTACGGCGGGAAAATATATCTCATGAACATTTGAACGGTCTGTGCGGCCCGGGACTTTTTTGTGGAATCTTGCTGGCCCGGTAATGTTCCCTGTCTTTTTTATCTGTTGGTGGTGTGTCCGATCTTCGGATGTGCAGCCCCGCAACAAGAAACTTAAAATAATTTGTGTTATAACAAAGCTATTTGTTTTAATGCGGGAGGATTCCCCCAGCCGGCTTTCGTGAATGGATGTGGGATCGGAAAAAGTTCGCGTGCACGGTTCCCGAAAATTTCCTCATGCCCGATACGGGATGCCCGAATCTTCCGGTCACAGGTCCTGCGGTTCATGAGAGTGACTTTTTCCCGGTAGTATCCGGGTCTCCTGTGTGCAACCGGATTTACAAAACAAAAGGTGTGTCCCTGTCATGATCAAACGACTTCGGTTACGAAATTTCAAATCGGTAAAGAAACTGGACCTCCCCTTGAGCCGGGTGACCGTTCTCCTCGGGGAACCAGGTACCGGGAAATCCAATATCCTTGAAGCGTTTGGTTTGCTCTCCTGGTGCGGGCAGCTTGCTTCGTACGGCCTGGTAAATTCGCTTAAGGAATTTATCCGGTTCCAGAACCTCTCAAATATTTTTTATGAGGACTGTACCGATCGCCCCATCGAGATCGCGGTGGAAGATCCGGGACGGGAATGGCAGTGCCTGACCGTGTCGCATGCAGATAATGGGTTTCCCCTGACCTTTTTCCGGTTTAATCTCGGCGAGGCGTTCAATATCAATGCAAAGAATGTCCCGTTCAAGGGATCCCCGATCGGGGTTCTCGATTACAGCGGGGCGCTGGTCACCCCCTCATCATTTCCTCCGGAGATGCGGTACGAACCGGTAAAATTTTACCGGTACCGGCAGCTCTGCCAGTTCCACGGGATCTCCGGCGATTCCCTCAGTCCTCCTGACGGGAGGAACCTGCTTGCCCTTGTGATGGGCAGCGACCGGTTACGCGATCTGGTGGATGCCTCCTTTGGATCGACCGGGCAGCGGCTCGTCCCAAGGCCGGTGAAAAAGACGTTTGAATTTTCCCGGCCCGGCCCGGAAACCAACCTGAATTTTCCCTATCACCTGGCCTCCGATACCGTCGCCCGGAGTATTTTTTATTCGGTTGCGGTGAAATCCAACCGGCATGCAACGGTTGTTTTTGAAGAGCCCGAAGCGCATATGTATCCTTCCCAGACCCGGGCGCTGGGTGAAATGATCGGACGGGATAGTGCCAACCAGTATATCGTTGCGACCCACAGTCCGTATCTTCTCCGGGAGCTTGTTACGAAAACTTCTCCGGATCAGCTTGCGGTCTATGTGACGTACTGCCGGGATTTCCAGAGCCGGGCTGCCCGGTTGTCCGATGATAACCTTGCCGGGTTAAAGGACCTGGATCCGATATCTGCGGTGAACCGGTTTATTCCGGAGGGGGAATCGCGGCCGGTGCAGTAACGGGGGAATTTTCGTGATGTATCTCATCGGAGATATGTGGTGAAGGGAGATTTTGTTAAACAAGGGATCTTTCATCCACAATTTCGCGAATACGGGACTTCCCCTGGAGCATATCCTGCGAGCCGGGCAAAAATAAAAGGGATGCAGGAAACATTGTTCATGAAAAAAACATTTCGTGCCAACAGATCGGGGATTTCCTGTACCTGAACAGGATGTCCGTGCATACACGGAGGCAGCGCTGAAAACGATTGAACCGCTCACAGGTTACGGGCACGTGCAGTTTGTCATTTTTTATGGTTCGGGAAAAGAGAACCGTATGACCGGTGAATCGGATGTCGATCTCTGCGTGTACTAGGATGGCGATCCGGCAGAGGTTCGCCTGTTCCGTCACGCGCTCCTGTCCGCACTTCCCGGGACACGCTATGATGTCCGGATCTTCCCGTCACTTCCCCTGTATGTGAGGGTTGAGGTGCTTAAAGGAACTCCGCTCTTTGTCCGCGATCCGGTATTTTTATACGAAACGACGGGCGAAACGCTTCGGGATTTTGACATTTTCAAACACCGTCTCTACGATTGTACCGGCCAGGCTGCAATGCCATGACAAAAAACACCTGCGGGAAACGATCATCCGCATCACGTTAAAAGAGATTGCCGAGGGCGTCTCGGTCGTGCAGCAGCACCTGCCCGCTACCGGGGAAGAATTCCGGAATCCTGACCGAAAATATCAGTGATTAGAAATTCATTTCTTTTTCAGGAAGTTGTCCCGGAATTTTTCCAGTGGCATCGTTTTTGGTTTGAAAAAACCGGCTTTCTCTAAAACCGGAGGAATTCGATACTTGATCAGGTTTTTGTCGGAAGTAAGGAAATACTCCGATTCATATGCCATTGCATACGCAAGGTGGGTGCGATCCGTGGGCTCACGGATCATCCGTGTATCCGTTTCATCGTCTCCCAATACATAACAGAGCACCCTTACCCGGTCTTTTGGGAACAGAAATGTCGTATCCCAATCATGAATCAATTGGTTGAGGCATACCAGATATCTGCCGGAATCCGTTTTCTCATACATCTGGGTGACCGCCTCACCAAGAACGGTTATCGATGTCTGGATCGAATACCCGGCATTGATCGCATGTTCAAGAATGGTTACAAACTGTGGTTTTTCCACGCATTGAAAGAATACCGGGGTATCCAGAAAAACAGATGGATTCATGAGATGAGGGACTTGAGACGCTTCACATCCTTGTCGTGCTCTTCTTTGCTGACTGCGAATACAATTTTCCCGGTCTTTCCGCTGACTCCGCCCCCATAGGGAAGGAGACCCCTTTGGTACGGTTTCCCGATAACATCTTCCGGGTTGAATTCCTTTTTTGCGGTCATATTCCCCAACGACCTTTGTATTTTTAGTATTGAGGGTGCACTCTGATAACATTTTGGATATGGGGAACAGAAAAAACACCTGCGGGAAACGATCATCCGCATCACGTTAAAAGAGATTGCCGAGGGCGTCTTGGTCGTGGAGCAGCACCTGCCCGCTACCGGGGAGGGCAGTATACATCCATCCGAAACCGGGTCATCGTGGAGTGGAGTGCTTTTTTTGGGTGGGCGTTTGAAGAGATGATACGGGACTTCGTGATGAGCTTACTGATGAGTACGGACACATCGGGTCGTGGTGGAACCGGAGGGGGGATGAGATCGATGTTGTTGCACTCGTGTCTCAGGAAAATCTTGCCATTGAGATCAAAAACAGCAGACTTTCCCTTAAAGAATCCCGCGCCATCCTCTCGGCCCTTGAAAAGAAGATCCCTCTCGTCAGGGATTTGTCCGGGCCGGTGACCTGCGGTCTTGCTGCACGGTCAATAGAGGGAAAAGAGATCCTGGCACGCGAGGGATATTTTATCCGCGATCTTCGTGACATGGGGCTTTAGATCTGAAATTGTGTTAAGGAAACAATTGCCCGTCCTGAATATCGTGGATCCGTGAGGAATATTTTTTGGATATTATGGACTTGGCTCCTCGTTGATACCCCGGTCACCCTCCCGCTGTGAACCCCCCCCTAAAAATTACGGATAATTATCCGGGTCGCATAGTTTTCCGGATATTTTGCAGCAAAAATTTTTGAGTGGTGCCCTGTTTTTTCTACGGATTATTCCATTATTATCCTGGCTGAAGACTTTAATTGCTCGCGATTTATCATCGTAAATGAATCAAATAACAAACTTAAAATATTTTGTTTTATATCAGGTACACTTGTTTATGATTGGGTATATAATTAAAAAAAAATATTCAACCATAAGCAGGAAATGAAGCTATGAACAAAATGAAATTGAACAAAAGTTTTGCAGGCATCATCATTGCATGCATGCTGTTAGCAATGGCGATTCCTGCCGTCGCTGCGGCTGAATATCCGCACAACGCGCAGTTTCTGCCGTACAACGATCCGAACAAACTTGGAAAACCAACGGTTACATTGCCCGGGACACCCGGGCACACGTATGTCAATCCGGCTTACAAATCCAAGATGCTAACACGAAATCTGCTCACAACACAAGTTACTCCGAGCTCGACAGACTGGCCGCAGTTCCACTACAACGCAGTACATGATGGATACTCGCCATCGACGGGTCTCCCTGATGATAATTCAACAGTCTGGTCGACATACTTCCCGGCCATCGGGCCCACGAATCCGATCATCGCAAACGGGAAGGTGTTTATCCTGACCAACTACTCCGGGATGTATGAACCGGATGATGTCCCGGCTATCAACCTGACCTGTCTGGATGAAGCGACCGGTTCAATCCTATGGCAAACATCCGGTTTATCACGCTTGGTTCACTGGGGATCGTGGTCGTCTCCAGCAACCGATGGCGATTATGTGTATGTCTCAACGGATAACCAGCATTACGCCATCGATGCGAATACCGGCCAGATTGCCTGGACCTTTACGAGCTTTAATACGAATGTGAACGGCGGCCCATCGATTGCGTCCGATAGTGATCTGGTCTTCGTCAGCGATTCCGGAGATTATTATGATGTCTCAAAGTCCGGTCATTACTATGCTTTGAACAAGACAAATAATGGTTCCCGGGTCTGGACGTTCGACAATTCAAAGACCACAACGTACGATTTCCGCTATGCGCAGGCATCGCCGGCGTACGATCCCTCGGATAAATCTGTTTACGTAACAGGATACAATAACGCGTGGCCTGGTTCCGGTGCAGATCGGGGCTACCTGTATAAGGTTGATGCCACCACTGGCGACGAGCTCTGGGGAGGCGAAAGTGTCTACCCGGGAGATTACTTCGCAGGTTCGGCCTCATTCGATGCAGATAATGTATACGTCACATCGTATAACTCTACGGGATCTGCACACCTGTACGCTTACTCCAAGAGCAACGGGGCCCCTGTATGGAACGCATCCATCAAGTCTTCAGACGCCACCCCGGCGATAGCAGACGGAATTGTCTATGTCAGTGGCGGGACAGCAGGGTCCTCACCACACGGCGTCTACGCGTTCTATACTGATGATGGAAGCGTGGTGTGGTGTCTGGATGATGATAATACACCTACCTGCCACTCTAATCCCGAAGATCTCGGTGGCTGGACGGATTCTGTCTCCATTGCTGATGGCTATGCTTTTATCGGGCATGAGAATGGGACGTATCCTATATACTCCTATGACAAGGTCTATGCCCTCAATGCATTCACCGGTGACATCATCTGGTTCTACCAGCAGGGCGGTTCAACCGCTGCCATTGCGAATAGTAAAATGTACACCCTCGGGAACAACGGAGACCTGTACCGGTTCGGGTAACCGGTATTCAATCTCTCATCTTTTTTTTGGATGAATCCTGTACCATTCACCGCCAGGTATTGCGGGTTTGTAAATCCTACAAATTCTCCTCCGCCCGGTAGCCTCTTGCCGGGGCACACCTGTTTTGGTCCCATCATCTTACCTGAGTATTCAGGACGTGAAGCTGGTCGTGGGGAGAACGCTGATAACCGGACAACAAATCAAATCTAGTATATGCTCAAATTATTATACTATTATTTAGATCAAGTATACTTGTATTTTATCAATATTACTTGAGGGGAGTGTGATTATGGCAATCGGAATTAAGGAAACCGGACATAATCCGCGTGAAGCGGCAGTTTCCCCGGTAATCGGGGTGATGCTGATGATCGTCGTTACGATTATCATCGCAGCAGTCGTTTCCGCGTTCGCTGGTGGTATGACGGAAGGATCGGGAAGGGTGCCTGTTGCGCAGTTCGATATCCGGTTGTATAGTCACTTTCCTGAGCAGGGCGCCGGTACGAATTACTGGTTCCAAGGAGACGCAATTCAGATAGGAAACCCGGGCGCAGTGGTGATGATGAAGAGCGGGGAGCCGATCTGGGGTGGCGACCTGAAACTGGTTACATACCGAACGTTATCTAATGGCACAGTCCAGAAACATGATTTTCCTTCCCAAAGTGCACCGTACAGGTGTAGTGGAGGTCAGGGGACCCTGTGCCTGAATTACGGGTATACCAGTAACGGCTGGAACGATTCCATGGTATTTCCCGGGGAGACGTTCGAGTGTGTCGTGCAGCCCTCGTATGTCGATACTGTTTTCGGGCCTGGCGTCTCCGGCCTTGGGATCGGTGACTCAGTTACAGTGAACATTGTGCACACGCCCACCAATTCCCTTATCTACAGCCAGGAGGTCCGGATGCAATGAAGCCGGTCTCCCGCGAAGAACATGCAGTCTCCCCGGTGATTGGGGTGATGTTGATGATCGTCGTTACGATCATCATCGCAGCAGTCGTCTCCGCATTTGCCGGAGGGTATGCGAACTCCGACAGGAAAGCCCCGATTGCGGTAATCTCTGCTGAAGTCCTTCCCTGGCATACAGAATGGCCGACTGATGATTCGCTTGGGAACAGCACAGGTATTCTCTTTACAGAGAAATCCGGGGATTTTATTGATCTGGATAACGTTTGGGTCGTCCTTACCTGCGGTGATGAATCAGTGCATTTTATGGGGAACGACATGACACCGCGTGAGACACCGAGCGGCTGGAAACACCCGGCAATTTTTAAAGTAATTCCGTTTACTGCAGCGAATGGGGGATTCATCTTTGGTAGGGACAGCCAGATCACTCCCGGCAACCAGTTCCTGCTGTATGCAGACAACAACGGCAGCGGCAATGGTGTCCTCGGCTGGATGAGGCCTGAGGATTCATCTCAGTATTTCTACCTGGCGGAAACGGAGATCTGCACATACCAGATTGTCGATGTTCCCAGCCAGCAGACAATATCCGGGGGGAGGATTAATTTATGAAACCGTTTATGAACCAAAACGAATGTGCAATCTCCCCGGTAATTGGGGTAATGCTGATGATTGTAGTGACAATTATTATCGCGGCAGTGGTTTCCGCTTTTACAACAAACGAGACCGATCTGGCAAAAAGGGCCGGGCCTGTGACAACCTTGGGCTGGCAGGTTGAGTCCACACCTCAGGACCTGGCTTATTCGATCAGCGCTACATGGAACACGCCCGATCAGTACCATGCCGAACAGGATTACGCTGGTGAAACTGCCGCACAATGTGGAGCTGGGTCACCAGTATCAACAATATGTGCGGCCTATCTCACCTCGATTAACTCTAGGGATAGTACGAAAACGAATGGGCAGGTCTGTACTTATACGAAAAACTGTTACAAGGGTAAGGGGTTGACGTCACCATCTATCAAGGCATGGTGTCCTGATTCTACTTTGACAGTAGGTAATCTCACATACTATAACGATGCGGCCAACGGATGTGCTGTGCCTGCCCAGCATTACCCTGAGTACTATGATGACCCGTACACCAGCGAGAGTTTTTGGGACAACTATGACGGGATTCTCTTCACCAGTGAGGGGGGCGATCCTATCGACCTGAAGGATCTGGAGCTGACCGCGAGGTATTACGATCTCACGGGTTCGGTGAAGTACAGTGACACTAAATCTGATGTGCCACCATCCATTCCCGATAATGCAGTCTCCGACAGTCTCACCAGTCCTACGGTTATCAAATCCAAGTGTCTCAATCCCGGTTCGCAGGGTACCTGTAACCGGTTGACATCAACCGGTTCACTTGATGAGTATAATGCCCTGGCGCAGAAAAACAGATTCTTTGTGAAAATGAATGCTTTCAGCTCCGATGACACTATCATCCGGCCGGGGGATCAGTTCAGATTCTATGTGGATCATTACCACCAGGATAGTGTTTATATGACCACTCCTCATATCTGGGATTTCGGCCCGATGGTGGCCAATATCCGTTCAAAATCGACGGAGTGGCAGCTGATCCATGCGCCGTCAGGCAACATTCTGGCCCATGGACTGATAGAAATTCATGATACCTGAGAAAAGAGATATGGTCGTGTTTCGGGTATACCAAAATATTTGGGGGAAAGAAAAATGAAGCTGAATAAGAATGTTGTTACCCCATCCGTTGACGTAATGTTGACAAATACCGTAACGATCCTAATTGCCATAAATGTCTCTCTGCATTTGCCGTGAAATTATAGTGAAAAACCTTGAATCTATGACACGATGTAAAAGTGAAATTGCAAGAATGCGGTCGAGTCGGTAAACGGGCGCGTTTAAACAGTAAAAACAATCGCGTTTGTATTAAAAGAGAGGTTCTTGACTATAATTACAGGGCATTAGAGAGAGCCGGTCGCACCGTTTGGTATGAGAATGTACCCCTGTAGGAATGGGATTTGCATCATGGTGATGTCGGAGTCTATCATTTGTTACTATTAAGAAAAACGACGAATTGATCCCACCTTTGGATGTGAGGATTATCGGGTACTGGACAAATGATACTGGCTCTGTGGTGAAGTCCGAGACAAATAACGGCAGTATTCTCCAGAATATACCTAGACAGAGTATCCATACTGGATGGGAAGCTATCTGGACGAATTCGGGCCCGATACGTCATCCAATTCCCGGAAACCTCCTTAAAAAAACGCCCACAAAACGCACGGATTTTTGGCCCGGAAAAATATTTGATATAATCGCCCGGATCCCGAAAATATTCATTAAAACCCACCTAAAAATGACCCCCAAAAGCCGGGTGAGTTTTAATTTTCCCCCACCAATTCCCTGTTTTGCATGAGATCTCGTAGGGAAACGGCCCTGGTGGGCGATTGTAAAAAATCGGGTATTTCATGCGCATATTCTCAAAATATTGCCAATTCAGGTTTTTTGGATGTGCCCCGATGTCAGGGGTCGGGATATCTTTTGCACCCCTGCCACTATCCCGCTGTGAAAATCGTTCCCTTAAAAAATTCTGGAAGAGTATTCAGGTCGCATAGTTTTCCGGATATTTTGCCGCAAAAATTTTTGAGTGGTGCCCTGTTTTTTCTACGGATTATTCCATTATTATTCTGGCTGAAAACTTCCATTGCTCACGATTTATCATCGTAAATGAATCAAATGGCAATATTAAAATAACTTAAGTTAGATCAACTCAGCTTGCTTATGATCGGATTTATTATAGCAAAGAAATTCTGTCATGGGCAAAAAAAATTGGAGACTTTGATACTATGAGTCTGAACAGAATTTGTGCAACAGTCTTTGCTGCATGCATGCTCCTCGCCCTTGCGGGGCCGGCGCTTGCAGCAAACTATCCAAACAATGCGCAGTTTATTGCGTATTATAATCCTGAAGCGCTTGCGAATGCCGGGATAACGACTCCCGATAATGCCGGGACCACGTATGTCAACCCGGCCGCTGCAACAACAAAGAAAGTAGCGGCAAATGCCCTGACCACGACCCTGACCACACCGAGTTCGACCGACTGGCCGCAGTTCCATTACAATGCGAAACACGATGGTACATCACCATCAACCGGGCTTCCGTCCAGTAATTCATCAGTCTGGTCGGCAAACATTCAGGCCATCGGAACGACAAACCCGATCATATCGAACGGGAAAGTGTTTGTCCTGACAGGTTTTGCAGGATTTGATGAACCCTCTGCTCTTACCCAGATCAACCTGACCTGCCTCGATGAATCGACCGGTTCAGTCCTGTGGAACTTCCCGCTGCCGCGCATGGTTCACTACGGTTCCTGGTCGTCCCCGGCCACGGATGGAACGTATGTGTATGCATCTTCAGATTACCAGCACTACGCCATCCGGGTTTCTGATGGTGTTGAAATGTGGAATTTCACGGGTTACAATGTAAATGTTAACGGCGGCCCGGTCATTGGCGGGGACAATGTTTACTTCAGCGACTGGTCTGACTACTATTGTCTTGATAAGACCACGGGATCCCTGAACTGGGTATTCGACAACACCGACACAACAACATATGATATGAACTATGCACAGGCGTCCCCGGCGTATGATGCAACAGACGGTTCAATTTACGTTACCGGGTATACTGGATCAGTTGGTTACCTGTACAAGGTTGATTCATCCGGTAACGAAGTATGGAGCGTTCAGGGAGATTCCAACCAGAATTTCTGCGGTTCAGCAGCTCTTGACTCTTCAAATGTTTACGTTACCTCGTACAATTTCAATGGTAACGGGAAACTCTACGCATATTCCAAGAGCAACGGCACATTAGTCTGGAGTAAATCCATTGAGCGTTCCGATGCAACACCTGCGATTGCAAACGGTCTCGTTTATGTTGACGGTGGATGCGCCGGATATGCGAATCCTGGTGTTCGTGCATTCTATGCCAACGATGGGACATTAGCATGGAGTCGTGCCAATGCAGGTATGGGTGGCTGGACTGATTCCGTCTCTGTTGCTGATGGATATGCATTTGTCGGGCACGAATCTTCTTCGAATAATTACTGTTATGATACAGTGTATGCTCTCGATGCTCTGACTGGTGCAACAGAATGGTCCCACCCGCAGGGTGGTGCCACGGCTGCTATTGCCAATGGTCAAATGTATACTATTGGAAATGATGGCTACCTCTACAGATTTGGGTAACCTCAAGATTCACTTTATTTTTTCATTATCTGGATCGTATTTGAGGTATGCCACTTTGAGAAATATCCTCCTTGCTGGTATCTCTTGCGTGAGAACCTATCCATTCTGAAAGTCCAACCGACAGGGCTTCGTTTACGTGATGTTTTTGTTTCAGTCATCCCTCAAATTGATGCCTGAATCCTGCATGCCGTATCCAGCACCCGGCAAAAGGGGGAGCTCATATTGATAATTCTGGAAAAAATCGGTATCCATAAATAGGACGGGATAGTATGTCCTCAGGACACAAGCTAATTTGTTTAAAGTCAATTGTGCTTGTCATGACCTGTTGGAAATTTCCAAAACGAGATGAGGCTATGAATGTGCAGAAAAAACTGAACCGAGGTGCGAATACCGATGCGGTCTCCCCGGTGATCGGTGTGATGTTGATGATCGTGGTGACGGTCATCATTGCAGCCGTTGTCGCTGCTTTTGCCGGCGGTTTTGCAGAATCGCAGAAGAAAACACCGACCGTCCAGATCGATGTGCAACTCAGGGAGGATCAGGATTCATCAGGAACTTGGTATTCTCAGCTTATCTTTACCCATAAGGGTGGGGATCCGCTCCCGACGCATGACCTGAAGATCATCACATGGAACAACCAGAGTGTAGAACATGTGATCGATGGAAGTAATGTCACATCCCCACGATATCCCTGCAAGATTGTGAATGGAGAATGTCTCCTGACTACTGAGTTTGGGAATTCAACTTGGATGAATGGGGATATCCTTGCGACAGTTAATGCAGATTCCACATCTGCAATTCTTGGATTCGGTTCTTTTTCACCAGGAACAACAGTCAGCGTGGACATCGTGTATGCACCGACAAATGAACTTCTCTTCCACAGGGATGTAATAGCATCATGATGCCGATACACCTGCATGCTGATGACGGGGTCTCCCCCGTAATCGGAGTGATGTTAATGATTGTCGTAACGATCATTATCGCAGCCGTTGTTTCTGCTTTTGCCGGCGGCTTTGCCGAAGGGCAGAAGAACGTTCCGGTTACACAGTTTGATATGAGGCTGTACCATTCGTTTCAGGTGGAACATGGTAGCAACGATTACACCTTTACCGCAGGGGGACAATCATACGGGGTGAGAAATGGGATACCTGTATTTGTGGTAGTCATGAAGAGCGGCGATCCGATCAAGGGCTCCGATCTGAAACTGGTCACGTACCGAACCTTATTGGATGGCACCGTTCAGAAACATGAATTCGATCCATCAAATTCCTCTCAGTATCATTGCAGTGGTGGGGTAGGCACATTGTGTTGGAATTATGGGTATACCAATGAAGGGTGGAGTGATTCTATGGTCTCACCTGGAATGACAGCCGAAACCCAAGGTGCATCAAATGTCGACGATGTCCTTGGAGATGAAGTATCCAGTCTTCCCGTTGGTGCATCAATTGATATCAATATCGTACATGTCCCCACGAATTCCATCATCTATCACCAGGAGATGACGGTCCAATGAGCAGCACGAAGCAAAGAAAGGATCCTGCCGTGTCCCCAGTAATCGGCGTGATGCTGATGATTGTAGTGACAATCATTATCGCGGCTGTTGTCGCCGCGTTTGCCGGTGATTATGCAAATTCCGACAAGAGGGCCCCTACTGCGGTCATCTCGGCTGAGGTTCTGCCATGGGTAGAAGTGCCGTATGGAAACAGTACCGGCATTCTTTTTACGGAAGAATCAGGTGACTTCATCAATCTTAACGATGTGCAGGTTGTCCTTTCCTGCGGCGCCGAATCGGTACGTTTTGCGGCCAGTGACACACGTGATACAACTCCGTATGGGACCCCGCACCTTTGGAAAGTGAATGCCACACAATCCAACACCAACATCTTCCGGGGGGACAGCCAGATCAACACCGGCAACCAGTTCATGCTATCCGCAGATAACAACGGGAACGGGCAAGGGGTGCTGGGCTGGACGACACCTTCTGTGTTCTACCTGAAGAATACGACTATCTGTACTTACCAGATTATCGATGCTCCCAGCCAGCAGACAATTTCTGGAGGAAAGATTGACTTATGAAGCAGAATGAGTATGCAGTCTCACCGGTGATTGGTGTGATGCTGATGATCGTAGTGACGATCATCATCGCTGCAGTCGTTTCCGCGTTTGCAGCAAATTCTGATATGACCAAACGAACCGGGCCCTCGACGACCCTGAGCTCGCAAATCATGTATTCGCCACAGGATAAGGCACAGCTGGTAACAGTTTCTTATAATGTGGGTGGTACAGTGGGTTATCATGATGCAGTTGATTGTACGCAAGATTCATCCGACTTCTGCCAGAAGCTTGTTTCTTATTCAACGGACCTGCAAACGGTATTGGGAGCTACCACTCAAGATGACTTCGAGATGAATGAAGGAGCTTGTAGCGGGGCAAGTGATTCTGCTGTAATTTCAGCTTGCCAGTGGCCCGGTGGGGCTTATGTATCGGGGGGAACAGGTGGCAATTTGGTGTATCTGGCGAACCCAGACGGGCTTTTGTTTACGAATGAAGGTGGAGATCCCATCGATCTCAAGGATCTTGAACTAACCGTGCGGTATTATGATCTCACCGGTTCGCAGAAATACAGTGACACTAAACCGATTTCCCTCCCTTCAGGTGCACAAATTATTCAGGTTTCCCCTGCGGGGGTAGATACTACCCTGCCGACAAGGTACTTTGTCAAAGTGAACTCATCTAGCTCCGATGATACCATTATACGATCTGGGGATCAGTTCATGTTCCTCGTGGATCATTATGGAAGTTATCATTATACTGATTACTGGGCTGTTGATACTGTTGGTATTGATGTGCGTTCCGGTGTGACCGAATGGTGGCTGACCCATGTGCCGTCAGGGAATGTATTGGCCCATGGAGTGCTGAAAGTGCCAAATACCTGAAAAATTGAGGACATAAATTGAGGACATGGTTAGTACACAATTCGATTATGGGAATCAAGAGGTGAACATGAATATGAAGCAAACTGAATCCGCCGTCTCGCCAGTCATTGGCGTAATGCTGATGATCGTTGTAACGATCATCATTGCCGCAATTGTCTCAGCATTTGCAGGGGACATGAGCGGCGGTCAGTCCACCGCACCGGTGGCCTCGATCTCGTGCAGTATTGTGAAGAACGATGCCAACAACGCTACCCTTACCATGACGCATCTTTCCGGGGACCCGATCAACACGGCAAATACCCGGATCATCGTGAGCTACAAGGATGCAAATGGCAATCCGAAGCAGGCCCGGACATCCGGCAGTTCGGTTTCAATCCTGAATTCGGCCGGTACATCGGTGACAGTGACCGTCCCGTACCTTGCTGATCCCCGGGCGGGATCCCTTACGGTTGCCGGCTCCGTGACGAATATTTCTTACGGGAGCTATGTCTGGAACACCGGGCAGGTCATCACTACCGGGAATGCTGCAGGATTTGCAGCTGTACTTGGTGTCGCGGCCTCCGATGTCAGCACCGGAGACACCTTCAACATCAAGCTGGTGGATACCACGAGCCAGAAAACGATCTTTGAGAAGGATGTGAGCGTACGATGAGCCGCATGCAGGGAAACGATTCAGCAGTATCTCCGGTAATCGGTGTGATGCTGATGATCGTCGTGACCGTTATCATCGCTGCTGTAGTTGCGGCATTTGCCGGTGGAATGAGTTCTGATCAGAAGAAGACCCCCAACGCAGTTTTCACCGTTGCCGGAGTGAGTACCTCCGATGGTACCGTTACGTTCCAGCAGACCGGCGGGGACGAGCTCGCTCTCAATGAGATCCTCATACAGCTCCAGTACAACGGGCAGAGTATCACGCTTTCCAATGCAGATGCCCCTACGGGAGATCAGGATACTTACCTTGCAGAAGTTGGCGGAAGCTCGGACGGATACATCTCGGCAAGCGACCGGTTTACCCTCACTTCCGATACACATTCAAGTTCCCAGTTCGGCTATCGGCCTACCGGTGCCGCTTCACCATTCACGATCCCTGTCGGTGCCCATGTCTCGTACATGATCATCGACAAGACCAGCGGGAAATCTATCCAGAACGGCGAGTTCGTGCTCAGGAATTCATAACTTTTTTTGATAGCGTCACCATGAGCGTGAACATTCCCCGTATACTGGTGGTGTGATGAACAACCCCTCATTCCAGCCCGGTGAAACAATAAGGATCCGGTCCGCGGACGTACACGTGAAGTTCGGCCGGTTCGTGGCTTTTTTAACGACACAGCGGATCATCCTTGTCGATCCTGATGACGACCTGATGCCTGCAAAGGAGTTGTCTCTTGCAAGTGTCGCAGGGACAGAACCCGGCGAAACCCAGAAGGGCGAACCGGTGCTCTGCATATTTTCCCGCATCTCCCGGGGAGAGATCCGTCGGCTGATCCTGACCTTTGCCCGGAACACCGGCACAGTGCGGACCGGTGAACGGGATGCCTGGATTACGGAAATTTCCCGGCACTCTTCTACGGCCCGCCCGGATCCCGCCCGGCCTCCCGTCGCATTCCAAAAACCGGCGTTTCCTCAACCAGACGATGCGCCACGACCCGTTCCCCGGCCCCCGGTGTTTCCCGAGCCGGTCTGCGAACCGGTACCGCCCCGGGCGGGAAAACCCGGAACCCTTCCCGAGGTCATCATATTTCCCGATGCGCGGGCGATCCCGGTACCTCCCGGGCCGGAAAAAATTACCGGTAGCATGCGGGATCCTGGAAAACCGGGTGTGAAATCAGCCGGTCTTGTCCAGCCAACTCAACGGTATGAGGCCCGGGTAGAAGGCTCCCGCCCGGACACCCCCGATCCTTCGTGCCCGTATTCCAAGCGATCATTCTTTTTCTGTATGGCCTGCGGCAACCGGGTCCCATCAGGAGCCCGGTTCTGCAACCGGTGCGGGTCAAGCGTGATCCCGCCAAATGAGGAGGTTGTCCAATCCCCGTGGGATTTCCTCCGGAATCCGGAAGGTTCACCGGATCTTGCGGCACGCTGGGGAGTTTCGGTTTCACCGGCATCAGAAGCCCCGGCACAGGCTCCTGCTCCGGCCTCACCACGCCACCGCCCGGTAGAATACGGCCCCTCAGGAATGAACCCTGCCTGGCCCGGGAATTTCCCGCAGCCGGCCGGATCGTCCTCTCCCGGGGCCGGGTTTCCCGTGCGCCAGGTTGCCCTCATCGCCGCGATTATTATTTTTGCCGGTGTCATGATCGCAGCGATGAGCGGAATTTTTTCAACCGGGATGTTCGGGAGTGCCGCATCCGTGGATAATAATCCGGGAAACCTTGTTTCATCCGATGATACAACGGGGAATTCCGTGACATCGGATTCCAGCGAGAGTTCCGGAAGTACAGGTGTCGTGGAGGATACCGGCACACTCTTGTCAGAATCCGGGTCAACAGGATCGTCGGGGTCGTCAACATCCACTACAACTACAGAAACGTCCATTCCCTCGACCGGCACCTATGTCAGCGTGACCAGTTCCGGAAGCTGGGAGGGTACCTATGGTGCTGTCCCGGCAGTCTGGGCAGTAAAAGGATCCGGGGACATGGTGTACAAAGTCGATGACACCGGGGACTCCGGATCGGTCAGCGCCGTTTTCACCAAGGATGATACGACAAGCGACGATCTCCTCGTCCAGCTCTACAAGGATGGTCAGCTCGTCAGGAGCGGAAACACGGCGACGCCGGCCGGGTCGGTCACGCTGGTGGCGGGAGCATGAACAGACACTTTTGCCGGAGTGGCGGACCGCACGGGAATCTCCCCCGGCGCCGGGTGAGACGCCCGTTTGCCGGGAGATATGCGAGGGTGAGGGGGGTTTATGAATTTTAGGGGACCCTGCTATGGTTCTGCATATGTCCCTGAATGTACGGGCCATGTATGTTTCGCTGAGTGATCCTTTATTTTCGCAAAAATACATAGCCTAAAATAAATCAAATATGATCAATTGAAATAGTTTTAACTAAAGTACACTAGTCTTGTATTGCCTGGAGAACTCTAGTACAATAATACCCGATACAGGGATGTGGGGCCAGGATTTGGTGTCGCGTAATGATACGTGGTTTGGCCCCGTTTTACATAGTTGCCGGGAGGCGATTCTTGTATCGGGTGAGAGTTGCAGGCATCCGATCGAAGGGAAAAACACACTCCCAAAGACTAAAAACTGTGCCGGGGTGTATCCGATGAAAATGTCGCACCTCCCCGGGCAATCGATGATCGTACAAACAGGTGAACCATGACCCAGCACATCCCGGATCAGTTATCCACACTCCTGCACAGCAAAAGCGAGGTCTCGCGATTCCTGATCCTTGTAGAAATCGCAAAACTCCAGCCGGCAGTCCGCCAGCAGGATATTGCGGATAAAATAGGCCTTACGTCCCAGGCAGTTTCTGAGTATATCCATGATTTGTCAGGCCAGGGACTGGTGACCGCGAACAGCCGCGGGAATTATGAAGTGTCACGGGCCGGCGTTGAATGGATGCTGAAAAATGCAGAGAGCATCGAGACCTATGCACGGCATATCCGGCGCGACGTTATCCAGCCGGTCACGATATGGACGGCAATCGCACATGAAGATCTCAGGGCCGGTGATACCGTTGGCCTGTTTATGAAAAACGGTCTTTTGTACGCAGAAAAAAAATCCCGGGCCGCAACGGGTGAAGTCATAGCAGACGCAAAAAAGGAGAATGATGTCGGCGTCACCTCTCTGAAAGGGATCATTGAACACCATGAGGGCATCATCCATGTCTGCAAGGTTCCCCGGGTCCAGCATGGCGGATCCCGTAAGGTAAATACCGGGCTTCTCCGGGAGATTGCCACATCTGCTGATCTTGTCGCAGCAGTGGGACTTGAATCCCATGTAGCATTGAAAGCCGCAGGTGTGACTCCCTCCCTGTTCTTTGGTTCGCGCGAAGGTGTTATCGAAGCTGCTTTCCACGGTATCGAATGCGTTATCGTGATCGTGGACGAGGAGTTCTCGGATTTCTTAAAACGCCTTGACCGCCAGAGACTCAGGTACGTGATCCATGATGTGGTCGTGCCATAACGATCATCAGCTGAAATAATAGTGATTTCCCGGCGTCTGTCGTCCCCTGCGACCGGTACCTTCCGTGCAGTTCAATGTAACGTGATCCATGAACCCTGAACCGAAGCGGAGAAAAGATTCCGTTGTCACGATTTTTGGAAAAAGCGGTTTGTTTTTTGGCGATTGTTTCGAAGAACCGGTTTTTCCTGAGGACCGAGTTTCGGAATCTCAACAACGCAGACAAACCAAAAGCCGGGCCAAAAAATAATTCCGGCTGTGTTATGCCGGGTCGGCAGTCCCGGAAAAGATTACATTGCGCGGTGTCACAAGCCGGATGGTGTCCCCGGTTTCAAGTGTCCCTGTATCGATTTTGATGTAATCCCCCAAATCGAAGGTCCGGCTGGTATGTGTCTGGCAGGCCTGCCACGACCTGTCCATCATCAGCACCTCAGATGAGGTCTATCTCATAAGGCATCGACATCGTCCAGCAGTGAACAGTTTTCGATACGCATACCCCATCATTGTATCCGATATGGTTTAAGCGGTCTCTTCCCGTTCGAAGAATGAAACGTGGGAGATTTCGCGTGCATGATTTTTTTAAAGACACAAACACTATCTCGTTTCATTATCCATACAAGTACGTAAAGAAATCCTTAAAAGACTAGGAAAAAATTTCGGGAGCCTACCTATGGGAGAGGTAATACTCAAAGTACCAAAAGACATCGCTGAAGCGATTCATCTTCCACCAGATGATCTTCAGTACGAATTAAAAAAAGAACTTGCACTTGCCCTGTACCGGAGGGGAGTTCTTTCTTCAGGAAAGGCGTGCGCTTTTGCAGGGATGCTCCGCTGGGAATGGGAGGAACTGCTCGGGAAACGCAAAGTTTCACGTCATTACCAGGAAACGGATTTGCAGCAGGATCTCGCCCATGTCCGTTGCCGTAAGTGATTCATCTGTTCTGATTCATCTTGCGGCCATCGGAAGGCTAAACCTCTTAAAGTACTATTTTGACGAGGTAATCGTTTCTCCGGCAGTCTGGCGCGAAGTTGTGGTTCAGGGAGGAACCCGGTATGGCGTGGACGAAGTAATTTCCGCCCGCAAGAGCGGCTGGATCAAAATGATCTCTCCTCATGACAAATCGCTCGTTCGAGAATTTGAACACGATCTTCATAGTGGCGAATCTGAAAGCATTGTGCTGGCTCTTGAATTGCATCCCGATGCAATTCTTATTGATGAAACCGAAGCGAGATCCTGCGCTCATAACCATGACCTGACAGTTACCGGGTGTATTGGTATATTGCTTCAGGCAAAAGATGATCGCAAGGTTCGTTCGATCCGGGCTGAACTAGACCGCCTGAAACGGCAGGGAAATTTCTGGATCAGCAAACCGCTGTACCGTGAAATCCTCGCATGGGCAAAAGAACGCGAACAGAAGTGAGATTTGTCAGCAATCAGATTCCTGTAAATGAGGTACTTTGCTGAAACCCTGTGCGGGCTACAGATTCATTCGCACGCTTAAAAACTGCCATCTTCTCTGCAGTGGGTATCTTCATCAATCAGGGTGTTGCCCAATCCGCTGTTCCTGAAAAGATCACGTTCCGTGAGCTGACCAATCGGATTGTGTCTCTGTCTGATTGAGAGCCGTCATATTTTACCGTTATGTAATCCCCCAGATCGAAGGTCCGGCTGTTTTTTGTCCCGCAGTCATCATCGGAACAGAGTGTAAACCGGGAATCAGATGCGGGAATGGTCGTAATGGTTTTTCCCGAATCCGAGATCACAAGTACCTCAAGACCGGATTTATCCACCCAGTCTCCCCCTTTATGCCAGAGAAAGATTGTCCCGTCGGTACTTTCATTATGGGCGATATCGATCGTATAGTCCCTTCCGGCAGGAAGCAGGCCGGTGAGCGATATGGAAAAGAGCGAGACGAGCAGGATCGCAAGGACGATCATGAGCATTTCCCCGACAACGGGTGAGAGCGCATCTTCGTTGCTCCCTCTTTTTGCAGAACATTCATGAGTTCCGGCCATAGTCATAATCCTTCCATGAGCCTTGTCAGTCCAGCCATCCTGGATAACCTGCACACAGTATGGCATTTGATAAAATAATGTTGTCATAACAAAAGTTAAGTTTACCGGTTGCGATACACTACAGGAACAGGATCTCCTATGCTGCAAAGAAAAATGCAAAGAGATTATGCAGTCTCCCCGGTGATTGGCGTGATGCTCATGATCACCGTCACGATCATCATTGCAGCAACCCTCTCGGCATTTGTCGGAGGATCGACCGGCAGTCTTAAGGAAAACCCGCAGGCAACGGTTGTCGTTTCAAGCGAAGGCACAGGAGACAATTTCAACCTGCTCTTCGATCATCGCGGAGGCGACACCCTCCGTACCGAAGACCTGGCAATCGTCACCTGGGTTAAAGACCCCGATGGGAGCATGGTAAAGCACGAACAGGGCCCTGATGCAGACCGCGTGAATATTAACGGGAAATCCGTGCGGCTTCCGATCGTGTATGATTCCCAATCCTCAATCAGCACTTCACAGGAGTTCGGTTCCGCAGTCTGGAAGGCCGGGACAATAGCCGGGACCTGGGATCGCGCCGGCACTGCTGAGTTTCTCGGTGTCAGCGAAACAGAGCTCGACGAGCTGGTCGCGAACAGGACCCCGGTTGAAATCGATATCGTCCACCGGCCAAGCGGGATCGTTATCCTGAAAACCGATATCCTTCTTGGAGAATGATAGAAATGCCCGGGCAAAACCTTCGTATGGATGCGGTGTCAGAAGTTTTCGGCGTGATGCTGATCCTTGCCATAACCATCATCGTTGCCGGGATCGTTGCAGCGTTTGCCGGCGGTTTTTCCCTGGATTCCGGCACGGATACGATCAGGGCAAATATCGTCTGCTCTGAATTTGACACCGGCAGTGGCAGCGCATGGCTCGTTTTCGATCATGTCAGCGGGGATCCGGTCAATCTCAATGAAATTGAAATATCGCTTGGAAGCCGGCTCTCTTCCCATAACCGGACAAGCATCAGTAATCGTATCACTCCCACCGGTTCAGATGAAACCGGTGCACCGCTCAAACAGTACATCGCAGCATATGGGGATACATCGAGCCGGGTCGGCGTCGGCGACCGGTTTGTCCTGTACGCGGATGGCAGGGATGCCGATGGGAACGTGTTCTGGAAAAGTTCTGCGGCATCGGACAGATTTGTTGTCGGGCCTGACGATTACCTGACCTGGCAGATAATCGACAGTCATTCCGGGCGGCCGCTCAGCTCCGGCGTGATCGCGGTACCGAAGAGCTGATAGTCAGCTCCCGGTCCCATATCAAAATAGTTTTTATGCTTCGTACGCGACAAGAATTGCCCCGGTTTCTTTCTCCGCAGCCTTTACTTTTTCAAGCTCTGCGGTTTTGAGTTTCTTGTACGGGTGGGATTTCTCATACGCGATCAGCGTTACCCCGTGCTTTTGCTCAAGTTCACGGATCTCCCTGACTGACGCCTCGGAGATTTTTGCGGGTTTTGGGCATTCCATGATCCTTCACCATGGGCAATTACGGTTTTCCCGGGATAAATAATATCCCGTAAATATATTTGGGCAAACGCAGATCAGGTTGACCAGTTATCTTTTCTGTTCGTGCCGGTCAAAAAAAGGGAATGTGAATTACATCGCATTTGTCGGATCACTGGAGGAAGAATGATCCTGTCGTGATCGCTTTGCCGCTGGGCTTATGGATGATCGAATAATCTGTCGATGAGTACAGGTAGGCTTCGAACCGTCCCTGCGAATCGATCGGGAACCACAGGATCGCCCGTGAACCATCAGGTTCGATGCGGCAGCTGTCTGCCACAAGCATGAACTTATCCCCGGGTTTAATAAAGTCCCCGCTGCCCCCGCCAATACGGTAGAAGTAGGTCGGGTCCCCGGTGCTTGTGTGCATCAGGTTATCATCATCGCTCTTGACGCAGGATCCCGTCGTGTTGAGCACTTTTGTGAGATCGATCGTGATGGATTTGTCACTGCTCTGGAGCTGGACGGCAATATCGTGCAGGGAGAATCCTTCGCCTCCGGTGTGTGTGCAGACAAGGCCGTTATTTGCAATCAGGCTTCCCGGGTTTGGCTCCATATTTGAAGTATCCGTGTCGGCAATTCCCGCGATAACCGGTGAGCAACTCAGGGTAAGCGATGGCGGTTTTCCCTCATCTGCCGAAATACCTCCGGCAAATGCCGATACTACTGCGGCAATGATGATCGTCACGACAATCATCAGCATAACCCCGATAACCGGGGAGACCGCATCGTTTGTTGTCCTTGTCATTCTACAACCACCTTCTCATGGGCAATTTCCACGCCGCTCGGGATATGGACAATGGTGAATTCCACTTCGCTCCCCCGTTCAAACCCGATGCTCTGATCGGTGACATCGAAAGGCAGCAGTCCCGTACCCGTATTGTCAGAATTCCCGGTGCACTGGGAATTCCCGGTTGAGAGAAGATCGCCGGGTTTGAACGTAAAGTTCCCGAAGTCTGACGCCGGGTTCCCCGGGCCCCCTCCGGTTATTACATCGCTCAGGTACGGGATGCGTACCATCGCGCCGGCACCATCGAAGTCACACCCGCCCCGGGTCTGCTGGGCGGCAATAAGCGTCTTTGAATAGGGTTTTCCGCTCGGGCTTGTGTAGGTACTTATGATCCTGAGATCCTTTGTGGGCAGGGAATCTCCGCCGAGGTGCTTGAAGGTCACGATAAACTGGTCGTGGCCGGTTCCGCCATTGGAGGTTATGCCGATTTTTATCGATGCATGCGGTGGCTGTTCGGTCGTTCCCTGGAGATTTGCTGCAAAGCCGCTGACGACTGCGGCAATGATGATGGTCACCACGATCATGAGCATGACGCCGATGACCGGGGACACGCCGTCTTCATGAGATCTTGTAATCATATTCTTTGTCACCTCCGTTTTCACCGCTCGTAGGGGAAGTAGATGTCCCCGGATGCATAGATCTTGCCGCTTCGCGTATCATAGAGGGTGTATTGCTTGAGTCTTCCTGAGAACAATCCGATACTTGAGTATTCTACGGTATCATCCCGAAAAATTTTGAAGCCGAGATATTGCATATTCGCATTGGTGTAAAACGAATCTGCATAGACCATGAACTGCTCCCCGGGCTGAACGATATACATGAGATGGCTCGAATCCCCCACTTTCTCGAACCGTTGAACTATTTCACTGCTCAGGCAGTTTTCCGGATAGTCGCAAGCCATTCCCGGGTAAACGTATTTTGTACTCACCGATTTAGCCAAGACATCCCTGGATGTAAATTCTGCCTGGGTATTTCCTTCCATGAGGTGGATTCCCATGTAGCGCAGGTCGACATCTTCGCCCCCGCTGTTCTCAAATCTGAGTCCGCCCCAGTTGGGATCGAAAACCGGGCCGACAAACCTGACCTGTGCCTGGGAGGTGTCCTTCTGCGAATCGACAATCCCGCTTGCAAATCCGCTCACGACTGCGGCAATGATAATGGTCACCACGATCATGAGCATGACCCCGATAACCGGTGATACGGCATCGCTTGTGTCCGTCATCAGTAAAGCACCTCCACGTCTTTATCATAAATGAATTTCCCGCTGGGTTTGTGGACGATTGTAACATGGACAACGGCTTTGTCGGAAAATCCATAATCCGTTTTGTCGGTAATGTCAAAACCGAGGATCCGGCTCATGTCAGCTGAGGCAGTATCCGGGCTCAACGAGCTCTCGATTGTCCGTCCTGGTCTCCACAGGTATGTCCCGAAAGCATCATTGCTATCCACACCAACTTCATTTAACGTTGGTACACCATCGTTGTTTATCTGCGGTTCCGTGAACGGATCCATGGACTGGTTCCACGCATTGGCGCCTCCTGATGAAAGTGATCCGTCAACGGTGTGCTTGATAATTTTTCCCGCATTGGGCAACTCTGTGCCCAGATATTTTTGCGGCACGGTGTAATACGTCACAATCTGGAGATCCTGGGTCTTGAGCGTATCTCCCCCCCGATGATGGAACAACATGTACGGTACGTGAAGTCCTCCCCACCCGGGGTCGTAGTTGAGATCGATAGTGACATCGATCGATGCAACCGGGGCCGGTTCGGATGTCTGTCCCAATCCCCCCGCAAATGCAGCTACAATCGCCGCAATGATCACGGTCACCACGAGGATCAGCATCACACCGATCACCGGGGAAACCGCTTGGTCGTTGTTTCCGTAATCTGGTATCTGGTTCATATACTCTCCGTTTCGCCTGAAGGGTTGGCATGTCCTGCCTTGGTATCAGGGCTGCTGACTCTATCAAACGAGACGGATCGGTTCGTGCCGCAAGTATTTATGTGGATCAATTTCATTTGTGTTAAATAAAATTATATTGTTTTAACAAATGCCCTTATTATTATATCTCCGATACCATGTTTCCCGGGAAACCCCTGTTATTTTTACCGTGTTATAGTGTCATACGGTTTTTGGCACGATCGCTTTTTTTAAAAGCAACCATTAGCGTACAATCGAGGCCCGGTTTACCCAAAAAGCCGGTAATCCCCCCTCATTTTATGGATATTGCGGTTTTCATGTACCGGAATTCGCAGATTATTACAGGTCCGGGTAGCTGATAGGGTCCCAAATTCGCAGTCAGTGTTCAGGTCTCCGTCGGAGATTTGCGGGACTGATCCGATACTGGATTATTAAAGATCCTGGTCTCCAGGTCCCGGTGACCGGACCCCCGTTTTTTTAAATCCCGGAACCCTCTTTTTTTCAGATTCCCGTAGTGCAGTCTGGTTTTTGGAACGATCGCTTTTCCAAAAGCAACCATTAGCGTACAATCAAGGCTCGATTTATCCGGAAACCCGTTAATCAACCCGCATTTGGAGGAGATCTCTGGTTTCATGTACCGGAATTCGCGGTTTTTTTCAGGTCCGGGTCACCAGTAGCTTCCCCAATATCCGGTCTGCGTGCCTGTCTCCGACGGAGAACCGGTGATGTGGGCCGGTATGAGATCATGGAAAAAGCCGGGTCTCCAGATCCCGGTTCCCGGATTACTCCGGGTTTTTAAAAAAAATTCCAAAACCCCCCTTGCTTTCATATTCCCGTATTGTAGTCCGGTTTTTGGAGCGTTCGCTTTCCCAAAAGCGGCTGTTAGCCAACAATCCGGGCCGGATTTACCCGGAAATTCGCCGAACTTGCCCCGAATTAAGGAGATCCTGGTTTTCATGTACCGGAATCCGGTATTTTTTACAGGTCCGGGCTCCAAAACCCGCTCCCGATTTCATGCACCGGGTAAACTCTCCGACGGAGAATAAACCCGGGGACCTGTGTATATCCCCGGGGTTTCAACCTTGAAAAAAAAGAGAAATATGAGCTTTTTAGGGGGAGTTCTGTTTACCTCCCCGTATCCCCACATTCACCGGATGAAGGGAGATCCGGCCGTGGCACGACCGAACCGTCGGTTTCCACCGTGAAAAACTGCCAGCGGCCCCTGGGCGATCTCACCCAGAACTCCCGGGTCGAAACCATGGTTGGCGGTACCAGTGCAAGGTGCCGGATCTCCCGGATATACTCCTTCTGGATCATGGCGGGATCGCATGCATGTGCAAGGGTCCGCTTGATCTTGACAAATACGATGGAATCCCCCCGAAAGATGAGGAAATGGAAATGATCTCCCCTGCCATAGGCGACTTCAAAGACCTCACCGCGTTTTTTTGCGATCCCATATGCCTCGTCTAATGCAAGCTGCGGTTTGCGTCCCCGGGTCATTCAGTGTCACGCCCTGTGAATCCCCTGGTTTTTTCCGGTTGGCAACCGGTCGCCCGGTCTTTCCGGGACGGATTTTGTCCTTTCATACCGGCGCTCATGGAGAATCCTCCTGCGTATCCGGTCTGTATCCTTTTTCCCGGTCACTTTTGCCCAGCTCAAGGTCGTCGAGCCGGTACTGGAGGTTGTTAATCATCAGCAGGAATTTTTCCGAGACCCGGTCCTGCTGTTCGATCCATGCGCAGATCATTTTGCGGAATGAATCCTCCAGTGCGGCATAGGGAATATCGGAATCGTATGCAAGGAGATCGCGTTCTGTCCGGCTGCGGATGGCCCGTTTACTTTTGTGTTTTGACGAAATTTCCCGGTTGCGGAGCGCCGTCCTCCGTTCGACACGGTGGCCTTTTTGTGCTTCGTGCGGGAAGACCGGCTCCGGGTCGTCGTGCCGCTTCATCCATTCCAGTTCATTATCTTCCGGTTCGTTTCCCCGGGCTGCGGCATCCTGTGCGTCAGTTCCTGCAGGGGTATCTATGAATGCATGAGAATGTTCCATACGAATCACCTCGTGGACAGGTTCGGAATGTACGGGCAGGCCTGGTACAACAGGAACCGGTTTTTCATCCCCGCCTTAACCCTTGCAAACGATCCCCCGGATCGTTTTTCTTTCAGGGATTCACGGTCAGGGAATGGCCCCGGTCCGGTAATACGGCTGTCCCGGTATTCCGGCGGGATCCGGTACCCTTGGGTTCCGGACCCCCTCTTTGGTCTGTTAGTCTGTCTGTTCTGTCACGGGGCCCCTGCGACACACAGAATGGGCGTTTATGGGGGATGTGCTTTGATGATGATCTGTCCCGGGGAGAAAAACCGGGAGCACATAAAAGAGAAATCTGGTATCCGGCTTCAACTAATGGCTCTTTTAGAAGGAACAAAAATGTTCCCTCGCATCGGGCAAAAAAAAATCAGGCTCTTCTCCAATTTTAGGAAATTCAATTATCCAGCAAAAATGTCTCAATTGCCGACGATGAAGGTTTCTTTGTTGAATTATGTGCGGAAGATGAATAATTACATCAAGTTGCAAGAAATCAAAAAACCGCCTTGCCCAGGTGCGACCCGACGAGGCGTCGCACCGACCCCCATCAGGGGGTGGGAATCCTCGTAATGCGGGGGTTTGGGTACGGCAGCCCCCATTACTATGTTTGGCAGGATCGTGATTTGCCAACCAGAGGATAATGAGCCGAATGCTTTAAATTCCTGAAACAAAATGATGAATCTGAAAACTCGTTTATAATTACTCCGTTTGGATTTCATTGCAATCGAATTTTCTCGAACGGAAACTAATCGTTTCTTTGAGGTAATTTCAAATCATCCTAAATCGGGAGAAGAACCGAAAAAAAAATCATCCGGGATCGGGGTACACCATACCCGATTCATTGGTCCCGCTCACGTACGTCCCTGCATAATCGTTGAGCATCTGCTCCGGGTCAAGATCCCCAAACATCTCCGGGTGGAGGATCTTTGCCGTGTACGCAAGACCGATATATGCCCGAGGGCCGTACTCGACATCGTTTGCAAACGCGTAAACATGGTCGCTTTCAACAGCAGGCATCGTCGCCCACCCGGTCCGGGCAGAAATGTTGGCAACGATATCTGCGAGCGGAACCGTGTTTGAAGACGACACCACCTTCATCACGTACGCCGGCTTCTGGGAGACCACCCACTCGGGGCTCACTTTCATAGACGCGGTGTCAGAGTACCCGGCACTATTTTTCCCGCCCGCAAGGACCAGCAGTTCGTTTGAACCGGAACCGTTTGCCGCCGCGGTGTACGCGGTGTACGATTCGAAGTACACGCCAGGCATCTCCGATTCATTCATCGATGCCGTTTTTGTCATTACGGTATCGACAGACTTTTCCACCATCTGTGCATAGGACTCTGCCTTTTGCGATCTCCCGGTCAATGTGCCAATTGCCCGGGCATCGGATGCGAGGGTGCCCAGACGGTAACAGTCAAGCGAGATCACCGTCACGTTTGCAGCCGTTATCTGGTCGAGATTCTTTGGCTTGTAACTCGAGTACGAGATCACGGCATCCGGGTGGAGTGCGAGGATCTCCTCGACATTGGGGGTCTGCCAGTTCCCGATGCTTGTGGCGTTTGGGATCTTGTCCCGGATATAGGACACCGACAGCGTCGAATCAGTCCCGCCCACAATTTTGTCTGCGGCACCAAGGGCTATCACCATTTCGGCCGCGTTCGCGTTTGCCACGATCAACCGCTCAGGACGGCAGGGCAGGGTCACCGGTGTCCCGTCGGTCTGGTTGATCGTGATGGGGGTACAGGTATCGGTTCCCGTGCTCACCGAAGATACCGGGCCCTGTTGATCCCCGGTTCGGGCTGAATTCCCTGCTGCATTGTTTGTACACCCGGCAGAAACCAGCAGGACGCATAGGATCCCGGCAAGAACCAGAAATCCAAAAATTGTTTTTCTTTCCATGAAAAATTCCTCGTTTGAAAATAATTTTACGGCAGATCTGACCGCAGCCGGTTTTTCGTTAAATCGTCACTCTCCGGAACATCTGCATGCAGATCGCGATCACGATCCCGCCCATGGCCACAAGAAGGCCGATCTGGATGAACGGGAGCGTCCCGGCTTCCGCCGCCCGGACTGCATCGATCGCGTAGCTCAGCGGGTTGAGATGAGCAATCGTGCTCAGCCATCCCGGCATCACATCGTACGGCATCAGGGCGCTTGACGTGAAAAAGAGCGGCATGGAGATCATCGTGTTAAATGCCGAGTAGGAGTCGTGGTCGCCAAGGTACAGCGCAATCGTTGTCGCACAGGCCGACATTAAAAACCCGAAGAGCAGGAGGATGAGATAGATCATTGCGTACTGGGCCGGCGAGAGAATGCTTGCGCCGATGATGACCGCGATAACAAGGATGATCGTCGCCTGGATTGCGCCACGGATCGTAATAAAGAGGATCTTCCCAAAGAGAATGCTCTCCCGGGGTGTGGGCAGGGCAAGGAACTTGTTTAAGAATCCGAGGATCTTGTCAAACATTAAAAGGGTCCCGCCGTTGAGGGATGACGAGAGCATGGTCATGACCAAAATCCCGGGCGTGATGAAGTCCAGGTAATTCCCGGTAAACGTGACCGGCAGGGCAAGGCCGACAAAGATCAGCCAGGCCGCCGGCATCGCAAGCATCGAGATGACCGAGACCGGGCTCCGCAGCCACTTGATGAGATCCCGTTCGATATACTCGCGGATTCCCTTCATTTCCGCCTCCGTAACATCGTCCTGAACTGCTGGTAATCGAAATGGTGCGGTTCTTCAACATTCCCCACGGTATGGAGGAAGACGTCGTCGAGGGTTGGCTCCCGGAGGGAAAGCGAGGTCACCGTAACGTTCTGTGCGGCAAGCGCCTGCGCGATGAGCGGCATCGCCTCCCGGCCGTTCTCTGCGGCAAACGAGAGTTCCCCGTCGGATTTTCCGATGCAGCGGACGCCGTCGATTGCAATGCTCCCCGGCGTCCCGGTAATTTTTACCGTGATGATATCCTTTTCAAGACCGGCTTTCAATGCAGCCGGGGTATCAAGGGCAGCAATCTTCCCGTTGCTGATGATCCCGACCCGGTCGCAGAACTGATCGGCCTCGTCCATGTAATGCGTCGTGACAAAGACGGTCATCCCGTTTTTCCTTAACGCCCGGATATGCTCCCAGATCTTTTTCCGTGCTGCGACATCGAGCCCGATAGTCGGTTCGTCCAGAAAGAGGACTTCCGGTTCGTGCACGAGCGCCTGTGCAAGTTCGAGCCGGCGTCGCATCCCTCCCGAGTACGTCCGGATCAGGTCGTCGGCCCGGTCGGAGAGTTCCATGATCGCAAGCACTTCGTCAGTCTTGTCTTTGGGGTTCATGATCCCGTAGAGCCGGGCAAAGAGGAGGACATTCTCCCGCCCGGTCAGCTTGATATCGACGGCCATATCCTGCGGGACATAGCTGAGCCGGCGCCGGACCTCTTCGCCTTCGGAAACGACATCGTGCCCGCAGATCGTGGCACTCCCTTCTGTCGGGCGCAGGAGAGTCGTGAGCATCAGCACCGTTGTTGTTTTTCCGGAGCCGTTGGGTCCAAGGAGCGCGAAGATCTCGTTGTTGATCGAGAGCGAGAGATGATCGACCGCACAGAGATCGTCGTAATATTTTGTCAGGTCATGGGTTTTTATTGCGATCATGGGATTTCCTCTTAAAGGCGGGGATGCTTTGCATGGACATTGGTCATGATATCTTTTATTGAGTCGCCCCATGAGGCTATGTCATCCTGCGTGCAGATGTCAACATTCCCCCCCTGTTGGCCCCCTTCGGTGGCGAGGTCTTCCATCCATGACTCGATCTCGAGGTAGTTGTTCTTGAGATTGTCCAGGACCTCTTTATCGGCATCCCAGAGTCCCCGCTGCTCGGCCTCCAAAAGGCGCCGTGCGATCTCTTCGAGGGCATACGGGTTGTTCTCTTCAAAGAACTGTCGCATCTCTTCGTTGTTGACAAAGGTCGTTGCGATGTCATCGAAGATCCAGTCGTCCACTTCCTGCGTGGATGCTTCCCAGCCGTACACGTGGGTGATGCGCTTCATCATGTCCGAGGCGCCCTTGTACCCGTGCTCTTTCATCCCGTCGATCCATTTGGGATTCAGGAGTTTTGTCCGGACCACGCGCCGGATCTCGTCTGCGAGATCCCGGACCTCGACATGGTCCGGTTCCCGGGTGTCGCCGTAGTAGGGCTTTACCTCGTTTCCGGAATAGTGCCGGGCGGCAGCGGTCATCCCGCCCTGCGTTCCAAAGTAACAGCAGCAGCCAAGGAGGTCGTACTCGTCGGACTGGATCTTGTTGAAGGTGACGGCTACCGTCGAGAGGTTCTCTGCGAGTTGTTCGTGGGCGGCAGACCCTTGTGAATCTTTGCCGTATGCATATCCGTTCCACGCGACAAAGATGTCCGCGAGATCCTCTTCTGTTTTCCATGCGCTTGCAAGAACTGCAAGGTTCACGCCGTTCCCGTAGGTCCCGGGCTTTGAAGAGAAGACCCGGTACGTGGCTTCGCGGAAACCCTTTTCTCCGGTTGTCATCGCGGCAAGCGTATGCTTGCGCACAAAATTCTGTTCCGGGTTTTCATCAAGCGCAGCAACCGCCTGGACCGCCTCGTCCACGAGTTCGTAACAGTTGGAGAAGTTGTCGCGGAGGATCCCTGACGACCTGACCGTGACATCGATCCGGGGCCGGCCGAGTTTTTGTAAGGGGACAATGGTAAACGCCTTGACCTGGCCGTTTGAAAGCCAGACCGGTTCGACTCCTAAAAGCCAGAGGATCTCGGCATACATCTCGCCATCCGAGGACATGATATCGCCGGCCATCCAGTAGAATGCGACATTCTCGGGGATTTTACCCTCTTCGCGTTCGTACTTCGCGAGCAGGGTATCTGCAAGCCGGGACCCCACGCGCCAGGCCGCCCGTGTCGGGGCCCGGTACGGGTCAAGCGAGTAAAAGTTCCGGCCGGTTGGGATGACTTCATCATGGCCCCGGGTAACAAGGCCAGACGGCCCCGAAGGAATGTACCTACCGTCAAAACCCGTGAGCAGGGAATCGATCTCCTTTGACTCGCTAAGCCTATGGTCGATATCGAGGATCCGGGTGCGGAGGATCCCGAAAGCCTGCGTGAGATCCCGGGCGACCGGTCGGGTAAATATTTTGTCTGCCGGAAGTTTTGACCCGGAGAGCACGGCACGGATGAATTGTTTTGATCTCCGGTCGATCGTTTCCAGGAGCTTCCCGTACGACAGGCCCTCGGTTTCCGAGAACCGGTCCTGGTGGGCGAGGAGATCGGAGAGGTCAAGGCCAAAGACCCCGGCAACGGCACGGCGCAGCGAGCGTTCTCCTGTATCGAACCGGAGAATGGAAAAAATAAACTTGACCCGGTTTTCCCCGTCCGGGATCTCTCCGAGGATGTGCATGCCGATCGCGATCTGCGTGTTCTGGATCTTCGAGAGTGCTTCGTGCGCCCTGCCAACGATATCCGCGAGCGGGAGATCGTGGGAAAGGTGCATGTCCTTATCGAGGTTGGCAGCGTTTACCGCGTCCAGGATCAGGTGCTGGAGTGCATGGCCCCGGGCGGGATCGTTTTTTGCGGTCTCGTACTGGCCGAGCAGGTTCTCCAGCTCTTCGAGTCCGCCATAGAGCCCGCTTCCGGAAAGGACGGTCTGCATATGATCGCAGAGTACCGCGTACCCCCGGCGTTTTGCAATCGTTCCCTCGGGGGGGTTGTCAGCGTTGTACACGTACAGGAACGGCACATCCCCGGTCACAACGTCCGGGAAGCATTCCTCCGAGAGCCCTACGCCTTTTCCGGGCAGGAATTCAAGGTTTCCGTGGGTTCCGACCTGCACGATGACATCCGCCCCAAAGATATCCTCGATCCAGTGGTAGGTTGCGAGGTACTGGTGGGGTGGCGGGCAGTCCGGGTCGTGGAGGATCTTACAAACCTGCCCGTCGCACCGGGCGCCAAAGCACCCGCGTTTTGGCTGGACATGGACCGTGGCATTCCCAAGAGAAAGGCCGGTGATGAGGATCTTTCCCTCATGCACCATTCCTGCCCCGGGAGGCCGGCCCCAGGTTGCATTCACCCGTTCCCTGACCGTCGGGGGAAGCGTCAGGAACCATGCAGTGTACGTATCTGTATCCATCTGCATGAGCGCCCCGCCTTTTGCCACGATGTCATCGGTGTTCGTCCACCGGAATTCCGAGACTGCCTTCTTTTCGAGGATCCTGTCGATGAGGTCTTTACCCGATGCCGGCGGCTCGACTCTGTAGCCCGCATCTTTCATCCGGGATATGATCCGTGCGACGCTTTCAAGCGTATCAAGATGCGTTGCGGCCCCGATGTTTGCGTCTGCATTTGCACAGGGGTTGTTGTTGAGGATGAAGGCGACCTTGCGTTCGCTCACCGGTTTTTTCGCAAGCGCGATCCATTTTTTCACCCGGGCGGCAACCTTCCGGCACCGGTCGGGAAGCGGTTCACGCGGCTTCTCACCGTCCGGGCTGCTGCTTCCGGCCCCGATATAGACCGGTTCTATCACACCTTCAAATTCAGGCATGGCAACCGCCCACCCGACATCGAGCGTGAGGCCGGCCGACTCGCGCCACTGCCCGAGAGATTTGTACGAGGAGATGACCGGTGAAAAAACCGGGATCTTTAATTCCAAAAGAAGTCCGGTGCCGCGTGCTGCGGCAGTGCTTCCGGCATAATGTCCCTCATCCGAAGATGTCCCAAGGAGGAACGGCACGAGTTTGACAATCGCATCGACCTCTGGTTTTCCGTTTGGAGCAAGAAAGTCCCGGACTACCTGAGCCATGCCTTTTGCACCGAGCGTATCATCGCGGAGCGAGTACGTGAAGACCGGGATCACGTTGATTTTGGCATTTTCCAGCGCCCGGATCAGTTCGTCTTCGATTGCACAGTTCCGCGAAGCCCACGAGACCCGGGAGAAGAGCATCCCGACCCACGGCCCGGCCGATTCGCGGCCGGCGTCAGCATACCACGCACGATATTCCGCGGTACTGGTGAAAATCTCCGCTGCATCGGGATGGTACAGCCCTTCCCAGGGGACAAGGCCCGGTACCGGGACTTCAATATCTTCGTTGAAGACATTTTTTCTGATATACAAAAGAAGGTTTTTGAAATTGTCATCGCCGTTGTAGGTCAGGTATGTCTGGCAGGTTGCTACAATTTCCGGTTTTACTGTTGAAAGGCACCAGAATGCCGGGTCGGTCCCAAGACAGATGACCGGGACCGTCTTTTTTATTTCTTTTACCTGTTTATCCAGGGATTCCCAGAACATATCCGTGGTGTGGTAGAGGAGGACAATATCCGACCCCCTCATGGCACGCAGGGCATCTTCCATTCTGCCCGGGTCGTCTTCGAGCAGCCGGTTTGGGAATATTGCGAGGTCGCAGTCGGTTGCTGCGGCCGCACGCTTGAGTATCGGGGAGTACGATCCCCACATGACAGCGGTGATTTTCATCGGATAAAATGCTCCAGAAAGGATCCCCTGCACAAGGATTCGCTTCTGATCAGCTCGACTTTTTGTGATAATAATATTGCTAAATGTATTACCTGATTGTAACAAAATTCTAAAATGAAATATTTATTAGCCCTAAAATTACAGATCTGATGAAAATATCTGCAAATCTTTTACAATTGTACTTGGTGCACCACGCAATGACAACTCCCGAAACCATCTACCCGTTTTCAGCGATAGTCGGCCAGGAACAGATGAAAAAGGCGCTTCTCTTAAACGCGATCAACCCGAAGATCGGCGGTGTGCTGATCAAGGGGGAGAAAGGGACGGCAAAATCCACGGCAGCCCGGGGGCTTGCCCGGCTGCTGCCGGACCGGCTCGTGGCAGATGGCTGCATTTTCGGCTGCGACCCGCACGACAAAAAAAATCTCTGCCCGTCCTGCATGGGGAAATACCCGGGGCTGCCAGAGAAGACCGCCCCGATGCGGGTCATCGAGCTCCCCATCAGTGCAACGGAAGACAAGGTGGTCGGGACCCTTGACATCGAACACGCCCTCAAGACCGGCGAGAAAAAGTTCGAGCCCGGCGTCCTTGCGCAGGCAAACCGGAATATCCTCTACGTGGATGAAGTCAACCTCTTAAACGACCACATCGTCGATGTCCTTCTCGATGCAGCCGCGATGGGAACCAATTTTGTAGAGCGCGAAGGCGTCTCGTACCGTCACCCGGCAGCCTTTATCCTGATTGGCACCATGAACCCCGAGGAAGGGGAACTGCGTCCTCAGCTCCTTGACCGGTTCGGACTCTGCGTGGAAATTGTCGGGATCCATGACGCGGACACCCGGGTCGATGTCATAAAACGACGCGGTGCTTACGATGAAGATCCGGAAAAATTCATTGCGGCATGGGAAACAAAGGAGCAGGAACTCAAAAGTCGGATTATCCAGGCACAAAAACTCCTGCCGCAGGTTGTCATCTCCGATGAGATGCTGAGGATGATCGCCCAGATCTGCATTGATATGGCAGTTGACGGTCACCGGGCAGACATCACGATGGCAAAGACCGCTGCGACCATTGCAGCGTACAACACCCGTTCCGAAGTAAACAAAGACGATGTCCGGGAAGCAGCAGCGCTTGTCCTCTCCCACCGGATGCGCCGCCGGCCGTTCTCGGAGCAGCAGATGGACAAACAAAAGATGGAAGAGTCCATAAAAAAATCGCAGCAACCGCAGCAACAGCCACAGCACCAGCACGATCACGAACACCCGCACGACCATAACCCGCAGGAGAACAAGTCTCCCGATGGAACGACCACGACGCAGTTTGCGGAAGGCTCGCCGTTTAAGCTCAACCAGCGGCAGATGTCACTCCCAAAACGGATCGACCCGATCCGGCGCGAGGGAACCGGCCGGCGGAGTGCGACCGAGTCAAGCGACGGAAAGTATATCCGGAGCCGGGTCCCGAAAACCTTGGGCCCGGATATCGCGCTCGATGCAACGATCCGGGCAGCAGCACCCTGCCAGCGGGAGCGCAAAGGACCGCTTGCGATCCGGATCGAACCTTCAGACATCCGTGAAAAAGTCCGGGAGCGAAAGACCGGCAATACGATCCTTTTTGTTGTCGATGCCAGCGGGAGCATGGGAGCACAGCAGCGGATGACGGCGGTGAAGGGAGCAATCCTCACGCTTCTTATCGATGCTTACCAAAAAAGGGACCGGGTCGGCCTTGTAGTATTCCGGGGGACCGAAGCGGAAGTCCTCCTCCCCCCGACATCGAGTGTCGAGCTAGCCCGGAAGTACATGCAGCAGATGCCGGTCGGGGGGAAAACTCCGCTTGCCCGGGGCCTCTCAAAAGGTCTTGACGTGATCCGTCGGGAGATGGCAGTCAACCATGCCATGATCCCCCGGATGATCCTCATCTCTGACGGACGGGCAAATGTCGGCATGGGATCCGGTTCGCCGGTAAACGATGCAAAGGAGGTTGCCGGCCAGATCCGGGATGCCGGGATCTCCTCGTTTGTGATCGATTCCGAGCAGGGATTCATCTCCTTTGGCCTTGCCCATGAAATTTCCGATGAACTCGGGGCAAAATATCTCCGGCTCGAAGATCTCGATGCCGGGCAGATCGCCGGGATCGTAAAAGGCATCGGGATGTGACCCTGTCAGTCCCCGGTATGTTTCCCGGTTTTTTATTTTTTAAAAGTCCAGTGAGGAGTCTTTCGTGACCGATACCCCCAAAGCCGGAGCAGCATCCCCGCCAACAGTGCATATCCTGTACAAAGCGGGAAGCGCCCGGCGTATTGCCCTTATTGTGGCGCTTCTTGCCATTGTTGTCCTTGCCGCAATATTTTCCGCCGGCATCGGTACGGTGTCCATCTCGCCAGAGGATACGGTTCTTGCCATTGCCCACGCGTGTGCGGTCTCGATTCAGAATTTCCTGCACACGTACCTCCCCTCAGTCGGAGCGCTCTACGATGCAATTCCCGTTACCATCCCCTCCCCCGCAGATCCCCAGGCAGAACTGATCGTGGTGGGTTTTCGTCTCCCCCGGATTTTCCTTGCGATCCTCACCGGGACAAGCCTTGCGGTGGCCGGGACCGTGATGCAGGGTCTTCTCCGAAACCCTCTGGTGAGTCCGTTCACGCTCGGGCTCTCATCGGCGGCATCGTTTGGCGCAGCGGTTGCCATTGTTATTGGCCCGGCAATTCTTGGCGGGCTCGTCGTGATGGGGAGCGACTCTTTTATCGTGGTCATGGCGTTTGTCTTTGGCTGGCTCTCGATGCTCCTTGTCTACGGGATCTCAAAGGCCCGGGGGGTCAACCAGGCGACGCTCATCCTTTCCGGGGTCGTCATCGGGTACATCTTTTCGGCCGGGCTGACATTTCTCCAGTACATCACCAACAACGAGAAACTCCGGGACCTTGTGGTCTGGCTGATGGGAGGTATGTGGGGTGCAAGCTGGAGTGCGGTGATCCTCTTAATCCCCCTCACGCTCATTCCGTTCTTCCTTCTCGAACGGATGTCCTGGGACCTGAATGCGCTTTCCGCCGGCGATGACGTGGCAAAAAACCTCGGCATCAACGTGAACCGTCTCCGGCTCTCGGGCCTTATGATCTCGACGTTTGCCGCATCATGCTGCCTTGCCTTTACCGGGATCATCGGGTTTATCGGCCTCATGGGACCGCATATCTGCCGGATGATTATCGGAAACGATCACCGGTACCTCATTCCCTGCGCCGGCCTGACCGGTGCCGCGATCCTTCTCATATCAGACACGGTGGCCCGGACGATCATGAGCCCGGTCGAGATCCCGGTCGGGGTCATCATGTACGTGATCGGGGGAATTTTCTTCCTCTTTTTGATCATGCGGGCACGGGGAAAGGGACTCTACTAGGGGAGGTGTGCGATGGAACTGGTTCTTGACAGCGTTACAAAATCATACGGGTCTTCAAGGGTACTTGACGGGATCTCGTTTTGCGTAAATCCGGGCCAGATTGTTGCGCTGGTGGGTCCGAACGGTTCCGGGAAATCAACGCTGATTAAAGCCGTTGCAACCATCCACCCGGTAAACAGCGGGAAGATCCTGATCGATGACTGCGCCATAGAAACAATCGACCCGATGGATCTTGCAATGCTGATCGGGTATGTTCCCCAGGGATTTTCCTACACGCTCTACTCCACCGTGTTTGAAACGGTACTGATGGGGAGGCGGCGGTACATCAAGTGGTCGGTCTCTGACGAGGAACTTTCCCGGGTCCAGCGGGCGCTCGATGCGCTTGAGATGGGCGGGTATGCGGGTAAGTTCCTCGATGAGATATCAGGTGGCGAACGCCAGAAGGTCTTCATTGCCCGGGCACTTGCCCAGGATCCGGGGCTGTTCCTTTTTGATGAACCGACAAGCGCTCTTGATATCCGGTACCAGATTGAGGTGATGGAGACGATGCGCCGGATCACCCGGGAGCGGAATTCCGCGATGATCATTGCCGTCCACGATCTCAATCTTGCGTACCGATACGCTGATGTGGTTGTTGTCCTCAACCACGGGAAGATGGAGGGGTATGGGAAACCGGCCGATGTCCTGACCCCGGAGTGCATACGGTCTGTGTACGGCGTGGATTCGTTTGCCATTGAGAATGAGTGGGGAAAATTTATCGTGCCCTTCCGGGCACGGCAGAAGGAATGAGACGACGGTTGCCGGAATTTCAAAGCTGCGTGGTTTTTAGCGGATGCAGACCGGTTGAAACAGGGTGCTGAAGCAGGGCATCCGCCCCCATCAAAATCCCTGCAGCATGTGATAGATCGCACCGTGTTGCATTACTTCCAGAATTAAAAAAAGGGAGGCACTCCCGAATCAGTTACCAAAAAAAAAATTATTCACTTGCCAACGGCATTCCCGTGTTCGCACGGTTTTTCCGTGCGGAAATCCATTCGGTGAGCTGGCCCATGAGCGAGAGAATGGCAGGCATGATAAAGATAGCACCGGTAAGGGAGAACCCGACTGCAATCAGCGTTGAGATCCCAAAGTTGCTGATGATGGGAAAACTTGCCAGGCAGAGTGCGGAAAACCCAAAGAATGTTGCAAGGCCTGAAACCGTGATTGCCGAACCGATCCGGTTTACACTTTCCCGGATCGCCGCAATATGATCGTGCATGCGCTCCTCCTCCTCAGAATACCGTTCCATCACAAGGATCGTATATTCTGCGGCAACACCGATGGTCATGGATCCCAGGGTTGCAGTCATAGGTGTGTAGGCAAGTCCAATCAGGTACATCGCGACCGAGTTCCATCCGATAACAAGAATAATCGGGATGAGCGGCGAGACCGCGTGGATATGGCGGTACACCGCAGCAAGGAAAACAAAAATAAGGCCGAACCCAAGGAAGGTCATCTCGTCTTTTGAAGCGGACAGGTCTCCGATGAGCTTGGTAAATACCGCAAAATTCCCGACCGGCGTGATGGAGATTCCCACGGGCGGCTGGAGAAAAGCAATATCTTTTACCATGAGGTCCTTGAGGGTTTCTTCCTGGGGGATCTGGAGTTTTATCGTCCCGAACTGGATAACTCCCCGCATCGACCCGCTGAGATACTGGTCCTTTACCGATGAGGGGATGCGGCCGAGTACTGCGTTGAGCTCAGTCTGTGTTGCCGGTACCCGGCCGCCATTGTAGGCCCGGATATAGGTCACGATACTGGTTGCTGAGGTAAGTTCGTCGTGATGGGCAAGTTCGTAATCCTGGAAATTATCCAGCCAGAGAATCGTATCGAGATCGGTGACCCTCCCCCCCTGGATAGAGAAATCCGCGGTACTGGTCGCACCGAGGATCCTGGTAATTTTGTCCATCTGGATTTTTGCCGGCATATCGCTTGGGACAAACGTGTTTTCATTGGTCTGGATGGGGATCAGCGGATCGAGCTGAAACCCGATCACGGCGATAAGACCGGCGACCAGCAGAACCGGTATCGGGTTTTTTGCAATTTTAACTGATGCTGCGGTGAGGAACCTGCCGTATGCGCCCGAAGACTGCTTTTTTGCGGGGGTTTTATCTGAAGGAAATGATGCACAGGCACCTGTGCCGACCGCATAACAGGCGGGAGAATTTTGGGGTTTTGGTGCGTAACGGAGTACCCGGGCAACGGCCGGGATTCCCACAAGCGAGACCCCGTAGCAGCACATGATCCCGATCATGGCGACAAGCCCGAACGACCTGACCATCGGAACCGACGAGACAAACATCGCGGCAAACCCAAGCGACGTCGCAAGCATCGCGTACATAACGGCAGGCCCGGTCTTTGTGACGGTCATAAAAACGGCATCGTCAAGCGATCCTTTGCGTGCCTCTTCATCGAGCCGGGCGTGGAACTGGATCGCGTAATCGATCCCGAGGCCGATCATGACCGGGAACGCACCGAGAACGGCAAGATTCAGTCTGATGCCCGCAAGGCCCATGAGTCCCAGTGCGGATGTCAGGCCCAAACCGACAAAGACAACCGGCAGGAGCCGGTAACTGACATAGGAGAACAAAAGGCCCATAACCAGAACCATGAGGATAAGGGCAGCCCCGATCAGGATGCCGGCCTGGGATCCTATCTCATCTTTCATCTGTGCTGCAAATGCAGGATTGCCGGATACCGACACCGTAACCCCGGGTGGCGGATTTGAATTTTCCACCACCGATTCAATGGTATGGAGCGTCGCGGTCTGGGTATCGTCAGACAGAGCTTTGTCAAGGGGGACCTGCACGAGGGTCAGGACATTGGAGGGGTTGGCAACTTTGAGCGTTGCAGCCGGGATCGTGCTTACCAGTGCATCGACCTCCCCTCTCGATTGCGGGAGGGCTCCTTTGTTTGCACCTTTGAGAATATCGACAATGCTTGTGGCGCCGGCGATATTCTGCTGCTGACGGATGGTTTTTTCGAGCCTGTCCAGGTAGGTGAGGACATCGGGGTCGAGCGGATCGCCGGTTTCGACAATAAGGATGATAGACTGCGTCTCAAAGGTATCGGTGTAATGGTTGTTGGTGATGCCAAGCGACGACTGCGGGTCGAGGTACGTATCGGTCCCGGTCTCCATGGTTATCATGGTCGTCCCGATAAGGGCGACAACGAACAGTACGGCAATCAAACCGACAATAAGTTTCGGCTTTTTGTTCACGAATCGTGCTATTGCAGCAAATATCCTGTCAATCATGATCCACCTTTCGGGATTGCGTTTCTTTTTTTTGGTTTTCTGGTTCCCGGTATTTGCAAAAAAAAATCCCCGTTCCTGTCATGCCGGGATGCTTTTTATTCTCCGGGCTCTCCCGGTGTTCCTGCCAGGTTTCCCGTTTGTTGACTGCCGGTAATGACCGGCTGCAAGGGGATGCCCGTCATGCCGGATTCATAAGGATTTCCCGGAATACCGGGAGATCTGCAAGAAGTGCAGGGTTGCGGATGATGAGTTCTTTTACCACTTCAAGCGTTGAAAATTCATCAAGCTTGATCGACGCGGCAGAATGGATCAGGGCATTGAATTTGTCATCGGTCTGCCGGATGAAATATTCCTTTATTTTGTAGTCGCGGGTAAGGTAACTGCCCAGTTCTTTTCTCCAGCCCCGGTCGTACGCGGCGAGCGCTTTTTTGGTGACATTCCCGTTTCCGATGCAGGTTGCAGCAACGTCCCCGGCAAGCCTGCCGGTTAAAAGAGCGTTGTAGATCCCGCCACCGGTAAACGGATCGACAACCCGTGCCGCATCCCCTACGATCATGAGACCGTCTGCCACCGTTGAGGGCAGGGGACGGCAGACCGGAACACCGCCTGCAACAAACTCGATACATTTGCCGCCGGGAAAATGGGACCGGATAAACCGGTCAAGGTAATCTTTTGCCCGGTGGCCGGGACCGCTTTTTTTCCCGCTGATGCCGACCCCGACATTTGCCGTTCCTTTCCCCTTGGGAAAGACCCAGAGGTACCCCTGGGGTGCGATGGTATTTCCCACGTAAAATACGGTTCGGCACGGGGAGATATCGAGATCTGTCATGAGGTACTGGGCACAGCTCATCATCTCTCCGCCCGGGACGGTGGTGTTGATGCCGCACATCCGGGAAAACCGGGATTCGACTCCGTCTGCCGCAATTACAATGTCCGCATCGATTCGCGGAACCGGCCCGGTGAGGTATGCTCCCCGGATGCTGCCATTTTCCATGACCGGCGCGGTTGCCGCGGTCTTGACAAGGATGTCCGCCCCTGCATCGGCAGCTCTTTTAACCAGTTCCCGGTCAAAGATCTTACGTTCAAGGACGCACCCGACTTTTGTCCCGGCAATTTTTGCGTCGAGCACCAGTTCTGTCATGTCCGGTGAGACAACCGACGCTTCGGAGATCTCTGCTGATATCCATGCCGGGTCGGGTTCGATAAATTCGCGTAAGACGTCAAGACCGATCCCTTCGGCACACCGGACCGGGGTCCCGATTGCAGGCCGTTTTTCCACGAGGCAGACGGAAAGTCCTGCTTCTGCTGCGGTCTGTGCGGCAACCGCACCTCCCGGGCCGCCTCCCGCCACGAGCACATCGTACCGGCTTTTCATGGCCTGACCTCCAGCGCCCCGACCGGACAACAGCCTGCACAGGTACTGCATGCAGTGCAGCCGTCATGTTCGGTAAGGCATGCATCAAGGAGTTCAAGTACCCCGGACGGGCAGACTGCAACACAGGTCCCGCAATAACAACAAAGAGTCCTGTCAATCAAGATCATAAATAATTAAATTCCCCCATGCCTTCTCATAAACTAGCTACAACTGGGAGTGGTTGCTATAGAGAATCATATTGATGAGGAACGGATACGCCGTTTACGAAAGACCGGGCTCACCGAATACGAGGCACGGGCATACCTTGCCCTTGTCGGCCTCCACGAGGCAACCGCCCGGGAAATCCTGACATCCGGAAAAATCCCGCAGGGGCGGGTCTATGACGTGCTGCGGACGCTTGCTTCCAAGGGGTATGTTGAGATCCAAGGGGGATCGCCGGTGTATTTCCGGGCGGTCGATCCCACCGATGTGATCCGGAACCTCGGGCAGGAATATACCAAGAACCTGCAGGAGCTCATGGACACCTTAAAGGATCTCCATGTTGAAGCGCCGCCGACGTACCCGGTGTGGGTGATCCAAAACAAGACTTCGATTATAAACCGGATCCGGGCGCTGGTTAAATCGGCAGACCGGGAGATTATCGTATATACAAGCAGCCCGGAATTTTTCCGACCCTTTGTGCCCGAACTGCGCCGGGCAGGAAAGCGTACGAAACTGTATATTATCGTTGACGATCCCGGGAGTTTTCCGTTCCGCGGCCTTGTATTCAGGAAAGCTGACGAGGAGTTTTCCTCGGTTATCGGGAAATTCAATATTGACGGTGTCCTGTATCGCGGTGTGATTTCCCTGATCATCGATGGCCGGGAAGAATTTGATGTGATGACGATCAACGGGAAACTGATGGGCCTTGTGACAAAGCTCCCGGTTTTCCATTATATTATACGCCGCTGGCTCTGGCATCTCGGCCTTGTAGATACGGAAACACCGTAAACATGGAATCCCGAAAGATTGACGATGCCGGCTGCCCCTTGCGGTTTTTTTCGTGAGAATTCAGAGGGAGTTCACGAATACGCCAGGCGAAATAAGCGTTACCCTGCAAATTTTACCTTTTCATACGAAAATACAAAACTTTTATACTAATGGGCCGTATCTCATTATGGTGATGCGCAAGAAAACCGTGTAATTTTCGCCTCATTATAACTCCGTTTTTTTGCATGTCTCCTTTGATGTCAACGCAGCAACAATCTTTTTTTACAAGAGTCCTTTCCTGGCATATAACATCAAATCATACAAAATAAAAAAATTTTAATACCCTCCCTGCCAAAAGATAACCGGGGTGATGCTTCCGGATACGGTCTGCCTTGAAGAGTCCCCTCTCTAAAAGGTATCATCATTTCATGCGGCCGTAAAAAAAAGGATCATCCCACACAGGATACCGACAAAGAATCCATCCGTTACCGTGAGGAGTTGGAAACCTACATGGCTGGTACCAAAAAGCAGGCAGCAGGAAAGACAGCCCCCATCAAGGCTGAACCAAAAAAGAGCACATCGGTAAAAGGAGCAGCAGCAAAATCAAAAAAATAAACCTTCAGAATCCTTCCTCAAACAGATCCGGGCTGGCCCATCCGATCAGCCCGGACCGTGCGAAGTTCGCCGGGATGGGGATTTTTATCGTTTTCTTCATGGTGAAATTATGACAGGATAATCCGGCGGGTAAGACGCCGGCACCTGCATTCATGTTCTGCACAAAGGAAGAACTGTTTGTGTACTCTATCGTGGCAAAGTCAGGAACGAGAATCCCCTGTCCCGGCAGAACTCCTTGAGTAAACCCGGTGATGGCAGAATCGAATTACCCTTTTGGCGGAGTTATTTTCCTTGAGGATCCTTTAACGTTCCCGTAATCTCGTCGTAATTTCGTGGGGAACTGTTTTCTCAAATATGCAAATGCTAAAAAAGATTGTATATGGCTGTCAGAGATCGAGACGGATGGTGGTAAGTTTGACCGATTCCACGCCTTTATTTGACATCAGTTTTTCTGCAAATTCCTTGATCTCGGCACCTTCTCCATGGACAAGAATGATCTCAAGGCCTCTTGTGTCTGTCACGGAAGAATGAAGGGACGCTGTGATAATCCGGCGGTAGTCATGCTGGATATCGGTAATTGTTTCTAAAAGTCCCCGCTGTTCGAAATTGAATACAATGCTGATGACCCCTTTTCGTTCACCTTTCACATCTGCCATCCACTGGAAGTATGTGATATAGGTCCGTATTGCGTCGCGAATTCCCTCTGACCGGGAGGAGTACCCGCGATATTCCAGGATTTGGTCAAACCGTTCGAGAAGGTTTTTGGGGAGGGAAATTCCAATTCGGGATAGTTCCTCTTCGGGAGTCATGGTTCTACCTGTAGTTCGTATATCTGTGCTGATTGCTTTTTAACTTTTTTAAAAAATGTAACACATGGTGTGACAATATTGTATTTCCGGTATTTCCCTTGTGGCAAAATCCGGTTTTATCCCCCCGCCCGGAGTACTGCAAAAGTAAAAAAAAAGATCGGTGATTCCCTGAAAAACTAAAAGCCCGGTATCCGGAAAACTCCCCGTTTTACCGAATGAACCGGTGGACCCTCCGGGTGTCATTTTGCCCCGGTCCGCAATCGCCCGGCAGCCGGGGGCAACGATTCCCGGTTAAACCCGCGTTAAAAAAAAAAATCAGAATTCTTCTACAATCCCATAGCCCCAGGCATAGAGCTTGGCGACCGCGTCATCTTTTGGGAAAAGATCGCAGGTCAGCCCTTTTGTCCGGAGGAACCGTTCTGCTGTCGTAGCAGAGACCGGAAGGATCTTGTCTTTGACGGCCCGGCTTGTTGACCAGAGATAGAGGTAATACGTTAACCGGGTTTTCTCCGGGCCGGTGTGGATGTACAGGTCTTTTCCGGTCCGTTGTACGGCTGATGCCGGTGAAACCGGCCTCGGTGCAGAATAGAGGCAGTCATCGGTCTTGGTATCCACAGCAATTTTCCGGCTGCCATCATACAGTGTCGATTTCATACTATCACCTGAAGTGTTGTCTCCGGGATCATTCCCCAACGATCCCGGTTATGGCTGGACAACGGTGCAGCCCGAGACGAAATTCTTGTCGAAAAATGAGGAGATATCCAGAATTGTGGGTCATCCTCAGATCCGTAAGGAGCCCGGCTATGATAAATTTTTGCATTTTTTAAGAAAAAATATGTAATATATTAATTATTGTAATACAAAATACACAGATTTACGGAAACCAAAACCTGTGTACCTGATGTCCTGCCGGTATTTTGGTGGAACCGTTAAAAATTACGCTTTGGGATCTGTCAGACCGTTTGGATATCCCGCCTGCCACAGGGTTTGTGTTCATTATGGATCCGGTGCCTGGAAATCGGCAACCCTGCCATATGCCTGGATCACCCGGTTGTGTTTTCTTGCCCAGTGGAGGAGGGGGATAAGCGCCTTGCGGAGTTCTTTTCCCTCATCGGTTAAGGAGTATTCAACCCGGGGGGGGATCTCGTGATACGATTCCCGCAGGATCAGGCCGGCTTTTGAAAGGTCCTTAAGGATATCGGATAGTGTCTTGGGGCTGATCGTTTCGCAGTTCCCCATGATTTCACAAAAACGCATCTTTTCATTTCTGCCAAGGGAAAGGATGATGCAGATCGCCCATTTCTTGGAGATCGTGGGCATGATTCCCCGCAGACAACAGAGACAGATATGGTCGCTATCCTCGTCCATAGTCACTTTCTTACTATAAAGTTGATAGTATTAATACTGTAAGTCAGATAGTGTCTTACGAAATCTGAAAAATTTTCTTAATTGTAGTATTTGGGTTTTTGTTCTTTTTCCTCACAAAAAAAGAAAAAACACGCATGCATTCCCCCATTCCTGCCAAAAAACAGGGATGACAAAAGAGCAAGCGAGGATGAGAATGGCGCACTACACCGAGACTATCGATCTCTATTCAGACAACGGGAAGCTCCTCAGGAGCAGTGTCCCGCTCCACCGGATAAGTCCTCTTCTGAATCCGGCGTCACGCACGATCATCGATCTGACCAAACGGACTATTAACGTGAATCTTGGCGGGATCCAGGATGCCTTAAAAGCCGGGAAACTGGGTAAAGGCCGCATACCGGGCAGGGAACTCGATCTCCCCATCCTTGAACACAAAGACGAGATCATCGAGAAGATCCAAGGGATGGTCCGGGTCGAGGAAGGCGATGACACCGAGATTACGCAGTTCAACAATGGCAAACTGCTCCTTGTCCGTGTCCCCAAGCTCCGCTTAAGCGGTGCATCGACCTACGATGCCGCGATAACCTCGGTTGCGGCTGCGACGACCTATGCGATTGTCGATACATTTGACATCGATGCGTTCAATGCATCGACCGTAAAAGCCGCCGCATGGGGCAGTTACCCGCAGACCCAGGATCTTGAAGGGGCGCTCGTGACATCTATTCTTACGATCCCACAGAACAACGAAGGAATCGGGTATGCCCTGCGTAACATCAGCGTGAACCATTTCACGATGATGACCAACCGGAACGCCCTGCAGGGTGCGGCTCTTGCAGCGACCCTTGAAACCGCCGGGATCTTCGAGATGGGCGGCGCAATCGGCCAGTTCGAGCGCAACCAGCTCCTCTGCTATGCATACCAGGGGCTCAACGCGAACAACATGGTCTACGATCTCGTAAAGGAAAACGGCGAGACCGGGACAGTCGGGACGGTTGTCCAGTCGCTTGTCGACCGGGCAATCGAGGACCGGGTAATAACACCCGGCAAAAAAGGCGGGTACTTCCAGTTCTACGACACCAAAGACCCCCAGCTCTGGAATGCGTACGTATCGGCAGGGACGCTTGCGGCAACAATTGTCAACTGCGGCGCCGGCCGGTTTGTCCAGGCAGTCTCGTCGACGCTGCTGTACTTTAACGATCTCGTGGAACACGAAACCGGCCTGCCGGGATCGGACTTTGGCCGCCTGATGGGTTCAGCAGTCGGGTTCTCGTTCTTCAGCCATTCCATTTACGGCGGCGGCGGACCCGGAATTTTTAACGGCAACCATGTCGTGACCCGGCACGCGTACGGTGTTGCAATACCCTGTGCGGTCGCCGGGGCGTGCCTCGATGCGGGCACCCAGATGTTCTCACCGGAATCGACATCGAAGATCATGGGCGAGACCTACGGCAAGATGGATGTATTCTCCCACCCGTTAAACGAGATTGCCCAGGCGGTGTGAACCATGCAGATGACAGAAGGTTACCCCCAGTGCAGGATTGTCCCGATGCGGATGCTCAACCCGGACACGACAAAAAGCCTGCTCGATCAGGTCGTCGCTGTGCCCGGGATCCGGAGGATTCTCTTAAACGGCCAGAACCTGCCGGTTGTCGTACCCTATGGCCCGGCCCGGGGTGCAAAGAACCCCCATTCCATGAGAAAGTCCATCCGGGTCGCAGACAGCGACGTCGATCTCCATGTGCAGGTCGGCACTATAACCATTGAACTTGAAGACCGCGAGGTCACCCAAAAGATCCGCGCCATCTGCGATGAGTTCTTCGTGAAATTCTCATGCACCGTACAGGAAGGACGGTTCATGAAAAGCGAACCCAGTCTTGTCGATTATGCGAAGTACGGCCCGGGTGCAGACAAATCCATGGTAGGCCTTGTCGATCCGAAACGAAAAGAGCAGCCCTCGGTCATCCGGTTCTCCAGGGATCAGGTCTGCGGATGGGAGATCTAAATGAAATACACGCCACAATACGGCCCGGGCACATCGGTTGTCGCAGAAAACCGGCGCAGGCAGATGGACCCGAACCATAAACTCACGACTCTTCGTCACCTTACAGAAAACGATATCGTCCTCCTCCTCGGCCACCGTGCTGTCGGGGAACGGTTCAGGAGCGTCCACCCGCCGCTTGCCGAGCAGCAGGAACCTGACTGCCCCATGAGAAAACTGGTAAAACCAACGGAAGGAGCAAAGAACGGCGACCGGGTAAGATACGTCCAGTTCGCGGACTCGATGTTCAACGCACCCTGCCAGCCCTACCAGCGGACGTATGCCGAGATGTACCGGTTCAGGGCTATCGACCCGGGGACACTCTCGGGCCGCCAGATTGTCGAGTGCCGGGAACGCGACCTCGAGCAGTACTGCCGGACACTCCTTGAGACCGAGATGTTTGACCCGGCGCTTGTCGGCCTCCGGGGCGCAACCGTCCACGGACACTCTCTGCGTCTCTGCGAGAACGGGATGATGTTTGACGCCCTCCAGCGCTGCATCCTCGATAAAGACGGTGTCGTGAAGTACGTAAAAGACCAGATCGGCCTTCCGCTCGATAAGCCGGTCGAAGTGGGCAAGCCTCTTGATAACGACTGGCTGAAAGCTCACTCAACGATCTTCCATTCGCTTGTCGGGACACCGCTGCGCGACGACCCTGAGTATATCGAATACCTGCAGCGGATCCATACGCTTCGGACACAGTACGGATTCATGTCCCGGGAGGTAAAGCCATGACAAAGATCGAACACGCCCAGAAACAATTCCTCCGTGCATTAAAAGAAAAATTCAGTAACCAGGATGTCGAGGCCAAAAAGACCGAGTTCTACCGTTTCAACGGTGTCCGCCAGTCGCCGCGCAAGCGCGAATTCATGGCCGAATCCGATAAGATCGTGGCAAAACGCGGGATATCGATGTACGATCCCGAGCACTGTCACTTGAATGGCATCCCCATGGGCCAGCGCCAGCTGATGACCTACGAGGTTTCGGGAACCGGAACCTTTGTCGAAGGCGATGACCTGCATTTCGTCAACAATTCCGCGATGCAGCAGATGTCCGATGAGATCAAGCGCACGATCATCGTGAGCATGGACATCGCCCACAACACGCTCCAGAAGCGCCTGGGTAAAGAAGTGACGCCGCAGACAATAAACGAGTACCTCCACATCCTCAACCATGCAATGCCCGGCGGTGCGGTCGTGCAGGAACACATGGTCGAGACCCACCCGGCACTTGTCGATGACTGTTTTGTCAAGATCTTTACCGGGAACGATGAGGTGGCGGATGATATCGACAAGCAGTACCTGCTCGATATCGAGAAACTTTTCCCGAAAAAGCAGGCAGAGGCGCTCAAGGCCGAGATCGGAAAATCGATGTACCAGGCAATCCACATCCCGACAATTGTTGTACGGACCTGCGATGGTGCGACAACGAGCCGGTGGTCTGCGATGCAGATCGGGATGTCGTTTATTGCGGCCTACCGGACCTGTGCCGGGGAGGCAGCGGTCGCCGATCTTTCGTTTGCCGCAAAGCATGCCGGTGTCATTCAGATGGGAACCCTTCTTCCGGCCCGGCGTGCCCGTGGCCCCAATGAGCCGGGCGGGATCAAGTTCGGGATGTTCTCCGATATGATCCAGGCAGACCGGAGATACCCGGATGACCCGGCAAAATCCTCGCTTGAGGTCGTTGCCGCAGGGGCAGTACTCTTCGACCAGATATGGCTCGGGTCGTACATGTCCGGCGGTGTCGGTTTCACGCAGTATGCAACGGCCGCGTATACCGATAACATCCTCGATGATTTCACGTTCTATGGCATGGACTATCTCAAGGACAAGTACGGCTACAATTACCGCGAACCGGGCCCGGACAAGGTAATCAAGCCCACCCAGGAGATCGTCAACGATCTGGCGACCGAGGTCACGCTCTACAGCATGGAGCAGTACGAGAAATTCCCGACGTTAATGGAGGACCATTTCGGCGGCTCGCAGCGTGCAGCGGTCATGGCAGCGGCAAGCGGGCTTACCGCAGCGATCGGAACCGGAAATTCCAATGCCGGGCTCAATGCGTGGTATCTCTCGATGATCATCCACAAGGATGCATGGTCGCGGCTTGGATTCTTCGGCTACGATCTCCAGGACCAGTGTGGTTCGGCAAACTCGCTTTCCATGGAACCGGACCGCGGCGCGATGGGAGAACTGCGTGGTCCGAACTATCCGAACTATGCGATGAACGTGGGCCACCAGGGAGAATATGCAGGCATTGTCGCAAGCGCCCACATGGGACGGTCAGATCCGTTCTGCTTTGATGCCCGGGTCAAGATCACCTTTGCGGATCCGTCGCTCAAGTTTGATTTCTCCCAGCCGCGAAAAGAATTTGCGAAAGGTGCGATCCGCGAGTTCGAGGCAGCGGGCGAACGGTCGCTTATTATGCCGGCGGTTTAACCCGGCGAAATTTTTTTTGCACGTCATTAATCAGGAAGATGACTGAGTGCGGCAGAACCTGCACTTTTTTCTATCCGTCGGTTCGGGAATCCCGTCGTTATCACGGCCAATTCTGTCGGGACCAAAATACAAATATGAAAGTTTATCGTATGTGGTGTTAATAATATAAAATATCTTCATATTATGGATCTTCCAGCATTAAACCCGGGGGAAGAGTGGCTGGTCCGGTCATCTGATGTTTACATAAAGTCCGCCCCGTATGCTGCATTCCTCACTACAAGCCGGATCATTATCCGTTCTGCCGGTAAGAAAGCACAACCGGATTCTGTCCTTTTCCGGGAATCGGTTGTCCGGGTGCATGCGGCAACCAGTGAATTTGGCGAACCGGTCCTTACGATTGAAACGCGGGATCGTGCCGGGAATATGCGAAAGATCGTTTTGACATTTTCCGGGCGGGCTGGCAGTACACGGATCCATGAGCGGGACCAGTGGGCCCGGATCATTTCAGAACACCCGGGTCCGGATCAGGCGCCGGCGCCCGAAGAATGCAGCCGTCACGCCATCAGTCGGACTTCGGAAAAGGCCATTGCCTACGATGACCGGAAACTGACCTTTCATGATGGCATTCACCACCACTCCGCCACCCGGCAAAGCGTGTCCTCCCCTGGAGACGCCAAAACACGGGAAAACCCTGACAACCACCCGCCCCGGGATTTTCCCGGCTCCGGGCCGGGGGACCGGTCCTGCCGGATAAAAAAACCGGAAATCCTGGTGCAGGATCCTTCGTGCGTTCCAAAAAAATCCCGTGATCTGCCGGTCATTACGAAAGTGGATGAGCCGGATAAAGGTTCCGGGAAATTGCCGGAACCTGCGGGATCGCATGAAGATGACCCGGTCTGCCGGCAGTGCGGGAAGACACTGTTTGCCCGCTCGCGGTTCTGCAGTTATTGTGGAACCCCGGTAACCGTCTCCGGTACCGGTACGCAAACCCGATCCGGGGTGATGGCCGCACGGCCCGCAGAAAAAATTTCAGCTGCATCCCGGACCGGGCCGGTAAAATCACCGGCAATCCGGTTTATCGATCCCCCCGGGAGGATGCCGGTCCCTGCCGGCCCTGACTTCTACGGACATGCCGGTGAATTCAGAGAATTCTCTGGTAAATGTCCCGCAGGAAGTGCCGGTTCCTGCAAAAGAACCACTGCGGTCTCCCATAGTTTTACCGGTTACCGGAAAATTGCCGCTGTTTTAGTCCTGCTCTGTGCAGTTGTCGTGATTGTTGCAGTTGGCGGACTGTACCAGTACTTCCCGGTTGTGGGCGGGAACAGTACGGGTGTCAGTACCGCATCACCGGCGCCCCTCCAGAAAAATGCGGTGACTGTCCCTGTGACAACGCTGCCGCTCTCTTCCCCCTCCGGGATATCGGCAGGTGCAACCGGGCTTCCGACCATTACGACCATTGCGATTTCCTCCGGTACAGAGGCCCAGAGCAATTCCGATCCGCTGAGCCAGGATCTCAACTTTATTGTGTCCTGCAAATGCGGAGTCTATGTCCGGGTGGTTTCTGCGGGTTCCTGGTCGGGAACCTACGGACTTGACGGGGATATGAGGACGGCATCGTACTCCGGCGAGAAAATATTCCAGATTGAAAATGCCCAAGGGGCTGTATCGGCATCGTTCCAAAAAGAAGACAGTTCAGCTCAGGACCTGTCCGTCCAGATTTACAATAATGGAAATCTCGTTGCATCGGGCAGCAGTTCTGACTCCAATGGATCCGTTTCGATCACCGCCGATGTCTAAATTGCATGCTGGTGTGGTGCGGGATGGACCGGCCTTGTCTTGCCTGAATCGATCCCGCATTCCCCTTGAAGAGGTACCTCCTAAAAACCCCGGTTTTTTTGATTCTCCCTCTATGAGTCCGCGCCGGTCCGTGATCGCTTTTCCAAAAGCAACCGTTAGCGTTTAAACAGGGCCCGGTTAGCCCGGAAATATGGCAATCGGCCCGCAATTTCGAAGTATCTCCCGGAATATGTACCGGAATTCGCCTGTTTTGGCGACTCCGGGCGGTCCATTTGTCTCCTCATGAATACTTCTTTTCCTGCATCTTCGACGGAGAACTCCCGGTGCCCTGCCCACGATTTTCACGGGGTACTCTAAATGCTGTTTCTTCATATCTGGCAACTCCGCTAAGGCGGGAGCAAAAAGCTGTATTCCTGGAGATGGGAAATGATCGTGGAAATCCGTTCCCGGTCATAACCGGGTTTCATGAGAGGGGGACACCTCCCCTGAAGATCAGCCGGGTATTCCGGTCAAGGAACGGTTTTACCCCAGGGGACTCCCTTGAGTGCATCAACCCTGATCCGGTCAAGTGCCTTCTCATTTTATTGGAGGGGAGGACGCCGTCTATGACAACCCGGGAATTGCTTTGTCATAATTTCCCGGTCTGGCAGGACCCCGGGTCTTATCGCACACCTCGCGGGCACCAGGTGTACGCTCCCTGTTGCGGATTGAAACGATGCACGTTATGGGAACGGCATCTGATAACTCCGTGTCAAGGCATCCGGCTGACCGTTACGGAAATTATGGTGAGCGCCCGTCGCTGTATAGTGCCGAAAAAAAGGAGAAACTACTTTTTGTGACCCCTGTCGCCGTGTTTCTGTTCCGGCCGCATGAGTTCCCCCAGAACATAATCACGGGCTTTCGGGTACACCGGCACAAGAAGCGTTGCAAGATCTTTATTTTTGACCTTAAACAGGGACGGCCCGAGCCGTTTGAGCGCCGCGGCTTCGAGCACGGGCTTCTGGGACAGGTGGAGCGGGAACGTATCGAGGCTGTCTGCGGCTTCCCAGAAGGATGCCGTGCAATCGGAAAGTGGCGGCACAGCACAGCCGTCCGGCTCCGACCCGGTGATCTCCTGTGGCCCGGCATCTTCTGCCGCATCGCACGCAGGCGTACTGCTGCTCCGCCGTTTACGGAGATTCTCAAGAACTGCATCGCGGTCCCGCCCCCGGAGCGAGAAGATAAGGAACGGGTCCCGGTCAAACTGCTCTGCGAGAATATAATACACGGCAGCAATATGCTTGCAGGGATTGGCAGAGTCGGGACAACTACAGTCGGTCCTGACGTCCCTTGCAGACGCAGGGAGAAGAGAGAGGCGGCATCCGGCAAAGACTGTCTCTATCTCCTGCGGGATCTCACCGCCGAGAAGCATCGCGGAAAAAAGTGCCTGCGATGACAGCGCATCGAAAATCTGCTCCCATTGTGCGTCGCTGAACCGGGAAAACGAGATGGTGACCGTATACGGTCTCGGCATCGTCCCCTGCACCCGGGCATGGACCGTTGCATCCCGGATGGCAATATCGATCACCTGGCCTCTCCGGGCGTACTTCCGTCCCCGGTCAAGCCGTGACCCGATCCCGGTCTGCTCAAGTGCCGCAATAAACCGCTGCGACCACCAGGTTTCCCCGATCTTCCCTTTTTTGCTCCGGGCCGCGATCCCGTTCTTTACCGCAATCGGTTGTGCCGGCTCGTACCATTCTCCCCAGAATGCCATCTCACCTCACCTCCAGCGCCTTTTTTCGTAACGCGAGAAGCTCGCGGAGCTCTTTTGTCGAAAGGTTCGTTATCCCGTCTTCACCTGCGCCGATAACACTTCCCGCGAGCGCCCGTTTATCCTCAAGGACTGCATCAATCTTCTCTTCAAGTGTCCCTGCCGAGATCATCAGGTGCACCACAACGTTTTTGGACTGCCCGATCCGAAATGCCCGGTCCGTTGCCTGGTCTTCGACGGCAGGGTTCCACCAGCGATCGATATGGAAAACATGGTTTGCCGCAGTCAGGTTCAGCCCGGTACCCCCGGCTTTTAGCGACAGGAGAAAGATCTTCGGCCCTTTCTTTAAAGAGAACCGTTCTACCATCCCGTCCCGGTCTTCCCGCTTTGTTCCCCCGTGCAGGAACAGGACTTCCGTTGAGAACGTCCTCTCAAGCCAGGGTTTGAGCATCTCGCCAAAGGTTGCGTACTGGGTAAATATGAGCGCCCGTTCGTTGTTTGACAGCACTTCAGCGAGCACTTCGGAGAGCCGGTCAAGTTTCCCGGACCGGAGTGCAAGATCGCTTCCGTCATTTAAAAAGAGCGCCGGGTGATCGCAGATCTGTTTTAACCGCATAAGGGTGACAAGGACTGCACTTTTCCGTTTCATTCCTTCAAGCGAGTCGAGCCGGTTTAACATTTCAGTCACGGCCGCTTCATAGAGCGAGGCCTGCTCCTTTGTGAGCGGACAGAACTCCTTTGAGACAATCTTTTCCGGCAGATCCGAAATGATTGTCCGGTCTGTCTTTTCCCTGCGTAACAGGAACGGGCGGACGATCTGTTTTAACGTTTGCGCCCGCCCGGTATCGTGATACCGTTCGATGGGGATCGAGAACTTTTTCTGGAACGAGGTTGCAGTTCCCAGGTATCCGGGATTTAAAAACTCCATAATCGACCAGAGTTCAGAGAGCCGGTTCTCTACCGGTGTACCGGTAAGGACTATCCTGCTTGTTGCCGGGAGTTTCCGGACCGCCCGCGACTGCTTGGTCGTGTGGTTCTTGATATTCTGTGCCTCGTCAAGGATAACACAGTCCCACGGGGCGGATACGAGCATCTCCTCATCGCGCTGTACGGTCTGGTACGACGTGATCGCAAGGTCGCAGTCATGGAATGCCCGATCGAACCTGTCGCCGGAACAGCGGTTCATTCCGTGATGGACATAGACTCTGAGGGAAGGGGCAAAACGCATGAGTTCGCGGGTCCAGTTGCCGATGATCGACATCGGGCAGACAAGGAGCGTTTTCTTCTTCCCGCGCCCGGCTTTTGCCTGTCGGGTCAGGTGGGCGATCACCTGCACGGTCTTTCCCAGTCCCATGTCGTCAGCAAGGCAGGCACCCATGCCGGACTCCGTAAGCATCGAGAGCCACGCGACGCCCTGCTCCTGGTACGGTCGTAAGGTTCCGGTGAAGGTCTTCGGGAGCGGGACTGCCTTTGGGCCTTTTACGGATACGAGTCGGTTGAGCAGATCCTCCAGCAGTCCTTCCGAGGCGATGCCGGAGACGGGCAGTCCTTCGCTCCCGGGGTCCCCAAGTGAAAGGGCAAGAGCATCCGAAAGGGGGATCTCCCCGTCCGGGTATTCTTTCGTAAACGCGTTAATGACGCGCCGGACTTCCTCCGGATCGAAAATTACCCACCTGCCCCGCACCTTCATGAGCGGGACTTTTCGCTCTGCAAGCCGTTCGAATTCTTCTCTTGAGAGTTCTTCTTCACCGATAGCAACCTTCCAGTCAAAGGAAAGAATGGTGCCAAGGGAGAAGGATCCCCGGCTGCTGCCTTTCTTGTGCGTTTCGTCATTTAATTTTATCCTGATGGAGGGGTGCTGCCGGCCATGTTTCCACCAGGATGGCAGGAGGACCGTGCAGCCAAGTTCCTGGAGGAGCGGGGCAGTCTCCGAGAGAAACCTGAACAGGTTGTCGGGGGGCACCCTGATCCCTTCGGGACGTGCAGTCTTTAAGGCATCCCGAATGGGCGGGTAGACTTTTGCCGCTGCCCCGAGATCGTAGAGCATCCGCTCCTGGGGGTGCCCGGTTTTGTTTCCCGTCAACCGGGCGAGCGATCGGGAGCGCCCGTTCCAGACTTCCCCGGCCGGGACAAGGAGGGTGGGGTCGTCTTTTGACTGGAGAAAAAAGTTCACGGTCCATGCAGATTCATCTGGTTCGGGTTCCTGCACAGTAAAACAGGTGGTGTAGTGTTCCCAGTCCCGTGCAGGTGCGGGTCCGGAAAGCCAGGCCGTTAACTCCTTTACGACCGACAAATCCTCATCCAGATTGTTTTTTTCACCATAAATGAGATCGCGGTAAAAAAGCTCTTCTGCGGAGGGGGAGGGCTCCTGATGTCGTGAAGGAGCAGCGGGAGATGGGCGCGGGGTTGCCAAGCTGATGAGTGTCGGCACCGCTGCGTCAACAAACAGGCCGGCAAGCCGCAGCGGTGAATCCTCGGGAGTGCCCGGTTTGATATGAGCCCGTATGACCGGTGGCATTGCAGCGGCAAGTTCGGTCAGGCGTTTTTTATCCTCGTCTTTTAAGAGTGGGCGCCACACACCTTGTACAATACCTTTTTTTATGGGCTTGAATCCCGGAACAAACGAGCCGCCCGCAACAAGCTCGCAGGCAAAGAGTGCGGCAACCGACCATGCCGCAATGGATCTCCCGTAACGAACTGCCCCGGTGTCCTCACCTTCGGATAATAAAAACGGGAGGACCGGTCCGATGGGAAAAGCGATGACCGGCACGGTCCAGGGTGCAAGGACGGACTTTTGTTGAGTCGAACGTTTCCCGTCCCGGGACAATCCGGGTGAGGGTTCCGGGCCTTCGTCCCCGGTTGGCAGCATGAGACAGGCTGATTCGTCAGCTCCCTGTTCTTTACCTGGCAGGAATTTTCTTAACAGGGATTTCAGGGCTGTTTGCGGGAGTGCATACGGGTGAGGGGAAGGTTTTCTTTGTACTGGTTTTCGCCCGCGCTTTTTTTTGGCCGGGACATGCGGGCCTTCACCCCAGAAGAAGAACGTGCCGTCCGGGTTAATGGAGCCGTGAATAACCGGGACCGGTTTTTCCGGGGAATTCATGGCAGTCCGGACCGGCTTCCTTGCATTTACGGCAGGTTTCATAATTTTTGCAAATCTCATTTTGATCCTGCCGGGTGATAAAAGAGGAGTGTTTATGTCCCGGAAGGGGGTGAGGGGGCCGGAGTGCCCGGCCCGGGTGCTTTGCCACGGATCCCGGGTTTACCATTAGACACCGAAACAGAAACCGCAGATTGTTGTGGTTATCGGAAAAGATCGTGCCGTCAAACATACTGTACCCGTCAGATCTCAGGAAATTACGATATCAACGTGGTATTTCCCCATGTCCTTGCGGCTACAATAGTGATTGGCTTGCGTTTCTTTGACCGTTTTTTTTGTAACCGGGGCTTTTTGCTCGGTTCCCGGACAAATGCGCCGGAGTGATGGTTTTAAGCGGGGGGCCTGTCATCTGCGATGCTCATGTGCCTTTTTTTTCTGTCTCCACCGGTGCGGACAGATATTCCGGGAGATGGGCAAAGAGTACGACCGCGGGGTCGGGACCGGCTGGCCGGTGTTCGGGCTTTTGTGTTTGTTATTATCGGAACGTATTGTGGGCAGTAACCGGTTCAGCGGAGTATGCCGGGTTATTCAGATTTTCCGAATCATGATGGGTTCCCTCAGGAACCAAAAAAGAAAATTGCGGGGAAAACTCCCCGCAGATAATTATTTTTTACTGTTTCGGCCGTTCCCCGGTTTCCATGTGGTCGAGGACCCGGTCCCACATGACAAGCAGGCCCGGGATGATCACGTAGGCCAATAGGCCGGTGCCAAGGAAAGCACCGGTGATGATGATGGAGGTGTCCATGTTCATCCCCTCACACGAGTTCCGGGACGCTGTCTGCCCAGGTCTCGACTTTGGTCCGGATCTCATCGGACGAGTACGAGGTGAGGCTGACCTGTGCCCGGCTGAGGGTGACGTAGTACAGCTCGCCGTTCGGGTCGTGGCACTTGAGCGTCGTGGAGTATGTTTCGTTCTCCGTGTCCCGGACCGGGGTGCCGGCATGGGCGGTTGCCTGTGCGGTGTTTGCAAGGACTGCCGCGATCCCGGCACTGAACCCGGCAATCGTGCCGTACTTGTCGGATGCGTATCCCACGTTTTTCGCGTTGCTGTCCTGGTACACGATCTTTGCGACGTATGCTTCTTTTGATTTTTCAACCGGGTCATGGGTTTCCCCGGCGGTCATATAGCTCACGCACCCGAACGGGTTTGTGGAGAGGACCGACTGGACGATTGATTCAAAGACCGTGACGTCTTCGATGGGCGATGCGAGGGTGCGGATTGCACTCTTTACGGTTGTGTTTTCGATAAAGTCTGCCATATTCATTCCTCCTTTTTTGTGGATGGTTCGGAATGTCTCCGGGCGTTTATTCCGAAACGCCGGGAATGTTTCGCACGGGTATTTTTCTCCGGGCCGCGAGGAGACGATCCTCCGGATCGTTTTTTGGTGTGCGGCCGGTGATGGTTACCGTGCGGTTTTTTCCCGGTTTTTGCGGGAATATGCCCTGATGATTCCGGCAGGAGCTCGTGGCTTTTTTTGCTCCCAACTTTTTTCGGATTTCTTTTCTGTCTTCGGGGGCCCCCTTTGACATACTATTGTAGAGCGTATGGGGGGATGTGCTTTGATTATGGAGCGGGATTTTTGGAGAAAATAGAGAAAAATCGGGGCCTGATAGAAAAACCGGGTAAAATTTCGTGCGGGATCTCAAGGAACAAAAATGTTCCTTGTTGGTGATCCACGCAATTCCGACAACCTTTCGGGGACCAAATTTTTTTCCTGGCTGGAATACGAACCGGCCGGGATATGTCGATGCGGACACTCAGGGAGACCGGCGCTTTTTTAGAGAAGATCCCGGCCACCCGGCGGTTGAATGGAGGCAGGTTGCCCTGGTTCCGGGATGTGATTGCCCACGGGTATTTCCGGATCGCTTACGGGATCCTGTGGGGGATTGTGACCGGACGGATCCCGGATTTTTAAAAAAGAGATCGCAATGATTCTCCGTGAAGAAACAAAGCGCGAGAAAGAATCCCGGAAATAGCGTCGGAAGCCTGCACATAGCCCTGTGCCGGTGGGGTCCGGGTGTGTGCCCTCAAGACTCCGGGATACCGTCGGTACCTCATTATCTTCCCGGATAATTCCCGGACCGCTATACCCGCATTCCGGCTGATCCTCATAACCCGGATCGAGCCGGGGGAAAAACAGCATCTGAACGGTGCTATCAGCGGTTTTTTCTTCTGACGGGAAACTCGCGGTTTTCCCGGGAATTCGTGCCTGTTTTGGGACGATCACTGCGTCACGGGAGGAACCGGGGGAGACCCGGGGCCCATATCGGGCCCGGATTACTTGAGCACCCAGGGTGCCGGATCGCATTCCCGACCGGGGACTCTTCAGGGATTGACCCGGGAAATGCCATACGCTGCGGATCGGAAAGAGATGCCACGGAGTGCCCTCCCAAGATCCGGGTGCCGTCTCCGGGTCATGCCGGTTCACCTCAGTCATTTTCGGATGCCTCTGCCCGCGTGCTGGCAGCAGGCTTACCCTTCCGGTACTCCCTCTTGACCGGCCGGGTGTGGATACTCACGGTGTACGCGTGCATAAAGGCTTTCTTTACCACCGCCCGTTCGAACCGGTTGCCGCTTGCCGTAATCCGGTTCCTGATCACGTGCGGGACCAAAAAGAGCGGGACATCCGCGACGACTTCTGCGGGTCTCCGGGGCATGTCAGTTCCTCCCTTCGTCTTCAATCCGGTCAAGCCTTCGTTCGAGCCGTACGATCTTACGGTTGATCCGGTCCGCGATCCGCTCCTGGCGTTCGAAGAGCGAGAAGATAAGATCCCCGGGGGATTCCGCCTCTTTTTCATCCGGCTCGTCCGCCTCGGTATCTTCACCGGAGGTTTTCGGCTCGTCCCCCCGGTCCGGCCGGGCTGCTGCCGCCCCGGTCACCGGGGCAAGCACCCCGAGACAGATAACGATTTTGTTGCGGCGCAGTGCCGGTCCCGTGCTGTGTTCTTTGGAGGATACCGGCGCGATGCCTGAGTTTGTCCCCTCTGCGTTTCCTGCTGTCGGGCACCCGGTGCCCGCGATATTTATTTCCCTGACCTGTCCTGATGTAAGTTCCATACCAATCACCTTCGTGTGTTGTTGTGTTGCTCGACCTCCTGTTCCCCGGGCCGTTTTTTTAGCCGCTCCGCTCGTGTGTTTACCCGGGATTATCCTCGCTGCCCTGCTTACCTGCCGGGCCCCGGGAAAAGGGGATGCATCTCTCCTGGATTTTTTTTGCATCCCGGTTTTTCCCCTGTCCCCCGGGGTCACGGAAAAAACGGGCGGCTGATTAAAAATACCGTCTGTGACGTTGCAGGGGAATAGGGATCGCGTTATGCCGTCCCGTACAGGATTTGGGCAATAACGTGACGGGCCCGGTAGTTACCGTCGCAAAGCTGCTGCTGCGGACAAAAAGGATCCGGACCGGGCGTCCGCATGCAATTTCCCGGCACCGGCAATCGGTTCAAACAATTCCTGTCGGGCACAGAAAAATACTCCCATCAGTCCGCAGATGGAGGCAAAAAGGACAGAAAAAATCCGGGCAAACCGGAGGGCGGCCTTAGCCGCGAACCCGATCCTGCGGAGTTTCTGTTCCACCATGCTGCAGAAGAATTTGAGCATTTTATTGTGTCCTCTGAATCTAAAAAAAGAAAGGCCGGTATAAATAATTGCAGGATGGTTGCGGTTATATGCACCCGGTCCCGGGAAAATATGGGCGCAATTTGTGGCCGGATTTTTTCGGAGGTTGGATTGGAGCGTGGGCGCGCAATATTCTGCGGCCGGAATCCGGTTTTACGCGCAGATTTTTTCCAGAAAACCGAACGGGCCGCAAGAAATTTTGGATTTGAGTATTCGGTCACGGGGCGGGGCGGCGTGGGGATTTGGTGAGTGATTTGCACACATCACATCATTCTTTTCCGTGAAGGTATTCGAATACCGTGGGAATTATTTCCGAATTCGGGCGGTACCGAACATATCTGCCGGACCCGGGGGTACCTCTCTACCGTTAAGAAAAATTACCGGCCGGTTCCCGCCACCCGTGCTGGCGTATTCTTGGGAACGCATTTCTTTTCCGTTATCTGCCCGGCGAACCGGCTGAATAGTCACAAATTAAAAACAAAAAACCGGGTTTTGCCATCCACGATGTGAAGGTCAGTTCATTTCTAAAGAAACTCGCATGAAGTCAAAGACTTCTCACCACATCGATGAAAATTTTGCTGTGCAACTTCAATTTTCAGTCGTATTGAATGTCGTTGGCAAACTCAAAAATCTAATAGGGAAATGAGTGTGCATTACCCTTCCGTGTGCTTGTAGCCTTCGGCATCATGTCCGTTTTCATGACCAAAAAATTATTCGTAATTTTATGTGGGAATCCTCACTTGCCGTTTTCCTTTCGTTTTCTCATAAAGAAAACCAGCATGGCGCATGCAGCAAGGATGACAACAGCGACAACGATCCAGAGGACGTAGGGCCCGGCTGCTGAGGATTCAATCCCGGAAACCAGGGACGAAACCACATCAGAAGATGGAGCCTGAGTGCTCGCAGCGGTTGCGGCAACTGCCATTGTACTGACCGGCGAAACCGTTCCGGACCCGGTCACGGAAACGAGCGTGAACGTACACAACCCGTCCGGGGAGGATGCCTGGAACGAGATGTACCTGCTGTCCCGGTCATAGCGGCAGAACGCAGTGTCGAGGATCTGAACGGATCCATAATCGTCCATGCGGAGAATCCTGATCTGGTCAAGACCGCCGTTGCCATAGACCCAGTCCTGCGGTACGGTCATCTCGATAGTGGCGTTTTTCGTTACCGGGATATTATCCATTGAGACCTGCATCGAGTACGAAATATTCCAAAGACCATACCCGTTTTCGATCAGAGCCTGCCGGTATGCGTCGGTCATGGAATCCGAGAGGTTCCGGATGATTGCGGTCGTAATCTTCCCGCCTCCATCGGGTTTTTGCGGGATCTCAGCCTGCCAGGTCGCCTTGAGCTCTTCCATGCCCGGGATATCCGCCGAGAGTGGTGTGAGCGTCACCGTGCCGCTGTCAGAGATCGTTGTTGTCTCGACCCAGGAATAACTCTGCGGTGGTGAAAGGAGGAAGTCGTAGATCAGGCTTTCCTTTTCAGTAACCCCAAGACCTCCGCCGCCAATGGAGGATCCCCCGCCACCACCGCCCGTGTCGCCGCCACCGTTATCATTGTTCACCGGTGAGAGCGAGGCGAGGACAAAGACCGACAGCCCATCCGGTGAGTAGCCCGAGAAGAGGTAGTTCCCGCTGCTGTCCGTCCCGCGGAATTCTGTCTGGAGGAGCGAGGTCGTACCGTTCTCTGCGTGCCGCATGATGGTCATGTTTGCGGTGGTCCATCCGTTTGCTGTCAGCCATCCCGGGCTGACGGCCATGTAAATCGTGGCGTTCTTTATTACGCCGCCGTTGTAGGAATTGTCCAGTCCGGTTTTTACAAACGTGACCGTATAGGCGATATCGTTAACCTTTTCCCCGTTGTTTGTGGCCGCGAGGCTGAACGCACTCAGGGATATTGCATCCGGGTCCTGCGTGAGTGTTGTTGTTATCGTTGCCGATGAACCGGGCAGTCTTTCGAGGCCGAGGACTGCCTGGACGGTTGGCGTGCCGACAGAACTCAACGGGACGGTCATCGGCTCGGTCACAGCGGTTACTCCTGCTACGGTTCCGTTTACGGTTGACGATCCGGTGGTCGGGGTTGTCAGCAGATCGATATCGAAGTGGTCCCATCCGCTGCCGGTTGTGCCGGTGACATTCACGGTATTTCCTGTAACCGTTACATTGGCACGGTCAATCGTGACGGTCTGGGAATCCCCATCGGTCCCGGTCAGGAGTCCGGGGATATCGAATATCTGCTCAAAGACAGACTGCGCAGTGACCGTGACAAGATCCGTTTTTGTCACGGTGTCGCTCCCGGTGGAATCCGTTGCCGTGAGAGTAACCGTGTATGTCCCGGCTGCCGTGTAGGTATGGGACGGGTTTTCATCGGTGGACGTGCTGCCGTCGCCAAAGTCCCAGGTCCACGATGTCGGGGAGCCTATCGACTGGTCGGTGAACCGGATGGTGAGCGGTGAATCGCCTGAAGTTGTGCTCTGCGTGAACGCTGCGACCGGGCCATACCGGATGATGAGGAATTCCTGGGCTGCTGCCATCGTTGCGTGCGATGTCGTGGTGGACCGGATACCGGCGATGTTGCCGGTCGCGGTAAGGTACGCCGTCACGTCCCGGGTGTTCTCTGCGACCTGGGTGTTGGTCAGGTACTGCCAGGTACTCGTGTTGATCGTGTTGCCGTTAAAGAGGAGATCGCCCTCCGGGCCGTTTCCCGATGGGACAAAGGTTATGAGGTCTGCCCGGGTGACGTCAGCGGTTGAAATTGTCTGGTTGGTGAAGGGAACGTATGCTGTTGCCTCCTCCGGTGTCGTTGCATAATTGGTGTTATCGGCCCCGAGGAGATCGAACTCTTCGTTGAAGAAGATCTGTTTACGGGTTGCCGATGCATCTTCGTACACGACGGCAAGGGTAAACCCGTATGGCGAGATCTTTGCCCAGTTGGTATCCCGGGAGAGCGTCACGGTGTTCTCTGCATTTGCCGAGAACGCACGTGTGGCGTCGTAGGTCATAAGGCCGTACACGTAATCCGGCCAGCTGCCAAACCCGCTCTTGTCGTGGTACCAGCTCTGGTACGGAAGTGTGTTGCCGTTGAATGAAATGTGAACCTTATCCGGTGCCTGGTACGTGTTGTCCCACGTGTAGGGGACATAGAGCCGGACTTCTTTCACGGTCGCCCCTGAGGGGAGGGGGAGATCCGCTGCGGTCCATTTCACCGTGTAGGTTGTCCAGTCGTCGTTCCCGGATTTGTATTCACTGTCTCCTGATGAAGATACGAGACCGCCGTGGATGTCGTAGCTTTTGTTCGTGGTGACATCGCTTCCCCCGGTGTACCGCTTGCCTTTGTACCCGTTGTAGATCACGGTCGTGGTGAGGTTGAAATGGTTGTTTGTCTTACTGGATTCGTTGATGGCATTTCCCGAATCCGCCGTGACATTGATGGTTACAACATCGTCCAGTGCCCGGATGACCGGATCGGTGATCACAAACGAATTCGAGGATCCGGATCCAAGACCGGCGATTGAGGTCTCGGTGGCATTGTCATTGATGCTGACCCGGACAACAAACGGGCCGGCTGCTTCCGTGCCGGTATTTTGTACCGTCGCGGTAATGGTGTTTGCTTCGTTTGCAAAGATGTCGCCGGCATTGGGCGTGACTGCGGTTACTTTGAGGTCGGTCCCGCCGGCGTTTTCGGATGCGATGACGGATTTGTTTATGCTGCTGGTGCCGGCAGAATTTGAAACGGTGAGGCTGACATTGTAGGTATCTGCTGACGGGAAGGTGTGGACCGGGTTTGTCTCCCCACTGGTGTTGCCGTCACCGAAGTTCCACGACCAGCTTGTCGGCGAGTTGGTGGATTCATCCGTGAACCGGACGGTGAGCGGGGTCGAAGTCTGCTCCGTACTGAATGCGGCGACCGGTGGGTTGTAGGTCGCGTTGCCGGTGTAGCTGACGCTCATGAGGGCGAGCGGGATCTTGAAGTAATTGGATCCGCTCTTGTCATAGGCAAGGCTGCTGTCCTGTCCTGCGGTAAGTAAACTTGTAATATCCCAGGTATTTGTCCCGAAATAACTGCCTGATGGTGTTCCCGATGAAAGTGTTGTGCCCCGGAATGTGTAACTCCCGTCAGCGCTTGCAAGATAGATCGTCGTCATGTTCGCGGAGTTCCAGCCACCGGCAAGCGCAGAGGTGCCAAACGATGACAAGCCGGTATACGTCGTGTCGGTCGGGTTGACCGTATCGTGGCCCTGATTGACCCAGTACTTCACGGTTTTGGCCGTCCCGTCGTCATATGCGACGACAAGAACCATCGCCTTGATCCGGCCGTCGAAACTGCTGTCTATTTTTGTAGTTGATGCCTGGACATTTACCGTGTTGCCACTGATCGCCCCGGTGAGATCGTACCACATCAGGTAATCGCTTGTCACCCGGTTCATGTGGTTGCTTAACCAGACCGGGCCGGTGCCACCGTCTCCCGGGAAGGAATACGTAGTATTGAACGTCTCGCTCTTCTGGATCTCATACGTGCTGTCCCCGTTTGCGTCGATGTTGATCGCTGCGCTGCCCCGGTAGTTGTTCGTCATCTGGCCGCAGTACACATCAACATACAGGCGAGCCCATTTTATCGAGGTATGTGCCGGGATTGTGAAGGTCTTCGATGCGGATGTGGCAAACCCGGGATAGGCATCATACCACAATCCTCCTGTCACTGTTCCGTTCTGCACCGTAGTAAGCGGGATACCCCCGTTGTAACTGTTCGAGGTGAGCGGGTCGCTGACCGTGATGGCGTTTGTTACCGTGGTGGAATTAACACCGCCAGGCCCGGTTGCGGTCAGGCTCACGGAATACGTGCCGTTGGCAAGATAGGTATGAGCCGGATTCTGCAACGTTGATGTGCCACCGTCACCGAACGACCAGCTCCACACGGTTGGCGAGCCGACCGTTGTATCGGTAAAGCCTACGGTTAGCGGGATTCGTCCCGAGGTAACATCCGTACTGAAGCTGACATAGGGTTTGGATTGCGTGGGATCGATCACGGCGATATAATTGGATCTGCTCAGTGTGTTGCTGCCATCACCGTTTGTCGCCGTGAGGTTGACGGTGTAAGTTCCGGCTGTGGTGTAGGTGTGTGCGGGGTTCTGTTCAGTGCTGTCGATGATGCCATCGTTGTTGAAATCCCACTGCCAGCTGGTCGGCAAATTGGTGGATTCATCCGTGAACTGGACGGTCATCGGCATCGAACCGAAGGTCGCATTCGCGGTGAAATTCGCCACCGGGACCGTTGATGAAGCGGTGACCGTGATGTAATTCGCCCGGCTGGCGGTGTCGCTGCCGTACGAATTGCTGGCGGTGAGGTTTACAGTGTAGGTCCCGGCCGATGTGAATGTGTGTGCGGGATTCTGTTCAGTGCTGTCGATGATACCATCGTTGTTAAAGTCCCACTGCCAATCGGTCGGGACTCCCAGGGAGGTATCCGTGAACTGGACGGATAACGGGGAGGTTCCTGTTGTGGGTGAACCGGTAAAGCTGACGACAGGGACACCAGCCTCTGAATTGTACTCGACTTTGAGGATGGCAAGATACGCTTCTATTCCCCATCCCTCATCTTCGCTCCTCATCAAAACGGTGTTGTTTGTGGCTGCCAGGTAGGGCGTGATGTCGGTCGTGTTGATCCCGATCTCGCCTTGGCCGGGTGCCCAGTAGCTGGTCCAGGAAGTACCGTTAAAGAGCATAGTGCCACGTCCACTTCCCCGGGTTACCGAGGTGATCACGCGTGCCGATTTCACCCGGCTCATGTTGATCTCGGCGCTGGTAAATGGGGCGTATGCCGTGGCGGTTTCCGGTGTTGTATAGTACTTCGATGCCGCAAACAGCATATCAAAACCTTCATTGAGGAAGATCTGTTTTTCCGTTGCGTTTGCATCCTGATACGTAACTACAAGGTTCATCCCTCTGATTGGAGCATATCCGTGACTAAATGATGCACTGTTGCCAGAAGGATTGAACTGCGAGGTAACATTGTAAATAAACACACCGTATCCATAGGTGCTGTAATCACCCCAGTTTTTCAGTTCCCTATTATGTGCTGCGTAGGGTACAGTAACCCCGTTGAAGGTCATGGTTGTTGTTCCCAGCATATTTTCCTGCCAGTCCCAGCAATAGGGAACATACAGTCGTGCATCTTTTACGGTTGCACCATCCGGGATCGGCAGGTTCGATGAAGCCCATTCAGCTGTATCAACACCGTAGCCACTGTTTCCAAAGGAATAGATGAGGTCCCCCTGAAGATCCAGATTTTTTGTTGTTGTGAGATCCGGGCCATCACTCCACCGATGCCCGGTGTACCCGTTTGCAATCATCGTCGCATTTGCGGAGTACTCATTGTTTGTCTCATCAGCTTCGGTAATGTCATTATCTGGATCTACGGTGAGGGATATTTCGACTGTGTCGTTCACATGTCGATCTGCGATATCCGTAATCGTAAATGAAGTATTCTTTCCTGCTTGAAGTCCCGCTATTTCCTTAGTGGTATTAGCAGATCCTATCTGAAGTGTGACGTTGAAGGCTGCCACAACATCTTGAGTTCCGGAATTTGTAATTTTTGCAGTGAGGGTATTATTATAGTGGGCGAATGTTGTTGTGTATGCGGCGCTGCCCGTAAGATCCGATCCTGTGATTATAGATATCAGATTCTGCCGGATTAATGTGTCCGAACCCTTTGATCCTGTTACGGTCAGATTGACCGAATAGGATCCCTCGGTAGTATAGGTATGTGTTGGGTTTTGTTCAGCTGATGATTCACTATCTCCGAAATCCCAGATCCAGTTGGTTATCGTGCCGGTAGAATTATCCGTGAACTTGACAGTAAGGGGTACAGCTCCTGTGGTTTTATTCACACTGAAATCTGCAACCGGTGCGGAGCTTGAACCCGCAGTAATATAATCCTGCCTGACTGAAAGGTTGCTGCCTTTGTCATTTGTAGCAGTCAGATTTACGGTGTAGATCCCGAAGGATTCGTAGGTATGATCCGGGTTCTGAAGTGTGGACGTGCTCCCGTCCCCAAATTTCCATGACCACGATGTAGGGGATGCGGTCGATTGATCTGTAAAGTGTACTGTCAGTGGAATTGCCCCGCTTGTCTTATCGGCAACGAAACTTGCAGTTGGTGGTCCAAAGTTGAATTGAGTGATAAAAATATCCTTGCTACCAGCGTTGGCAGTCTGGTAGGCACCGGATGTTGTAGGAAAATTTGTTGACGCTGTTTGCCCGGATACATATGCATAATTTCCTGCACTATCGAGTACAATATTATATCCTTTATCAACACCGCTTCCTCCAAGATACGTTGAATACGCGAGACCGGTTCCTGTCGGGTTTAGTTTGGATATGATGGCATCTTGAGTCCCGGATAACGTTGTCTGGTAGGCACCAGATGTAGTAGGATAATTCGTGGATGATGTTTGTCCAGAAACATAGGAGTTTCCCTCCTCATCTATTGCAATACAATATGCATTATCAATAAGCGTCCCCCCAAGGTATGTTGAATAGACAAGACCGGTTCCCGCTGGATTCAGTTTTGAAACGAATGCATCAGCATTACCCCCACCATAAGTTGTCTGATAAACACCGGAAGTTGTCGGAAAATTTGTTGATGTGGTATATCCGACTACGTAAGCATTCCCATCACTATTCAAAGCAACATTCATGCAGTAATCAGCGAGACTCCCCCCAAGATACGTTGAATACACGAGACCGGTTCCAGTCGGGTTTAGTTTGGAAACAAATCCCTCCGTTCCACCAGCATTGGTGGTTTGATATGCGCTGGATGTTGTGGGAAAATTTGTTGATGTGGTATATCCGACTACGTAAGCATTCCCTTCACTATCTACTTTAAGGCCATAATCAATTTCAACAAGACTCCCCCCAAGATACGTTGAATACACGAGACCGGTTCCCGTTGGGTTTAGTTTGGAAATAAATGCATCCTGTGTTCCGGCAAGCGCAGTCTGGTAGGCGCCGGAAGTTGTAGGGAAATTTGAGGATTTTGAATACCCGACTACGTAAGCATTCCCATCACTATCCGCCGCAATACCATATCCCAGATCCGTTGAGCTTCCTCCAAGATATGTTGAATAAACAAGACCGGTTCCCGTTGGGTTTAGTTTGGAAATGAATGCATTCTGTGTTCCGGCAAGCGCAGTCTGGTAGGCGCCGGAAGTTGTAGGGAAATTTGAGGATTTTGTAGACCCTGTTATGTAGGTGTTCCCCTCGTTATCAATAGCAAGTGTATTGTAACTGACCGTTTCATCTCCACTTCCCCCAAGATAAGAACTGTAATCCATTGAAGGGTCGATAAGGAGCGGTTTGTCGTGATCAAAATTGCCAACACTGAACCCGTAACTATTGTCCTTTAACAAACGATACGCGATTGCGATACTCCGCCCCTCTTGGAAGGCCTTCGGTGCATTCATACGGGTTTCCCCGTCTCCCGTAATACTAATGAGGGATCCATCGTCTGCAATGCGGAGTTTGTCAGTTCCGAGAATTTTGATCCGGATCTCATTTGGATCTGCACCTGTTGCAACAGTGAAGTGTTTCTCAACAGTATTGCCCTGCGCTTTTGCACGCACGGTGATACCGGGGTACAGTTCACCGAGCGAGACGATGTTGTATGTCGAGAGACCGGTCTGCCACTTGCTGGAATCGTTCCCGACAAAATAGGAGACTTTGGCAGATGACGGATCTTCACCCTTCGGGGTCAGTGGGATCGCGGTACCGTCAGCGGTGACGAACTGCTCTTTCAAGGCAACGCCATAGGATTTGTTATCCTTTGTGACCGCTAACGCATGTGTCAGATCCGTATCGGTGACATATGCGGTCCCGTAGAATGTATTGTCATAGAATTTCACGGTGTTCGGTTGCTGGCCGGAATTCTGGATGAACGGCATGGTGAGGCTGAGTATTTGACTCGTTTTCAATTCAGAGGAGGAAGTGTTCGAGGTCATGTTGGCTATGTCGGAATTTTCGCTTCCTGAAAAACCAGTAATTGCCCCGGAATCAAGGGAATGATTTCCCTGAGTGGTGTCTGCGGTTACAGGAAAGAATAGCAGCACAACACAGAAAACAGCCAATGCCACGAACCTGTCATTATTTTTGATCTTATCCCGTGCAAATGATGCTATCTGTTGAACTCCACTAATGTGATGAAAATTAAAAATCATAATACTAACCACGCAAGAACACAATTTTTCTTATACAGATTAATACTTTTTTAAATTATACTGTGGGAAATTTTGAATAACCCTCCCTTGGAAGTGCTGTATCTTAAAACGCTGAACACACGGTATGGTATCACGTGATGACTTTGATCAATTCTGTTCACATGAGTAATATTTCGGGGATTATCGGAATACACTATGGAGACTTATCTTGATTCAGCATTCCGTTTTTTAAACATCCGGTTTGCCACTCCTTTTAATGACTTCAACTTGTGAATTATAACTGCGTTATAGTATTTTTAAAATGAACTCTTAAAAGGTTAGAATTGTCAAAAATAAGAATGACAATTTACAACATGTATTTTGTCTCAAACCGGATGAAATTGGGGAATACCCAATCTATCCCAGTTTTCCAAGTTTTAACTGTCCTGATATGCAGTAAGTACTGCAAGTGGAATCTTGTAGTAACTCTGGGTTGAGCTCCGGTTATAGTAGAATGTGAGGTCCTGCAGATATGCGCCATTGACCGTCCAAGAGTCTCTTCCGAGATAAGTACCAAGTTTTCCCGGCGAGTTACTCGCAAGGTTTGTCAGAGTAGATCCTCCATCTACACTATACTCGTAACTGCCATCTGCGCTTGCAAGATAGGGTACATAAAGTGTTCCTGTCCATGTGGAGTCATCCTGAGTAAATACACTCCCCGTTGCAAATGTTGTGTTGGAGATATACGCTGGATTGAGCCAGTACTTGGTAACTGTGTCATGTCCGGGATTTACCCAATAGTTCACATCGTTGGCTGCGTTACCATCGTTATAGGCAACAACAAGGATCGCTCCCTTGATACGGCCATCGAATTTTCCAACACCTGGATCTAGCTCAGAGTCTGATTCATTCCATGTCTCAGTAGTGAGCTGAATATTTTGGCTGGTGATGAGATTCGTCACATCAAATGTGTTTATATAATCACTTGTGACGCGGTTCAAATCGGTGAAATAACCCCCGGGGGATGTATGAGTGGCTCCGGATGTTCTATCATATGCCAAATGGAGTGGCTGTGCAGTGGCAAGTGGTGTGGCACCGAAAGTAATGGTTTCATTTCCATAGTAATTTGTGTTCATGTTCCCCATGTATACCGTCACATACAGCCGTGCCCAACTGACATTATTAATTGCTGTGGCAGGCACTTGGAAGGTTGTTGTGTTGCTGTGATAGATCACATCTGTTGTTGTAACCCAGCAATCATTTGCGTTATAAGAAATGTCTCCTGTTCCACTCTGAATTGTTGCCAAATCCTCTCCCATATAGTAAGGATCCGCCGATACCACTCCGGCAAGCGCCAGCAGGCCGACCACAACGAGCACCAGAAACAGTGCCTGGGGCCTGCGCGGCTTTGCGCCGCCGAAAATACCTGTGTTTTTTACAGTCGATTTCATTGTCTATACACCTTGTCCGTGTGTCAAACGCGAACACGTTGAATTCAGACTAAGATATATTTATGACTTATTTTTTAGTTCGTAACATTAGTTTTTACAAAAAAAAAAATAGTAACACTTATGCATACGGTAATGTGTGTTGTCCCGTTCCGGTTGCCGGATTGCCTGCTCCCCGCACAATGTTATATGCGCGGCCGTATATTTCACAAAATGATAAACCGGGGAATTATTGTGCGGGAAACTGGGGCGGAAATGTCGCCCCCTCTCGGAGGGGGATGGTGTGTTCGGTGAGCAATACAAACCGGCAGACGGACCGGGGGTGCGTAAGCGCCAGTGTATTTTCGTTTTACAAGACGGCTACCCTAAAAGTCGGGCTCCCCCCGCCGTTCCGGCCCGGAATCCGCTTTTGTAAAGAACGAATGATTATATTGGTGCAGGTTTACCTGTTGATCATGAGCTCCGGTGTCACTATCGAGGAAGTCTATTCAGAGATTAAAAAGATACGGGCAGAAATGGTCCGGCGAGAAGATGTTGAAGCGCTCATAGATACTGTAGAGATACTGAGTACCCCGGAGACCCTGCAGCTTATACGGAAGAGCGAAGAGGACATTGCGCATGGGCGCGTAAAAGAAATCTCATCTGTTGATGACCTGCTCTGCGAGCTGAGCTGATGGTCTGGACTATCAAGCGGACCGATACGTTTCTTGAAACCTTTGCACGGGTGCGATCCAATAAGCAACTCATTAAAGAACTTGGGAAAAAAATACAACGGCTCGGTGAAGATCCCGAAACTGTCGGGGGCTGGCTTACCGGTTCACTTCATGGGAAAAAATCCACGCGGATTGCGAAACGATACCGGCTTATCTTCAGACCGGATGAACGGGAGCATATCGTCTACCTGATTGCAATCGATCACCGCAGGCGGGTATACAAATAAGCAAGCCGGAATAATACATTTGGAACTTCGTATATCCCGTACATTTTTGGATTCGGTGTTCTGGCCCTCAACGACAATTCCCTGAAGCTGCGCGGTTTTATATTGCGCTGAATTATAATCCGGGGAATTACCGTGCGGGAAAATGGCCGGTCCGGACCACTTTTCGATCGTGCCGGCAAAACCGGGCGGGCCGGGCGGTTTGGTGCCGCAGTCCGGGTTTTGGAAAACGTAGGGATCGGGTGCCAGGTTTTCCTTTGGGGAACCGATATCCGCAGTCTGCCGGAATTTCCTGTTGGCAGTTCATCCAAAAAGTAATCCGCGTTCGCGCGTCCCTCATCGAGTGCCATGGGGTCTTGAGGTACTGTTCGCAGACCGTCCACCACATACCTCATTAACCGGAACAGACATACGAAAAGTGCGAGAAGAACCTATGCAGGATCTCATCACAACTGCCGAAATCTGGAAGGAGGGGGGCATGTACACCTCGTATTGTCCTGAACTCGATATCGCAAGCTGCGGTCACACTCCGGAAGAAGCGCGCAAAAATTTACAGGAGGTCATAACGATCCAGCTGGAAGAGACCGCAAAAGCTGGGAACTCTTGATGATCTCCTCAAGCGAATCCGGGTACACCCGGGACGGGGAGGTCATGAAGACCGGTAAAAAGATCGTATGTTTCGAAGAGATCCGAATCCCGATCCCGGTCCAGTAAGTATCAGTAACTCTCTGTGTGATGTGCAATACCCCGCGTTTGTCTTTTTTTTACCTGCTGCCTGTGATGCCCGATGAGAAAAATATCCCCGACTGACTGGAAAACTCAAGGGAAGGATATTTGAAAAAGCCGGATGCACGTTTGTCTGCCAGAGTGGTGATCATTTGATCTACCATCACCCGATTGCAAAACGGGCAATCGTGATTCCCCGGTACGACGAAGTCCCGGTCACGATCATCCTGAACAATATGAAAACAATCGGGATGACGCGGGAAAATTATCTTTTGTTACTTCATCTGTGAATACTGAATCAGGAGAATTTCTCTGGGGATACCTCTCATCATCAGGAAGGGTAAGGAAATAGCGAAACCCTGTCAGGTAAAACAATTCTGTAAGATTATAGAAAATTACTCTCTCGGAAGAGGATGCCGATGTATAAATATGCAATAGAGATCTTCTACAGTGAAGATGACGAAGGGTACATTGCAGTGGTGCCGGAATTACCCGGCTGTTTTTGCATATGGTGAAAACGAAGAACTGGCACTGCAGGAAATAAAAACCGCAATCGACCTCTGGCTTTCAACCGCGCGGGATATGGGCCGGGACATTCCAAAGCCTCAGGGACGGGAAGTGCTTCGGGATTTCCTTGCTCTAACATTCCCATCGGAATAGTGCCTCGTGCGAGTGAAGTGTGCTCTCATCCCGTGGCTTATGTGGACGAATGGTGACGAAAACACGATCCCCCTCTGAAGTGCAGGATTTTGTTTTTGGATTCTGATATCATTCATCCTGTCAGACAAGCGGAGGGTATGCCAATGACAGCTTTTATCCTGAACATCCCTCACACCCTGAACAAAATAATGCAGAGCATACCGTAATGGGACCGGCATTCCGGTATCCGGAATTTTCAAACCTCTAAAAACCCCTCTCTTTTCATTTTCACCTGCCCTTGTCCGATCCTGCCTGTGATCGCATTTCCAAAAGCAACTATTAGCGTTTAAACGGAGGCCGGTTTGCCCTGAAATACGTCAATCCGGCTCCAATGTTCAAAGATCCCCGGTTTTATGTACCGGAATTGGCCGGTTTTTGCAGTTCCGGTTGGCCTGCACATGAAAAATCCGACCTCCAATTCCTGATTCTCCGACGAAGACTAGAGATGTGGATTGGTTTTGAAAACCGGAGTTCTTTTGGTGAGATCCGGCAGGGGTCTATTCTATGGTCTCTCCCCAAAAACCCTTCTCTTTTCATTTTCACCTGCCCTTGTCCGATCCTGCCTGTGATCGCATTTCCAAAAGCAACTATTAGCGTTTAAACGGAGCCCGCTTTACCCGGAAATACGGTAATCTGGCTCCAATATCCAAAGATCCCCGGTTTTGTGTACCGGAATTGGCAATTTTTGGCGGGTCCGTCAGCCCGGCAAACGAAAAAGCAGACCCTTAATCTTCCACTCTCCGACGAAGACTAGAGTGGTGGACAGGTTTTGAAAACCGGAGTTCTTTTGGTGATATCCGGCCCAAGTTCATTCCGTGGTCTCTCCCAAAAACCCCTCTCTTTTCATTTTCACCTACCCTTATCCGGTGCGGCCCGTGATCGCTTTTCTGAAAGCAACCAATAGCGTTTAAACAGAGCCCGTTTTACCCGGAAATATGGCAATTTGGCTCCAATATTCAAAGATCCCCGGTTTTGTGTACCGAAATTCGCATGTTTTCGCGGGTCCGGGCCATCAATTTGTCTCCAGATATCCATCCCATATCGTTAATCTTCGACGGAGGACTCCCGTCACACCTCCCAATAACTTTCACCGGATCCTCTGAATGCCACCTCCCCGATAACCGGAGGCCATCATCCTCTTAAGCAAAGCACGGCCGGAAAAGATTGCAAACTTCCCGTGATTCAGACTTTTGATAAAATCCTCAGATTTTACAGGTTAAAATAAAAATCTTTATCAGAACTGTTATTATTATTGTACAAATCGTTATTACAAAAGGTCGTGATCATGTCTGCCCAAAAACCGGTTTATCTCCTTCTTGTCGTCCTGCTCCTTGCATTCTTCGTCATCCCGGTCTCTGCCCTGTACGATTTCGAAGGGATCCCGCTCACCGTCCGGGCACAGGGAACGGTCAACGGCGAACTCCTGACCTTTGGCCGGTACGGCCTCGAAAACCCGCCGTACTCGCTCCAGTTCAATCTCCCGGTAAAACCTGAGTACGCCCGGGTGTATGCCGGCATCTGGGGCGGAACGGAAAAGTACACCGGTTCAGCGGATATCACCGTCAACAATCTCCGGAAAATTACGTACACGCTGTACGGCGAACGCGATGTAAACCCGGATGTCTATGAAGCCGGCCACGGAGTCTACTGGATCGCGTACGACGCAACCGATGTTGCAAAAAAAGGGACCAACCTTGTCGTAGTCAACACAAGCAAAGGAGAATCCGGTAACAAGCTTGACGGAAGAGTCTATTGTATTCTCGTTGTCGCAGCGGTAAGCGATCCCTCCCGCGGGATTACGACCCAGTACTGGATCGCGGAAGGAAACGAAGACCTTCACGGTGAAGGCTGGGCAGGGACAAACCCCACCCGGCATAATGAGGCAAACGTCACCTTTACCGGTGCAGATCTTTTTGGGATTACCTCCGCAAACCTCTCCACGCTTGAAATTGCCGGGACACGCGGCCAGCCGGATTTCATCCGGTTCAACGGGCAGGGGCTTGGGATTGGCACGACAAGCAACGGAACAACCGTAACCGATATCGGCGATGAAAAATCGTTCGATGCAGAAGGTGGCACCGGCATCGATTCGCGGTACACCGATGCCGAGGTATTCAATGTCACGGGATTTGTTCAAGGGACAAATACCGTCACGTTCCTTCGCGGAATTGATTTGAACGGCGACGGTATTATCACCACAACTGGAGATAATCCCGAAGGCGAGGATTACATCCACCCGGTCAGCGCGATTCTCTCCCTCACTCGTTCAGGGACGACAACCGCTCCCGATCTCGCCATCGACCATCTGTCAATCGAAAATGCATACGCCGGAGAAACCGCTACCGTAACCGCCGAGGTCCGCAATTATGGGATCCAGCCGGATGGCCCGGTGACGTTAGAGTTTTCAGCAGGAAATTCCGTGTTCAACACAACGCAGGCTGACCTCATGGCCGGGGGAATAACAGAGGTCAGCGTCCCCTGGAAAGCTCCATCCGGTACCGTGACCGTGACAGCACGGGCTCTTGCAACCGGTGATACTAATATGTCCAATAACGAAGCCTCCCAGCAGGTGACGGTCGGGACACCGCCGGATCTCTCCGTCTCCATCGGATCGCCGGTCCATAAAGGTGAAGACGCCGGGCCCGTGACCACAAAAGCACCGCTCTCCCTCATCCCGGTCCTTGCCGGTCTCTGCATGATCTTTTTGTTCCGCCGAAAAGGGCCCGGGCAGGCATCATCGCTTGTGGTACTCTCGCTTGTCTTTGCGTTTGGCGCCCTCACGCTCATGGTCCCGGCAAGTGCAGACACCGGTATGTCTGAATATGTCCTCCCGCTCAAAATTTCAAACGCCGGAGGAAGCGATGCCCCGGCGTTTACGGTCACGGTCTATCTTGACGGTGAAAAGATCGCGGACACATCAGTTCCCGATGGCATAAAAGCCGGCAGTTCTGAAACGATTTCCGTCCCGGTCTTTACGACACCGGGGTCCCACGAGGTCCGTGTCGTGGTGGATGAAAAAGGCACGGTCAGGGATTCTGACCTGAAAAACAACAATGCCCAGGGCAGCTATGATTTCCCGGTCTAGGTTTGCCATGACCCTGGTGGTTGTGGTTTTCCTTGCGCTGCCTCTGGCGGGGGCTACCTATGCCGGCGACAAACCGCTGTCCATGGTATATGCCGGCGACAAGCCCGGCGGGTATGTATTTTCCGTGGGAAACAGCAGCTACAGCGGTACGATAGTAAGCGGAGGCCGGTACGCAGTCTCCTTTTCCGTGGACCTTCCCGATGACGCCATTGTACAGTACCAGCGGTATTACGTGTACTGGGCCTGGAGCCGGCGCGACCAGCAGGCAGTCTATCCCTCGATTGGCGTTACCGGCTGCACGCAGGGATCAACGCCCTTTTCTGTCGCCCGGTACGTGGACAGCAAGGGAGTATCGGGCCCAAGCGACTTTTTCTCCGGCATGGACACGTTTGCCGGCGGGAACCTTTCCCCGGGAAGAAATGACGTGATCTTTGAAGTCGCAAACACCGGGGAAGGCAACAGCACGTTTGTCATCCAGGGGGCCGGCCTTCTTGTAATCTACGACAGCCCATCCTCGCCCGAAGGGATCACGGTTGCACACGAAGGCTGCGACATGCTCTACAGCAGCTACGGGATCACACCGGAGATGGCGACGAGCCGGATTGTCTGGGACAACACCATCGATCTTAACCGGATGAAATCCGCGACGCTCGAACTGGTCGCCCCCTCCGGGGGATACACGCGTTCCGATGTCATCGGGAAAAACACCGTGTACATGAACCGGGAAGAAAACGACCGGCTGCCGACATTTTTCCAGACGATCCTCAACCTCATTTTCCCGCAGGCCCGGGGAAAAGAATGGGACGATGTCTTTTTGTCAGACAGCAGGCAGCAGATTGGGATCGAGACGCTCGATGTCGCCACGTACCTGGTGCAGGACAATAATTTCGTGGCAGTACAGGACCGGGGAGATTATCTCCTCTTTACCAATGCCGTCCTGAAAGTGGATTATACCTAAGGGGATTTGAGATGACGGTCATCATTGAAGCAGACAGACTGGCAAAAACCTATTCGGGAACGGTACCGGCGCTCGTCGATGCCAGTTTCCAGATAAATAAAGGGGAATTTGTCACCCTCATCGGGAGAAGCGGGTCCGGGAAGAGCACGCTCTTAAACATCCTCGGGTGCCTGGATACGCCGACATCGGGAACACTTACGCTCGATGGTACCCGGGTGGATTACAGCAACCCTTCCGGGCTTGTGGGCCTGCGGAGGACAAAAATAGGCTTTGTCTTCCAGCAGTTCAACCTCCTCCCGTACCTGACCGCACAGGAAAATGTCGAGTACCCCCAGCTCTTTAATTATCACGACCCGGAAACCCGTGCCCGGCATGCAGAAGATCTTCTCCGTGCCGTTGGCCTTGCAACAAGAAAGGAGCACCACCCGTCGCAGATGAGCGGCGGCGAGCAGCAGCGGGTTGCCATCGCCCGGGCGCTCATCAACGACCCGCCGATCATCTTTGCCGATGAGCCGACCGGGAACCTCGACCAGAAAACAAGCGAAGAGATCTTTTGTCTCATGCGGACCATCAGCGACGAGCGCGACACCACGTTTTTCATCGTCACCCATGAACATGACTTCGGCACGTATGCGGACCGGTCGTTCCAGCTTGTGGACGGGAAGGTGAGCGGCACATGGTAAAACTCGTGGACTATGCAAAGCTCTCCGCAAAGCAGGTCCGGAAAAAAAAGATGCGGATCCTTCTCACGGCATTCGGGATCGCCATCGGGATTGCCGCGGTCGTTTGCATCATCTCGTTTGGCGAAGGGATCCGGTACCAGGCAATCGAGACCATAAAGCAGCAGTCAGATCTCACGCTCATTGAAGTGACCGGGACGGTACAGGACGGGACGGTCATCCCGATCACCGATTCAAAAGTTGCAATGATACAAAACCTGTCCCATGTGACTGCGGCAGCACCGGTGTACCAGATCTCGGTCTCCACGCTCCAGCAGACCTATATCGGCGTTACCGGGATACGGGGAGAAGAGTTTTCCACCCTGTTTAAACCGACGTATGCGTACGGGGAACTCTATTCGCCGGGTACAAACCAGGTCGTCCTCGGGCACGACATCTCGGAGAAAATCCGGAAGTTCGAGGGAATCCGGTCCGGCGATCTCTTTACCGTGGTCATCCGGGATTACGATGAGAACGGCGCACCCCGCGACCGGAAAGTGGCGCTGCAATCCGTCGGGACGTTGCGGGAACGCGGGGACAACCTCGATAACATCGCCATCATGGATATCGGATCGGTCAGCACCATTGCAAACGAATCGATGTCGTACAGTACCGTGTATGTCAGGGTCGACGATCCCGCAAACGTGTTTGCCGTGGCAGGGGATATCGAGTCCATGGGTCTTTTGGCAGACGGATCCTTCAGGCAGATCGAAGCGGTCAACCGGCTCATGGATATCATCATCCTGTTCCTGTCGATCTTTGCTGCGATCTCGCTGGTGGTCGGGGCGCTGATGATCGTCAACACCATGGTCATGGCAGTCTACGAGCGGACCCGGGAGATCGGGGTGAGCATGGCGGTCGGCGCTTCCCAGGGAGACGTTGTCACCCTCATTTTAATGGAATGTTTCTACATCGGGGCCATCGGGGGTCTCCTTGGCGACCTGCTGGGCATTGTCTTTTCCTGGATCATCAACACGGTCGGGAAGGCGTACCTGATCGCACAGATGGGCGATCTCTTCTCCGGCTTTGCACGGTACGACCTTGCGCTGGTTACCCCGCAGATCCTCATTGCAGGATTTTTGATCGCCGTCATCCTGTCCCTCGTCTCCGGGATCTATCCTGCCCTGAAAGCAGCCCGGCTCAACCCGGTGGAGGCGATCCATCATTAAGCCGGCAGCAGCACAAGCCGGGGGCGGCGTGCATTTTTCTTGCGCTGCCAGGGCTGAACCGGAATCCCTGAACATGAATGAGTTTCCCCACAACAATCGGGGAATTTCTCTTTCTTGGAAGTGAGCCGATGACAAAAAACCGCATGTCCCGTCATTCAGGGAACCTTGACCGGATGTTCCCGCAAAAACTCTGCGGCCTCATCCTTGCCGGCCTCATCGTGTGTGTCATTTTCGGGGCCGGGTGCCTGTCATCATCAGCACCGGCAGGTGAGCCGGGTGGTGCGGTAACACAGGCTACCTCTGGAGCCGTGACCGCATCAGCCACTCCCACGCCGGTTCCCCCACCGACCCTCAGCGTCCCGGCAGAGCGCATCATCGTCACCAATGCAAATGCCGCAGAACTCCTCATGGCCATCGGCGCAAAAGACAAGATCGTCGGAGTATCCGATACGGTAAAAAATCACCCGGTGCTTGGCCCGCAGTTTGAAGATGTGGAGAGTATCGGCTCATGGTCGGCCCCCGATATCGAGAAGATCCTCTCGCTGCACCCGGATACGGTCGTCAGTTACGCAAGTTACCTCCCCAAAAACATCGATAAGATCACGGCATTGAACATTACGGTGCTCCAGATCGACTGCTACAAGATCGATACGCTTGCGTCGGATACGGAGAAGCTCGGGAATATAACCGGGAATGAAAAAGAGGCACAGGAATACATCGCCTTCCTTGACCGCTACGAATCCCTGGCCCGGTCCCGGACGGAAAATTTGCCGGACTCTTCCCTTCCCCGGGTATACTTTGAGTCGTATTCCGATTATACGACCCTCACCGGGGGGAGCGGCGCCGATACGCTCCTTACCCTGGCCGGGGGGAAAAATATCGCGGGGCTGCTGCCGGCATCATCTCCCAAGGTAAATGCCGAGTGGGTCTATGCGGAAAATCCCGACGTGATTGTCAAGGTCGTTGCAGCCACGCAGCAGAACCTGTCCTTTGAAGATGTCCGGTCTGCGATTGAGACCCGGCAGGGTATCCGGAACGTGAGTGCCGTAAAGGAAAACGCGGTGTACGTGATGTCAAACGATATCGTGTACGGCCCCCGGGCAGTGATCGGCCTTTTGTATTTCGCAAAGGTACTCCACCCGGACCTGTTTAGTGATGTTGACCCCCGGGCTGTCCTTGACGATTATGCAGGAAAGTTTGTTCCCGACACAAACCAGAGCCGGTATATGTACCCGTAACGACTGGGGGAGGATCCCGGGCATACCCCCGGTTTTTCCCCGGGTTAAGTAGCACTTTTTAAATTTCGATCCTAAAAAGTATGAAGTATAATTAAAAAGTGTTTAATAATCCAATTTCAAAATACACAAGAGTATGTACTCATCGGGTAAATGTCCCGCCCTCAAAAAGCGCGTGTCCCCCAACAATCGGAGGCATGCCATCCGGTCGGGAAAAAAACGTGTCCGTGCTTTCCGGCCGGTCCATCTCTTCGTGATTATCGGGATGCTGTTCCTGGTATCCCTTGCCACGGCAAATCCGTATTACGGCGGTATCCCGCTTAAGACCGAGCAGACCGGTGTAGTGTCGGGCGGTCTCTGGTTTGATGCATATCCCGGGTTTGCCACATCTGCCCAGAAGCCGTTTACCATTCCCAAATATGAATCGATAGCGTGGGCACGCGTCTATGTCGGGGTCTACTGCGGGCACATGCAGAACAATTACAACGGCATCGCCCATGTGACCATGGATACAGACGGGGACGGCGTGTACGAAACAAACCTCGGCGATGAAAACCTCAATGTGGAATACAGTTTTCCCGGTGATGGAGGAAGCGGCCCGGTCATCGTGAGCGATCATGTCAACCGGGTCACCAGCGATTACCTCATGTGGTACGATGTAAAGGACAAGATTGCCGGGAATAACGTTGGCGTCAGCGTAAAGACGGATAAAGTGAGCCAGTCTTTTGACGGCCGTATCAAGTTCATTGCGCTTGTCGTCGCGTATAATGACGGCAGCAACAACAAGGTGTATTACTGGGTCAACCAGGGACACGATGCGATGAATACGGCGAAGGATGACGGGTACGAGGGCGAAACAACCTTTGGAACGTCAAAAATCCCCTCGGATTCTGAAGGTGAAGAAACCCTGGAACGCGATGCAAAATTATCCGTGCTGTACATGGCAAGTACCGATGGGACCTACACGTTTAACAGCGAAGAAAAATTCTCGGGGACCCCGCGTGGGGCATATTTTGGTTCCGATACCTGGACCGATGTGATAGATTCAATAACCGACGGCGAGGACAGCACCCTTGAGTACAAAGAAGGAACCGGCACGGAATCGAGTTTCGGCTCGACCGGGGGAGTCTATTTCAAGATCCCGCTTGCCCTGCTCTCGGTGACGGTACCCCAGAACCCCACGGGTTCGCTTGCCGTCACTTCGAATCCGGTGGGTGCGGACATCTATCTCGATGACGAGAATACCCAGATGCAGACCAACACCACGATCGCCGGGATTACAACCGGTGAACATTCGGTCCTTGTCAAACTGGTCAACAACCAGAGTTACCGCGAACCCGATGAGAGTACGGTTACCATATCCGAAAACGGAAATGCGACCGTACATTTCGATCTCGAACAGATCAACGGTTCAATCGATGTAAGCTCCGATCCCCGGGGGGCATGGATCTTCCTTGACGGGATAAACCAGTCAGTACAGACCGACACCTCTTTAGACGGCATCAGGATCGGCGACCATACGATAATGCTGCAAAAATCCGGGTTTGCCAACCAGAGTACGAGTGTTTTTGTCAGTGAAGATGAAACCTCGTCGGTTTCGCTGGTGCTTTCCAATTCAAGCAGTACAAGCGATACCCTTCAGGCCGGGCCTTCAGACAGCACTGGGTATGGCGGCCGCTCCCTTACCCTGTACCGGCACGGGACCGTTGACGGGGGGATCCTCTTTGGTACCGACAGCGAATATTCGGGTCTCCTTGAGAAGGATTCCAGCAAATCCTACGCAGTTTCGTTGAATATCCCGCAGAATGCCACGGTAAAAGATGCACGGCTGTATGTTTATACCACCTGGAGTCACAATGCCGGGGATTCTACCGGTAAAAAGGCGTCCCTCCAGGTAACCTATAACGGGGATACCCTCCGGGAGAATAACCGGTACCTCGACCGCAAGGGATTTGGCACCTACGATTATCCTGCAGAGACCCTGACCTATTCCATCAATCCGGATTATTTGTGGAACGGCACCCAGTTGTTTACGATCACAAATACCGGTATTGCAAAAGATGAAGTTGCACTCTATGGCATTGCGATGCTTGCGGTATATGAAGAGCCGGACGGAAAACCGACCGAGTACTGGATCGGCGAGGGGTCGGATATGATTTACGCAAACCCCGAGTTTGATATCGATTCTGCAAATGCAACTACCCGGATGATGTTTTCCGGAACGGTCGATACCGATGCGATCACGGATGCACAATTGATTGCCGTCAGTACGGCTGCCTCCGGGACAACAGATGACGACAACAGCGTCACCTTCAATGGCCAGGAATATTCTGAACGCTTGAGTGCAGGCTCCTCGGATATCAGTGTCGCAAGGCTTGATGTGCGGGATGATGTTGTAGCGGCAAACAACAATGCAACCATTGTGAGTACCATCGTTTCGAAGAAAGGTGACTACCTGGAAAACCGGAACCTGATCTTTTACATCACCCGGGATCACGGGGAGTCCGATATCACGGTCAATGAGACCGGACTTCCCTCGGAAATTACGGTGAATGCAACCAATGCAACCGCTGTAAACAGCACGGCCCCGTCTGTTGTGGATGGGATGCAATTGCCCGATGCGGCATCGGGGCCTGTCGTTGAAACGATCGATCCTACCCGCCACCAGTATGCAGTCCGGGTTCTGTCTAATCCCCCCGGGGCATTGATCTTGGTCGATTACCAGTACACCGGAAAAACCACGCCGGCAACAATTGAACCTGTGCAGGGTGGCAACCATACGATCTCTGTTGAAGCGTCGGGCTTTGCCCCGGCTGAAGAGCGGATATTTGTCACCACGAATGAAACACTGACCTTTGATATGTCCAGTGCCGGATCAAAGCTGATCCTGCGGGAGAAAGTCGATGAGTCGCAGACCTTGCTGCTCGATCAGGAGACCTATGGTGGCATCTATGTCCAGTCCAGCCCGGACAATGCGATTATCTATGTGGACGGGAAAAAGACCAGTTTAAGCACTCCGGCGGTGGTTTACGGGATCCCGAATGGGAAACACACGGTAAAAATCCTGAAAAAAGGGTCTCTTATGACCGGGAGTGCAAAAGAAAATGTGGCATACCCCGTCGACACCAGGGATGTGTGGGTGGATAATGGTGTGGTTACGCCGGTTTCCTTCTCGGTTGCAGAAAGCACCTACCTTTTACATCCTCTCCTCAATTCATCTGCATTTGCCGGCCAGGAATTTACGGTAAACGGCGGGATGGTCAGGTACACGTTCCCTTCATCGGTGGATCTCCAGACTTCAGGATCGGATAATTTCCTTACTCTCAAACAGAATGAATCGTATCTTTCCAGCCTGATTGTGTTCTCGGTCGATCCGACCAGGATCCAGATCGAACCGCGTTCCTATACCTTCTGGGATCTGACGGTAGATTCGGATCCCGCCGGTGCGGATATTTATCTTGACGGGTATGCAACAGGGTATACGACACCGTACACCATTTTCAATGTTTCGGACGGCCGGCACCTTGTTCTGGTTTCAAAACCGGGATATCTCCCGGTGGAAAGCAGTGTCAATGTCAATAATAAGGATGCGGTCCGGAGGTTTGTGATGCAGTCCTACCTGTACGGTATGCTGAACGTTACAAGCGATCCACCCGGTGGGAAAATTTACATCAACAACAAAAATACCGGTGAGATTACTCCGTATACGTTCCAGTACATGCAGGCCGGGGCGTACACGATAAAAGTGGTGCAGAACAAACTGAAGGATACCGCTGTGGATGTGATGGTTCAGCCGTACGAGTGCAGGGATGTGAGCCTGATCCTTGAGAAGGATAGCTGAGATCCCCGGGAATTTTTTTTGGGAATACTTTTTTTTAAAGGGCCGGGACTGAACCCTGTAGTTTGTGAATACCAGGTTACCCGGCCCGGGTAATGATGTGCACATGTATTCATCGGAATGTTTGGGACTTGCGGACATCTCCTCATTTGTGACATGGGGGTATCACTTCAGGGAGCCATAGTTTTCGTAATGCCTCTTGAATGGCATGATTAATCCGAACCCGTATCGTGCCCGGAGTACCCATTTTTGAATTCAAAAGAAACCCCTGTCGTGCTCCGTTTTAAATGGTGTTCAAATGGCGGTTATTTGGGCAATCGTGCAATTTTTGCGGATCGCGTATTGGCGTTTTGGCTTGGGTTTTCCGGTCAGATCGGGTAATTGGTTATCCGGGAAACTCCCGTAAAGGTCGATTAAATGCATTATATAGGGCGTGGAAATTGGGTATTTTCGGGAAAAACGCTTAAATATCACGGGAATTTTCAGGGTTTGAATCAGGCCCGGGATTTTACGTTTTTTACGATTTGGGTGCGATATGCTGTTTTTTCGGATTTTGGGAAAGTTGACGGATATGATTGGTCCGGCATTCGATTTCTGTTTCAGGGGTATGTCTCATACATCATCGTTTATTTATATCCGAAACATTTTATGTGTATAATTTAATCATAAAAATCATATTTTAGTATAACAATGATGAATTTTTATTACATTAAGTATTACGTATTTTTACCGATGTGATACCATAGGTTATCAAAAGTTCCGGTTTTCATACGACTCTTCCGCGTGCGGAAAAAGCCGGGGCTACGGGATAACTGTTTCCTATCGGGCAGAGGTAAAATGTTGAATTATCCGACTGATTTCCGATTAAAGCGCGGCGAGACCGCCGTGTCACCTGTGGTTGGCGTAATGCTGATGCTTGTTGTCACGATTATCATCGCCGCGGTGGTGAGCGCGTTTGCCGGGGGACTATCCGGTTCCCAGACAAAAACGCCGCAGGCAAGTTTCCAGATTAAGACCGGGTGGCTGGGATCCGATGATGGAGGATCGAGCGACACCTACTACACATTCTCGATTCAGCATCTGGGCGGGGATGCCCTCCAGACCAAAGATACCCAGCTGATTACCTACCTGACGCTCCCGAACGGATCTGTTGTCCGGCATGTGCAGACCGGGACAACAAACCCGGTTTGTGCAATGGGCGGCACGTGGGGGAGTGGTGGTAAGATGTGTGCACGGGGCCCGTATCTTTATGATCAACAGAAGTATGGTTTCCCCTGCACACAATCCGGAACTGTCAGTCCCGCATGGTTTGGTAATGCGACCTGGATGCCGGGCGACAGTGCAGTGACGGAAAACAAAGCATTCACCGCGGCACTCTTTGGGATTTCCAATGACGATCTCATGAGTGCTATCAGCAACCACTCGGCACTTGAGGTAAAACTGCTCCATGTGCCAAGCGGCAAGTACATCCTTGACCAGGAGGTGTTCCTGCAATCATGATGCCAAACGAGCATACGAATGAATCAGCAGTATCCCCTGTAGTCGGTGTAATGCTGATGCTTGTTGTCACAATTATCATTGCCGCTGTGGTAAGTGCTTTTGCCGGGGGACTATCCGGTTCCCAGACAAAGACTCCGCAGGCATCGCTTGTTGCAACGGATTTTACCGTGTATGGTGCTGTGAATAACAATGGGGATTTTAAAAATGCAATGGGTGGCGATACAGGCATCCCCGCTCCAAATGTTCCCACATCTACGTCAGCAGCAAATATATACGTGACTTTCGAGCATAAAGGTGGAGATTCATTTGCACTCTCAAAAATTGATTTAAAACTATCTTCGCTTCAGAAGCCGTCTGAAATAACCACGATCTCCAACTCTAATACCCCCTTGGAAAACAATGCAACGGTTATCCAATCCAATTCTTTCACAGGAATTGGTGACAAATCCAAGATATCCGGTTTCTCCAAAGATTGGGATACCTATATGGAACGGTTCCCGGATCATGGTTCCATTATCAAGCCTGGTGATAAGTTCATCGTCCATGCGGATTATGCAGGTTTATGGGAGGATACGAGTTCTATAAACTGGCTCAATTCAAACGGAACCTATTCGTTCTATATCAATTCGGGTGATGTGCTTATCTACGAGTTCATCGATAAGGCGAGCGGACGCCAGATCGCAAGCGGACAGATCGCAGTACCGGAGTTTGAAACGGCAACGCCGTGAGGTGATAAAAAAATGATTATGAAATCCGTTAAACAGGAAAGTGCAGTTTCACCGGTAGTTGGTGTAATGCTGATGCTTGTCGTCACCATCATCATCGCGGCGGTGGTTTCCGCGTTTGCCGGTGGACTTGCAGGTACCTCAAAAGAGGCACCGGTCGCTTCGTTCGAATGCCATATTACAAACAGCGGATCGTGGGGCGGCAGTGCATTTGATCTTGCAGTATTAAGCACGGATAAGGCAATCCCGACAAGCGATCTCAAACTGGTAACTTCGTGGACAAATGCATCCGGTTATCCGGTCCAGACAACTATCACCGGGCCTGTGGCAACTCCGAACACATACTACAAGTGTCCAAGCGGTGTTACAAATCCCACACTTTGTACAAGTAACTATACCGCACCACTAGGTTTTGGCCCCGGTGTAAACCAATCCGCAAAGAGTGGAAACTATTATCCCGATCAGATGTGGGGGAATTACAGCCTTCAGGCAGGGACACATCTTCATAATTCAGCGTATGGATGGAGTTCAGATTACGGTGGATATGGTGTTGCTCCTGATACCCGGTATACCTACACTGACGGATCTGAATATGTCTATGCAGATGACATGGATGGAATGCAGGCAATTCTCGGAAAGGAATGGTATCAGTTAAAATCCGGAACTGTCGTAAATGTCCAGTTGATCCACACCCCCAGCCAGAAAGTGATTTATGACCAGGATATTGCCGTGGAGAGTGCATAATCATGGAGCAGATGAATAATTCTGCGGTATCGCCGGTAGTCGGTGTAATGCTGATGCTTGTCGTTACCATCATCATTGCTGCGGTGGTTTCAGCTTTCTCCGGAGGAATTGCAGCAGGTACTGATCAGGCACCCAATGTACAGATCACTGCCCATTACAGTCAGTCTCAAGGTATGTGGATCGAAAATGAGGGTCCCGATGACATCAGTACCATGGATACAAATGTCTATGTCCGTTGTTCAGATTCCTTTGGTAATGCCGAACACATGGTCTGGGCAGTAAACAAGAGTGCCATCGCTGCGAATAATGCAACAAATCCGATCGATTCGGATCTTTGGTTGAGGGCCGGAGGGTATTCCGGGTCAAAATCATTTAAGGTCGGTGAAAGGGTATATATCTCCCCGCCATACCAGACCTGGCAATTCCTTCAGCCGGATTTAAAAAAGATCAGCAGTGCCGGATATCGTTTTGACAACACGGCAAATCTTGGCAATTCGTTCAGGGTGGAATTCAGCGACAAAAACGGGAAGATCTTTGCCAAGACCAAGGTAACGATCGAGGCATAATCTCCTTTTTTCTCAACTGCAACTTTTTTTGGCTTTTCTCCCAATTTGGATTTCCGATTCGATAAAAAAATTGCTATCCGTTAGAGAACTCAATCGCATCAAAATCCCGACTGCCGCTGTCTGCTCGATGAGCATAACCGGCACGTGAGTAGCGCAAAAGTCGGCAAACCTTTTGCGCGTAGTCCATCATAAGATGGGAGGCCCCGGCGACGGTGATGGAGTCTCCCGGGAGCGATTAAGTGGAAAACGTCAGAAGCCACCGCATCGTTGGGAAATTTTATAGTTTGAAATACTCGATATCCCGAAAACCAAAAGCAGCGCGTTTTTGTTGCGGAGATTCAGATCCCGAACGATTCGGGTATACCGTTCTTCGATGTGCCGGGGAACTCATCAACATTGCGGACACTTTGAGAGTCCTACCTTTTTTTAGGATTATGAACGCTTCATTTTCGGTATCCTGAAGATCGGTTATTTTATCTCCCGAAAAGAAAAAACGGTCCTTGAATACGGTTTCGTATTTACTCCGTTTGGGATTCACCGGCAAATGAATTTTACAAACGGAGTTCTAAAACACGTCTTCTAAAGTTCACCTCATCCTAAATTCGGAGAAGATCCTTTTTTTAATGTCCCTTACATGGATACATTTAACAAATCCTTTCCCTTTTAATTCTTACGAAATTTTAATTCCCGTTTATTATCCACAACAAAACTGCAACCCTTTTATGCCCTTACCACCTTCTCCGGTTATGCACGATCACAATCACGAATGTCATTTTCTCAACCTCAAAAAAGAATATTCCGTAGCAGACCTCGCCGCATTCCACGGCCACCTCGGGCCGTTCATTGTCCTCGGGTACCGGATCGGGAAATACGCAAAAGAACAGTTCTGCAACGACCCGTTCGAACTTTCCGCATCCGTTTATTGTGCGGGAAAACCCCCGGAGTCCTGTATCGTTGACGGTGTCCAGCTGGGAAGCGGGTGCACGCTTGGGAAACGCAACATCGGGATCGTGGAAAGCCCGGAGATCAGGTGCGTCTTTACCACGCAGGGAAAAACGCTCACGGTTACGCCAAAACCCGAAACCCGGATGAAGACGAGCGGCCATTCAGAGTCTGCCGTTGAAAAATTTGCCGAGGAACTTTACAACTGGCCGGACGACCAGCTCTTTTCCTGCACGCTCCGGTGAATTGTTTTATGGCCGCTTCAACCGGGAACCTTATCGCACTACATGACGTTGTCACCGCGTACGAAGGAGCCGACCGGCCCTCGCTGCACAATGTTTCCCTCAGTATCGGGCCAGGTGAGTTTGTTATGATCGGCGGGCCAAACGGCGCCGGGAAAACGACGCTCCTTGAATCGATCATCGGCATGCTCCCGATCACATATGGTTCGGCAGAAGTCTGCGGACTCGATGTAAAAAAACAGGGAACCGATGTCCGGAAACGGGCCGGGTATGTCATCCAGAATTTTTCGTTCGATCCCCTCACGCCGTTTACCGTGCGCGAAGTCGTCATGATGGGCCGGTACGGGAAACTCGGGTACTTCCGGCGCCCGGACCGGCACGATGCAGAACTTGCCGAACAGGCGATGAAGACGCTTGAAGTGGACGAATTCGCGGATAAGCCGATCGGGACCTTAAGCGGAGGCCAGCAGCAGAAAGTTCTCATCGCCCAGAACCTTGCAAAAGAGCCCGAACTCCTGCTCCTTGACGAACCGTACAGTAACCTCGACCTCTATTCCCGGGAATACGTTTCATCGGTTCTTGCCGGCCTTGTCGGAAAAGGCATTACCGTTGTTGTCGTCTCCCACGCTTTTGACGGCCTGCCGGATCACCCGATTCGTGCGGTTGTCATGAATGCCGGCAGCATCACGCTTGACCGCATGTGCCGGGCAGACGAGCTCGAATCCGTTGTCCGCTCGGCATCCATTCACCCTGCGTATCATGCTTGAATTTATTGTCCCCAATATCGTGTTGTGCCGGGCCATCGAGGCGATGGTATCCGCATCGGTAGCCTGTGCCATCCTTGGCGTGATCATCACCCGGATTGATATCTCATCGATTGGCATCACCATGTCCCATGCAGCATTTGCCGGTGGAGCTATCGGTATGTTCCTCGCTCTTCCGGTTACGCTTGCTGCGATTTGCGCAAGCCTTTTTGTAGCCCTGCTCATCGGGCCGCTCTCGGATCGTGCACGTATGTCCGTAGATACAACCCTGGGAGTATTGTTTTCCATATCGATGGCAGTCGCCATTTTTTTTATTGCCTGGATGCAGACCCTGGGATACGGCATGAGTGCCACAACCCTCCTGTATGGGAATGTAACCTCCCTGTACCAGCACGAAGTATACGGGCTCTTTGGGGTATCCATTGTTGCAGTATTATTTGTCGTCCTGTTCTACAAGGAGATCACCGCGATCATCTTTCACCGGAAGATTGCAGAAGCGGCCGGTATTAACACAACGCCCATCTTTTACGGGCTGCTCTTTATTATTGCGGCAAGTATTGCGCTTGCGCTGACCATCATCGGCGGCCTTCTCATCTTTGTCTGGCTTGTTACACCGGCTGCCATCGCGTACCAGATCTGCCGGAGTCTCAAAGGGATGTTTATTGTCGCACCGGTCGTTGCCGTCTGCATCAGTATCGTTGGTGCAGTTGTCGGGATCTCGTGGTCTCTCCCGGTGGCGCCGCTGACTGCGGTGATCTTATCCCTGGTGTTTGCAATGGCGGTTGTATTGTCACCAAAACGAAGGATCACAAATAGCAAGAATTAATTTAAGTTTCATATAAGGTATGATCCATGCAAAAATTCAGATTACTCCTCCTGTCTGTTGTGCTCCTTGGATTCCTGGTCCTTCCGGTCTCTGCGGAATTAAAAATCGTCACCACGACAAGTGCCCTTGCCGATCCGCTTGAAACGATTGGCGGGGACAATGTCGTGGTCGTGACGGTATCGGATGCCGGCCTGTGTCCTCACCTCCAGGCAGATGTCATTGCAAATATCGTGCAGATGAAACAGGATTTCATTAAAAATGCGGACATGTATGCAGCCCATAATGGATCGATCGATAAGTCCTCCATCATGCCGGTTGTCGACAAGTTCATGGCGGCAAACAATTTCGGGAACGTGACCTGGCAGACCCCGAAAAATCCTGACCAGAACTGGAACACTCCGGCAACTGCTCTCCAGCTTGTAGCAGAGGAAAAAGACTGGCTGGAAAAAGCAGACCCGGCAAATACCAGCTCTTATGAAAACCGGTATGCCGAGTACATCCAAAAAATAGCTGCACAAAATCTCACGGCAGATGAAACGCAGAAGATTGCCGGCCAGGATGTTGTTGTCATGGTCTGGCAGAAAAATGCCGCTGAAGACTGGCTGGGCCTCAATGTCGTCTCGATCTTTGCTCCCGAATTTTACCAGAACGGCAATTACACACCGGCAAAAGTTGTGGACGATATCAACGCCAACCCCGAGAAATACCGGAACGTGACCTCTGTGATCGAGAACATGCAGTCCGGTGAAATGGCAAAGGGAATCGAGGAAGCGCTCCATGCAAAGGGCATCAATGCAACACGGGTAGTCTTCACAAACTTCCCCAAGTCCGTGAGCGGCGTTGATTCTATCCCCGAAGTCCTTGCATACAACAAGGGCCTGGTGACGCCAAAGGAATCAGAAACATCCGTTCCTGCAACAACGCAGTCTCCTCTTGGAGCCGGTGTTGTCATTGTCGGGATCTGTGCAGCAGGAGCGGCATTGTGCATCTGCCGGCACTAACAAAATTTCCCTTTTTTTCCGGTAAAACCACAATTCAAAACGCTCCAGCAAAGATCTTTTTGTAACAGCGTGGTATTCCCCTATTTTTTAAGGGCTTCGGATTTTACAATCCCAGTACTTCGCTAATTTTCTACCGGGCTGGAAATCAGCAATCCAGCTCAAGATGTTCATGTGATCACCTGCCGACAAGAAATGCCAAGGGTCTGACCCGGTTTTAATGTCTTGTCATGAGCTCTTTCCCCTGTCTCTTTTCAGCTGGTGGCTCGGAGATTTCGTGTCTCTTTTCGGAGTCGCAAAAATTAGAGAAGTACTGAATCCCCTAAAAAAAGTATGGTGTACAAAACAACGACCCGTTCTCCGGGTAGGATCCGGGGGATTTCACCGGTTAACGCGTGTACGGATTTCTGTGGCTCGCCGGCAAAACAGCCTCTTATTGTTTTTATCTGGGGGATGCCCCTTCAAATATCGGGTCTTTATCAGATCTAAACCCGATGATAAGTCCGGCGATCCCGGCAGAGAATGGAGAAAATGTGCAGGAAAAGCCGGCTTTTGTAAGTTGATCCCTGAACAATGGCATCGTAGAGATCCTGGAAAGGTTGCTGATGTACTGTGCGGTCATACCGGCAATGGCGTCATCGGGAATCTTTTCTTTTGCCATAGAATATCTCCACGATTCGATAATCAGCTGATTTTCCTGGTCGTGATCTGAACGGAAAATATCCCCGCAGATGAAGCGGCCGTTTGGTTCAAGTACCTTTGACGCTCTCTTGAGAATATCTTCCCTCTCGCGTTCTGTAAGATGATGAAGACACAACGTTGAAATGATGGCATCGTACTGCGGTTCAGGCCAGGAATCACGGATATCTCCGGTAACAAACCTGACCTCTTTAAGCAAAGGTTTTACCCGGGCCTTATCGAGCATCTCCGCTGAAAGATCAATACCGGTAATTTCTGCATGAGGGCATGCTTCCTGAATCAGGCCGGTTAAACGACCGGTACCACACCCGAGCTCAAGGATATTTTTTGCCCCGGGTGGAAGATAACGGACGGCGGTCTGAAGAAGTATCTGATAATGGGGAATAATGCCTCCAATGAGTTTGTCATAATTGCTTCCATCGAATACGCCATGATCCAGTTTCTGCGTTACCATATCGTGTGACAACTCCAGGGGTTTATTCGAAGTGTTTTTCCCCCTCTCGTCTTTCTCTTTAAAAATAGTAACCAATTCTATTTAGCTCATATTAATTCGTATTTTTCCATACTATACTCTTATCACATATTCCCGTCGGTGATCCTTTATGTTCGCATTTATTAAGGGAAAACACACGTAGTTCTTTTTATTTCTTGAGTTCCGGAAAAACCCTGATTGGAGCTCTCATAAGAGCATCACCCGTAGATTAGGTCATTGACAATTATCCGGATTAGAATAGAGATATGTGGTATTACTTTTGTTTTCTTTTCATATGGATCGGACACCCCGGAAGATCGTTTACTCCTTTTTCTGACACCCACACAAGCAGCGGGATCAGGTGCTCCCGGAGTTCGATTCCGTCCCCGGTCAGCGAGTACCGGGTGGTGGGCGGCGATGTCGGCTGGATCGTACGGTCCACAAGACCTATCCGTTCAAGATTCCTGAGCGTGTCCGAAAGCGTTTTTGGGCTGATGCTGCCAAGCTCGTTTTTTAATTCATTGAATCCTTTTGCCCCTTCGTTTCCGAGAATGGCAATGATTAAGAGCGCCCATTTTTTGGCGATGACATCGAGCAGGCCAAAGAGCGGGCAGAAACAGATCTCCTGTTCTTCGGGTGTGGGTTTCTTCATGGATACTACCTCTCCCTGCCGTTACGTTCCGGCTTATTACCTATAAAATTGATACTACCTGTACCAAAGATACTACCCATTCAAACGGCGCCGCCGTTTTTTTCAGGTGAACCATGGAACTGCACGATCACGGCCATGAACACGAACATGAACACAAACATGAACGTAAAAAACCACTGAAGCTTGCCATCGGGCTGACGGCACTCATCTTTGTCGCTGAAGTGATAGGGGGAGTAATATCCGGCTCGCTCTCGCTTCTTGGCGACGCGGCCCACATGCTCCAGGACGTCGTCGCGCTCCTGCTCTCGCTTGGCGCCATGATCATGGCCGAACGGCTCCCGACACCCACAAAAACGTTCGGCTACCACCGGGTGGAGATCGCTGCTGCCGTGGTAAACGGTCTTCTCCTGCTCGGTGTGAGCGGTGTCATCATCTGGGAGGCATTTGCCCGGTTTGCAAATCCCGTTTCGATTGACAGTACCACGATGCTTGTTGTGGCGGTCATCGGCCTTGCTGCAAATATTGCATCTGCATTTTTCCTGCACGGCAGCCACGACCTCAATGTGCGCAGTGCATTTTTTCACGTGCTCGGCGACACCCTGTCTTCGGTTGCTGTCATCGCGGCAGCGGTCTGGATCGCATTGACCGGCCAGACGTTTGTCGATCCGCTTCTGGGGCTTGTCATTGCAATAGTCATCCTTGTCTCATCATTTTCGATCTTAAACGATGCGTTCCGGATCCTCCTCCAGTTCGTGCCAAAAGATGTGGCGGTTGACGATGTTATCGCAGCAATGGAATCAGTGCCCGGTGTATCTGGGGTCCACAATGTCCATCTCTGGTCGCTCTGCTCCAATATCAATGTCCTTGACGCCCACGTGTACTGCTGCGAAGCCGATCCTGAAATCCAGGAAACGATTAAATCAGAAATTCGTGCACGGCTCGAAAAGTTCCGGATCGGCCACTCCACTCTTGAGTTCGAGTGCCAGGAATGCAGTGACTGCCGGAGGTTCCGCGAACTCCGTGACTAACCGGGTCTCCGGTTTTCTACCGGGGTGTCCCCTCCTCCGCATCCCCGGATTTTGCGAAAATTGGAAATAATTTACACATCAGATGCTACGAAAATACAAAAATTTATTAAACATGGGGGCAAAGGTTTATCCGGGGAAGTCGGTGCCCGGGATGGCACGTTCCTCACGCTCATCCACACTTTCGACGGGGTAGAATACATAATCCCCCTGATAATGCACGTCCAGGAATGAAACCGGGAAAAATCGGGAATCGCGGGGAAACGATTCCCCCTTTTTGCCCCCTCAGGGGCGTGGTGACGCGAACCAAGCATTGTATGACGGAAAGCCGCACAACAACCGTCAATACGCTGTATGATTGCCTCTATCGCGCACCGCGTCACCGGTCCACATATCCGGGAGGGAACGGTTCGGAAAAGATTTCTCCCTGCACGCGGGGACCGGTGACGACAAAAACTTTCTATTCTCTCTCTCTCTGGTCAGGTAAGACTCTCTAAAAAAATGGCAGGAGCCTGTTATCCGTGGTTGACCGGGTTCTCAAAAGCCGGGGACTTGTCAGCACATCTCTTTTCGAAAAACGATCCCGGGCAAAGCTCTCTGCATGGGACAATGGGGATCGCAGAAGTGTCTGGAAGTTTGGTTTCTCTCATTTTTTGGATGGTTCATGCATGAACCGGTTTTTCCCGGTGTGACGAACTGCCCGAAAGTCCCGGGAAAATAAAAAAAAAGTAAATGCGGTTTTTGGGTTTTTGCATTATGCGGTTACGTTTGCAGCCTGGCAGCCTTCGCCGCGGAAGAGCGCCCACTCTTCGCAGGTGGTTCCGTTTGCAAAGGTGCACATGCCATACTGGCCGGCCGGGCTGTCCTTGATCTCAATAGTCCCGCCAATGTTCACGCAGTTGACCGATGCCGGGTTGGCAAGGCCGGTCTGGCCGGATGCAGAACCTGCGGTTGCATTTGCCGATGTGTTCAGGAACTCACCGGTGTGGCAGCCTTCGTTTAAGAAGAGCGCCCATTCTTCACAGGACGTACCGTTTGGGAAGTTGCACATACCGTACTGGCTCCCGTCAGAGGCGGTCAGGATCTCGGTCGATCCACCGATCTTGCCACAGTTGACAGAAGCCGGGTTTGCCATGCTGCCTGAACCGGTTGTGTTTCCTGACGCTGTCGGTGTGGACGATACAGTTGTCGGCGCGGCCGTCTGTTCAGCGGTTGGCGTTGCTGTTGCAGTCGGTGTCGATACGGTCTGGGACGGCTGGGTACAGCCGGCAATCACAAGGCCGGCAAGAACACAGAGTCCAAGAATAAGAACTACAGGTAATCTCGATTCCATATACAGGACCGGATAATTTTAGCACGGCCCCTATTAAAAAAAGATCGGAATGATTTTAATTTCCTGTCGCTTTTTTCATTTCGGCCACGTACTGCCTGAGCTCTTTTTCCATCGCGGCCGGGTCGTGAAGATTTTTCTCCACAATGGTAACGATTGCACTTCCCACGATCACGCCATCGGCGCCGGCCCCGCGGCAGGTCTTCACGTGATCGGGCGTCGAGATCCCAAAACCGATGGCAAGCGGGAGGTCCGTGTGCGGGCGGACCCGGTGGAGAAGGGCAAGGGCCCCGGGGGACACGGTTTTTCTCGTGCCTGTAACGCCGAGCACCGAGACAAGGTACAGGTACCCGCGTGCATGGAGCACGATGGTATCCATGCGTTCTGCCGAGGTCGTCTGGGTGATAAGGAAGATCGGGTCGATCCCGTATTTTTTCGCGATTGCAACGACCTCTTCGGATTCCTCGACCGGCATATCCGCGACAAGGATCCCGTCAACGCCGGCCTCGTGCGCTTCGCGGTAGAACTTGTCGATTCCCCTCCGATAGATCGTGTTGTAATACGTGAGGAACACGATCGGGACTTCCGAATATGCCCGGACTTCCCGGACGATTGCAAAGATCGTATCGGGCGTGGTACCGGCCGCAAGCGCCCGTTCGTCTGCCCGCTGGATGGTGGGTCCGTCCGCCACCGGGTCGGAGAACGGTACGCCAAATTCAAGGATGTCCGTCCCGCCATCGATGAGCGCCTTTGCGATCCGGACCGATGTCTTCTTGTCCGGATCCCCGGCTACGGCAAAACCGATGAACGCGGTCTTTCCTTTTTTGGCAAACACTGAATCAATACGTCCCATCATGCCGCCTCCGGAGCCGGTGCAATCCCGGCAACATCCTTGTCGCCCCTGCCGGACAGGTTGATGATCACGATATCTCCCTTGTCAAACGTGTCGGCATTCTTGAGAACATATGCGACCGCGTGCGAAGATTCGAGTGCCGGGATGATCCCCTCCGTCCGCGAGAGGTACCGGAACGCGTCGAGCACGTCCGGATCTTTTACCGCGTGGTATGCGACCCGGTGCGTGTCCTTGAGCATTGCGTGTTCAGGGCCGACACCCGGGTAATCGAGGCCGGCTGCCACGCTGTGCGTGGGAAGCACTTGGCCGTCCCTGTCCTGCAACAGGTACGAGAGCGTACCGTGCAGCACCCCGGGGTCCCCGGCACAGAGCGTTGCCGAGTGCTCGCCCGTCTCGATCCCTTTTCCCGCAGCCTCGACCCCGATCAGTTCGACATCGTCAGAGAGGAACGGGTGGAAGATCCCGATCGCGTTCGAGCCGCCGCCCACGCACGCAACAATTGCGTCAGGCATTTTCTTTTCCTTTCGCTGGATCTGTTCGCGTGCCTCGCGACCGATCACGGACTGGAAATCCCGGACAATCGAGGGGAACGGGTGCGGGCCGACCACCGATCCGATCAGGTAGTGCGTGTCGTTCACGTTTGCCACCCAGTCGCGGAGCGCCTCGTTTGTCGCGTCCTTGAGCGTCTTTGTCCCGCAGGTCACCGGGTGGACGGTCGCGCCCATCAGTTCCATGCGGAAGACGTTTAATGCCTGGCGCTTTGTGTCCACTTCGCCCATGAAGACCTCGACCTTAAAGCCGAGAGCCGCCCCGGCAATCGCGGTCGCGACCCCGTGCTGGCCGGCGCCGGTCTCGGCGATCAGCCGTTTCTTTCCCATCCGTTTTGCAAGGAGCGCCTGGCCCAGCGTATTGTTGAGCTTATGCGAGCCGCCATGCACGAGATCTTCGCGCTTCAGGTATACCTTAAAGCCGAGGTCCCGCGACATGTTTTCGCAGAACGTGAGCGGTGTCGGGCGTCCTGCGTATTCCGACTGGTATGTCGCAAGTTCATGTGCAAATTTCGGATCGTTTGTCGCGTCTTTGTACTCTTCTTCGAGTTCGATGAGCGCGTTCATCAGGGTTTCCGGGACATACTGTCCGCCGTACTTCCCGAACCTTCCTTTACTTCCCATGCTCTGCCTCCTGAACGGCTGCAATAAATGCCGCGATCTTGTTGTGATTTTTTATTCCCGGTTTTTCTTCGACGCCGCTTGCGACATCGACCGCGTAGGGCCGGATCTCCCGGATTGCATCCCCCACGTTTTCCGGTGTAAGCCCGCCGGCTAAAATGACCGGCACCGCTGAGGTTTTCACCACGACTTTCGCAAATTCCTGGTCGAATGCCTTTCCCGCGCCCATGCTCTCGTCCACGATCACCGCATCGCAGTCAACAGGTACGGCATCCCCGCGCCCGATTACCCGGAGCACCTGAACGCCCGGATGTTTTTTTAAAACAAACGGGTGCGAGATCTGGATCGCGTCCGGTTGGAGCGCAAGGATCTTTTCAAGATCCTCTTGTGATTCCGAGTGCGTGACAACGACCCGGGTCACAAACGGCCCGAGTGCGTGAAAAATTTCCCGGGCTTTTGCGTCCGGAATCGAGCGGCGCGACATTGGGGAATACATGACGACCCCGATCGCATCGGCGCCGGCCTTTTCCGCAAACACGGCATCTTTTACCCAAGTGATCCCGCAGATTTTCACGCGCACACGAATTCCTCCAGTTTTTTCCCGGGTGCCTGGTGCGCCATGAGAGACGAACCGATTAAAAACGCATCGCAATACGGGCGCATCTCCCGGATATCGTCCGCTGAACGCATTCCGCTTTCCGATACGACCAGCCGGTTGTTGTCCCGCAGTTTTTCCGAAAGGTTCCGGGTCGTGGACCGGTCGATGGTCATGGTTGTCAGGTCCCGGTTGTTGATCCCGACGAGCTGTGCCCGTGTCAGGAGGGCGCAGTCGATCTCCCGGGCGTTTCTCACTTCCACGAGCGGTTCAAGGCCGGCATCGTACACAGCATCGACAAATGCCGGCAGCCGGTCGCCAAGAACGCCTGCGATGAGGAGGACCGCATCGGCCCCGAGCGATTTTGTCTCGGCAATCTGGCGCATGTCAATGACAAAATCTTTCCGCAGCACCGGTACTCCGACGGTCTTTTTGACCCGGGCGATATCCGCGCCCGACCCGCCAAAGAAGTAGGGTTCGGTAAGAACGGAGATCCCGACACACCCGCCATCCGCAAGAACGCCGGCCATCATTGCCATGTCTACGTTCCTGCGGATAACCCCGCCGGATGGCGAAGCGCATTTGATCTCGGCGATCACCGGGTTCTTTTTTTCTGCCGACCGGATCGCGGCCTCAAGGCTTACGTGCCGGAATCCGTCCGGCTCCGGGAATGTCGTGGGGAGTTTCTCTACCCGTTTTTTTGTCCGTTCAAGTATTTCATCAAGGATCATGCCGCACCCCGGGTTGCAGTGATAAGTGCATCCAGTTTTTCCTGTGCTTTCCCGGAATCGATGGACTCAGCCGCGAGCCGGATTCCTTCTGCGAGTGTCCCGGCCCGGCCGCCCACGTAGATCGCGGCGCCGGCGTTCATGAGCACGATGTCGCGATGAGCTCCTTTTTTCCCGGCAAGAACAGCCCGGACGATGCGTGCATTTTCTTTCGGGTCGCCGCCCACAAGATCGGTCGGTGCGGCCCGGGCAAGCCCGAACTGTTCCGGTGTAACCGTGTAGTTCGCGATCCGGCCGCCATTGAGTTCCGTGACGTTTGTTTCTCCCGTGACTGTGATCTCGTCAAGCCCGCTGCCAAAGACGACCATCGCCCGGGAAATCCCGAGCAGGCGCAGGACTTCCGCGACCGGGCCGGTGAGTGTGTTATCATACACCCCGAGCACCTGTGCTTCTGCCCCGGCCGGGTTTGCAAGCGGCCCGAGAATGTTAAAGACCGTCCGGCACCCGAGTTCATGGCGTGCGGCCATCACGTACTTTGTTGCCGGGTGGTGGTTTGGCGCAAAGAGGAAGGCGATACCGATCTCATCGACAATTTTTGCCTGCCTTTCTGCCGGCACGGTCCCGACCGCGACGCCAAGTGCCGCGAGAACATCGGCCGATCCGCACCGGCTGCTCACGCCACGGTTGCCGTGCTTGACGACCGGGACGCCGGCCCCTGCCGCAACAAATGCCGAGGCCGTGCTGATGTTAAAGGTCTGCGACCCGTCTCCCCCGGTCCCGCAGGTATCGACAAGCGTTCCGGAAACATTTGGCGTTACCCGGACCGCATGCGCCCGCATCACCCGGGCAAACGCGGCAATCTCTTCCGGCGTCTCGCCTTTCATCCGGAGCCCGGTAAGGAACCCGCCGATCTGGGCCTGCGTTGCCTGGCCGGTCATGATCGTGTCCATCACGGATTCTGCTTCGGCAGGCGTAAGGTCGTGCTTCCCAATCATGGCGGCAATTGCCTCTTTCATGGTCATGCTCCCACCGTCCGCGATCCAAACAGGAAATTTTTCATGAGCGCGTCGCCATCGTGCGAGAGGATACTCTCCGGGTGGAACTGCACGCCTTCAATCGGGTATTTCGTGTGCCTCACACCCATCACAAAACCGTCATCGGTACTTTCGGCAGTGACAACGAGTTCCGGCGGGAGCGTGTCCCTTTGCGCTACGAGCGAATGGTAGCGGGTGGCGGTAAATAGCGAAGGCAGGCCTGCATACACACCGTTCCCGTCGTTTTTGATCTCCGAAGTTTTCCCGTGCATCAGGTGGCCGGACCGGATGACCCGGCCGCCAAACGCGGTGCAGATGACCTGGTGGCCGAGGCAGACGCCAAGGGTCGGGATGGTTTTACTCATCGTATCAATGACTTCAGGGCAGACCCCGGAATCTTCCGGTGTCCCGGGCCCGGGCGAGAGGATGATCCGGTCGCACGGGATTTTTTTGAGATTCTCAAGCGGCGTATCGCAGGTTGCGACAACGGGCCGGGCACCGAGTTTACCTACCTGCTGGTACAGGTTGAACGTGAAGCTGTCGTAGCAGTCCACGATGAGAACGGTCGGGACCTGAACGCTCATTGTGCGACCCCCGCCCGTTTGATTGCAAGCATCATCGCCGCGGCTTTCGTCTCGGTCTCGGTCCATTCATTCGCGGGTACCGAGTCTGCAACGATCCCGGCGCCGGTCTGGATGTATGCCCGGCCGCTTCTCACGTTCATAGTCCGGAGGGCGATGGCAAATTCGAGGTTCCGGTCAAAGCCGATGTAACCGACCGCACCGGCATAAAGACCGCGTGCGTCCGGTTCGGTCTCGCTGATGATCTGCATCGCCCGGATCTTCGGGGCGCCCGAGACCGTCCCGGCCGGGAAGCAGGATTTGAGTGCATCGTAGCAGTCGAGATGGTCCATGAGCGTACCCTGCACGGTCGAGACCATGTGCTGGACATGGGAGAACTTCTCGATGCCCATGAACTCGGTGACCTCGACCGAGCCGAATTTGCAGACCCTGCCGACATCGTTTCGGGCGAGATCGACAAGCATCGTGTGCTCGGCCCGCTCTTTCTTGTCAAGGAGCATCTCCTGCGCGAGTCTCTTGTCCTCGCTTTTGTCCTGGCCCCGGGGCCGGGACCCGGCTATCGGGACGGTTGTTACCCGGCGCTTCTCGACCCGGACAAGCATCTCCGGGCTTGCCCCGACAACCTGCTCGTCCCCGAAATCGAGGTAATACATGTACGGGCTGGGGTTGATCTCGCGGAGCGCCATGTAGACCGGGAAGGGATCGTTCATTGCACACTCCATTCTCCGCGAGAGCACGGCCTGGAAGATATCCCCGGCCACGATGTGTTCCTTGATTGCATCAACCGCGTGCATGAACGCTTCGCGGCCGGTGTTGTCCGAAACAGCCGGAGATTTTTTGGAAACTCCGGAAATCGTATTCCCTGTCAGGGCGGTCCCTCCCTGAGCAGCCTGCTGTTCTGTGATTGCCGCGATCCGGCCGGCAAGCTCCGCGATGTGTGCGGCACAGCGCCGGTATTCGGCTGCCGGGTCGGTTTCGTAAGTCAAAAACGGGCTTGAAAAGATGAAGAGTTTGTGTTCCCGGTGATCGAAAACAATGCAGTCTTTGGTCAGCATGAACCGGGCATCCGGCGTCTCCTGCGGTGCGCCGTTCCGGATATCGGGAACCCTGCCAAAAAGGGAATGCACGATATCGTAGGAGAAGTAGCCGACCATCCCGCCAAAGAACCGGGGGGCCCTGAGGTTGATGTAATTGAACCGCGAGAGGATGGACCGGATCTTGTCCACCGGGTTTTTTCCTTCCGGTTCCCGGGCGATGGCGACAAATGCGTCGCTGCCGGTTGCGGTCACTTCGCGGCCGATTGTTATCACGCACGCGGGATCGAGTCCCACGTACGAGTACCGTGCGATCTTCTCGCTGCCTTCCATGGATTCTAAGAGAAAGCCGTTTCCCGCCCGGGTTTTCAAAAAAACATCGAGCGGGGAACACCGGGGCAGCGGCAGCTCGGCGCAGAGCGGGATCACGAGCGGCTTTGGCTGGTCGCTTACCGCGGTCAGGTATTCATCGTATCCAAGGTTCAGTTTCAGTTCCGGGTTAATAGTATCAGACTCCATCCCACCGGCATCACCATCCATCTGGTCGTGTGAATCGGGACCGGGCGGAAAAGAAGGTGTGAACAGGTTCTCCGCCCGGGGTACACAAGGCAGCGACCCGGCATGAAGTGCCCGTTTCCGGACCGGCCGGGTCGTAACTTATGTATTACAATGGTTGTAATTGTACATATTTATACATTGTTGATACAATTAAGAAAACGATGTACGAAAGAATACAATAGGTGGAGCCTGGAAACGTTTATCATGACACCCCACGGACGAGATCCGGGCTGCCCGCGATCTTTTCGGAATTTCTCTGGTTATTCAGATATCCCCAAACCATAGATCTCCGTCGGAGATTTTTTGTCTCTTGCAGGATTCATGCCAAATTTGGGAGACCGGACCCGAAAAAAAGGCTGAATTCCGGTACATGAAATGACCAATACTGCTGCATCATCGTTGAATTGCCGTATTTTCGGGTAATCCCGACCCTGATTGTACGCTAATGGATGCTATTGGAAAAGCGATCGCCTTCCGGACCGGACAAGACATCCTGAAAATAAAAAGAGAGCGTGTTTTTACAGAAGGTGTTTTGGTTAGTGGATCTGATATTCCGGATTATTCGACACGGACACCCTTGTTTTTGAGCGCCTCGGATTTTTTTCTGGAACACTCTTCGCACCGGAACTCGGGAACTTTGTCCCCGCTCTTATCATAGTTGCCGGACCGGACGAGCCGGTAACCTCTCGCGATCTTCCCGCAGCCACGCACCGGATATTTTCCCTGACTTCCCACTGGGAGGCAAGCGACTGGGACGTGAAGATGAACTGGTCCACTAAAGAAGAAGATGAGGCCGCCGATCAGGTTTGCGATGATTGCAGCCACAATATAGCCCATACCGGCAAGAAGGATGCCTGCCCCTGCAAGAATCGGGGTGCCTGCCTGCCACCGGAGCAGGTAGAGTATGTACCGCTTGAAATTGATCCGCATACCACATCATCGGATTGCCGGATTAATGGGATTTTTGGCAACCGGCCTCTGTTTTGGTTTCCCCAAACCGTCCCCGGAAATTTCCATGAGGCCTTTATACCCTGCCAGCGTATAGTAAGAAGTACACTTGATGTGAGAATTTATGTGGCCGAATAAGCAGCACTCGCTCGGGTGGGTTTTTGTTTCAAGGATGATTGGGATCATCTGTTTTCTGATCGTGGTCGTTCTGGCAAACATCCTGACCTATTATGTACGGAGCCCGCTTTACCACTCGGGCGTAGATTTCCTGAACCTGAATTTCTGGCTGCTGCTTTTGATCGGGATCATCATCTTTATCGGGGATATTTTCGGTGCTTTTCCCTTCCCTTTGAACCTGCCGTCCCCGATTATCCGGGCAATCGGCAGCGTCTTTATCATCGCGTTTGTCCTTCGGGTCTTTGAATGGGTGGACATCACCACCGGGAACAGCATCTACCATTACTTCTGGCTGCTCTCGTTTGTGATAGTCCCGATCGTGTTCATCATAGTCCTTGTGACCGGCTACTACGAGATCATCAGCCAGCTCTGTGCCCGGTCCCGGATTCGGGACTCCCCTGCGGATCCCGCACAAGGTGCGGTCGTTGTTGCAAGCGAGGGAGTTGAGTCACCATCTGCCCAACCGGCTGCCATTGAATCTTCCCTGAAATCCTGGGAAGATGTCGGTGCTGAGTTACGGATGATGCTCTACGAACTCCTCCACCGGTTCCGCGAAGAGATCCGCAGGTCGTAACTATCGCAGGAAAACCCGGGGATTTACCAGTCCGGGTTTTCATCCCGGAATTTTTTTTCTTTTGCAGCAAGCTCTTCTGCTGAAAGATGTGCCGGCATACAGATGCACCGGTGTTCGGTAAAAACACCTGCACGAAAGGTTCCCTGTGGTTCACCGTCACGGCATGCACCGTAGGTTTCTGTATCGCAGTCGTGGAACACCGAGGAAAGGTTCTTTTGCCGTGCTTCAGTACGAGCCTCGGCCCAGGAAGTCGCCATAGTACGGGAGTATCTGCCGCCACAGCATCATAAAACTTGGCGGAAACCTGTACCATGCACCCTGCCGGTGGCAGGAAACAATAACAATCCGTCTGCGACGAACAAAAAAAACAAAAAAAATAATGAAATTATAGAAGCTTAGAACCGGGGTTTCCGGTGTTTGGGCAGGCAGTCCCTGCAGTAAACCGGCCTACCCTCAGTTGGCTTAAAGGGGACTTCGCACTCTTTTCCACAGTCTGAGCAGACTGTCTTTGTCATTTCTCTGGGACCGAAATTTCTCGGGCCGCCAAATCCTTTTCTTTCCATTTGTATTACTCATGCAGTTTAGATCTGCACATATTTATCTTACCCTTGACTATAAATACATCTGCATCCGGCCAGTCTTTTTTTACGTCTTGTACAGCGGCGTTTAGGGAATAATCTCGCATCCGTTGAACTTCTCATGGGCAAAATCCGCAAGGACGATCCGTTTGCTCCTGATGAGTCCCTGGACCCGGGGCAGCGCACCGGAAAGTGCATCGTGCAGGTTTTCCACGGTCCCGCATACAAGTCTGCGGCCTTCCGGTTTCCAGGGCTTTACGATGTTTGAGTACAGGCACCGGCCCCCGCAGAACGTCCGGATCCGGCAGGTTTCGCACTCACCGCCAACCGGGATCTTCCGGAGATTTGCAGGGTCCGCGTCCCGGATGTGGCCCACGTAGTACTGTGTCATGCCGATCATGATCGGGCAGGGGGCGATGTGGCCATCGGTCATGATCGCGTAGTTCGTGTGCCCGGCCCCGCACCGCAGAAGGCTTGTCTTTCCCAAAAGGAGATCTTCCATGGTGTCGATGAACGGGTACCATCGCAGGACCCGGCCGGATTGTTCCATTTCATCGACCCATGCAGTGACCAGCGCCCGGATCCCGGGGTTGTAGTTTTTCGTTGCCCACTCTGCAAACGTACGGTGAGAAAAATCTCCGGAAAAGTTTGCGTCCATCTGCCAGTGGATGGAAGAGAACGAATGGCAGGGGTTGTCTGCAAGGTAGCGGACCTCATCGAAAATATCGGTGCGCTCGGTCACGGTCATCCGGGCGATGAGTTCACCTTTGTAGCCATTCGCCCGGATCATTTTGACATTCCCTATGACTTTTGCAAAAACGCCGTCCCCCCGGTTTCCGTCTGTAAGTTCCCTGCGGCCATCAAGCGAGACAAGGATCGTGGTAAACCGGTTGACAATCTCCGGTGGGAGTTTATCGAGCAGGATTGCATTTGTCTGCATCATGAACTGCCGTGCGGGCGCTTCCCGGACCAATTTTTCCACAAGATCCCGGCGCATGAGCGGTTCCCCTCCATAGAACGTGATGGTAGGATCCGGATCTTTCCTGATAAACCGGTACAACAGTTCCGGGTCGTAGGATAAATCCGGGGACAGGTGCTCATCGATCTCAACCGGGACATCGGAGTCCGCCTCTTCTTCCTCTTCAATGCCTTTGCCCGACAGTAGCGGCAGCAGAGGTTGCAGTCGTCTGTGAGGATAATGTGGAAATACATGGGGGGAATTCCTGTTATAATGGGAAAGGGTGGACAATAAAATCCACGGATCGGGCCTGGCCGGGTTTCAGGATACCCTTAAATCGATTTTTGTATCTGCCTTGTACCCGGGTATCATGTCACAGAGGGAGAAGGGATCGGGTTTTACATGGGATGCAGCGGATTATGCACATAGTTCTCCTGCACAGAAACAGTGGGCCGGGGAACTCATCACAAAAATGCATCTTACCGGCCGCGAACGTGTGCTCGATATCGGCTGCGGAGATGGGCGGGTGACTGCCGCGATTGCTGCGTGTCTCCCAAATGGTTCGGTTACCGGTATCGATCGCTCGCCTGCCATGATCCGGTTTGCACGGGAGCAGTACCCGGTCGGGAAATACCCGAACCTTTCGTTTGTGGAAGGCGATGCACAGGGTCTCCAGCACCGGGAGCAGTTCGATGTTGTATTTTCCAACGCCGCGCTCCACTGGATATATGATCACGGCCCGGTTCTTGCCGGGATCTCGCGTGCGCTCGTACACGGCGGGCGGATGATCGTCCGGATGGGCGGGAAAGGAAACGCAGACGGGATATTTGCCGCACTCCGGGAGATACGGGACGACCCGGCATGGGGGAGGTACTTTTCCGGCTTTTCCTTTTGTTACGGTTTTTTCTCTCCGGATGAGTACCGCCCGTGGCTGGAATCTGTCGGGCTTTTTCCCCTCAGGGTCGAGCTGATCCCAAAAGAGATGGTCTACCCGGACCGTGAGGGTCTTGCCGGCTGGGTCCGCACGACCTGGCTTCCCTATCTTGAGCGGGTCCCGGAGGAGCGGCGGCTCATCTTTGTCGATACCCTGGTCGACCGGTACCTTTCTGTATATCCCCCGGGTTGTGACGGCACGATCCGGGTTGCCATGGTCCGGCTTGAGATCGAGGCAAAAAAGCCCTGATTCCCGTGACCGGCCCGGATTTTTATGGGTGTCACAATATATAACAACCCTGGCGGCAACACCTGTTCATGGCCGAAGGGAGTTATTTTTCCCCGGGTATCGAGACAATGGATCGGGGGAGTCTCGATGCCGTGATCGATGAACGGGTCCGGTACACGGTTTCCTATGCGGCGGAGCATTCCGCGTTTTACCGGCACTGGTTTAAGGAAAACAATATCCGGCCCGAAGAGATCCGGGTCCACGAAGATCTTCTTGAACTCCCGATCGTGTCCGGGCATACGATCCGGGAATACCAGCCTCCGGTAACACCGGAATTTGGTTTTCTTTCCGCTGACTGGCAGGATGTTTTCTCGATCCAGGAGACGAGCGGGACAAGCGGCAACCCCAAGAGTTTTTTTCTGACCTGGGAGGACTGGACGCGGTATGCGGAGAAGTACGCCCGGAGTTTTGTCTCGCAGGGATTTTCCAAAAAGGATCGGATCGTGGTTTGCGCTTCGTACGGGATGAATGTCGGGGCAAATACGATGACGATTGCCGCCAAGAGGATCGGGATGGGAATTATCCCGCTTGGAAAATGTACCTTCGAGTCCCGGGTGCTCAAAAATTACCGGCCGACCGCAATCGTGGGGAGCGTGTTTAAGCTCCTCAGGCTTGCCCGCCGGCTTTCCGCAGAAAGAATCCTGCCCCGGGATACGTCCATAGATAAGCTTGTTGCCGGTGGTGAGAGTTTTGCCGCAGAGTCCCGGTCATATCTCGCGGAACTCTGGGGCTGCCCGGTCTACAATACGTACGGGAGCACGGAAGGGACGATGTGCGGGGAGTGCACGGAGATTGCCGGGCTCCATGTCCCTGAAGATCTCGTCCACCTCGATGTGTACGACCCGCAGATGCAGGAGTTTGTCAAAGATGGTGAATGTGGCCGGGCAGTCCTGACGACCCTGCTTCCTGTCGGCGGGAAGTCCGGGATGCTTCTTATCAACTACGATACTGAGGACACGACCGTTGTTCTCTCCCGGGAAAAATGCGGGTGCGGGAGAACGCACATGCGCATTATCAATCCCGAGCGGGAGGCAGAGACGGTCTGGGTGCACGGTAACTCGTTTAACCGGGTCGATATCGAGGCTTCGGTATTCCAGAACGAAAGCATGGAATTTTTAACCGGGGAATACGAATCCTTTGTTACATCGGGTACCCAAAATAACCCGGGTGCCGGTTCCGTGACGCTTACGGTGAGGCTGGAGTGTTTCGACCCGGAAGGCTGCGACCGGCATCTTGTGGAGGACCGGTTCACCGAACGGTTCCTCCGGCACAAGCCCGACCTTAAGGAACGGTTTGATGACGGGAGTTTTTCCTGTGCCTTTGAATATATGCCGGTACGGGGACTTTCAATCTTTTCGCAGAAGGGGCGCCCGAAACGGCTTATCGATAACCGGGGAGTGACAGGGTGAAACCGTATTCCAATTACCATGAACGGGCGATGACCGGCCTTGAACTGGTCGTGCTTGTGGTGCTGTTCATTGGTATTGTGTATTTTTCATCGATGCTCGCAGTCAGTTTGATGTGGCCTGAATCCGGGGGAGATCGTGGCATCCTGTCGGCTATAACAAGCGCGACCGGTAAGATGGTACGGATTACCGGCCCGGTCACGGTGTTTTCTGCGGTCAATGGCAACCCGTCCGATGTCAATGCGCAGTATCCTCAGCAAAATCCGCACGCGATGGGCTCGCTTGAAGCCGATGTTGCGCTGTTAATCGGTGATTCGGGCGGGATCGATTTTGACCGGGTAAATATTGTCTGGGTGAGCAATGACGTAACAGAAACGCTGCCGCATAGAAATACAATGCCCGTTTCCTGCCCCGGCTGGACGATTGCCGGGAAATATAATATCATCCCGCTCAAGTCTGCAAACGACAACGATATCCTTGAGCCCGGTGAGCAGTTCGAGATCTTTGCCTGCCCTTCCAACACCACGCCGGCATACCAGGAGTTCAGGCTCCTGCTTGAAGATACCGGGGGGATGCAGTCCCCGTTTTATGGTTCAGCAGCCCCGGTCATGGAATCTCCTGTTGTCTCACTGATGTAACATGCGGCGGCAGTCGCTTGACGTGTGGTGTCGGGGGTCGGTTCCCTGCGCCGCCGGCTTTCCCCTGTCGGGAAACCGTGTCGGGGTTTGAATAAAAATACGCAATATCCTTTGGATATATTCAAAAAAACCCTGTATTTGTGGGTATTTTAATCGGCCGCAATAATGTGCCCAAATGTCCAAAATACCTATAATCTTATGGTTAAATTTAGAACTTCGACGTTCTTTCGACGGAAACCTTTTATATTATCAGGCGGTAAATCTCATTATCAAAACCTAATAGTGGTTTTGAGGTGTTTAAATGGGACAGAAAATTGGAAAGGAAAAGATCCAGCGCGAAAAGGGGTTCCTGTACTTCATTGGGAAGGACGGGTACGTCTGGGCAGCACCGATGAAGCACAACAAGACCGGCAAGAAGAAAAAAGTCGGTACTGAAAAGATTGCCAAGGAAAAGGGCTACATGTACTACATTGGCAAGGACGGCTTTGTCGCCAAGGCCAAGATGAAAAACGCATAAAGCCTTTATTCCCTTTTATTTTTCCAAGAAAAGTCGGCCCGGCGCGGGAGAAATCCGGCCGGTTGCGGCTTTTCCTAAAAGATACCTTTTCTCCTGTATCGCCTGACAGTCGCCCCGTAAGTGGTGTTGGACCGGTTTGTTGCTTTCTGATCAAGGATATTGTATCATGGGGATCCACCGTTTCCTGTGAGCAGGGGTATGCAATGCAGGTGCAATCTATTGAGGTCATTTAAACCGATATTGATACCCTCTTGTTTCCATTGGAACTGCTTTAAATATTTGTTTAAACTCAAATCCGGGGAAAATTTGAAAAAATAAAAATGGCCCTTAATATGAGGAATAACTGTTACAAAAGGAACCGGCTTGCCCATGGGCCCGTCGTGATTCGAACACGAGATCTTCGCCGTGTGAAGGCGACGTCATAGCCAGCTAGACCACGAGCCCGAATGCATCGACCGGGAATCGAACCCGGGCTATAGGCTTGGAAGGCCTAAGTCATACCTCTAGACCATCGATGCACTGCGCTTTACAATTTTAGCGGGGAGGAGTATTAATGCTTACTTCTCAATGCCGGTTATACGTGTCCCGGTACCGGATTCTCATGATAAACCTGATAAAAAAGAATGGCGGAATATCAGTATCCGCGCAGTTCGACCTGGATCTTTTCAAGGGCCGCAATCCTCTTTTCCATGGGCGGGTGGGTGGAGAAGAGTTCCATGATGGTGTTGCCCGAAAGCGCCGGAATGATAAAGAACGCGTTTGCGCCTTCCACTTTGGCCTTTGCCTGGGGCGGTATAACATCCATCCTGCCGCTGATCTTCTGGAGGGCAGATATCAGGGCCTGCGGGTTTCTCGTGATAAGCGCACTGCCGCGATCTGCTGCAAACTCACGGTACCGCGAGAGCGCAAGCATCAGGAGCGTGCTTAACGCGTACACGATGATCGCGAGAATCCAGACTACGACCCATGCCGCCCCGTTATCCCGGTCGCCGCCAAAGAGTGCGGAGAAGAAGAAACTCTGCATGATCATGGACGCGATCATGGCGACAAAACTTGCAAGGGTCATGGTGAGGATATCACGGTTCTTGACATGCGAGAGTTCATGCGCAAGGACTGCTTCCAGTTCGTCTTTTGTAAGAATCCGCATGATTGAATCGGTGCAGGCAACGACCGCGTGTTTTGGGCTCCTTCCGGTTGCAAACGCATTGGGCATCGGGCTCTGCATGATAGCGATTCTTGGAATCGGAAGTTCCGCTTCCTGGCAGAGTTTTTCAACCATCCGGTGGAGTTCGGGGTATTCATCAGCCTCGATGATGCGCGAGCCGGTGCTCCACAGGACAAGTTTATCCGACAGGAAGAACTGGATAAATCCCATCACAAAAGCCAAGCCGACAATCAGCCAGATGCTGACACTCGGGAAGACTACTACGAGGACGGTCATGAACGCCAGGTACAGGAGGAGCAGTAAAAAACCTGTCAGGATTATACGGGCGGTAAGTCCCCAGTCTCTTTTCCATTCCATAATTAGTACAATTTCCGTTCGCTGGCCTCTTAAAACATTCTAAAATACTAACATACCCTGGATTTCGTCCTCTGTATGTGCCCGGATGTATGTCCCCGGTGCGGTGCAGGTTTTGTCCTGCCGGGATCTTCCGGGTTTATCCGGCCTCCTGTTTCCCAGCGTCAAATCAGAAACTATTTTTTCGCAGAAAACATGACGGGTACACTATGAACGAAGCCGATTCCGAGGCTCTGGCTGATGTGGCATACGGCATCTTCGAGCACCAGCTCACCCGGGGACTCCATGAGCGGGGCCGTTATTTGTACGCCCTTGTGGAAGGCGGCGTTGATTTCTCTTCAGATCTTGCAGGGATCTTTTCCTCGTTTTCACAGGACTATCCCCAGCTTGCCGACGCGATGCTTGCGCGGTTTGGTTCGGTGGATACGATCTACCGGATGCTCTGCGATGGGGAGGGAGTTATCCCTTCCAAAACGACGCAGATGTACTGGATCGTGCAGGACGCTCCCGGCAGCGCACCGGAAGCGACTGAGGATGAACATGCCGGCAAGTGGCTGATCTTTCAGGAGCCAGACATTGCGGACGATGCATGGATGAAAGTCCGGGATGCAACGGTTGCCGGTGAGCTTGGGCTATCTTCAAAGGTAAGCACTGCAAAGCCAAATCCCGATTCCCGGGACAACCGCCGGGTCATTTATGTCTATACAAAGGACTGGGCGGACGAGCCGGATGTGATGCGGGTCCGGGAAAAACTGCGCAGTATCGGGTTTGTGGACCGGATCGGGTACAAGCGCAATCTTGAGACCTTTGCCGGTGAGTACGCAAAGAAAGGAAAACGGGTTACGTACTATTCGGCATAATCGATCTTTTTTTTTTCATTTTTGTGTAAATGGCAGTCCGGTCGGATTTTGGCAAAGGCTCAATGGTAGCGTGCGTAGTACATATCCGTACCCTGTCCTGACAGGATGCCCGGAACGTCCGTACTGTCAGGATATAATACCGGTTGCATGTGCAGGAACAGCGTTGGAAGCGGGAGGATCAAATATTTTTTTTAAAACCGGGAAACGATCGGTCGTACAAACGTTCGCGCCAAAATTTTTCGGGCTGTAATCATGAGAAGCCAAAAAATTTTTTCGGGCACGTTGTCGGTTTGATCGGCCGCGCGGGAACCCGGCTGAACACACGCTTCCATCATAAGAGCCGGGCAGCCGGGGACATTCCCGCCGGGTCGTTTCGATCTGCCGTGAAGGTTATGGTGATTTTTTTTTTGGATCGGGTGGCGGTCTTCCGTAAAGTGAATTATCCGGTCAGGATCCTGATCCGGATCGGCTTTTTCGATGCGCTCTTAAAAACCGGCAACGCGCACTGACACCCCAAGGTAGGGAAATGTCAACCGGTAAGCTGCTTATACAAGCACAAAAACCAAAAAAAGAAAAACGGTATTGAAAAATTCAATTACGCTTTTCGTTCCTTGTTTTTCGGGCGCAGGTTCTTGTAACCGCACTTGCGGCACGAGGTTGCGCGGATAGCATTGCGAGCATTGCAATGCATGCATATCTTCACATTAAGTAACCGGGATTCGGCTTCAGGAAATTTTGCCATATTTACACTCCTGTCTGCCCTTATAACAATGTTCTTTGATCTTTTAACCGTTTGTGTGGACCCGCGGTCTGATCAATCCGGTTTCGGGGTCATCCATGTCCTGAATGCGGCAAGTGCACGCGCCCGGTGGGAGATGACGCTCTTTTGTTCAAGGGGGAGTTCCGCCAGTGTCAGCCCGGTTTCGGTTTCAAAGATCGGATCGTACCCGAACCCGTTTGTCCCCCGGGTCCCGGTGATGATCCGGCCGTGGATTGTCCCGGTAAAAATGTTGATGCCGTTGGTGTCCGCATGGGCAATTGCGGTGGTGAACCGGGCGCTGCGATCCGCGACACCTTCCATAAGCCGGAGGATACCCTGGTTGCCAATTGCATTGAGGACGTACGCCGCGTACGGCCCGGGAAATCCCCTGAGTGCATCAATGAAAAATGCCGTATCATCCACGATAAGTGGTACATGCAGCTGCCCGAACGCGTACTCCGCTTTTGCCCGGGCGATCTCTGTTACGTCTTCCGAACGGAGTTCCGGGATTTCAAGGGCTACGTGACGGACTTCGAGAGCCCCGCCAAAATATGCGGCGACCTCTTCTGCCTTGTGGACATTGCTGGTGACCATCGTTAAGCATTTCACAGGTATCTCCCCCTGAGTTCGATCTCTTTTTCCCGCTCGATCACATCCTGCGCCCCTGCAAAGGTCTCTGCGTACCCGCGTGCAAATGCATCGCGGAGCCGTGAGGCCTCCTCCGGGTTCGTACTTCCGAGTGTCTGGAACAGGACATGGATGTCGACCCCCCGCTGCTCGATCTCTGAAGTTACCTGGGCAAGGCCGAAATCGATCAGCACGCACCGTTCATCGCGGTCGCGCAGGATCATGTTACCGGTTGTGAGATCTCCGTGCATTATCCCGACCGCATGGAGCCGGCCGACCATTTTTCCTGCCTCGGTGCAGTGTGCTTGGGTAAGATCATCGGTAAGGAGTTGCCCGGTCACTTCTTCCATCACGATGGAGTCATGCGTGATGTCCTGGATAACCGGTGTGGGGACCCCGGCTTTCCGTGCTGCATGGATGAGCCGGGCCTCGGCCCGGGTCCGCTCCATGATAAGTTTGTGGTCAAGAGCCGGTTCCCGGTATTTTTTGGAGACTCGTTGTTTAATCGCATTCCCGTCCCTGAACACAACGACAGCTTCAGCGCCCCGCTTTGGTCCGGTGCATCCGTGGGTTTTCCGGTCCGGTGTGTCAGCCTCATGTTTCCAGGTTACCTCCACCTCGTCCGAGCGGAATGAGGGATTGACCTGCGAGTTTTCTATGGGTAAGGACTGCCCGCTTTCAAGCATCAGTTTCCCGGTATATGCGATCATGGCGCCGTTGTCCCCGAGATATTTCCGTTCGGGAACAAAGAACCGCGCTCCCCGTTCTTCGCACATAACCCGGAGCATCTCCTGCAACCGTGAGTTTGCCCCGACACCCCCGACAAGCAGGACTTCGTCTTTTCCGGTCAGCGAAAGTGCCCGTTCCGTTACTTCCACGCACATCGCAAAGGCGGTCTCCTGGAGACTGTAACAGACATCGGCAAGCGGTGCTTTTGCGTCTTTTGCGGCCGAGACCAGCCCCGAGAAGGCAAGGTCCATGCCCTTTACCGTGTACGGCAGTTCGATGTAGCGTCCGTTTTTTGCCTGGGTCTCGACCAGGGGTCCGCCCGGGTGGGGGAAATCTTTTGCCCGGGCAAACTTGTCCAGGGCATTCCCGAGGCCGATATCAAGCGTCTCGCCAAAAATCCGGTATCTCCCGTTGAGGTACCCGATAACCTGGGTGTTTGCCCCGCTTGCATAGAGGACGATCGGGTCGCGGCAGCCGGTTGCCCAGCACCCGATCTCCACATGGGCTACGCAGTGATTGACCCCGATAAGCGGGACGTTTAACGCAAGTGACAGCGATCGTGCCGCGGTTGCAACCGTGCGGAGGCAGGGGCCAAGGCCCGGTCCCTGGGAAAATGCGATCCCGGTAATCGCATCCGGTTCTTTGAGAACCTCTGCGATCACGTCCTTTATGACAGTTGCATGGTGTTGTGCCGCTTCGCGCGGGTGTATGCCCCCGTGGGCCGGAGAATAGGGACGTGAACACAGTGCAAGAAGATCCCGGTCAAAAAGAGCGGCACTGAGGTTCCAGGCTGTTCCCTCAATGCCCAGTATCTGCCCAAAAGCAGGCATCAGAAGATCTTATTTCTTGAATTCGGTGTATCCGCACTTTCCGCAGGTGACCCGATCCTTGTGGTCGGCCATCATGACACCCGGCCCACACCGGGGGCAGTACTTCTTTGCGGTGGTTACCTTGTCCCCCTCAACCTTGAAAAAGGCACTGCGCGACGGTCCTTTTGCCACTGGTTTCTTTGCTGCTGCCATGCTTATGCTGCTCCTTCCTCTTTGGGTTTGGGCATACCGCGTGCTGAAAGGTACGGGCGCTCGGTCTTCTTCTTTGCGTCCTCGGAATCGTACACCCGGGCCTGCCCGGTAACCTCAGTCTTTCCAAAGTTGCTCTTAAGGCTGTCAAGGACAACCAGGGGCTCTTTTACATTGAGCAGTGCGCACAGTTTACCGATAATCTGCATTCGGGATGGCGTCGCACCGTCGTATGTGAGAGTAAACTGAATCTCTCTTCGGGATAAAAGTTCATTCCTTTTATCGCTCTCGATTTCAAAGTCCATCGATATCCTGTAATTATTGGGAATCGTGTTATTTAAAACATGACCTCCCCGGAAAAAAGGAGCCGTCTGCGGGTACACCGTCGGAAAATTACGTGGTTGTGTCAGCTGTTGATTTTTACAAACTGTTTTAGGAAATTCCGTGCCGTAACTTTTGCCTCTGCATCGATTTTGCGGACAACGACACCCTTGTGTGGCTGCCCGTACAGCACGAATGACGATTCGGGGGCTGCAATGACCAGGGGAATGACCGCCAGATCCTCTTCCCCGTCAACGATAATGGCAATCGGCGTATGATCGATTGCGTATTCGAGGGCCCTGACCAGGTCATCGGTAATGGTCCCGGGCGGATTTTCGACATGGATGCATTCCCCGGACCATTCGGGAGGCCGGTTACAGGGCGACCTCATGGTCTGCCCATCAATGACGGCGATATCCGGGGTAATTTTGTTTTTCTGGAGATTATGGGTGACAACATCTCCCACAGAATAGACCCGGTGTCCTGCAATCTCGGGAATCACGGTCCCGATGGAACGGTGCAGCACCCCAAAGGGATCCTTGAAGAGCCGTCGTGACTCTTCGGGAAGCACAAGCATTTAGCGGACCTTCAGCGCGAAACGTCCGGGCAGGGTGATGTTCATCCGTTTTGCGACTTCGGAGTTCACCGGGTCTATGATGACAAGGTAACCGGACCAGTCATCGCTTAAGTTTGACGTTCCGCAGATAACACAGCTCTCACCGTCAACCACCCGGTGACAGTCGCGGCAGACCTTGCCCTGTTTTTTCTTATTCGCTGGCGGCATGGTCTTTCCTCTTGCCCTTTGTCTTCTCGGCCGGCTTTTCATTTGGAGCATCCGCTGCCCCACCAGCTGCTTTTTCTTTCTCTTTTTCGATCTCTCCTTCAAGCCAGAGTGCTGTGCCAAGGCCGGCCTGTCGCATGGTAAGCCCGATCTTGCTGTCCCGTGGCTCGCGTTCGTTGAGCGAGAGTGTAACTACGCGCACCCGGACCGTGTCGCCGACCCCGATGAAGCGCTTTGATTCCTGGCAGATGAGCCGCGCATTTTTCTCATCGAAGTTGATATATTCATCCGAGATCTGGCTTACATGCAGCATTGCATCAATAGGTCCGAGGCTGACAAATGCACCGAAGCTTGTTGTCTCGACGACAAGACCTTCGATTACTTCCTGAAGGGCAAGCCGCAGAACGAGAGCCTCAAACTTTACATCGTAGTAAACGCCGCCGTCTCCCGGGACGATCTCGCCTTCTCCAACATCCTCAACTTTTGTGACAGCAATAAAAATTCCCAGTTCCTTATCGATGCTTCCTTCGAGTTGCTCCTGAAGGACATCGAGAATGACCCGTTCCAGTTTTTCGCCCAGCCGGTTCGGGGGAACCCGGACCTTGTCTTCAAGCGTCATCTTGTAATACATAACCCACCTACCTTCGCAATATCTCCAGTTTTTTCTGTTTTCTCATGGATATAACCCCGATGCCCCGGCTAAGCAGCGCGTCCCTGACTTGTCGGTCGTTTGTTACCACCATGCAGTCCCTGCCTGCAGCCCAGGTAATTACCTGGTCATCGACCGGGATATCCCGGGCATCCTGTTCATCTGCAAGCGTACATTCTCCTGCAAGCGCAAGGCCGAACCGTGCCGCAGCACCATCCTGGCCTTTTGCGTTTGCAAGTCCTGAGAGTTCCCTTACAACCCCCGGAAGAACGACCGGCTCGAAACTTCCCAGCAGTTCGCGGATCTCACCAAAAAGGTCAATCCTGAACTGGGCTGGCATCATGAGCGCGTTTGCGTCCAGGAGTACTTTTATTCGGTAAGGACTCCCATCCCGATTAGCCGCCAGCGTGCACCCACCTGTCGGCTGATAGCGATCCGTGCGCCCTGTTCTGCGCAGACCGGCCGCTTCAGCTGTACTTCTACTGCCTCTTTTTTGGTACTGGTCACAACACCGACAGTAACTGCAGTTCCGACCGAGAGCATAAGCGGTTCGTTATGCCGGAGGGGTTCAATCACCAGTTCGCTTGTCGCTCCGACAACCCTTTCCATCAGGGTTACCTGGCATTTGATCTTGTCCCGGACCGGGGGGAGTTTTCCCACGTGACCCACAACCTGCCCGGCAAGCGCATCGCTCTTGGTTAGCGCAGGATCGAGTTTTGTCCCGATCCCCAGAAGCCCGCCCGGAGTTGCTTCATCGACCGATTTTGACCCGGCATTAATGGAGGTAATCTGTGTTGTAATCGGTATCCAGTGGATACGATTTTCTATCTGTGTCTGGCGCCCCGGGCGTATCTCAATCTCGTCATTATCGTGGAGGATGCCCCGGATAAGAGACCCTCCGACAACGCCGCCCTTGACTTCTTTCCAGTTACAACCGGGTTTGTTGATATCAAAGGAACGGGCAACAAGCATCAGCGGTTCAGCATTTGGATCCCGGACCGGTTCTGGGATAACCTGATCCAGTGCCTGAATGAGTGCCCCGATATTGATTCCCTTCTGGGCCGATACCGGGATAATTGGTGCGTTTTCAGCGACTGTGCCTTTTACAAATGCTTTGATCTGGTTGTAATTTTCCACGGCCTCTTTCTGGCTGACGACATCGATCTTGTTCTGGACAATCACGATTTTTTTGATCCCGACCAGGCCAAGCGCCATCAGGTGTTCCTTGGTCTGGGGCTGGGGACATCTGTCTGTTGTGGAAATCACAAGCATCGCCCCGTCCATCAGGGCGGATCCCGAAAGCATGGTTGCCATGAGGGTTTCATGGCCGGGAGCGTCAACAAAGGAAATCGACCGGAACGGTTTTCCGGCTCCGCCGCAAATCGGGCAGACCGGGTTTGTCGAGTAGGCGTCCGGACCCTCGCATTTCTCACATTTATAGAAGGTTGCGTCGGCGTATCCCAGCCGGATGGAAATTCCGCGCCTCACTTCTTCGCTGTGCCGGTCCGTCCATGTACCGGTAAGCGCATTCACGAGTGTGGTTTTCCCGTGGTCCACATGGCCCACCACCCCGATATTAACACTGGGAATTGTCACATCATGCAAATGAAATCGAACCTCCTTATCTTATATCTAATGGACATACTTATACATAACCTGCAACGGTCTTATTTTTAAAGGGTGTTTCCCCTTCAGGATTAGCCGTTTTTTTTAGAATGTCCGGGCAACCCCTGGGAAACGGAATGGAAAACAGGAAGTGGGATTTACCCTCCCCCTTCGCAGCTCCGGTCGATATTTTTTAATGATTCCTGGAGTTCGTTTCCTGACACATAATCCAGTTCCCGCCGGATCACATCTTTTGCGTCTTCTTGTACGGTCGGCCGGATTGCCGCTTTTGCACGTTCTGCCGGGATCAGCTGGTCGACCCGGTAGAGCAGGTGCGTGCTGTCCAGTTCGGCAAACACGTCTCCGCGGATCTGTTCGATCCGCACGACCGATCCCATCGTGCCGGTGCGGGGATACCTTACCTGCTTGCCAAGGACGATCTCCTCTGCGTGCATACAAATGAATACGCACCCCAAAGTAAGAAGGTTTGGATATATCCGGGTCACGCAGGTATGAAGACACGGGCGGTCTTTGGAAACGCCCGTTTCGTTTCTGCAATCTTCACATAACTCGCTGGAACCCGGAAAACCAAAAAAAAAAGAGAGAGCGATTCAATTGATGGTTAGTCCCTGCATCACGGCAGATTCGGGGACATCAAAGGTGGTATCTGTCCCGACAATCTGGTATTTCCCGGTTGTTTTGACCTCATAGGGATTACCCGTTGTAGCGTAGGGAACGATGAACTCTCCATTGACGCTTTCCTGGCGGTATGTGAAATTTCTTCCCGTATTTGTCATGACCGGCACTTCGATTATCCCGGACCCTTTGATATGGGCGCCCCTGACATATTCAAAGATTTTCACGTATTTTACATCAAGGTTCTCGGAGTTGTACACATTGGTGGGCGATTCGTGAACCAGCCGGTAATGCTTCAGTGCCGGGATATCCGACAGGGGCAGGACAACAACTGATGAGGGGTTCAGCACCGCTGCATGGTAGCCGGCAGGCGCATCGAGATTATATGCTTCAGCTTTTGCAGTTGCTGCCGTGACATTCATGGCCTCCGCCTCCATCAGGACCGGGTAGGCTATCTGTGTCACGCCAGTATCTGCATATACCACATAATATGCCGATGTTGCATTTGTCATGGATCCGTCGAAGTTGTGCAGGCGCGATACCATCGTTTCATAATAGAGCCCTTTATTCATCTGGATGGGCTGGTAGGAAGTTCCGGTTGAATCCGTCATGATCATGGTGACCTGGTACGGTGCGGTTGCTGCGGTACTGTTGTACCATGTGGCCATTGCCCAGAATTTTCCCGTATCCATCTCGATATCGGTAATGATGTACCGCGTCCCGTCATGGTCGAGGATATCGTCGGCCTCAGTTTCATTGGTGCTCATGAAGTATGCAGCCGCACCATTCGGCCCGGCAACGCCGGCCTGGAACGGGTTTGCGTTCGGGATCCTCTTTGCGATATACGTTATCATGTGCCCGTAATCCCACCAGGACATAACCCCGTACGAGGTATCCGGGTAGGTAAAGGTATTCTTATCATAGATTGTGTAATAATCCACGCCGGTATCGGGTGTCCCGTTTCCCATCCAGTCCAGGGATTCGCGCCAGTCGGTATTCATCTGCAACGGGTTTCCGGATGCGTTTCCGTAGCTATATGACACCGATGTGTAGGCAAAGAGCAGGCCGATGCCCGCTGCAACGATTACGAGTCCCGCCATGAGGTAACGGGGGCCGGGAACCGGGGTGCTTTTTTTCGGCAGTTTCTTTTGTTTTTTACTTTTTCCCTGTGATTCCCCGGAAGAATCGTCATCAGTATCCGTTGTTTTTCCCTGGCATCCTGCAAGGGAGATGAGATCCAGCTTACCCCGCTCGATAACACAACTTACACAGACCGCCGAGAGGAGGGCTACGTTGATGGCCATGTAGTATTCGTACCTGACATGCTGCCATGTGGAATAGCACATGAGTCCTGACCAGATGAGGATAAAGAGTTCCTGGGGCCGGTTTTCCCGGTAAATGGTGTAGAGGCAGATCAATCCTCCGAAAAACATGAGGATGAGCCCGTAGTTGAACGTGTTCCAGGCACTTGCAACCGACCATCCCCGGGCTTCCTGAACGGTGTTTGTCACCGGTGCCTGCCCGAAGAACTGGAACGATGCATTCAGGAGCTGGTTGAAAAACTGCGGGCTTATTACAAGGAGAATGCCTGCAAAAACCACGGCAAGTCCGGCAAGGGAAAGGGGGAAATAGTATTTTTCTTTCCCTTTAAGGAACCTGGCAAGCAGGTAAAGGACTCCGGTCCCGACGATGACCGAGAGATATGCATAAATATGCCCTACTGAATAGGTCGACAGGTCGAGACTCTGGTTTTTGAGCCCGAAGAGGAGAAGCCCGATGATTGCCACGGCAAATGTTACCGTATTTATGATGAGGAGATATTCACTGGACTGGCCGCGCCAGGTGTTGATGATGAACTGGATAACGGTAAATATCACGACGATGAGCGCAAACAGGATCATCGTCGGCATGAGAAACAGTCCAAGCAGGTATGCGATTCCTGCAAATACCGATAAGAATGCCGTCTTTTTCCAGGTGCCTTGCACCTTCAGGTCGATCTTTGTATCTTTCTCTGAAAAGAGGATATAGAGATATACCAGACAGAAGAGTGTTGAGAAGAGCACTTCCCCGATATGGTGGTCGAAGTACCCGTAGAGGGACCGGTAGAAAAACTGGCCCGAAACCACTGCAGTAAAGCCGGCAGCAAGGAGGCCGGTTTTCCAGTCCCCGCAGATTTTCCCGATGTAATACATCAGGACTACGGTCACTGCTGCCATCGCCACAGGGACAAGCAGGCAGACACTGATGATCTCCGGTCGGGTCGTCGCTCCTGCAATAAAACAGGCAAAGCCCGAGATATAGATAAATAACGGACCCCAGTAAATGGTCGTCCCGTTGGGGTACTGGGTCATCGGGTCAAACCAGGCATAATTAAAATTATTGGCGAGCAGTTGTTCGACCTGACGGAGGTTATAAAGCGGATCGTCGCTTCCCACAAGGAGCAGGATATCGGTGTTTCCCATGGAAAGCATGGGAAGGATGCGGAGCCAGATCGAAAAGAGGACAAAAAATGCAAGTATCCCCGCAATCGCCCAGTTTCGTTTGTTCTTAAAATCAATGCGTACCATGGATTCTCCTATTCGTGGATTATAGGTCGGTTTTTGGAGCATTAATAATTTGGATGGGCGTTATTGCAGTCCCGTAAGCAGGGTCTCGAACTGCCGGGCTTTTTCTTTCCAGCTGTAGGCTTCAAGGTTGATCTGGTAGTTCTGTGGATTTTCCATCTGTTCTTTGACCCTGGCGATAAATTCTTCCGGTGTTTTGTAGACAAAAAGATTTGGCCCGCCGATCCTGGCCACATCCGGTATCGGACGCATAATGATCGGTTTTCCGCAGGCGGAATATTCAAAGAATTTGTTGGGGAGGGCGATATCCACCCATTGCGGGGGTGAAAGGGGAATTGTGCAGACATCCATTGCGGCGATATACCGGGGCAGTTCCGCGTAGGGTTTTGTGCCGGTAAAGATCACCCGATCGGAAACCCCGAGTCTGGATGCAAGCTGCCGGAGTTCCTCCTGGTAGCCGGTAAACAGCGATCCCCCGATGATAAGAAGCCGGGTGTTGTCCCGGTACCTGATGAGCTCCGGGAGCGCCCGGATCATCTCATCGATGGCATACCAGCGTTCGACACTCCCGGAAAACCCGATGACAAACTCATCGTTTCCAATACCCAGTTCCTGTCGTGCCGGAGTCCCGTCCTGCGGCACAAAAATTTCTGTATTTACGCCGTTTGTAATGAGGCGTGCAGAAAATCCAAGGTTTCCCAGTTTATCGACAAGGGACGGGGACACGGTCGTAATCATATCGCTGCGGCTGAGATTTTTTTTTGTAATTTCCCAGACTCCGTCCCTCACGCAATCCCTGATGATCCGGTTTTTGAAATAGGCAGCCGCCGAATCCGGGAACCAGTCCTTGAGATCGAAGAGGACCGGGACCCCATACTTTTTTGCCGCATGGATCACCGCAGTCCCGGCAAGAACATGGGCAGCAACAACGACGTCGATCTCGTTTTCCCTGATGATCTTTTTAAAGATATGAAAATGCCAGGGGGCATTGATTGTGTAGTGAAGGAGCGGGTTTTTTACTGAAAACAGGGTTGCTTCGTCAACGATGAGCCGGGTGGGGCGCGGTTCCCCCCGGCTGACGTGGAAATGCGCTACATGCACTTCGTGGGTTTTTGCGAGTTCTTCGAAAATGTAATGGTGCCGCGAAGGAATGGGGTGGTGGATGTAGTCCTGAGTTGAAACAAGGAGGATCTTCATGATGATCACGCTGGTGTGGGTACGAGGATGCCGAACATAAAAGAACCGGCGGCGTTGCTGGTCATTACCTGCTGTTTTTTAAGGCCACCGGGAGTTCCCGGATCTTTGCCGGTGAGCCGATGGCGAGCATTCCTGATGGGACGTCATGTGTTACGATCGCACCTGCAGCAACGAGCGCCCCTTCACCGATATGGATCCCGGGCAGGATAGTGACGTTTGCCCCGATTGCAGCATGATTTCCGATCACCGGCCCCGAAAGCCCGTCGATTCCCGAAGGCGGGTACCGGTCGTTGGTAAGTACGGTGTTTGGCCCGATAAAAACACGATCTTCGATTGTCGTATTCGTAGGAATATAGACCATGCTCTGGAGACTGACGTGGTCGCCGATTACGGTATTCCCCTCAATAATTGCCGCAGTACCTATCGAAACATGGTTCCCGATCCGGGTCTTTTCCCGGATCATGATGTTGTGCCCGCACTGGAAGTCGTCCCCGATGATCACGTCGCAGTAGAAAATACTTCCCGATCGGATCACGGCATTTTTTCCGATTTTCGTCCCGGTAAACCCGGTCTTTCCCATGTTGTCCCGGGAGGGAAACCCGAGGGTCACCGGTTCAAATACCCTCAGGTTCTCTCCTGTTTTGTTTATTCCGTATTCAATCATTCAACCGTCACGCTCTTTGCAAGGTTTCTTGGCTTGTCGATATCCCTGCCCAGGGCTACGGCCGTGTGGTAGGCAAGGAGCTGAAGCACGACAAGAGTGGTCAGCACCTGCACGACCGGGGCCGTTTTTTTCAGGGAAATGAAACAATCCGCAATATCGGCAAGTTCGCGGTCTCCTTCGCATCCGATGGCAACGACCGGGGCCCCCCGGGCTTTCATCTCCTTGATGTTTGAAGCCATGACGCCGTAGGTTTCCCCGGGCATGCAGATGGCAACCACTGGTGTCTTTCCTGAAAGCAGGGCAAAGGGCCCGTGTTTTAACTCGCCTGCCGCATAGCCTTCGGCATGGATATAGGAGATCTCTTTCATCTTGAGTGCCCCTTCAAGGGAGACCGGGTAGAACGCACCGCGGCCTACATAGAAGATGCTTTCAGCATTTTTGCAGAGTTTCACCGCATCAGCAAAATCCATGAGGAGCACGTCTTCGATGGCCTGGTGTGCGTGGAGGAGTGTCTCTTCGAATTTTCCCCCGGCACGGATATTGATGATCTGCATCAGGACTGCGAGCTGGGCGACAAAAGATTTTGTCGCAGCCACGCTTATCTCAGGTCCCGCCCGCATAAACAGCGTTGCGTCTGCAACCCTGCTCACGGAACTGCCAAGGACATTTGTTATGGCAAGGGTCCGGCAGTTGTGGAGTTTTGCCTGTCTGAGTGCCATCAGTGTGTCGGCAGTTTCCCCGGACTGGGTGATTCCGATCACGAGCCCCTCGACCGGCGGAGGATAATACTTGAACTCCGAGGCAAATTCCATCCTGACCGGAATCCCGCACGCCTCCTCGAAGAGGTACCGCGAGATAAGCCCGGCATGGTACGACGATCCGCAGGCAACAATCGTGATGGACCGTGCGTCTTTTACAAACGCGGGCAGGGAATTTGTGTCAACTGCCCGGACTGTGTTAAAAAACGCATGAGGCTGCTCGTAGATCTCCTTTAACATATAATGATCAAATCCACCCTTTTTTACATCCTCAAGGGACCAGTCGATCAGTTCGACGCTGCGGTTTACCGGTTCCTGTCCGTGATAAATTTCGACGCCAGCCCGGGTGAGCCGGGCAACATCGCCGTCTTCAAGAAAAACGGCCCGCTCCGTATACTCAAGGATAGGCGTCATATCGGAGGCAGCAAAATATTCCCGGTCCCCGATCCCAAGGACCAGTGGGCTCCCGTTCCGTGCAGCGACAAGCTCGTTGTCACCTTCGGCGATCACGAGGATGCCGTACGACCCTTTGAGCCGGGGAAGCACTTTCTGCACCGCTGAAAGGAGGTCCGGTGTTTTTTCCCGCGCCTCCTCCACGAGGTGGACAATCACTTCGGTATCGGTTTCCGACCGAAACGTGTGGCCCCGCTCAAGAAGTTCTTTTTTGAGCTCGGTGAAGTTTTCGATAATCCCGTTGTGAACAAGGGCAATCCGGTTTTTGCAGTCGGTATGCGGATGGGCATTGGAGTCGTTTGGGATACCGTGCGTCGCCCACCGGGTGTGGCCGATTCCTATCGTGCCGTGGAGGGAAATCCTTCCCGCATATTCAGAGATCCTTCCCTGGTGCTTGTCAAGTTCGATACCGGATCCGAGCGTTGCAACCCCAAAAGAATCGTATCCCCGGTATTCCAGTTTTTTTAAGCCTTCAAGGATGACCGGGGCCGCGTCCCTTTCTCCGATATACCCGACAATGCCGCACATCTCACATCACCAGGGTGCCGTCCGGGATGATTTTTGTGATTATGGGGGAGTTCCCCTCAAGCGTGGCATTGTTTCCTACGATACAGTTGCACAGTCTCAAAAATGATCCGCCTTTGACATTATCCCCGACAATTGCCCCGAACTCTTCCCGGGTCACGCGGTCCTCGATCTCAAGAAGACCTCCCCGGGTTTCCGTTGAGGTATGGTCGGCAAAGCTGCAGCGTTCCCCAATAACGGAATCGGCAATTCGCGAATGCGATGATATTGTCGTGTCATCCATGACAAGGCTGTTTTTGATAAACGTGAATGGCTCGATCGTGACACGCGATCCGATGCTTGTATCCGGCATAATGCAGCAGCCGGGCCCGATGGTGCAATCGGTTCCGATGACGACAGGACCCTGGATTACCGTATTGGGCCCGATCGTCGTCCCTTTCCCGATAAGGACCGGTCCGGAGATGGTTGCATGGCTGCTGATCTTGCCATCCCGGGCCGGGGGGAGATCTTTCAGGAGGCGTTCGTTTAACTTCAGGAGGTCCCAGGGATAGATGGCGTTCTCCCAGTCATCGGCAGGTACTGCACGTACCGGTGTTCCCGTATTTACCAGGGACATGATGACATCGGTCATGTCGTTTCCGGTGATATGGGAAAACACTGACGTATCGAGGGAATAAATACCGGTGCTCACCACAAACCCGGGCGCCTGATCCGGTTTTTCAACAATTTCGCGGACGAAGCCGTCCTTTAAAAGGACTACACCAAAGTTTGAGGGGCGGGGATGTTCCCTGACAAGAATTGCGTTCCGGCACTCCTTGATCCGGGCTATCGATTGAGGATCGATATAGTTATCACCGGGCAGCAGGAGAAACTCCCCGGTTATTTTCTCTTTGGCGCAGAGGAGGGCATGTGCAGTTCCGAGCTGTTTGTTCTGCACCACCACTTCGATCGGGATGTCGAGCTGGTTGAGGTAACGGGTCACCTGCTCTTTCCTGTACCCGACAACAACCGTGATGTCCCGGATCCCGTTTTGTACCAGCGCATCGATGACATACGCGATGATCGGCCGGTTTGCCACCGGGATCATCGATTTTGGCCTGCTCCACGTGAGCGGACGGACCCGTTTTCCCTCTCCTGCCGCAAGAATAACTGCCTGCATATTATCTCCCGTCTTTTACCGGACTACTGAATTATCCCCGATCAATCCTTCGACAACCGAACCCGGCGCAAATTTAGCGTTGCTGCCGATCATCGTCCCGACATTGACTGAACAGTTGATGCCAAACTTCACGTTATCCCCAATGACCGCACCGAACTTGGTGTGCCGGGTGTCCTTCCCGGCAACTTTTATGGATGCATGGTCATGCCGGAGGTTTGCTATTTTTGTCCCGGCCCCGAAATTACACCCGCTCCCGATGACAGAATCGCCAACGTAATTGAAGTGCGGGATCTTTGTGCCGGGAAAAACTATGGTATTCTTGAGTTCCGTGCTGTGCCCGATATGGCACTCATCCCCGATGCTTGTTGCTCCCCGGATATACGCATGCGGGCCGATCTTGCAGTTTTCCCCAATGATGCAGGGCCCTTCGATGTAGGTCCCGGATTTTATCACGGTACCGTTCCCGATGGAAACCGGGCCGGAAAGGTGCACCCCCTCCTCAACGGTTCCATCGTTTTTCGAGCCCAGCTCCTGGAGGATATGGGCATTTGCATCAAGAAGGTCCCAGGGATACCCGAGGTCCATCCACTGCTCAAGTGCCAAGGCACAAAGTTTTCCCTCACGGATAAGCACCGCAAGGGCATCTGTCAGTTCAAGTTCTCCCCGGGAGGAGAGTTTTACCTGCGAAAGCAGGTCAAAGAAGCCCGGATCGAAAAGGTATGCCCCGGCATTAATGATATTGGATTTCGGGTGCAGTGATTTTTCTTCAAGGGCAGTCACCTTGTTGTCACTGACCATGACAACCCCGAAATCTCCCGGGTGATCCGTGATGCTTGTCGCCATGCAGGGTGCCGGACTCGCAAGGATGCGGGAAATATCCCCGGTATTCAGGATCATATCCCCGTTCATGGCAAGAAACGGACCGGAAACAAGGTTTTTTGCCGACAACAGTGCATCGGCGGTACCCATCTGCTGGCGCTGGGGGGCGTACGATATATGGATGCCGAAGCGTTCCCCGTTCCCGAAATGGCTGCGGACTTCACGCTCGCCATATCCGACAACAAATACAAAACCGGTGATGCCAGCGTCCCGGGCTGCAAGAACGAGATGTTCCATCATCGGGCGGTTCGCCACCGGGAGCATCACTTTGGGGCGTCGGGCGGTGAGCGGGCGCATGCGTTTTCCTTCACCTGCCGCAAGCACGACGCATTCCATACGTACACCTCCTCCTGCAACGTTTAAGCAGTTTTCGCCAGCCGCACGCGGGTTTTTGCGGCGGCGAGCAGTTCTTTTGCCGTCTCCGGGGTCTTTCCTTCTGCCGTGATCCGGATTTTCGGCTCTGTCCCGCTTGCCCGGATGAGATACCAGCCATCATCCCGGGCCACCCTGATCCCGTCAGTGGGATTTTCTGCACCAAGGCCGGTCACGATCTCCCGTGCCCGTTCATGTGGGATAGATTCCCGGAGAACCGGGTATGCCGGCATGGCATCGAGCCGTTCGGCAACATCGCATCCGGAGGCAATCTCACAGAAAAGTGCGGCGGCAAACGGGCCGTCGGGACAGTACGAGATCTGCGGGAAGATCCACGCCCCGCTTGGCTCGCCTCCGAAATCCCCCCACGTGCGGAGTTCTTCCGATACAAATGCGTCTCCCACCGGGGTCCGGCGGACTTCTGCGACTTCTTCGATTGCCATCGATGCGTCGCTTGTCGTGACCACTTTTTTTGCACCGAGATGTTCCGCAAAGAGGGCAAGGAGCCGGTCCCCGTCAATGTACCGGCCCCGGTTGTCAAACGCCATCATCCGGTCTGCATCGCCGTCGTGGACGACCGCACATGTGGCCCCGGTCGTTACTACCATCTTTCCGACGTATCCGAGGTACTCCCTGAGGGGTTCTGAGGGCCTTCCAAAAAAACCGGTTGTGTTGCAGGTCAGGCAGACCGGTTTTGCCCCGGCATCCGTCAGGAGCACGGGGGTCTGGACCGAACCGGCGCCGTTCCCGCAATCGATGACTACAGGCATCCCCCGGGGGATCGAGACTGCATCGAGGATTGCCTTCCGGTGGGGGGTGAGTGTGTCATACGTGGATTCCCGTCCCTGGTGCATCCAGTCTGCCCCGTGCGTGGTTTCCAGCTGTTCCTCGAACTCTTTCTGCTGTACCTGCGTGAAAGAAGATCCGTCCGGGTTGAAGAGTTTGATCCCGTTGTATTCTTCCGGGTTGTGGGACGCGGTGATCATGCAACCGGCGCTCGCGGTCCGGGCACTGTATGCAACTGACGGGGTCGGAGCGATCCCGGTAAACCGGGCATGTCCTCCGGCCGAAAGAATCCCGGAGATCACCGCCCGGGCAAGCAGCGGGCTTGTCGTCCGTGTATCGGTTCCGACAATACAATCGGGAAACTGCTCCCCAAGGACCGATCCTACCGAGAGGGCGATATCCAGCAGCTGACGCGCGAATTTCCTGCGGATCCCCGATGACCCGAAAAGCATACCGATGTATTGGTGATATATATAAAAAGAGTTTTAGCCCGGATTTATAAGTCGGGATGCTGCCGTAGGATTATTTTCCGTACGGGCACCAGTGTTCCCGCTGCTGGAGCCGGCAGACCCCGGCTGTTGACGGCCCGACAAAGATTACCCGTTTTTTCTCCCTGGTGCGCACGATGAGGTCCCCGATCTCCCTGTCGATGACGCTCTCGTTATTGATGACGATGGTGTCCGCCTCGTCAAAATCCGGGGTGATTACCGATCCCAGCGCCCGTTCGAGCGCCGGCATGGTGCTTCCGCAGAAAACCCGGTGCCCCTGTAGTTCAGCAGCAAGTTCGCCGAGACATGTGGCATGTGATTCGCCCGGACAGGCCCTCCGCACCCGGTTGAGGCAGAAGAATGCGGTAACCACATTCATGATGGCGCAGGCAGCACTCCTGACATTAGACGTCTCAAGAGGCGTCCCGAACATGAAGGAGATCTTGGTCAGCGCCCGGATGGGCTCGTCCGTGACAAATTCCGCAGTCCTCCCTCCAAACGACGCTGTCATGCAGGCACCCCGCTCGAACTGGCAGTTTTTCGTATCGGGATCGACATCAAGCCGGACCCCGGTCTCATCGCAGCCGCTGTGCCGGAGGGTCTCCTCCATGCGGTTGACTGAATCGGTAATAATATCCATTTTCATTCTCCGTCGTCTTTTGTGAGCACGGCCCGGGCCGGGGCACCGTCAAGGCCGTCGAGTTTAAGGGGAAGGGCAACAAGCCCGTACTCCCCCCCGTTTACCATGGAGAGGTCGAGGAGTTCTATAATGATGATACCGTTACCCATGAGTTCCCGGTGGACCGAGCCGTCGCAGACAAAGGCCTCGATAGAAAATGAGTCTATCCCGACACAGAGTATGCCTTTTGCACAGAGCAGCCGTGCGGCGTCCAGGGTAAGGTGGGGGTAGTCCTCCCGAAACCGGGTCTCCCCGGAAAACCGGGTCTTCAGGAGAATCCGCTTTGATCCCCCAAGCTTTCCCTCAAGGTCGCGGGCTGTGATTTCGCTTCCGGTACCGGTGAGGTCAATGACCCGGCACGGTCCGACAAGCCGGTCGAGCGGGACGGTATCTATGGTATTCCCGGTCTTTAAGTAATGGACCGGTGCGTCGATATGCGTGCCTGAATGGCTGTTCATGTGCAGATCGCTGATGAGGTATATCCCCGCGTCCCTCTGGGAAAACTGCGGCGGCGTGTCCCCCGGGTAGGAGACGGTCTTTTCCGAAAGTGTCCGGGTGATATCGATGATTTTCATGGTTGTCTAGTCCTCCCAGCCGTGTTGTCCGATGAGCGGCACAAACCGGACCCCTCCGTGGCGTTCGAGGGAAATCCAATCCTGCTGCTTTTCAAGTACCACAAGTTCCTGGAGCTGGCGGTCTCCGACCGGTGCAACAAGTCTTCCACCCTCTGCAAGCTGCTCTTTGAGCGGCTCCGGAATATCCGGTGTTGCAGCGGTAATGATAATCCCGTTGTATGGGGCCCTTTTCGGGTAGCCGAGTGTCCCGTCGCCAACGATAATATCCACGTTGTCTGCGCCGGCCCTGGCAAGGTTGACCCGTGCCTGTCGGGCAACATCTTCGATGCGTTCGATAGTAATTACTGTTCGTACCAGCTGTGAAAGGATCGCTGCCTGGTACCCGCTTCCTGCTCCGATCTCAAGCACCGTGTCGGTGCTTTTTGGCTGGAGCAGGGCGGTCATCAGCGCCACGATATACGGCTGCGAGATGGTCTGGCCGTTTCCTATCGGGAGCGGTGCATCCGCATAAGCGTCCCGTTCATACGGCTCCGGGACAAAAAGGTGGCGGGGAACCTCTGCCATCGCGGCAAGCACCCGGGCATTGCTGATCCCCCGGTCCCGGATCTGCTGCTCGACCATCATCATGCGTTCGTCCGATCGCGGATACGGGGGTGCCATGCCGGTATTGTTTTTAGAATCCCGCCTTTTCTGCCACGTCTATGGTGGCATCGATCTGCTTCTGGAGGGCATCGGGCAGGCCGGCGATCTTGATGTCAAGGAATCCCCGGATGATCGTTGCGGTTGCCTCCTCTTCGGAAAGCCCCCGGGCCATCAGGTACTCAATCTCGTCCTGGGCAAGTTTTCCCACGGCCGCTTCATGGGAGAGCTCGGTTCCTACAACCGACCCTTCAATCTCCGGGATAGCCCAGATAATGCCGTCTTTCAGGATCAGCCCTTTGCATTCCAGGTGACCTTTTGTCCCGGCTGTCTTACCCTGGATATGCCCCCGGGACATGATCGTTCCGCCTTGAGTGATCGCCCGGGTCACGAGTTCGGCGCTCGCGCCTTTCCCTTCAAGGATTGCCCGCGACCCGACATCGATATACGAGGTGGGGGATGCGATGGCAATCGTCGAGAACCGGGCAACCGAGTTCTCGCCTTTTAAGGTTGCGACCGGGTACATCTGGACCTTCTTTACCGGCTGCATGCAGACATAGTTTGAAAGGAAAACCCCGTTCTCCTCAACAATGGATGCGCTCCTGGGGAAGACCTCGACGTTCTCGTTCCAGTTGTGGATCATGGTAAAGCTGATCTTCGCGTTCTTTTTTACGTAGAACTCGGAGACCCCGTAATGCTTTGCCCCGTTCCCGACGTGGCCTCCGCTCGCACAACCCGAGATCATATGGAGCTCGGCGCCCTCTTCTGCGATGATGATGTTGTGGACATGCTGGATGGTTTCACGGCCAAGGTACAGGCAGGCCTGGATCGGCAGGATATTTTTCGTGCCCTTATGCGCGATGACCACGTAACCCTTGGGATCTGGTTGTTCCGCGACGTACTTTGTGATCTCGTCCTTGTCTTTTGAAACCGCTTTCCAGACGTAGTCCTTAAGCCAGGCGTGCTTTTCCATTGCCTTCTTAAACGACAGGACTTCGATACCTTCTTCCCGGCATTCCGATTCGACGACATCCTGGTTCATCTGGAGGTAACTGCCGCAGCGGTTCTCCAGGTTGAAATCAATACCCGACTGGACGATCCGTTCCTGGTCATCCTTTGAAATTCCCGGTGCAGTTAGTTCCGATGGCATTCCCGGCACTCCGTGTATCCGCGTTCTTTGATCTCCTTTAAGATATCCCGGGGGTTCCCGTGGCAGGTGATTATGCCATCGCACATCACGTGCCCCTTGTCCGCGTCAAGGTAGTCAAGGATGAATCCCGTGTGGGTGATCACAAGGCCGCTTTTCTCCCTTTTTACGATCCTCTTGTCTTTTTCAAGGAGCGACCCTATGGCTTTCCCGATAAGCGAGATATTCTCAAGGTCCACCCCGCTTTCAGGTTCATCGAGCATGACAAAATCCGGGTTCTGAATCATGAGCTGGAGCACTTCGCTCCTCTTGATCTCCCCTCCGGAAAATCCTTTGTTGATGTCCCGTTCGAGAAACGCTCCCATGTGGACTGACTTTGCCAGTTCCGGGATATCGATGGCCTTTTGGTGAGAGACTGCCTTGAGGAGCTTTCCGAGCTTGAGCCCTGATATGGTGGGCGGCCGCTGGAAGAGCATCCCAATCCCGTGCTTTGCGCGCTCGTCCGCGTGCATGGCAGTCACATCCTGACCGTTAAAAATGATCTTTCCTTTCGTGATGGTGTAATTGGAAAATCCCATCAGCGTCATCAGAAGGGTGGTCTTCCCGGAGCCATTCGGGCCCATCAGGACGTGGGTCTCCCCGGAGTCGATGTGGAGGTTTATTCCGTGCAGCACCTCTCTGTCACCGACGTTCACATGCAGATCCTGGATATCGAGCATACGTATAACCGCATTTCTGTATGTCGATGGCAGGATTAAACGCTTTTCACTGTACTATGATACTGTGCCACGGGTTTTTGGGACCGTGGGGCGTTTATGTGAAAGCGGTCGGCCCGGCCGGTTTTTGTGCGATCCTGTTTTCTTCACAGTTGCCATGCAACCGGATTCGATTGCCGTAGTATCTGCCGGAGTCAGTAAGGCCGGCTCGTGGATGCGTTCTTTATGGTTAACCGGCGTACCCGTATCATAAGGAAGCGTGATCCGGTGCGGGAAGAAAAGGTTCGGGACAAGGCAGGAAAGGCCCGGGTCAGGAAAGGTTCAAAGGATGCAAAAGAATCCCTTGCTTCCCGCGAAACTCCGGAAGTTGCGCCGTATATCAACAAGATTATCTGCGGGGATGCTGCGGATGTCCTTGCCCGGATTCCGTCCGAAAGTATCGACCTTGTCATAACCTCGCCGCCCTACAATTTCGGCCACGCGTATGCGCAGGACCCCCATGACGACACCCGGGAGTGGAACGAGTACTTCTCGACCCTCAACCGGGTCTGGACCGAATGCTACCGGGTGCTCCGGCCCGGGGGCAGGATGGCAGTCAACGTCCAGCCGCTCTTTTCCGATTATATCCCGACGCATCACATCATCTCAAACCAGCTCCTGACGCTCGGCCTTCTCTGGAAAGCCGAGTTCCTCTGGGAAAAGAACAACTACAACGCCAAGTACACCGCGTGGGGAAGCTGGAAATCGCCATCGATGCCCTACATCAAGTACACCTGGGAGTTTGTCGAGATCTTTGACAAGGGGACGCACAAGAAAACAGGCCGGCGCGAGGACATCGACATCACTGCGGACGAATTCAAGGAATGGGTGATCGGCCGGTGGAAAATCACGCCCGAGCACCGGATGAAAGAGTTTGATCACCCCGCGATGTTCCCGGAAGAGCTCCCCCGCCGGGTCATGAAGCTCTTCTCGTACAGAACCGATATCGTGCTCGACCCGTTCAACGGCGCGGGAACGACAACGCTTGTCGCCTGGAAACTCCGGCGCCGGTTTATCGGGATCGATGTCTCGCGGCAGTACTGCGACCGGGCCCTCGCCCGGGTCAGGTCGGCGTCAGCAGAAGACCCGGCAGAACCCGGGTCGGGTTTTTCAGATCCCGAACTGATGGTTATCGGGGACTAACAAAATAGACCCGGCGTTTTTTGGGCCAGCGACGCCATCAGCTTTTATGCCGGCAGGTTTGCCCGGATATAGTCATACACGCCTTTGCGATCATACGCATGCGTGACAATATAATTGTGGAGATCGGCCCAGGCCTTGAACTTCGCGTACTGTTGCCGGTATGATGCGAGTCCGGTATTGTAGGTATTGACAAGCACATTGTGCGTCCCCACCTGTGCATTGTAGGCCTGGATGTTCCCGTTGTTTTTGAATACCTCCATCTGTGTTTCCAGCTGTTCGATCCGGTCTTTCTGTGCGAGAAGGGCAGATTCTTCTGCCTGTACCTGCTGCCCCAGTGCTTCCGCTTTTTGTGCGGATGTGTCTGCCATCGTTGCGATGTATGTTGTCTCGCCGCCGCTCGTGTACTCCATCGTACCGTCCCCGACAGGTATGATGAGCGGCTCTGAAGTGAGGATGACACCGTTTGTCAGCTCTGTTGGCGGAACCCCGACATAAGAGAGATTGGTTGTTTCAAGATAGGCAAACCCGATGTCACGGTACAGGGCATCGGTTGAGGCGATCCCGAGGGCCATGTGTGCTTCGGGTGAGAACGAAAGGAGTGTGACATTGTAGCCCTCATGGAAGAGAAGGCCGGCAAGGAGCAGGCTCTTGTCGTCGCAGTCGCCGCTCCCGTCAACAACCGTCTCGACCGGGTATTTTGCCGGGCTGTCGGGGCTTGTCTTGTAGGTAAGCGACTGGACATATGCAGCAAGGAGCTCGATATACTCGTCGCTTGTCAGGTGCTCGTTGTCCCGAATCTGCCGGAACTGGCCGGCGAGTTCATCGTACATCGTGTCCTGCACGGAATCATTCACCATCGCGAGGTAACTGGCGGAAACCCATGTGCTCTCTGAGACATTGCCATAGATCGAGACGGATTTGTCCGTCGCCTTTGCCCCGTCGTACACGGCCGCACTGACCGGGACCGTGATCGTGACCATGTGGTCTTCGAACCGGAACGAATGGGTGGCGGTGACCTGGCCGGTCTCCCCGGCCGCAGGGACGATGTGCGGGACAATCACCGATTGCCGGGTGTAGACATAGCCTGCGGTAATCGCGACCGTGCAGAGCACAATGGCAATAAGGGCAATTGTCTTTACCCACCGGTGCATGGCAGACATCCTGTCAGACTCCTTCAGATAATATTACGGATCCCGGCAATTGAATCGATGATCCATGCTGGCGTAACCGGTGCAGCCCGGACAACCTCCTCGCGGAATTTTCCCGTCCGCACGAGCGCCCCCCGCATCCCGGCAGCCTGTGAACCCCCGATGTCGGTAGTGATATCGTCGCCGATCATCACGACATCCTGTGCAGGAAGGCCCATGTCTTTGAGGGCAAGATCAAAAAACGCCTTTGAGGGTTTCCCGACAACGGTTGCGGTCTTCCCGGTTGCGGTTTCAAGGGCTGCGACAAACGGGCCGGCCGAGAGTGAAAGCCCGTCCTTATCCATCCAGTACCGGTCCTTTTCAAGGGCGAGGAGGCCGGCGCCTTCCATGAGGCAGCGGAATGCGTGGTTCATGCTCGCGTACGTAATCTTATCCCCGGCGTCGCCAACGATTACGTAATCGACCGCGGTCGATCCGTCATCGGTGCATGCCCCGGATAAGTCCCGGTTGGCATCGCCGGTCACGAGCAGGAATGCCCGGTGCTTGTTTTGCTCCTCCATATACCTTACTGCAGCACGCGGCGGGGAAAAGATCGCGGTCTCCTTGATGCCAAAGCCAAGACCCGCAAGTTTTGCGGCAATCGAGGCCCGGCTCTTCCGGGTCGAGTTCGAGACGCACCGGAACGGGATCTTCTCTTCGGCAAGAAACCGGATCGTTTCCAGTGCCCCCGGTATTGCGGTGTCTCCCGTGTAGAGCACGCCGTCAATATCGATGAGGAATCCGCGTATCGTTTGGTTGGACATTTACGGCATCTCCACTTCTTTTAGAATTTCCATCCGGCCAGGAACGCATGGATGACAGCGTCGCAGAGAAACCGGTTGCCGGTAAGGTTTTTCTCGGACTCGCTGGTAATTACGGCCCTGTCATCTTCGTTAAGATCCCGCGCCCAGTATGCGATGATCTCTTCGGTCACTTCCGGGTGGAACTGGACACCCAGCGCGTTCTTGAGCAGGAAAGCCTGGTTTTTGATCTTGTTTCCCGTTGCAAGCAGGAGTGCCCCGTCCGGAAGATCGAAGGTCTCCTTGTGCCAGTGGAACACGAGGAATTCATCCGGGAAGAACCGGTGGCCGGGCGTGTTGCAGCCTGCGATCGTCTTCCAGCCGAGCTCGGTCTCTTCCCGGTACACCGTCTTCCCGCACGCGGCAGCAATCATCTGGGCGCCAAGACAGACCCCGAGAACCGTGCTCCCTTGGGCTACCGCTTTTTTTATGAGTGCCTTTTCCGGGACAAGGAACGGGTATTCTTTTTCATCGTTGACGCTCATCTGGCCGCCAAGGATAACGAGTTTTTCCGGCGGATCTGACGGGAGCCGGGCATCCTCGTACAACCGGATGATCTCGTACTGTTCGTTCCGTGATTCAAGGGACGGTACGATGGAGCCTGCCGGTTCGTGTTCCCCGTGCTGGAGGATCGTGATCATTCAAAGAATGGTGTGGCGGAATGGATGATGAGGTTTCTTGTCGTGCTCCGGTCACTTTCACACCCCGCGGCTCTGCCTTAAAATGCCGGTCCAGAAGACCAGTATGCCAGGGAAACGGGAGACTCCGGGAGGAATTTCTGGATATGCAGGCTGAAAACAGGATCGGGGCGCTCTGGCAGCAGCGGATGGCAGCTCTCCGGGAATACAGCGTTGTCCGCGACGGGAATGTGTTTGGGGCGGGTCTTGCCGGCTCCTGCCTTTTTTCTTCCGAATATGACCGTGCCCGCGCCTTCCTGGGGAAACTGGTGTCGCAGTACGACGGCGTGCCGTTTGAGGAAATCTTTTCCGGGAAGGAAACCGAGACCGGAAACGGGACCTGCTTTTCCCTTGAAAGCCGGGAAAAGTTTGCGGTACCGGCAATCGGGCAGGGCAGGATGAAATCGGCAATGCTTGCTGATCTCACGCTTGTCCGGGGGATTGGGGCATGCACCTCCGCCCGGCTGAAAGCCAGGGGCTACACAACAATCGAAGACCTTGTCTCGCACCCGAAGTTCCGGCCCGCGGCCCGGCAGGTGCTCGACCGGATCGTCCGGGCGGACCCGGTCGGGATCATGGAGCTTGCCGGCAGCCGGCATGCAAAGTCCCACCCGTTCGTGCTCGGGGCGGCCGGATCTTTTTTGCCCGAGGATTTCGTGTTCCTCGATATCGAGACGCTTGGCCTTTTTTCCCGGCCGATCATCCTTTTTGGGGTTGGAACGATCGAGCAGGAAAATATTGTCGTCCGCCAGTACCTGCTCCGCGATATCTGCGAGGAAGCAGCGGCCCTCACGGCAACGGTCGGGCAGCTTGCCGGTCACCGGGCCGCGCTCGTCACCTTCAACGGCAAGGCCTTCGATCTCCCCTATGTGCAGGACCGTCTCGCGTACTACGGTCTTTGTCCGGTCACCCGGGTCCCGCACTTTGATGTCCTGCATTTCTCCCGGCGCCGGTGGAAAGGTGAGTACTCATCATGCCGGCTAGCCGATCTCGAAGCAGCAGTCCTTGGCGTCCGGCGCGAAGACGATGTCCCCGGCCAGATGGTCCCTGAGTTCTACGAGACCTATATGCGGACAAAAAACTGCGGACCGCTTGTTCCCATCGTTGATCACAACCGGCAGGATGTGATCTCGACCGCCCGCCTCTTTTTCACTCTGCTGGGAGAGACCTGTGGCTGTCGCTGATGTTGTCCGGCTGATCTGTACAAACCCGGTGTACCGGAGCCGGATTGCGTGTCACAATGTATCCGACCCGGAGCCGGCTGCGTACGGAACGCTCGCCCGGCCGCTCTCTGGACCTCTTTCCGCGTATCTTTCCCATGCCGGCATCCGGCTCTACACGCACCAGTGCGAGGCAGTCAACCTTCTCCGGGAAAAGAAGAACGCGATCATCACCACCCCCACGGCAAGCGGGAAGACGCTTGCGTTCAACCTGCCGGTTTTTGAGCGCATGGAAACCGACCCGGACTCCCGGGCGCTCTACCTCTACCCGACAAAAGCGCTTGCAAACGATCAGCTGGCAACCCTCCTTACCATGGAAAAGTTCACCGGTATTCCGGCAAAGCCCGCGATCTACGATGGCGACACGCCTCAGTCAAAGCGGTCGGCGATCCGGGAGCACGCCCGGATCGTCATCTCCAACCCCCATGAGCTTCACCAGGTCCTCTCTTGGCATGGAAAATGGAGCACGTTCTTTTCCAACCTCGATTTTGTGGTGCTCGATGAGGCCCACCGGTACCGGGGGATCTTCGGGTCGCAGATAGCATTTCTCATCCGGCGGCTCCGCAGGGTTGCCCGGTTCTACGGCGCCGACCCGCAGTTTGTGCTTTCGACCGCGACCCTTGCAAACCCGGGGGAATTTGCCCGACGGCTTGTCGGAAAACAATTTTCTTTTGTCTGTGGCGACGGCTCCCCGCGCGGGAAGCGGCACTTTGTTCTCTACAACCCGTTTTACGATGGCGTCGGGTTACGTTCTGCCCACCAGGAATCAAAAGACCTCCTTGTCTCCTGCGTGAAAGGCGATCTCCAGGTGCTCTGCTTTGCCGGTTCGCGAAAAATTGCAGAACTCGTTTCACTCTGGGCAAAAGAGGACCTCCGGCGCAACTCTTCCCGGCTCGCAGAAAGCGTCATGACCTACCGGGCCGGCTACCTTCCCCAAGAGCGGCGCACAATCGAGCGGAGGCTCAAGGACCGGGACCTCAAAGGTGTCGTCTCCACGAACGCGCTCGAACTCGGGATCGATATCGGGTCGCTTGATGCGGTGATCATTGATGGCTATCCGGGGACCATGATGTCCACCCGGCAGCAGGCAGGCCGGGCCGGAAGGAAAGCCGGGGAGTCGCTTGCGGTTCTGGTCGCCCAGGCAAATCCGCTCGACCAGTATTTCATGCACCATCCGGACGAGTTTTTTTCCCGGCCCCACGAGCATGCAATCATCGACACGGGAAACCCGTACATCGTTTCGGGGCATCTCCTGTGCGCAGCGGCAGAACTTCCCGTCCGCGAGGAAGTTGATCGGGAATTTTTCGGCGACCGGTTCGGCCCAGTCCTTGCTGACCTCGCGGAAAGCGGCCTTCTCCGGGACACCCCCCGGGGGTTTGTATACTCCGGTCGGGGTCGGGCCGCAGAAGCAGTTCCCCTTGACGGGATGGCGGCCGAAAGTTTTCGGATCCTCCATGAGGGCAGGGTGCTTGAGACCCTGGACCGGGCACAGGCATACCGCGAGGCGCACAAGGGGGCGATCATGCTCCACCAGGGTGTCACGTATATCGTAAAAGAGATGGACATCGAGACCCACACCATCCGGGTGAGCGAGACCGATGTCGATTATTACACGCAGCCGTTGAAGAACGTGGATCTAAAAGTCCTTGAGACCTGCGAGACCCGGGACATCAACGGGATCTCCTGTGCATTCGGCGATGTGGAAGTGACCGAGCAGTACACCGCGTACAAGATCAAGAAAGGAGACAGCATCCTTGGCGTCGAGCCGCTTAACCTCCCGCCGCTCACGTTCCAGACAAAAGCGTTCTGGCTGGTCGTCCCGGAATCACTTACCGACCCGGTTTCGTTTGCCGGCCTCGATCTGGCGGGAGGGCTTCACGGTGCAGAACACGCCATCATCGCACTCATGCCGCTCTTTGTCCTCTGCGACCGGTGGGATATCGGTGGGCTCTCCACCCCTTCGTTTGGCGAGAGCGGCGAGCCGACTATCTTTGTCTATGACGGGTACGAAGGCGGCATCGGCCTTGCGGAGAAAGCCTTCACGCTTCTCCCGGATCTTTTCTCGCGCACGCATGAGATGGTGCGTGACTGCCCGTGCACAAAAGGCTGTCCTTCGTGTATCTATTCCCCCAAGTGTGGAAACGACAATGTCCCGCTTGACAAGGAAGCGACGGTTTTGATCCTTGCCGGGCTTGCTGCGGCCGGTGCCGGTGCTGAAGCAACAGCCCTGAAGTCTGGACCGGCCAGTGGCTTTACGGAATCCGGTCCTGTGCATCCATAATGGTCGGTACCGAAGCGGCTCCACAGAACTCCTGGAAAATCAAAAAGAAAAGAAAAACAGAAAAACAGAAAAAAAATTTAGTCCACGAGCACGACCCGGCGCTCCGGGTCCGGTGCATCATCATCGAAGATGAAAATCTCGTCGATACATGCACCCAGAGCTTTTGCGACATCATGGGCGAGCTTGAGCGACGGGTTGTACTTCCCCTGCTCCAGGTAGACGATGGTCTCGCGCCGCACGCCAACTTTTCTCGCGAGGTCTTCCTGGGTCAGCAAAGCCCGGGCCCGGTATTCTTTGATTTTTGTTTGCATGGGTGTCCAAACATGTCCCGCAAAATATCGGGCTTTATTCAACATCCCCTTTGCGGAAGAGCCATGCCTGGTAGACCACCGCCGAGAGGGCAAGGACAAGCACCGATGCCGCGAGTACATTACGGGTCCCGAGCACAAGCCAGCCGGCATAATCCAGCCAGAAGAGTGCGGTCATGAAGACGAGGCCGGTCAGCCATGCATACGTGATGCCATATGCACCGATCTTTTTGGACCGCTCGTCCGACTCCGGGTCGTCGCCGTACTTCCGGTGGCGGATGATCCCGGTGATCAGGAATGCAAGGCCGGCACAGAGAAACGCGGTTCCGACTATGGCATCCCTGTCACTTGTCAGTGCGAATGCCAGGCCATACACCACCATCACGGCGCCGATAATAATCCGGTAAAAGTTTCTTGGTTTCATGTGAAATACCTCACTTTTTGTTATATATTTCTAACACTTGATCCATAATAATGTTATGTATTTCTAACAACATCGCGAAAATCCCGGACAAATCCCGGTCCATAAACACCTCCTGCACGCTTAAGTGCGATAAGCTCGCAGGTACGAAGCAACCATGTCCCGGACACCCCCGTTCCAGGAGATCATCGCCCGGTCTCCCCGGGTCTTTGTGATTGGCGTCGCAGGAGACAGTGGGTCGGGAAAAACGACTTTTACCAATGCCATCCGCCAGATCTTCGGGCCGGACCTTGTTGCGACCATCACGCTTGACGATTATCACCGGTATGACCGTGAGGAGAGAAAAAAGCTCGACATCACCCCGCTCCACCCGGATGCAAACAACCTTGCCGGGCTCGAAACCGATGTTGCCCGGTTAAAGGAAGGATATGCAATCCAGAAACCGGTCTACAACCACACGACCGGGACCTTCGATCCCCCGGTGCCGTTTGCCTCGCACAAGATTATCATCCTCGAAGGGCTCCACACGCTTTTCACACCCAAACTTCGGGAGCTCATTAATTTCTCGGTTTTTGTCGACCCGGACCCTGAGGTGAAGTATGCGTGGAAGCGGCGCCGGGATATAGAACGACGCGGCTATTCATCTGACCAGGTAAGCGGCGAGATCGAGCGCAGGAAAAAAGACTACGAGGAATTCATTGCGCCGCAGCGCTGCCTTGCCGATGCAGTTATCCGGATCATGCAGTCCCGGTACAGTGACGACTCCGACCAGGAAAAAAACATGTACCGGATCTCGCTTCTCCAGCGGAAGGTGGACCACATGGTCGGGGACATGAGCCTTGCAATCGACCTCCACGCAATTCTTTCCTTTGACGACCACGACTTCCTTATCGAGTTCTCGACAGAAAATGTGGCCTGTGCCCGGATGCGGGCGCTTACGTTTGACGGAAAGATGAACTATACAACGGTACGAAAACTGGAAAAAAGCATTGAGCAGCAGACCGGTGTCCACCCGATCGCGATCTTTGAAAACCGGGCCACGGTCACCGCAACCGATCTTGTCCAGCTCATCCTCTCGTGGCGGATCATCCACCGGCGGATTTTCCTGCAGGCACAGTCATGAACGGCCGGATTATAGTGAAAAACCTTGAATCTATGACAAGTTGCAAAAGTGAAATTGAAAGAATGCTGTCGAATCTGTAAACGGGCGCGTTTAAACAGTAAAAACAATCGCATTTGTATTAAAAGAGAGGTTCTT
>JBAZFZ010000002.1:0-166737 GCA_041653075.1 Methanoregula sp.
GATCTGCCGGTTTACGCTATGATTTCGCAATGATTCTACACTAAAAATGGGAGATCCCGGGCTTGATCTGGATAGTTACAATTTTTTTTAAAAAAAAGACAACCGGGTTTCCCGGTCACGGGAAAAACCCGGATAGTTGGGGAGGGTCAGTCCCGGTTATTCCTTGTGGTTCCTGATATATACGACCCAGTACCCGACAAATGCCACAAGGGCGATTACCACAATGGCAAGCGGCACAACCGGCGTGCTGCTACCGGACGACCCGGCCTCGCGGAAAGAGAAAGACGCGGGCAGGTTCACCGACTCTTTTGCGCTTATGATATTCCCATCGTCATCCTTGAATGTCATCTCGATGGGAACCCGGGTCTCGTTGCCTGCCGTAAATGTCACTTCGAAACTGCCAAAGTCGTCGGGCTTGAGGGCACCGATAACATACGAGCGGTAGGGATCGGCGGGTGTTGCCGGGGATAGGGAGGAGACCGTCACCGCGTTTGCGGTCGAAAGACCGGCATTGGTGACATCACCGGTCACGTGATAGATCCCACCCACGTTTGTTACCACGATGTTGCTCATCACCGGATCAGCCTGGGTCTTGTCATGGGTAAACACAACCGGCAGGGCAGTTGAGACGCTGTGCGGGTTATCCCCGTTATCATAGTTGAGGGTGATGTTGAGCGTTGTTTCCTGGTAGGGGGTCACGGTGAATTCCAGCGGAACGCTTGCGCCGGTGGCAAGGTCACCGATATATTTTGTCGCAGGAAGGATATCGGCGCCGTCACCGGAGACAGTAAGGATCGCATTTTTCACCCTGGCTTTTCTCGGGTTTGCCACCTGGAGGGAGATCGTGCTCTTCTTTCCAATGGTGAATGCATCGGGCTTGTCCTGGACGGTGATCACAAGGGGCGTGTTGTCCACATACACAAGGGCCGGGTAGTACACGCTCCCCGCATCCCGGAATCCGAGAGAGAACCGGGGATAATACGACCCTTCGGCTGCATCGGTCAGGATGGAAAACACGTACGTCCGTGTCTGGAGCGGCCCGATGTTTGAAGTCGTATCATACATACCGCTGGTACTCTGGAAATTATCATCACCAAACACGGCGTTATCGATAACGACGCTCTGGTACTGGTTCCCGTTTGTCACCGCAAATGTCACCGTCCCATGATCACCGGCGAAAAATGCGCCGGGGTCATAGGTAACATTGGAAATCTGCACATTGGACGCAGCAGCTACTGAATCTGTTGTCGTGTATGCGGATACGCAGCCGACACACAGCAGGACTGCTGCGATAAGAATCACCGGCAGGCGGGGTGAGATCATTCAGGCTCCTGACATGGTAATACAGAGGTACGCCACGTAGATAACAATGGGAGCTCCCACGCAGATCGCAGCGTTTTTCACCGACAGTTTCCGGGCATGCGCTATCCCGAAGATCCAGATGTTTGCGCTCCAGAGCATGAACACGATAGTCACGACTGCCGCGATCTCGGTATACGCGACCATGGCCGGATCAAGCATCAGCGATTTCGTTGCTTGGGTCATCATGGCCGTATCCTGAAGTGCAGCCGAGGTTAGCTGAGGGACGGTCACATTAGGAAGATAATAGACCGCTGCTGCAAGCGTGATGACCTGGCCGATAATCTGGGGCAGGTACCCGTATCCCACGACTTCAAGGGACCGGTTGAACGATCCCTCTCCTTTGAAGAGTTTTGAGAGCAGGAAAAAAATCGCAGTCGCGATAAGCCAGAACAGGAATACACCGATAAACGCTCCCACAACGATAAACACAAGGATGAGTGCACCCATGCCGGTCATTGCCGAATCCATCATGGTTGCAGTCAGGCTGCCAAGAAGATATCCATATATGGCTCCAATGATCGCACCGGCAAGGACGATGAGTCCCGGTACGGTAAGCTTCTCTGTTTCACCGAGGTTCTCTTTAAAAAACCGGCCCGGGTTGATAAGAAGATCGAATAAGGCTGATACCATAGTTTGTGTTCCTCCCTGATGTGAATTTCACGATGTTTTTTTTGAGATACTATACGTTGAGCGGGCGGGGTAATAGCATTTTTTGATGAAAAACCCGGGATGGGGACGGGAACTCTTGGAGTACGGTAAATTCCCGTGCACCCCAGACAAAAAAGAAAAAATTCAGATGGGTGCAACGGTCTTTTTATACGTTTTGTTTAAGACCTGCGTTAAGCCGCCGTAAAAGATCCCCATGGCGAGGATCATGGACCCGAGTGCAAAAAACCTGCATTGTGCAGGTTCAAGAGCACGGTTGTCATTCCGAAGGCAAGGAAGGCCCAGCGGTGCCGGGTTTATGGAGAGTTCCAGGTTGTTTACGGTTGTTGTCGGTAGTGAGTGTTCGGTCTGCATGGTCCGTTTCACCTCATGATTCCCAGGTAATATTTTGATCGTTCTGTCGGTCACTCTTCCAGGGTCGAAACGTCCCCGGGGTCTATTCCGAGCTCTTTTGCCTTTAAGACCCGGCGCATGATCTTCCCGCTCCGGGTTTTCGGGAGCTTGTCGACATACTCAATCTCATGGGGAACGGCAATGGGGCCAAGCGTCATCCTCACGTGATACAGGAGATCGGAGGTTAGTTTTTCGCTTGCCGCATTTCCGACCCGGAGGATGACAAAGGCCTTGATCGAGTTACCTTTTACCGGATCGGGTTTGCCGATAACGGCGGCTTCGGCCACCGCATGGTGCGAAACAAGGGCGCTTTCGACTTCGGCGGTCCCGATGTTGTGGCCCGAGACAATGATGATGTCGTCGGCCCGGCCGATCACCATGATGTAGCCGTCCCGGCCTTTCACGGCAAGGTCGCCGGCTGAGTACATGCCGGGGATCGTCTCCCAGTACTTGCAGTACCGCTCGTCGTTTTTGTAGATGGCACGCATCATGGACGGCCAGGGTTTTGTGATGACAAGGAAGCCTCCTGTCCCGGGCGGGACCGGTTTTCCGGTCTTGTCCACGACATCGGCTTCAACACCCGGAACCGGTTTTCCGACAAAACCCGGGCGCATCGGTTCTCCGACCATGGTCGTTATCATCTGCATGCCGGTCTCGGTCTGCCACCAGGTGTCAACGATCGGGCACCGGTTTTTCCCGATGAACGTGTAGTACCACTCAAACGCCTCCGGGTTGAGCGGTTCTCCCACCGACCCGAGGATCCGGAGCGAGGAGAGGTCGTATTTCTCCGGCCAGGATTCTCCCAGTTTCATGAAGGTCCGGATCGCGGTCGGGGCCGTGTAGAAGATCGTGACGCCCTGTTCTTCGACAAGTTTCCACCAGGCCCCGGGGTCCGGGTAATCCGGCGTGATCTCGGTAAGAAAGACCGTCGCCCCGGCTGCAAGCGGGCCGTACACGATATAACTGTGGCCGGTGATCCACCCGGGATCTGCCGTGCACCAGTAAATATCGGTCTCCTTGAGATCAAAGACATACTTGCTCGTGTAATACGTCCCGGCCATGTACCCGGCCGTGGTATGGACCACCCCTTTTGGCATGCCGGTCGATCCGCTCGTATAGAGCATGAAAAGCGGATCCTCCGCGTCCATCTCTTCTGGCGGACAGAATGCCGGGACACCTCTTGTTATTCCCCAGAAATCAAGCTCAAAATCCGGACGGATGTTTACCGGCGGCTCTTTTCGCCGACCCAGGATCACCACGTGCTCAACGCTTGGGGCATTGAGCACGGCTTCCTGGACAATCGTAATGAGCGGGATCGCCTTGCCGCGCCGGATTGCAATATCTGCCGTGATGATAATTTTTGCCCCGGCATCGTTGATCCGCATGTTGAGCGCCGAAACCCCAAAACCGGCAAAGACCACACTGTGGACCGCTCCTATCCGGGCACAGGCAAGCATCGCAATAATCTGCTCGGGTACCATCGGCATGTAGATGCAGACCCGGTCGCCCTTTTGCACACCGAGTTTTTTTAAGCCGTTTGCAAACCGCATCACATCGGAAAGGAGTTTCCGGTACGTAAAGACGCGTTCCGTACCGTCCTCGCCTTTCCAGATAAGCGCAGCCTTGTTGCGGCGCTGCGATTGTGCATGCCGGTCAAGGCAGTTTGCCGTGATGTTGAGCTTCGCATTCACAAACCAGCGTGCATACGGGTAGTTCCACTCGAGGACCCGGTCGTACGGCCGGATCCATTCGAGCTCCTGTGCGACAGAATTCCAGAATGCTTCGGGATCCGACCGGAACCGTTCGTACGCTTCCGGGTAATTCCCAATCCAGGAATTCCGTTTGTAGTCCTCTTCAGGCACGTAGTACTTCTCGGTTTCCACGAGCCTGACATCAAAGTCTTCGCTCATATCACGTTCCACAGTTTACACGATTAATCATTTTTGATTTGGACATACCTTGCTTGTTGCAGGGATAAACAAGCGTTACTGATTCTTTAAATTATATAAAAATGATCCGGAACCGGGCCCGGGAAAACACTGAGGCCCGGGTAAAAAAACCGGTAATCCGTTTTGCAATCCAGAAAAGGGAGGGTCAGAATCCTTATCTAGCGCCACCATTCAATACATCTAATAATGCTGGAACGAATGAAGGGGTGCATGCTCGGGGCTGCGACAGGTGATGCACTGGGCATGCCAAACGAGAGCACCATGCCCGGTCTCACCAAAATGCGGTACGGGTACCGCAAAGCCTACAAGGGACATCCCAACGACGAACTCCAGGCCGGACAATATACCGACGACACACTCGAAATGATCCTGTCGGCAACGCTGCTTGCTGACGGACGGTACACCGATGAGCGGTACGCCCTTGCCTTAAAGGAACTCTATTCCCGGGAAGCGCTCAGGTTCCCGGACTGCTCGGTCACGGCAGCCTGCGATCACATGATATCAGAGCACAAAACTTCATGTGGTGTAAAATCCACGACTGCCGGGTGTCTTCCCCCGACGCTTCCCTTCGCTCTTGTGTACCCGGATATCCACGAAGCAATCGAACGGGCGGTCCGGGCATGCAGCGTGACCCATACCCACCCGGTCGCACATGCGGCTGCATCAACGTTTGTCACCCTGATCTACTGCGCAGTCCACGGCGCACCGGACCCGGTGGGCCGGGCCCTTAAGCAGGCCATGGCAGAAGACAAAACCCTCGGGACCAAGATCAACAACGCCCTTGCCTATGAAAAAGAGGGCATGGATATCGAGACTGCGGCCCTTAAGATCGGAAACGACGTCTCGCTCTACCAGACCCTGCCCATAACATTCTTCCTCATCCAGCGGTACAGTGTCCCGGCAGACCTCCTCACGGTCGCGGCCCATGTCGGCGGAAACACCGACACGATCGGATTTTTGTGCGGTGCATATCTCGGGGCGGACAAAGGGATCGGCGCACTCCCGGAGGACCTGCTCGAAGGTCTTGAAGACAGGCAGCGCATCGAATTTCTGGCCCAGCGCCTCTTTGAGGTCTACACACGCAAACTGGAGCAACGGTAAAAAAAACTACGGGAACGTTACGAAGTACCTGACGGTCCTGTCGTTCCCGGTATTTCCGGTTTTGTCCCGGATTTTTTTTAAAACCGGTTTTTTTTTAGAGAAATTTTTCCGGTGTTCCCGCAAAGGGTTAAGTTTCGGGAATAAAGATATCGATTATGAAAGTTGCGATTGTCGGGGCATCCGGGTATGCCGGGGGCGAGCTGGTCCGCCTCCTGTACCAGCATTCAACAGCAAAGGTGACCTGCGTGACTTCCCGGTCTCTTGCCGGGACTCCCCTTGACCAGGTGCATCCCCAGCTCAAGGGATTTACCGATCTCAAATTCGAAAATCCTGCGCCGGAAGATATCGATGCGGATGTCGCGTTCCTCGCTGTTCCCCACACTGCCGCAATGAGTATCGCAGGAAAACTTCTCTCCCGGGGAATTAAGGTCGTCGACTTAAGTGCAGACTACCGGCTGCCAAAGCAGACATTCGAGAAAGTGTACGGCGTGACCCACACGGATTATTTCGAAGCGCCATACGGCATTCCCGAGCTGCACCGGAAAGAATGCGTCAACAAATCGTTTGTTTCAAACCCCGGCTGCTTCCCCACCGGGGCTACTTTAGCGGCAGCACCGCTTGCCGGCCTTGCAAACACCGTCATCTTCGATTCAAAGACCGGCGTGAGCGGAGCCGGGGACAACCCGTCGGCCACCACCCATTACCCGAATGTTGGCGACAATGTAACGCCCTACAAGTGGACGAGCCACCGGCATCTCGCGGAGATGAAGCAGGAACTTGCAAAACTCGGATCAAAGGCAGCGGTCTACTTCACCCCGCATCTTGTGCCGGTCAACCGGGGGATCCTGACCACAGCGCACATTCTCGTAAACGAACCGCTGGAAACTAATGAAGTTGAAAAAATGTACCAGGATTTCTACAAAAACGAGTTCTTCATCCGGTTCCAGAAACCGATGCTCTCGGCAGTCCGGGGCAGCAACTTCTGCGACATCATGGTCGAAAGCGAGGGAAAACGCGTGGTCGTTGTCTCGGCAATCGACAACCTCGTCAAAGGCGCAAGCGGCCAGGCTATCCAGAATATGAACATCATGTGCGGGTATAAGGAAACCGACGGTCTTCTCGCAGCCGGCCTGCTGCCATAACAGGAGGAAATTTCATGCTAGTCTCTGAAGCTATGACAAAAAACCCACTGACCTGTTCCCCGGACACCCCGCTCCGCGATGCTGTCGCAATCCTGCGCGAGCACCATATCGGGGGACTGCCGGTTGTGGACGGCGACACGCTTGTCGGCATCATCACGGAGTCCGATGTGATCGCACAGCTCCGGACCTGGAAACTCTCCGACGACCTCTGGCTCCCGTCACCGCTTGAAGTCATCGAGATCCCGATCCGGGAATACATCAACTGGGAAAAAACCAAGCACGCACTGGTAAACATCGGCGACACCCCGGCGCGAAAGGTTATGAGCCACCCGGTAATCACCGGGACATCTGACATGGATATCGAAGAGGCAGCCGCACTCATGCTCACAAAAAAGATCGCGCGGCTCCCGATAACGGAAGGGAAAACGCTGGTGGGAATACTCACCCGGGCAGACATCGTCCAGGCAGTTGGCAAATCCTATTCAACCTGATACATCCAACACCGGGATACCACACTATAAGCGGAGCTCTAACCATGGACTACAAGAGTATCTGTGCGGTAAAAGGCGTTACCGCATACGGGATTAAAGAGGGTAAGTTCGGCCTTGCCCTTATCCGTGCAAGCGGGACGGCAGCCGGGGTTTTCACGGAAAATCTTGCCAAAGCCGCACCCATCGAACTGATGCGTAAGCAGATCAAGGCAGGAAAACTCGAAGCCGTCATCGCAAACAGCGGCTGCGCCAATGCCTACACCGGCAGCCGGGGGTATGACGATGCCGTCACGATGACCGAATACGCATCGTCAGCGCTCGGGGTCGACAGCAAATACATCGGTGTCGCAAGCACCGGGGTCATCGGCCGGTACCTCGACCTCCCCTTAATCCGGCGCCAGTGCGCAGAGGTCGCGCCAAAACTTGCAGCCACACCGGGTGCCGAGGACCACGCGGTCCGGGCGATTATGACAACCGACACAAAGCCCAAGCATGCGCTCGTGAAACGCGAGGGCTTTACGATTGGAGCCATCGCAAAAGGCAGCGGCATGATAGCGCCCAACATGGGGACCATGCTCTCGTTTATCTACACCGATGCAGAGATCGGGGCAAAGCCGCTTAAGGAGGCCTTGAAACTCGCCGCAAAAAGGACCTACAACCGGGTGGTCGTTGACGGCGACACGAGCACCAACGACATCGCGCTCTGCACGGCAACCGGGGAGGCCGGGGAAGTAAACCAGAACGAGTTCTCTGTTGCGCTCGAAGAGTGCTGCCGCTCTCTTGCCCGGCAGATCGCAGCCGACGGCGAAGGCGCAACAAAGCTCCTTGAAGTCACCGTGAAAAATGCGCCAAAGGAAGACGCAGCCGCAAAAGTCGCAAAAGTCATCATCGAATCGCCGCTTGTAAAAACCGCAGTCTATGGCGAAGACCCCAACTGGGGCCGGGTCATTGCGGCAGCCGGCCGGGCCGGGGTAAAGTTCGACCCGAACGCAGTATCGCTCTGGATAAGCGACGGGAACAACCAGTACCCTCTTGTAAAATCCGGCGAGATCATCGCAGACCTCGTACAGGCAAAAGCCGCAATGCACGGAAACAACGTGATCTTCGTGCTCGACCTTGCTGCAGGAAAAGAAGAAGCAACAGCGTGGGGCTGCGACCTCACCGAAAAATACGTGGACATCAACGGGAGGTACACGACATGATGAAGCGCGAGGACGTCCTCATGGAGGCCCTCCCGTACATCCAGCAGTTCCACGGCAGGACCATCGTCATCAAGCTCGGCGGACACGCGATGGTGGATCCGGTCGTCCTTGAAAATGCAATAAAGGATGCCGTGCTCCTCCATTACGTCGGCATCCGGGTCGTTCTTGTCCATGGCGGCGGCCCCGAGATCACCGAGAAAATGAAAGCTCTCGGAAAAAAGTCGATCTTTGTCGGAGGCCTCCGGGTCACCGATCAGGAAACCCTTGAGATCGCCCAGATGGTCCTTGTCGGGAAAATCAACAAGGGAATCATCTCCCTGATTGCAAAGTGCGGGGCAAGAGGCGTCGGCCTCTCGGGAAGCGACGGGAATATCATCATCGCAAAAAAGATGGACCCGCAGAAGGTCAGCATCGAAGGCGTGGAACAGGAAGTGGATCTCGGGCACGTGGGAGAGATCGAATGGATCGACCCGGCGCTCTTAAACACGCTCCTTGACCAGGGCTACATCCCGGTCATCTCGCCCATTGCCATCGACCGGTTTGGCGGCTGCCTCAACATCAACGCGGACACCGCAGCCGGCGATATTGCCGTTGCGCTCAAGGCCTACAAGCTCATCAACATGACCGATGTCGATGGCGTTATGGACGCACAACGGACGCATGTCTTCCGCAAGCTTACCATAGGGGAGGCAAACGAGCTGCTCAAATCGGGCGCCATCGGTGAAGGAATGATCCCGAAAGTCACCTCGGTCATAAAAGGCGTGGAAAACGGCGTGAAATTCGCCCATATCATCAACGGGAACGTGGAGCACAACCTCATCCTCGAACTCTTCACCCATGACGGGGTCGGGACGATGATCTCGCTCCAGTAGGTTTTTTTGTAAAGACAAGTTAACATTCAAGGAGAATTCTACACACCATAGTTTTTACCACAGCGGACAGGAGACACCGGATGGATAAGATCATAAAAATTTTTATCGGACTGTTTGTACTTATTGCGATTGCCTGTGCTGCCGTTTTCCTTGCAACCGGAACAACCGCAAATCCGGCCACATTCTCTGCCATAGGAAACGGTGCGTCGTCCGGTGATACGACAGTCTATTTCTTTTACGGTGAAGAATGCCCGCACTGTAAAAAGATCGAGCCGTTCATCGACAATATGTCAATAAAATACCCGGATATCAATATCCGGAAACTCGAAATCTGGCACAACCAGACCAACCAGAAGATCTATGCTGCGGCAAATGCGGCGGCCGGGATCACCACTCCCGGGGGAGTCCCGGAGGTAGTCATAGGGAAAGCAACACTGGCCGGGGAAGTAGATATCCCGGCAAAAATGGAAGCCTACCTGCAGGCCATTGAAAAAAAAAAACAGCAGGCAGCAGCATAACTGAGGGGACAAATCCCTCCCCCTCCAATGTCACCGTAACCGGTTATTTTTTCTATGGCGATGGGTGCACGCATTGCGCTGCCATCGAACCTTTTGTAACGGAAACGGAAGCCAAATATCCGTTCCTGAACATGGAACATCTCGAAGTCTATCACAACGAGACGAACCGGAATCTCTTCTTTGCAAAAGCCGGGGAACTGGGACTTTCCACAGCAGGGGTTCCCATGATCATTATCGGCAGCCACGCGCTTGCCGGTGAAGACCCGATCCGGGACAATCTTGTAACGGCAATCCGCGAGCAGGAACAGGTGGCACAGAATGCAACGGAGCCAGCCAGAAATGGTACGGCATCCGTATCCGGGAATTGTCCCGGGACATTTTCAACCCTCACGATACCGCTTGTGATCTTCTGTGCTGCCGTTGACAGCATCAACCCGTGCGCATTCTCGGTTTTAATCATCCTCCTGCTCTCACTTATTGCACTCCAGAGCCGCCGGCAGATCCTCATGGTCGGCATCACCTATATCACCGCGGTCTTCTGCTTCTATTTCTTCTCGGGGGTCGGGATCTTTTCCTTTGTCCACGTATCCGGGATCTCCGGCTTGATCTCGACTGCGGCAGCGATCATTGCAATCATCCTTGGGATCGTCAACATCATCGATGTCGTACGGAAAAAAGAAGGGTTCATCCTTGCGATTCCCGAATCGAAAAAACCGGTGATCGAACGGTACATCGCAGTTGCAACGCTGCCGGCCGCGTTCGTGCTCGGAGTTCTTGTCGGGATCTTCGAACTGCCCTGTACCGGTGGGATCTACCTTGCCATTCTCAGTCTCATGAGTAACACCCTGACCCTTTCAGAAGGGATCCCATACCTGCTGCTCTATAATTTCATCTTCATTTTGCCGCTTATTATCATCCTGATCTTTGTCGTCTTTGGCATGCCGCCAGAGAAGGTCAATGCGTGGAGACGGGAAAACCGACGGTTTCTCCGCTTTGGGATCGGTCTTGCCATGATCCTTATCGGTGTCCTGATCCTGTACGGCCCGATGCTGCCGGGATGAAAAAAAGATTTTTGTAACGTCAGGGCCGGTTGATGACGGCCTCCGGGCCAGACCGGATCAAAAATAATTCTGGTTTGAGATATCTGCAGATTGAAGCGGCAAAAAAATTACCGGACAAGTTTCTTTGGCGGGGCAGACCGGGTCATCGCGGCTCGCTGCTCTTTTTCGTTCATCGCGATCAGCGTTTCAAAGATGGTCCGCATCGGAGCCGGGTCGATGTGGTTTGCATCGGAAAGACGCATGACATATCCAAGAACATCGGTCTTGCGCTGACTTTCGTGGACCGGTATTCCTTCCTGCTGCTTGATTGCCGCGATCTTATCCGCAAGGCTCTGCCGCTGTGCAATAAGATTGATGATTTCCTCATCGATCCTGGTGATTTCCGCCCTGACCTCTTCAAGTGACATGGTACTCAGTACATTACCCAAAGAAACGGATAAACATGATTGGCCCGGGCCGGAAATGCCGGCCGGACCGTGTGCGCCGCCGGGTCGCCCGGTTAAAAAAAATCTCCAAACACAGATATGACAGGACAACCCTAGTTAATCCGGTGGTTTCATGCTCGAACGAATTACCCGGCGCGAAGAGGCGGATCTTTTTCTCGCGTGGATAGCGATATCCATCTCCTTTGCGATCATCTTCATCTCCCCTGGCGGCCTCTTAAACTTTGGCGGCAGCAAAGTCAACGCCATCACCGGTCTTGTGTATTTTATCCTTGCCCTGATTGTCGTGTTCTTCGGCTTCATCCTCCACGAGATGGCCCACAAGTTTGCCGCGATCAAATACGGGTTCTGGGCGGAATTCCGCAAGGATAACAACCTGATCCTTGTCGCCGTTGCCCTTGCGGCCCTTGTCGGCGTCGTGTTTGCCGCACCCGGGGCAACCGTGATCTATAACACCCGGAGCGACGGGAGAACGCTCACCAGAGAAGAGAACGGGAAGATCTCCGCAGCCGGCCCGATCACAAACCTGATCCTCTGCATTCCGTTTGCCGCCCTCTTTTTGTACGGCGGTGCCGGGACAGGATTTGGCGCCAACCTCTTTACGCTGATTGGAGTTGTCGGGCTCCAGGTCAACGCGATGATTGCGGCATTCAACATGCTCCCGTTAAGCGTGCTTGACGGGCGGAAGATCCTTTCTTGGAACCCTGCGGTCTTTGTTGTCCTGATCGTCGCAGCGTTCGGTGTGCTCCTTGCATCGTTCTATTCGTTCATGTAATTTTTTTTATTTTTTTTTCCTCACATTGATTGCAGGCTAGAGAGGATTTCGAAAAACCGGTTATATTTAGATTTGAAATTGCTCGTTCCGTCGTGGTATAATCGAGATATCTCTTCATTATTCTCGGTTAATCTGAATCCACGGTAGTTATCCTGGATATTCCGAAAAGGAAAATTTGTACTCAATTAAAAAACCTGGCACTCCCAAAACCGCGATGCAGCGCTTCTGGAAAATCCGGACCATTATTAAACCCGAATCCAGTTTATGACCCGGGATGTTGATTATCACCGGAGATACTTCAGCAGCCTTAAATGATCCTTCATGACAAACGGACAGAGATCGACATATGAAACACACCGTCCTTGTTCTCCTTGCAGTCATCACCTGCATCGTAGTAATTACCGCTGGATGTACGTCATCCACCGGGACCGGAACAACAGCAACGCCAACAGCACAACCGGCCACGACCGCACCGCAGACTTCGGCCGCCACTGCCACCGCCGCGCCCTCCTTTGCCGGCTCCTGGAACGCGACATGGACTTCAGGCACGGACGCAGCCGTCGCAACAACCCTGTACATCGAGCAGACCGGTACCGCCGTGACCGGCACGTACAGCAGTGCTGACTCCCGGCAGGGCAGCGGTTCCATCAGCGGTACCGTACAGGGCAACATCTTAACCGGCTCATGGAACGAGACCTACACCAACCTCACGTACAGCGGACCATTTGAGTTTTCACTCTCCGCTGACGGGAACTCATTTGCCGGCAAGTGGGCCTCGGATTCCGATGGGGCAAATGCACTCACCTCCGCCAACACCAGGTCCTGGAACGGCGTGAGAGGGTAAAGATCCGGGGGAAGCGGCCCGGTCGGCCGCAGATTTTTTCTTTTTTCCCGGGAATCGGGCGTTTGTACAGGTGCAGGATTTATAATCGGCATCCCTTCCTGAGCCCTGTTCGCGACAGTACGTGAGTACCCCTGATCCGGGCCCGTATTGAACTCCGATCGCCCAATTTCGGATCCAAAAAAAGCCCGTATCGGTCCCCGTTTAAAACAAGGCCCAAATCCGGGTTATTTGGGCAATCAGACAATTTTAACGAGGGCCATATTCGCGTTTTGAGACAGTTCTTCAGGGGGATCGGGTGATTGAATGCCCGAAAAATGACCGCGAAAGAAACACCCCTGGCGGACGATTAAAGGGCATTATAGGGGACTCAAATTTTGGAGATTTTGGAAAAATAACATCAATTCTCCCGAAAAGGCCTGCCCGGCACATCCCCGGTATCCCCGGGCCACCTTAAAACGACCCGATCACCCTGCCGGTTCACTGCTGCGAGGGAACCGGGAAACCATGGTACCGGCATACAAGATCCGGCCGTTCGCCTTGGAATATTCCAAAGAAGAGGGGTGAAAAAACTGACCTATTCCACGATCACGGTCCCTTTCAGGGTCGGATGCATCCCGTCGTAATACGTGTAGGTTCCCTTATCGGTAAACCGAACGGAAAACGACTGGCCGGATGCAAGCGCACCGGAGGGATTGATCTTGGTCTGGTACTTTGAGTACTGGTTAAACACCACGGAATGAACCTTGCTGTCGACATTCACCCAGCGGACGATCGTCCCGGCAGAAACCGTGACTGAATCCGGGTCGTACTTAGTACTGAGGATCGATATCGTGTCAGTGTTGACCGAAGTCTGCGTCGTGGTCGCGACCGTGGCCGGGACCGTAGTAACCGTGGTCTTTGTAATAGTCGGAGGAAGAGTCGACAGGGTGACTGGGGTCGATGCTGGACTTGATGAGGACTGGGAACATCCCGCACAGATCCCGAAAATTACCAGGAAAAACACGAGAAGATAACTGCACTTCATATCCCGAAGTATCCTCGTTTACACTATTTGAATCTGTAGGATTAATGTCCGTAATCCCTCTGCGATGCCCCATACAAAAAGGAGAGGGAATAAGCCCCGGGTGTTTTCCTATAAAGAAAAAAATGAAAACAAATGTTTACGCTACAATAACCGTTCCTGTCACGGAGGGGTGCATCCCATCGTAATAGGAATATGTCCCTTTGGCAGTAAATTTCACCGAGAACGACTGGCCGCCCGACAGAGCACCGGAGGTACTGATCTTTGATTCCTTGGAGAAGACAACCGAGTGCGTTACGCTGTCCCTGTTGACCCACCGGACAATGGCCCCTGTCGGGACCGTAATGGTTGAAGGCGTAAACACCATATCCCTGATGTTAACGGTATTATCGTTGACCGATGTCGTGGTCGATGTGGACACAACCGGCGCGGTGGTTGCCGTAGCGGAAGTCTGCGTACCGGTCCCGGAATCCAGGCCGGTCCCCTGCGTCTGGGTACATCCAACAGCCCCCATAACACACAGAAATGCAAGAACGAGGAGGTATACAGATCTCATGCCGGGATGATCCTCACGGGCACTATATTAAGATGTTTACCGGGACGGGTTTTCGAAAAAAAACGGTTGTTTCCGGAAAAACAAAAACGGCACAAAACAGATACGGTGCCGGACCATGATGTCATAAAGATCCCCGGGTAGACGGACGGCAGACAATAGTTTTATTTCGGGCAGGGAATGTGATCTTCTTTTTTCGGGAGCACAACGACAACACGCCCGCACAGATCGTTTCTGAACCGGTCGAGAGCGTAATAATCGGAAATTACCATATCCCGAAATAATCCGGGGGGGAGAGCGGAGGCAAACTTCCAGGTCTCATGCGACGGGAGCGGGAGAATTTTTCCGGCATCATCTTCCGGTATTGCCGCAACGGAATGAATCGCATCCGCGACAATGTGCGCTGCGTTTTCCTTTCCCGCCCCCGGACCCGGATGCAGAGATCGTTGTACCGGATCCGGGCCTGCGATTTTTTGAGGGTCGTATTCATCAGCAGGGCAAGGATCCGGTTGAACCGGGCGCCGCAGAACGAATACACGGCAACCTCGTTCCCGTCCGGACCTTTTTCTTCCTGGACAAAGATCCCCTGTTCAACAGTCCCGGGTGGAAATGCCGCACACGCAGCTTCAAGATGCCGGGCCATATCCTCCGGGAGCGGCAGGACGGTTTTTTTTGCCACGATCCGCTGGATGCCGGCACAGACTACCGGGGAGAGAGCCGGCTCGTCTGCCGCAGTCCAGAATACGCGGGACCTCCCGGCTCCCCCTCCCGAACCGGGGACTACTACGACAAGGTTGTGGTCGTCATCGCAGGAGATAACCGACCAGTTCTTCCCGCCAAGCAGAAAATCACCGGCATCGCCGGCAGCCTGTCGGGACACAAATTTTTCGTCAAGGTTTCCCACGATTTCGCCATCCGGGGTTATTGCCCGGTACTCCCCGCCACCCGCGATGACCGAATACAGGTTCTTCCCGTTTATCCCGAAGAATTCCTTCCCGGCCCGGCTCCCGGTAACGAGCATCCCGTTATCGGATTCAAGGTACGATTCCCGGACAAGGTGATCGAAGATCGCTTCTGCCGCTTCCCGCGGGATCCGGGAAAACGCCGGGACCCCGAGCAGATCGGCCACCAGCCGGTTTCTTCCCGTTCGGGGATGTGCATGGAGGGTGAGAAACACCTGCTGGAGAAAGACATTATACGGCAGCACCGGCGGGACAAGGGCTTCAACCTCCCGGTTCATGGCGCATTCGATAATCGCACAGCTCACGAGAAGTTCCCCGGGATCAACGAGCAGCCATGCGACAAAGGCGGACCGGTCCCGGCGCCCGGTCCGGCCCATCCGCTGCAAAAACGACGAGACAGAATCCGGCGGCCCGGCCTGCACCACGATGTCGAGATCGCCGATATCGATGCCGAGCTCGAGCGTCCCGGTGCAGACAATGCAGGCACCCTCATCGCTGTGGAACGTCTCCTCGGCCTTTTTTTTCAGGGACGGTGCGATGGAGGAATGGTGAATAAAGAGGTTGTGGATCCGGCTGCCGGCCTCCTGCACGAGCGTCTCGGCAGCGCTCCTGCTCGAAACAAAGACAAGCGCTTTTTTCCCGGCAACGATCCGGGCAAGAGCCTCGATCCTTCGCACCGGATCTTTTTCGACAACAAAAAGGAACCGGCGCTCCGATGTCGGGGCGGGAACTGCCACAAGTTCCTGCGTGCCCCGACAGTCTGATAGCCAGGAGAGTATCTCTTGTGGATTTCCCACGGTCGCCGACAAACCGATCCGCTGGACCGGGGCCCGGGCAAGGCGGTCAAGCCGCGCAAGCAGGACCTTGAGCTGGACACCCCGTTCGGACTCAACAAACACGTGAAGTTCGTCCACGATCACAAACCGGAGATTCCTGAGATCGACCGCCAGAGATTTTTCCTGGAGCAGGACCTCCAGGGACTCCGGGGTGATCATCAGGATATGGGGGGCCTCGCCCTCTTTCCAGCAGCGTTCGCCCCGGGAAACATCCCCGTGCCATTTCGCAAATGAGAGCCCGGTCGGGATGCAGAATGAAAAAACCCGGTCCTCCTGGTCATTGATGAGCGCCTTCAGCGGCGAGATGTACAGGCAGGCAACTCCGTTCGACCCGGATTTCAGGATCGCATCGATGACCGGGATCAGGGCCGACTCGGTCTTTCCTCCCGCAGTCGGGGCGATGACCAGGACATCGCTTCCCGAGTTCACCGCTGAGTACGCCCGCTCCTGTACCTCGCGGAGATCGCTCCATCCCATCCGGTCCATGAGCACGGCCTTAAGCGACTCATGCAGGCCGGAAAACACCGGTGTTTTCGTATACAGCATGTGTGGCGGTCGGCGTTAATTGTCTTTTGGGACCGGTATTTCCCCACATACAGAAGTCCGGGAAGAAGTGCGGGAAATAAAAAAAACAAAGAATACGGACCGGTTTTTCTTTTGTATCCGGAATCTCTCCGTCTCAAGCCACCCCGTATTGCCTTAGGAAACCTTTTTTGGTTTTAAACCGGACTCATATTCATGGAACTCGCGCAGAAAAAATGCGAAACCTATAAACCGGGAGCGCCGCCGCTCACCCGGAAAGATACCGTGGAGCTCTTGAAGGAGGTTTCCGGCTGGTCGCTTGATAATGGCCATCTCAGGCGAAGCTTTACGTTTCGGGACAGCACCCAGTCTATCGAATTCATCAACGATACCCTGACCATGTCGACCGAAGAAGGCCATCTCCCGGACATAGCCCTCCGTGAAGGCAGGTTTGTCGATGTGGGATACTATACCTACCCGGCCGGCGGACTTACCCTGAACGATTTTATCATGGCGGCAAAGATCAACGCACGCCAGGATAAGGAATAACACCGTACGATTTTTCCCTGCGGGATATTCCCCATAGGTTTCCTTTTTTTCCGGAGTCTGTGCCGGCCAAACAATCACATGAGAGACGGATATATTCTACCGCCGCATCTTTCAGTACTCACCGTGAATGCCAGAACGTACAAGCTCCGGTAAATCGACCGCAACCAAAACAAAAACCGTATTCTGCCCCAGGATCGGAAAAACTTCCCGACGGTCCATTCAGGATTCGATCCTGTACGGAATAGTACCTGCTAAAAACCGGCAAAAAAGAGGGGATTTTAATTTTACTTCACTGCTTTTTTGACAGTGAATCGAGGACCTTGTCCATGATCGCTTCGCTGCGGTTCCGCAGGCCGAAGCCGACAAGGATTGCGATCGCGGCGCCAAGGCCGAGCCCGATACCCCATGCAACCGGTGTCACAAACGTGTAGATGATGGTCAGGTCAAGCCTGAGCTGCGAGAGGGCGAGGATGACCGCGATGAAATACAGGAAGATACGGAGCAGGAGAAGAACCGGTGTGATGAACTGGACTTCGCGTGCAGCATAGTATTTTTCCATGAAATCGATGAACGCATCGATCAACAGGAAGCCTACGATGAATATGATCACAAATGCGATGACATTCGGGATGTAACCGATAATGGCGGTCATCAGCTGGCTGATGTACTCGAGGTTTAAGATGTCGACCGCTGCAAGGATTGCAATCAGGTACACAATGATGCGGACGGCAATATCACCGATATAGCCCACGGTGAGGCCGGCTTTTTTTACCGATCCACCGATGGATGCAATATCAGCGCTCTCTTGCACGATATGCTGTTCGCTGATTTTATCAAGAATGATCCGTACGGCCTTCCCCAGCACACGACCGACGATCCAGCCGATAAGGAGGACGATGATTGCCCCGATAATGCTGGGAACATAGGTCATCAGGAGTCCGTACCATTGGCTTACAATATCAACAGGTGCTTCATTCATCTTATCAAACTCCATTTTGGGTTACTTGTTTTCATGCTATACATCAGTTTTTATGTATATAGATATAGTGGTTGTTAAACATACATAACAATCATAAACACTGAATATACACAATGCCCGAAGGCAAAACCATGCCGGGTTTACCAGACCACATAGAATTTGTCGGGCAATCCCCTGAACCATCGCCGGATAAAAGAGGATCGGGAACAAAACCGCCACCGGTTTTTCGGATCCGGATGGATTCTTTTAGTCACCATTTCCCGGGCCCCGATTACGGGAACTCCAAAAAACGAAACTGTTGGTGTTCGGGCAAACTCCGGGAAACAATGCCTGGTGCCCCCAGGATACTGTAGTACTTGCGGCATGGTCCCGGGAACCGCTTTTGAGGATTCTGCTCCAGAAAATGCACAAACTCACAGCGGTGTCCTTGCGCACGGAGCACCAAAAAAAAGTGTTGCAGCCCACGGGGCACTTACGGGAAATTCCGGACAATCTTTTCCCGGATCGCTTCCTTGGGGTAGGCACCGATAACCCGGTCTACCAGTTTCCCGTGCGAGAAAAAGACAATATTCGGGATTGCGGAGATATTGAGCTGCATCGCAAGCTGCTGGTTTTCATCGGTGTTGCATTTCCCGAAGGTGACCTTCCCGGCAAATTCCTGCGCGAGTTCTTCGATCACCGGACCTATCTTCCGGCACGGTCCGCACCACTCGGCCCAGAAATCGACAACCAGCGCCGGGTATTTCTGGAGGAGATCGTTGATGTGGAGCTGATCGACGGTTATGACACCGGCAGACACCGGGGGGTTTTCCATCTGGCCTTTGAGTTCTGCCATCCGACGTTCCCGGATCGCTGCCAGTTCCTTGTCGTCCATATATTTGTGTAATGCCGCACTGCTAATTTAAGATAGCGAACCGGACACCGGCTAAAAACCGGGACATTTGGGGTAAAGTATATCAGCGCCTGCCGTCTATATTATAGTCCTGATTATAGGAAGCGAGGTAGGGTAGTCAGGATATCCCGTCGGGCTCATAACCCGAAGATCGATGGTTCAAATCCATCCCTCGCTACTGTTTTAGTGCATGATGTTCAGATCATTTTTGCTGTGACGGGCGCAGGGTGCTGCAAAAAAGCTGGCATCGCTTGCGTCCATCCAGAGTAATTGATTTTTGCCGGACCGGTCGATGCCCGGTACCTCCCCAAAAAAATTCCCGGACTTGATCGATCTTACACCGGTGCCACCCGGGCTGCCGTGACACCCCCATTCCGGTTCCGGCACACGATATCAACATCGGAAAAGCCGGCCCTGTAAAGCCAGTTCAGCGGTTCGGAAAGTTTCGCGGTCCGGTCCAGCGAGCCGCAGCATCTCTTATCCCTTGCATTTTCCGGAGTGATGATCGACGGGCTTGCAAAAATTTATCCCGGTACTCCCGGTAGCGCTGCACAAAATACGGAATCCCGCCATCGGCCGGGTCAGCGTTCACAAACAGCACGCCGGGTTTTCGGGAGCGGCGGGGAAAAATTGCAAAACCCGGCAGCCCCGGTGTGCCCGGCGCCCCGGCTCCACGACCCATACGTTCAGCATATGCCTGACGGATAAATATACCGGCATACTGATTTGCAGCACAGACGTCGCTACCCTGTAGGAGGATCAAAAATACCGGACCAAACACGGCAACCGGTCAAAAAAATTTAGAACGTTCCTGCTTCAAAGGATTCGAGCCGGGACTGGAATGTCCCGTCCACGAAATTCACCTGTCGGGGATTTGCAACCTCGCCGTCGATTTGGAGAGGGTAGCACCCGGTCAGGCAGCCTGTACAGAGATCGGTTCTGTCAATACCAATCGCTGCGACAAGCGCATCAAGAGAGATATGGTGGAGGGAATTTGCCGTGATGCACCGCCGTACCTCCTCCTCGTCCTTGTCGCTTGCAATCAGTTCCTTCCGGGTCGACATATCAACGCCAAGGTAACAGGGCGCCTTGATCGCCGGGGATCCGATCCGCATGTGGATCTCGCGGGCTCCCGCCTCGCGCATCATGTCGATAATCCGTTTTGAGGTTGTCCCCCGCACGATGCTGTCATCGACAAGAACTATGGATTTGCCCTTGAGGTGGCCGGGAATCGGGTTGAGCTTGATCCGGACCGCCTTTTCCCGCTCGCGCTGCGTCGGCATGATAAATGTCCGGCCCATGTACCGGTTCTTCATGAGACTCTCGACAAACGGAACTTTGGACCGCTCCGCATACCCGATTGCATACGCAGTCCCCGAATCCGGCACCGGGCAGACAGAATCCACATTCGCCGGCATCTCCTCGTGGAGTTTCTGGCCGATGGTCCGCCGCACATCGTACACGAGCACGCCGTCGATGATAGAATCCGCCCGGGCAAAGTAGATGTATTCGAAGATGCAGTGCGCACGCTTTCCTGCGACCGCAATCTGCGTACACCGGACGCCTTCCTCATCAAGCTGGATAAGTTCCCCGGGTTTTATGTCACGGAGGAATTTGCCGCCAAGCGCATCGATAGCGACACTCTCGGACGCAACGATGTACCCCTTCTCCAGTTTTCCCAGACAGAACGGTTTTATCCCGAGCGGGTCGCGGAACGCGTAGATAACCCCGTCGATCATAATGACAACCGAGTACGACCCGGTCATCCGCTTCATGCAGACATTGACAGCGTCTTCAACACAGCCCGATGCACTGATCTCCTCCATTAAGATCTTCGCTATGATCTCCGTGTCGGTCGTGGTCGTAAAGATCTGGCCGGCCTGTTCGTACTCGGCCCGAAGCTCGCACGTGTTAACAAGGTTCCCGTTATGCGCGACAGAAATGAAATGGTCCTTGAACTGGAAATTCAAAGGCTGGATATTTTCCGGAAGATTTTCCCCGGTTGTCGGGTAACGGACATGCCCGATGCCGGCCGTGCCTTTGAGATCTTTTAAAACAGAGAGAGAAAAAACATCAGCGACAAGCCCCTGTCCCTTAAACTTGCAGAGGTTTGCCCCGTCATATGTTGAAATTCCTGCGCTCTCCTGCCCGCGATGCTGAAGCGCATACAAGGCATAGTAGAGCTGGATGGAAACACCGCCAGCATCGACGATGCCAACGATACCACACATGGTACTGCTCTAATGCGTCGGAGTTTTTGATCTCTTGCTGTGCCACTTGTAGTTTTGCATTTTTGTGCTTCTGCCAAACCCGCAGGATGCGCAGACTTTTTTCTGGGCGTGGAACGAGATCTTGCCACAGCGCCGGCAGGCGATGTGGGTCATCTTGTTCATCTTACCCATTGATGGAGTGCCTTTTGTCATGATATATCACCTTATGATTCCAGTGATGGGGAGATATAAATCACATTATCTCCACGGACGATGAGGGTGCCTACCTTTACAACCTGCCCGTTTTCTGTTTCTTCAGACTTGTCAAGGACGAGGTTCATGTGAACGTCGTACCCTTGTAGAACTCCCCGAATCTCTCTCCCGCCCTTAAGCGAGACGATGACGGGCTGGCGGTTAAGCACCTGATCCAAAATATCCAACGGTCTCTTGGTCATAGAAATACCCTGTGTTACCATCGCTCTGGAGTAATATATGTGCGTGAGCACTCTACTTAAACATAGCGTAGACCGTCATGGATAAAGAACGTATCTAATCCACGGTCTGCTCTATGCTGCAGGATCCTGTCCAGAGATATTCCTGTAAGAATATGTCTGCGGTTTTCCTTCATCTACTTTGTTGACCGGAGATTCTTCCACTCAACCGGTTCAACAGGGCGGCGTTCTTTTTTCTCACGACAGAAAAGCCCGAACATCAGGCCGGATTTTTCTACAAGACGTTTTTGTTTTTTTTTAGCGGGGGGTGGAAATATATTCGTAGTTTCCAAAAGAGATTAGTCTGAGAACCTATGAAAAAAATCGTCGTGAGAAAACGCCATTCCATTCGGAAAAGCCAGGCGCAGGATCTTCTTGCCCGCTTAAAAGATCAGATCGGGGAATCCTCCGCGCTCTTTTCTTCGGACAATATCGAAGTAATCGAGACCAATGCCGATGTCGCGCTGTACCTGGTAAACAAAAAACTGGTCCTGATGGACACCGGGGACTGGGTGTTTCCAACCCTGAAAGGCGCGGTCCAGATCCCGTTTCCCGAACGGATGGTGACCGTCGATGCCGGCGCGATCCCGTACGTCGTAAACGGCGCGGACATCATGCGGCCCGGGATCGTGGCGGTCAGTGACGACATCGTTGCTGACGGGCCGGTCCAGATCGCTGATGACCGGCATAAAAAACCCCTTGCCATCGGCATTGCGCTGAAAGGAGCAGAAGAGATCCGGGCGAGCGCGTCGGGGAAGATGCTAAAAAATCTCCATCATGTCGGCGACGAACTCTGGAACCTTGAACTATAAGAGCCAGAATTTTTTCCGGTTACAAAAAAAGAGGCAAATTGTCCTTTTTGAATAGATAGGATTAAATAACTTTCTTCATACAGTTTTTTTATGGTTAAACTCTTTGACACCCTGCTCGGGAAAAACCAGACCAACTCCGATGATGATTATATGGAACTGGATCTCAGTTCCTACGAGGAACGCGGCGGCGGTTCCCCTGCGCTCCTGGTAAAGATCGCAACCGTGGGCGATATCAAGGACACGCCCCGGATAAAGGACGAGGTCTACAACGGGAACATTGTCATTGTGGATATTTCCCGCCTGAAAATGGACAAGATCTCCTACGAGCGGGTTTTAAAGGACTTAAAAGAGGTCGCAAAGGATGTCAACGGGGATATCATCGGCCTTGGCGACCAGCGGTATGTTGTGCTGACACCGATGTCAGTCAAGATCTCGCGCGACAAGATTGGCGGAGCTTAAACGCGTTGAAGACCTGTGTCCCGGGACCGTGTCCATACTGCAATACTGAAATAGAATATCTCTACCAGACGGAAAATATTCCCTATTTTTCCGATATTTTGATTATTTCAGCTATCTGTCCGCAGTGCGGGTACCGCTATGTGGATACGCAGCTCTTAAAGAATGCCGAGCCGGTGCGGTATGAGCTTGCGGTGACAACAAAAGACGACCTGGATGTGCGCGTAGTACGGAGCATGACCGGGATCCTTGAAATGCCGGAGCTTGGCGTCCGGATCGATCCGGGCCCGGCCTGCCAGGGATTTGTCACCAATGTTGAAGGCGTGCTCGAGCGGATCGTGCAGGCGATCGACGCTGCGATTCGTGACGGGACCGATGAGGAGCGGGAGAACGCCCGGATCCTGTTTGGAAAGATCGATGCGGTAAAAGCCGGGACGATGCCGGTGACCGTGATCCTCCAGGACCCGACGGGGAACAGCGTGCTTGTCTCAGATAAGGCGAAGAAGACCGCGTTTGTGGCCGATGAGCCCGAACCTGCTGAAGCGTACGAAAAATAATTTTTCCGGATTCTTTCCCCTTGTCTTTTCCCTTTTGATTTTGATCGCTCAACAGCAGCGGGAGTTTTTTTACACACATGATTTTTCCGGGCGACTCATCCGGACTTTCCCCCGGGTCAGATCCGATCCCTTCATGAAGGCCGGACCAAAAACAGATGACTAACAAAATTTCACGAGGAATCAATCGTATGAGTTGCTGTCCGGTTTCCCTTTCATCGCCCGGCTGCCGCCGGATCGTTGCCGGGTTTTTAACCTGGCTTATCCCGTTTGCCATTGCGATCCCGTTCTATGGACCTGACGGGACGCCGCTTGTCAATATCGATCTTTTCAAATCGCTGATGATCGTGGTCTCCGCGATCACCGCCGCACTGCTCATAGTCTGGTTTTTTAGAAGCGTAAAATCCGGATACACCCGGGCAGGGATCGTGACCGGGATCGTGTGGCTTTTCATGAACTGGATCCTTGACCTTGTCTTCCTTGTCGGGATGCTGGGAATGCCGCTTCCGGCATACGCGTTTCAGGTCGGCCTGCGGTATCTCATGATCCCGGCAATCGTGATCGCTGTCGGGGTCGTGGCAGATGAGGCGGTGCGGGCGAGAGGGGCGAAAGAAAAGATCTGAAAATTTATCAGGAATTTTCAGGATTTTCCAGGTGCCCCCGTTGAAGAGCCGGATCCGGGAAGGGATTTCCCGGTCCAAAAAACTACACCAAACAAAGCCCAAATTGAGCCCGGATTACCCGATCCGGGACCCTGTTTTGTGGCCCGGAGGGGAACCGGTGTCCACGCCCGGGGAAAATATTGGTTTAATTGATTATTTTTAAAATCAGGGCGCAATAATCGCTGTTTTTTCCTGCAAAATAACGGTCTTACAGCCGCCCGAAATTTCCCGATCGTTGAATTACACCAGCCACTCAAAAAAAGGCGGTTTTTCGGGCCTTGGGGCAGGCAAGTCAATTCTCCGACGGTAACAGGATTATGGCAATAAAATTGGGGGGTGTCCCGGGACCGTGAATTCGTGCGGATTTTTGGGGGATGAGTGTCTGATCCGGGCAAAATCCGGTCCGGCACCGGACCGGCTCCGTCGGAAGATCACACCCCGAATACTGACACTCCCCCCACCCGCCTCCTGCCCCGGGGCCGGTCCGGAAAAAACGCCCCTCTTTTCATTTTCAGGGACACGCCCCTGATCCGGAGACCGATCCCTTTTCTGAAAGCAACCATTAGCGAACGAGCAAATCCTGATAACCCTCGAAATACGGCTATCTGACATTTATCTGGCCAGATTTCCCGGATCATGTACCGGAATTCGGCTTTTTTTGCGGGTCTGACCCACCGGGTACGCAACGGTATCACCCACTCATCCGACGGAAAGACCCTATCCCGAACCCTGAACGATCCAGAGAGACCAAGACCCCCAAGTTCAAACCGCCAGCTTCAAACCTTCCAAGTCCCAACCGGTCATCCAATGACGCGGATGAAATGCATCGGATGCGGAAAACATTTTGAAGTCATGACCGGGTGCAACGGATGTGGATATCCCTCCGGCCCGATCTCCTGCCCGATATGCGGGGCATACCTCAACCAGGACGGACCCGCATATTACTATTCAGAAGACATCGATGATGAATGACCGGATTGTCGGAAATCCATTAGGATACCTGAAACGGTTCTCAAAAACGATCCAAAAACACCACAGGTTTACAATACAAAACCTGATTTTACAGGCCGGGAAAATCCCGGGATCCTATGGCATCTATTATTGCATAATCTGCCAGTGCCACCCGCAGGACATTTGCCAGCCCCATAACCCACCGAGGGGATTTTTTCCATGACGATTGGGTAAAATATAACAGTTATAAAAATAATTTTTGCATATGAGAGATCTGATTTTTCTCTCGGGATTTTTTGCCGCCCTGATAGTAGTGGGAATTTTCATTGCCGGTTGTGTCAACGATTCACCGGCAATTCAACCAACCAATACTGAAGCCACTACGGTTGTCGAAGCAAACAACCGGTTTGCCTTTGACCTCTATTCAAATCTTATAACCAATCCTCAAAACCAAAACAGTAACATTTTCTTTTCACCGTTCGGCATATCTTCCGCTCTTGCAATAACCTATGAAGGCGCCCGTGGCACAACGGCAGATGAGATTGCAGCCGTGTTCCACTTCCCGAGAAACGACTCGCTTCGCAGGACGCAGTATGCAAAAATATTTGATGAAATGAATCAGGGAGATGATGGCTATACCCTGAAGATGGCAAATGCGCTGTGGGCTGAAAAAAACTACCCGTTCCTTCCCGGGTATACGCAGCTTGCCCAGGGTTTTTACCGTGCAAAAACATCCAATCTTGACTTTATGCTCAATCCTGAAGACTCCCGGACAACGATTAACCGGTGGGTTGAAGAGAAGACAAATGATAAAATCACGGATTTGCTGCCTGCCGGTGCGATAGATGAGTCAACACGCCTGGTAATAACAAATGCCATTTATTTTAAAGGGACCTGGATAGTGCAGTTCGATCCCGGGAACACAAAGGATGCGAATTTCACGATTTCACCGGGAAATACCGTGAAAGTTCAGATGATGCAGACAGATTCGTATTTTAAGTATGCGGAAACCGAAAATTTCCAGCTCCTCGAAATGCCCTACGAGCACAGCGGCAATAATTCCGTATCGATGCTGGTTCTCCTCCCAAAAGACAACGAGTGGACTTCATGGGATACTTCCCTTGATGCATCGAAACTGGCAGGACTGAAAAATAATCTTTCCAATACCCGGGTAGAAGTCTATATCCCAAAATTCAGAATTGAAACACGGTACAGCCTTTCTGGAACACTCGGGGCAATGGGAATGCCTGTCGCATTTTCCGATAAAGCGGATTTTTCGGGAATGGACGGGACGACGAATCTCTCGATCCGCGATGTGATCCATAAGGCGTATGTAAATGTCGATGAGGAAGGTACGGAAGCCACAGCAGCCACTGCGGTCGTTGTGATAGAAGCTGTTTCAACGAGACCGACACCCCCGGTATTCCGGGCAGATCACCCGTTCCTGTTTATAATCCAGGACGATGATTCCGGCACTATCCTCTTCATGGGCCGCGTCATGAACCCTGGGGCCTTGTAAATTTAATGACGGAAAGCCGGATTATAAAAGCGCCATATAAGCGCCAATAGCGCCACTTATATTCCCCTACCGGCGTGAAAGATTTCGGTCATATCTCTCACGCAGTTCCGCACCCCTTCCGGTCAAACGATTCAAGAAGGGTAACATATGACTCAGTGCATCAAGTCCCGGGAACGCAACAGGCCCGCACATTCTAACGGGGGACACTCATCAAGATATACGACGGAACCCGACGTGGGAATTCTCAGATCCGACCCCCAAAACCGCCCTTCTTTTCAGTTCCACATGCTCTAACCCATCCGGCAAAAGATCGACCATCCATTTGGGCCTGTTTGGTCCCTTTTTTGAGCATAGTTCATGCCGATTCCAACCAATCTGACAATACATCAGGGAGATCGCAAAACAATAGGCCCCATTTTTCGCGATTTCGTCTCATTTTTACACGGGAAATCTCCTTCAGGGGAGAGGGTTTTCGTCGGAGAATGGGGTACTGGAGACACACCCTCTGCCCGGGCCAAATTATCTACAACGTCGGTAATATCCGTTTACATGAGTTCCTTTTTTCGTTGTGTAACCATGCACATAACAGTTTTTCTTTGAACTGGTGCTCTTTTTAGAAGTGGCTGAAAAGAGGTTAGAATTCGATAATGAAGTAAAGATAATTGGATTGGATCTTATGTTATCAAACTCAAAAGCTGAATTTCCTGATACTGTCGAGGTAGACTGAGGGCACTCAAGGTACTCGCTTATCTGACCCGAGGATACAGAAGCGGCTGCCACAACTCCATAAAAAAATGAAAAGGAAAAACAAATGATCAGCATCAATGATCCGTTTTTCACGATTCGCTTCCACATACAAAGGTTCATTGTTTTCTATCCTCACGCGGTCAGTGCGCTGAAACTTATTACTCCTATCAGAATGCACAATCCCAGATAAAAAATCGAAGTTGCCACACGATCTTTACCAAGACTTTGCAGGCCATCTTTCCCGCAGTAACGCATGTACGGGCTGATGAATTTCACCGCGATGATCGTCAGGACAGATGCTACAAGCAGCATGATAAAGGTCCACACAACCTCCCGAAAAATTAACCCGTCAAGCGAAAATGGTGAAATGAATGCTCCGGCAAATACCAGTGCGTAGAGAATCAGCCACCCAAGACTTGCAATTGCCTGGGCTTTTGGATCATCCCGTATTGTCAGGAAATCTACTTCATTGAGTGCTTTGTCGATGAGCCACAGGAAAAATGCGGCAAGAATCGTTGTGATAATGAATGTTACAATCAGAGTAAGGGCATCAATCCCAATATTTGTCCAATCCATCGTTACCATAAATGGTAAAGTGCCCGATGAGAGGATAAAATTATCCAAATAAGCCATTGAACAATTTAAAAAGATCCATTTAAATCCAAACAAATAATGAACAAAAATGATTGAGATGGCAACCTGTAGTGATTGCGGCAAAGATCTAGACTTTTTTCAATCTCTGATCGGAAAGAAAAAGTGTAAAGAATGTGAGGATGCCGAGCGTCAAAAAAAACAGTTAGAAGAAACGAGGATGTTAGCCGAACTTCACAGACTTCTTGAGAAAAACTTGAGAGCAACTTCCATAGATCAACTTGAAGAATTTAAAAAAGATGCAGAGTTCTATGCATTGATAGGTTCGATGGCAAATTCAATGAAAACTGATGAAAAGGTGTATGTTGCTTGTGCCGCTAAAGCTCAAAAATCAAAATATATACGATCTCAAAGAACGGGGATCTCCATACCTGTTTTTGGATTAAAAGGTTTTATGATGAGCTCCGGGAAATCTGTCCCAATATACGATATGGTTGATGTGGGCATCGGTGTTATGAGGGTAACAGACAAAAATATTCATCTTTGCGCCGCCTCCGGGAAGCCAATGATAATTCCCTACACTAAAATTGAGGGATTTCATCTTTATGACGACGGAATGGAATTATATCAGGGTCTTCAAAAACCCACATATTTTATCTTTAAAGAGACGGATCCAATTCAAAGCGATGTAATTGGTCATGTCATCGGACTTCATACAAAATAGAAATCAACAGTTACACGAAGTATATCCTAAAATTTGATGGGAGTCTTCTATATTTACTGGATATACCATATCGCAGGATTTTTCCCCAAGAATCACGATTTAAAAATAGACTGAAAAAATCACGCTGAAAAAAAATCCCGGCTCAGGTAACCTGCACATCCCCGAGCCACGCACCCGGCTTCTCAATAACTTCCCCGACCACCCGGGCGCCTTCCACGAGTTTTGTCACCGCGTCTACAGATTCGGGCGGCACGACATATGCATACCCCATCCCCATGTTGAACGTCCGGTACATTTCGATGGGAGAAATCTTCCCGGTCTCCTGGATCCACCGGAAGATTTCTGGCGGCTGGAGCGGGTTGTCGAACCGGAAGCCGAACTTACTGAGCCGCAGGAAATTCAACAGGCCGCCTCCCGTGATGTGGCACATGCCATGCACCGTGCAGGTGTCAGCGACATGCAAACTCTCGTGGTAGATCCGGGTCGGCGTGAGGAGCTCCCGACCGAGCGTCTTTCCGCTGGAGAGTTTCTGGTCATAGTCCGCGTATTTCTCCACGATGTTACGGGCGAGCGAGAGCCCGTTGCTGTGGACACCGGTTGACGGGACGCCGATGATCTTGTCGCCGGGCGCAATCTTGTTGCCCGTTACGATCCGGTCCTTTGACTGGAGCCCAAAGCAGGTGCCGGCAAGGTCGAGGCCGTTCACGAGTCCCTTGAGCGATGCGGTCTCCCCGCCAACAATATCGATGTTTGCCTGCTTTGCCCCTTCGTTGAGGCCAATGCCGATCTGCGCCATCTTCTCGATCGAAAGCCGGTCGGTCGCGATGTAGTCCACGAATGCGATCGGTTCCATATGCATCACGTAGAGGTCGTTTACGTTCATCGCGATGCAGTCGATCCCGACCGTGCTCCAGTCCTGGAGTTTGTCCGCAACAAGCATCTTTGTCCCCACGCCATCGGTCGTGAGCGCAAGCGCCTTTGGCCCGAAATCGATAAGCCCGGCAAAGTGCCCGACATTCCCGAGCATCGTGTAGTTGCCTTTCCGCCGGTAGGTCAGGTTTTTTATGAGCGCCTTTATCGCGGTCGCTTCAAGATCAATATCCACGCCAGCTTCGCTGTATGCATTTTCAGTCATCGCATTCCTCCGAAAGCCGGAACTCGTCGTGCAGCACCCTCACTGCACGCGGACCGTCCTCCTGTTTTACTACAAACGAGATGTTGGCCTCGCTTGACCCTTGTGAGATCATCATCAGGTTGATCCCGGCCGCCCCAAGCGCCGTAAAGATCCGGCCGCCGGTCCCGGCTGCGCCGGCCATCCCGGCCCCGACAACCGCCACCGCACAGACATCCTTGCTGTGCGACACTTCCCGGACAACGCCATCTTTTACGAGAAACTCAAGCGCCTCGACCGCGGCAGGGAGATGCGACTCGTCTACGATCAGCGAAATGTTTGCCTCGCTTGACCCTTGAGTTATCATCATCACGTTGACCTCTTTGTCCGCAAGGGCAGAAAAGATCATCTTTGCAACGCCGGGCCGTCCGATCATCTGGGCGCCGTTGATGTTGATGGACGCGACCTTGTCGATGTATGTGAGCGCCTTTACCACCCGGCTGACCCGGTGACCGTCTTTTACGATCATGGTCCCGGGGGCATCCGGGTTGAAGGTGTTTTTCACCCGCACAAGGATGTTCTTTCTCATGGCCGGATCGATTGAACGCGGATGCATGACTTTCGCCCCGAAATACGAGAGCTCCATGACCTCGATATACGAGACACTCTCAAGGACCCGGGCATCGTTGATGACTCTGGGGTCTGAAGTCATGATCCCGTCGACATCGGTCCAGATCCAGATCTCGTCCGCATCGATCCCGGCGCCGATGATTGATGCGGAATAATCCGATCCGCTCCGGCCAAGGGTCGTAATGATGCCCTGCTCCGTGCAGCCCATGAATCCCATGATGACCGGGATCTCCTTTTTGAGAAGGGGGTCAATCTTCGCTTTTATCCGCTCGTCGCTCTCGCACAGGGCGGTCGCTTCCCCGTGCTGGGGTGTCGTGAGGATACCGGCTTCGCAGCCGTCAAAGACCGTTGACGGGATTCCCCGCTGCCGGATCGCAGCCCCGACAATAGGGGCAAGAAGCCGCTCACCGTACGAGATGACGTAATCCTTTGACCGTGGCGTGAGCTCACGCAGGTTGTAAATCGCAAAAAGGATATGCTGGAGGCTTGCGAGACGTTTTTCAATGACAGCCCCGACTTCCTTCACATAATCCGGTGCAGCGCCGGCAAGCGTGGACATATGCCGCTCGCGGAGGGCGGCGATCAGCGGTGGAACCGCGGTGCAGTCCTTTGCAGTGGGGAGCTTTTCTGCAATGTCGATGAGCTGGTCGGTCACGCCACGCTTGGCTGATACCACGACCGCGATTTCGTCCCCGGCTTTGTGGTGCTTCTCTAAAATATCGACAACAAGGCCGATACACCGTGCATCCGCAACGGAAGTCCCGCCGAATTTCATGAGATATTTCATGTCACGTTCACTCTTGCTGTACCATTTATTTATGTAACTATACGACGCACAGAATTATAATATGCATGCAGACGACGTGGTGGACTGTCATGTTCTGGTGATCGGCAGCGGCGGCGCGGGAGTCCGGGCGGCAATCGAAGCTGCGGGTGCAGACGATGTTGTGCTTGTCACCAAAACGATTGCGGGAAAAGGCGGGTGCACCACGATGGCCGAAGGCGGTTACAACGCGGTGCTGCGTGACGCCGATTCCTGCGGGATCCACTACGAGGATACGCTCAAAGGCGGCGGGTATCTCAATGACCCGGAACTTGTCAGGGCTCTCGTGCAGGAATCACCGAAAAGAATGGCCGACCTGATCCGGTGGGGTGCGGTTTTCGACATGACAGACACTAACGAGATCGCCCAGCGTTCGTTTGGCGGCCAGTGTTTTCCCCGGACCTGTTATGCAGGAGACCGGACCGGCCACGAGATGATGATGACGCTTGTCGAGCGTCTCGATGCATGCGATGTCACAAAACTTGAGGAAGTGACCGTGATCGATCTGCTCAAAAACGGCGACCGGGTCGCGGGAGCCATCGCCCTTGACGACAAGGGAGAGATGGTGGTCATCACGGCCGACAGCACGATCCTTGCAACCGGCGGGGGAACGAAAGTCTACGATATCTCCACGAACTCGTCAAGCGGGACCGGCGACGGGTTTGCGATGGGCTACCGGGCGGGAGCCGAGCTCATCGACATGGAGATGGTCCAGTTCCACCCGACCGGGGCGGTGTACCCGTATGACGCCCGGGGCCGGCTCATCACCGAAGCGGTCCGGGGCGAAGGCGGAGTCCTGAAAAACCGGCTGGGCGAACGGTTCATGAAAAAATACGATCCCGAACGCATGGAGCTCTCGACCCGGGATGTTGTCGCCCGTGCAATCGCAACCGAAATCGCAGAAGGCCGGGGAACAGAACGCGGCGGCGTTTACCTCGATGTGACGCACCTGCCAACGGAACAGATCGAGACCCGGCTGCCGCTGATGCTCGAACAGTTCCTCAAGTACGGCGTGGACATCCGGACCGAGCCCATGGAAGTTGCACCGACCGCCCACCATATCATGGGCGGCATGCGGATCACACCCGAATGCAGGACAACAATTCTCGGGCTCTTTGCCTGCGGCGAATCGGCAGGCGGCGTGCAGGGCGCAAACCGGCTTGGCGGCAATGCCCTTGCCGACACGCAGGTCTTTGGGAAACGCGCTGGCGAGGCTGCGGCCCGGGCGGAGAAACACGTAAAGAAGATCGACCCGACTCAGATCGCGGCACAGGAAACCCGGCTCACCCGGTTCATCGAAGGGACGGCTAATCCGGCATCAGCGAGAAAAGAGCTCGGGCATGCGATGTGGACCGGTGCCGGGATCTTCCGGACCAAAACCGGGATCGAGACAGCGCTCGGTGTCGCAGACCGGCTCATGAAAGCCCCGCTCAAAGCCGTGTCGCAACGGAATCTTGCGGACTGTTGCATTGCGGAGAACATGTTCCTCACCGCGTCGCTCATCTGCCGGTCTGCACTTCTCCGGCCCGAGTCCCGGGGCGCCCACATGCGGACGGACATAAAACAGGAATGGGACGCGGCGCACTCCCCGTACGGGCACACGTACATCGCAAAGACCCGCGAGGGGATCGAGAAGCGGACGGTGGCAGCATGAAGGAGCTGCATGTCAAGGTCCAGCGGTTCGACCCGGAAAAAGATGCGGCCCCCCGGCTTGAGTCGTTCACAGTCCAGGCAAATGACGGGGCCCGGGTCCTCCACGTGCTGCACGCGATCCACGATACCATCGACCCGACGCTCGCATACCGGTACTGTTGCGGATCGGGACAGTGCGGGAGCTGTGCGGTCAGAGTGAACGGCGAACCGGTGCTTGCCTGCATGGAAGAGGCAAACGATGACATCACGATTGCGCCGCTCAATCTTCCGGTAAAAAAAGATCTCGTGGTCGATCTCCTGCCAAAGATCCAGCAGATCGCATCGCTGAAACCGGCCGATGATGAAAGAGCGTGCACCGCAACCCTCCCGACAAAAGAGCAGATCGATGCAATCAAACCACTCCGGGACTGCATCGAATGCCTGGCCTGCGTCTCGGTCTGCCCGGCTATGGACGTGACAAAGTTCCTTGGTCCGACCGCGATGCGCCAGGAGATGCGGCTCGCCCTTGACCCCCGGGACACCGGGGACCGGGTGACTGATTCCGTCCGCGACGGCCTTTTTACCTGCACGAGCTGCCAGGCATGTTACAAAGTCTGCCCGAAAAAGATCAGGATCCCGGGAAAAGCGATCGAGAAGCTCCGGGCGCTTGCAAACAAGAAGGGGTACACGCTCCCCCGGCACCGGGAGGTCGAGGCGCTCATCAAAGAGACGGGCCGGAGCGTTGTCCGGTCTGCGCCGAGTTTCATGGAGCAGGTGGGAACGACCATCGAACCGTACGGCCCGGTCAAAGCCACCGTGGGGTTCTTTGTCGGCTGCATGTATAACCTGCGCCAGCAGCAGTCTGCGCTCGACGCGATGGAAGTCCTGCGCCGGAACGGTATCCGGGTGATCATTCCCCGTGACCAGATCTGCTGCGGCTCGCCGCTCATCCGGACCGGCCAGCTGGACTACATCGATACCTTGAGGAAGCGCAACATCGATGCGTTCCGGACCCGGGGAATCGACACCGTGATGACGATGTGCGCCGGGTGTGGCTCGACATTGAAGCACGATTATGTCACGCCGTTTGCGGTGCTCGACATCAACCAGATCCTCACGAAGTACGGGATCGAGGCTCCGGCCCGGCTTCCGGTGAAAGCGACCTACCACGATCCCTGCCACTTAATGCGGGGCCAGGATATCAAAGAGGAGCCCCGGCAGATCATCCGGCAGGTGGTCGATCTTGTCGAGATGCCGTCCATCTGCTGCGGCTCGGGAGGCGGCGTGAAGTCCGGTCTGCCCGATGAAGCCGCGGCCCTTGGCGAGAAGCGGCGCGAAGAGATCCGGAAGACCGGGGCCGATCTCGTTATCACATCCTGCCCGTTCTGCGAGTTCCACATCGCGAGCCACTCGGACAAGCCGGTGAAAAATATCATGACGGTTTTGCTTGAGGGGTACCGGGAGAAGGACCGGCTCGCGGAAAAGAAAGCGTGACCGGGGTATGCGGTACCCCGTACCTGATCCACACCATTACCTATCTTTTTCTCACCTAATCCAGGTTCCATACATGCTCCGATTCACTGTTTTTGGATCCCAATTCTTTTGTCCACAGGACCCGGTGTCCACGCCCGCAAAAAAAATCGATTTAATCACGCATTTTTGAGAATGACCCGATTTAATGACAATTTTAACCTGCAAAATAGCGGGCTTCTGCCGGGGGGCATTTTTGGGATCGGCCGGTTGGTCATCTGAGGGGAAATAGGCCAACCGGTGGTTGCTATGAGGGTTTTTGGATAATATCGTCAGTGAAATTGGGGGAGAGGTGGACAGAGGGGGACTAACGAGGCGAGTTAACTCCCCTGGGGACATGGCTGACTATGAGGTCTGCAAACAAGGGAACCGAAGCATTCCTGTCAGTTTGGCAAATGGGTTGGGGTGATCATCTTGATGATAGATCTGAACGCTCATTTTTTTGTAGACAACAATGTGAGGGAGGGGGTGACCGGTTTTAGGTCGCGAAGGTTGATACACGGATGGCTTTGCGATGAGTTTGAGGCGCGGCTCTTGGAGCGGGCGGAGTTGGGGGGAAAAAAGGCAGGAGAGAGCGGATTTCACTTCACCCTGTTCTCGATGATTCTGATAAAATCCACGAACGTAAACCACTGGTATTGTTCGATTTTAAGTTAACCGGAGTTTACGCATTTGGGACAAAACGGTGTGCGCATGCAATGGGTTTGCTTATAAGGAGATCCTTTGCGCAAGTACGTGGGAGGAATTTCAAAGCCAGAATTCGAGATATCCCACCCCGACAAAAATCCCTCACCCCATCTTCATCAGATATTCATACGCCTCAAGCGCCGCTTTTGCCCCTTCACCCGCAGCAATAATAATCTGCTTGCTTCTTACCGAAGTCACATCCCCGGCCGCAAAAACCCCGGGCCGGCTCGTCTTCCCGTCAACATCGACAACGATCTCGCCGTGCTGGTTGAGATCGACAAAGCCGTCAAGGATCTCCGTGTTGGGCGTCCAGCCGACTTCGATAAACACCGCATCCACATCAAGGGTCTGCTCAAGAGAATTCTCCGGCTGGATCGTGATCTGCTTCAGGAACTGATCGCCATGGAGCCTGGTGATAGTCGTGTTGAGGTGGACCGTGACGTTCTTTGCTGCATCAAGCCGTGAATGGTAGACATCATCGGCCTTGAGCGTGTGCCGCACAATCAGGCTCACGGACGATGCAATCGTATTCATCTCAAGCGCAGTCTGCACTGCCGAATTTCCCCCGCCCACGACCGCGACCTTCTTTCCCTTGTAGAGCGGGCCGTCGCAGGTCGAGCAGATGGAAAGGCCGCGTCCGAGGAATTTATCCTCGTCTTCAACACCGAGCTTGCGGGGCTGCTTGCCCTCGGTTAAAATCAGGCTTTTTGCTTTGAGCACCGTGTCAGCCACAGTTTTTACCGCAAAGAGGTCGCCATCCATTGAAACGCTCTCGACCCGGTCGAGTTCGAGCCGTATATTCAGCGTCCTTGCCTGCTCCTCGAACTTCTTCATCAGGTCTTCACCGGGGATCATCCGGAATCCCATGTAATTCTCGATCGCCCAGGATTCAAGCGCCTGGCCCCCAATATTTTCCGAAACTATCAGGGTGTTAAGGGCTTTCCTTGCGCAATAAACCCCCGCAGTAAGTCCGGCCGGACCGGCACCGATAATAATAACATCGTAGGTCCCCTCCGATACCGGGCTGCCAAAGAGCTCGTTTAACCGCTGCGAATCAAACCCAACAATCACCTCATCGTCAACGGTAATGACCGGGACTCCCCGCTGGCCCGACAGCTCGATCATCTTCTTTGCCGCTGCTGTATCCGCACTGACATCGATTGCCGTATAGGGCACACCCTGCTTATCGAGGAATGCTTTTGCCATCCGGCAGTACGGACAGTTTTTTGTGGAATATACGGTGACTGCGCTCATCAGTTCGAACTTGGTCTGGGAAAATATAAAGAGATCCCCCATGGGGCCAAACGGGAACCGACCGAAAAATTCAAGCACAACGTTCTTTTTACCATGAACCCTAATACACCATTATCTGAAAAAAAGGGAGGGCATGATTCATGCACGTGCTTACCGGCGGGAAAATGTGCGCGGGCATCTGCCTGGTGTTCCTGATCGCGGCTGCCGGCGCCGCATCCGATGGATCGGCCGGTTCATCGGGACCGGTGGTATACCTCAACTTCAACGAGGGATCTGGAAGTCTTGCGCTCGATGCATCGGGACATGGAAGTTCCGCGTCTATCCATGGCATGGTGATCCGTGCCAATAATGGCGGGTGCGGCAAAGCGCTCATACTCTCCGGTCCGGAAAACTACCTCGCGGTCCCGTACAGCTCGCTCAACCACCCGACGGATGCCATCACCGTCTCCCTCTGGTTTTACGGGAACCTTACCTCCCCGGGGACCCTTGTGTCAACATATGACGACGGGGGGTACCGGCTCGGGTTCGATGACGGGAACGATCTCTGGTGGCAGATTGCGCTTGATTCCGGGAAAGATGTCGCAGTCCCGGTCCAGCACGAGATGATCACCCCCCTGCAATGGCACCATGTGACCGGCACGTATGACGGTTACACAGCTAAAATTTACCTTGACGGCGTGCTCAGGAACAAGATAAATGCAACCGGGTCCATTCGGTATTCCTACAACAATTACCTCATGATCGGTGCCGACGCAGGGACGGCAAACATGCCGGACCCGACAAACCGCGGGTATTTTGTCGGGGGCGTTGATGATGTCAGGATCTATAACCGGGCCATCAGTTACAACGAAGTTATGAACGACCGGTACCTGTGTACCGTAACCACGGGAACAGGAATTATCACCCTTCCGAATACAACAGCCCCCGTTTTTACAACATCGGGGTCACTGGAACTTTCCGAAGGCGAGACTGCATCGGTCCTTATGACCTTTGCAAAAAGGAGCGATGAAGATCGCTGGCAGGTTACCGTCCCTCCGGGGTCGCAGCTGGTGGTCCGGGCATATGACCGGTATTCGGCAATATCGCCGGATGAGTGGTATGTCGAGCTCCTGGATAACGGCAACCGGGTCACCAGGGCGGTCGCATTCCCCAATACCAACAATGCACCGGTTGTCGGTGTGATCTATTCGGGGAATGCAACGGTGATTGTCCGGTATTTTGAAGGAGTCGGCAGGTTCCCGGCAAGCGTGCGGGTAACCTTTGAATGCGAGGCTGCGCCGGTCACCACCCGACAGACCGAAGCGATACCGACCGTCATCATGGAATACCCGATCATCGTGATTTACACGGCATCGTGGATGACCCTGATCGCACTTGTTGTCGTGATCTTCTGGGTGCACCGACGCAACCACCGGTAGATTGCAGCCAGTCCGCTGCAGGAAAATCGACAAACCGGTTCTCCCTGTTTTTTATAAAATCAAAAAAAAAGTGCCGAAAGTTAGATCGTGATCTCGCGGAACTGCTTGCCGAGCACACCGCAGATCGGGCACTTGTCCGGAGCCTTCACGAACTCGATATTCCCGCAGACCGGGCAGAGGTAGATCTTTTCATAGCCAAGGTCGTGACCGGCCTTTACCGCAGCAAGGGCTTTCTTGTAAAGTTCTGCATGGACATGTTCGGCCTTCATCGCATGGGTGAACGTGAGGACGGCATCGGTCTTCTTTTCGGATTCGGCTTCCTTGACAAACGCAGGGTACATGGACTCGTACTCGTGGGTCTCGCCGGCAACCGCACCCTCAAGATTTTTAGATGTCGGGCCGACACCGGCAACGACCTTTAAGAGTTTTTTTGCATGGATTGCCTCGGCCTCCGATGCTGCCTTAAAAAGGGTTGCAATGGTCGTATATCCTTCCTCGGCTGCTTTTTCAGAAAAAGCAGAATATTTGCGGTTTGCCTGGGATTCCCCGGCAAATGCTTCCATCGCATTTTCTTTTGTTGCCATAATGAAATCTATTGCGTCAATTGCCACATAAAGATTCTTCATGAGGCAGTCCCCGGACCTGAAGCATACCGGGTCGGGGAAAATTCGGAAACGAACGGTTTTTTTTATGCCAGCGCCAAACGGGAATATACAAAAAAAACCGGAAAAACGCGGTGACGCACCAGCTGGCACAATAACCCCCTGCCAAATAAAAACAGGATCCGGTTTTTTTGGGATATCTGCATGAAAAAGATGAAAGACCTGCCGGTTGTGGACCGGCCCCGGGAAAAAATTGCCAGTCGGGGAGCTGCTGCACTTTCGGACACTGAACTGATCGAAGCCATCCTTGGACGAGGGACAAAAAACAGGGACGTCCGTTCGCTTGCCCGCGACCTTTCTGCAGTAATCGCAGAAAAACACGGTGAGGTTACTCTGTCCGAACTCGATGCCATCGAGGGGATAGGGCCGACAAAAGCCGCACAGGTCCTTGCATGCCTCGAACTAGGGAGGCGCTGTTACGGGTTGCAGGCTGAGGCAGCAAGGATCCAGAAACCCGAAGATGTCCTGCCGCTCGTCACAGAGTTCCGGGACCGGCACCAGGAGCATTTTATCTGTATATCGCTCAACGGGGCCGGGGAAGTGATCGGTAAACGGGTGGTAACAATCGGACTCTTAAACCACAGCCTCGTCCACCCCCGGGAGGTCTTTGCCGATGCTATCACAGACCGGGCGGCATCGGTCATCTGCGTGCACAACCATCCATCAGGATCGCTTGAACCAAGCAGCCAGGATATTGCGATCACCCGCCAGCTTGCAGAATCCGGGGTGCTCCTTGGCATCCGGCTGCTTGACCATGTGATTATTTCCCGGACCGGCTTTTGCAGCATGAAAGAGCGGGGACTGGTATAACGCAGGCAATTGTACCGAGGCATCGGGGAACGCCCGTACGGTAAAAATTTCCGGGCGCTGGAGAGCCGTGGAAATTTCGTCGTCACGTGGTTCAAAGACCCGGGCGATACCCGCAATGAGGGCAGCAGAATCAAAAGGGTTTGTCAATCCATCCGGCGCGGTATTGTCCGCCCGCTGCCGGAGTTATTCCGATTCACACGCGGAAGCGTAAATCACCGCAAGGCTGGTAGATCGACCGGATCTTCTCAACAGCCATCAGCCCATCGATCTCACCGGGCAGGGAAACCACCTCAAGAATCTGGCGGGGAGTACGTGTTCAGCACACCAAACCGCTTCCTCCCCGGTTGTTGCGATCCCTGGCAACATCGTAGCCGGAACGGTGTATCCTTTCCTGCATCTCGGCAGTTACACGGGAATTATCTTTGATAATGGAAATTTCCCCGGAACACATCCCGATCCAGGTTTAGATCGGGTTTTATAAAGGGGTTTTCAGGATAATTGCTGTAACCCGGGTGAAGGGGAACTCCCGGAACCGAGTGCATACCCTTTCCGGTAAGCAGCGTCAAGGAGATCCGGCCGCGTGGAGATATCCAGGATCGCGTCCATGCCGTTTACGAGAAGTTCGTCCCGGTAAGCGCAATCGATAATATCAAAAAATGCCCGAACGGTCAGTTTTGCCCCGGTAAAAACCTCGGGGATCTCCATGCCGGCCGTCCCGATAAAAAGCCCCTGCCGGGCTTTCCTTTTTTCAAGAGGGACAAGGGATTCGTTTCTGATGTACTTGGCCATGAAAAAAACCTGGAACCGGTCCATAAACGACTTGAGTTTCCCGGGGATTCCCATGGTCATCACCGGGGTGGCAAGGATCAGGCTATCCATTTCACGGAACTTTCCGTAGACCTCCTGCATTGCGTCATCGATGATGCAGGTCTCGTGCTCACGGCAGAAAAACATCTCCTGGCAGGCCTCAAAATCTATTGAGGTTACTTTGATGACTTCAACGGTGCAGCCGGCGTCTTCTGCACCCCTGACGGCCCGGGCAAACAACCGGGCAGTGTTGCCGTTTTCAAGGGGACTGCCAAGAACACCGATGATCCGTCTCTCCATACACAGCAGGTAGGGGAAAACACGGGAAATAGTTTGTCCAAAAAACCAAAGCCGCAAGAAACCGGGGCAAATACCCGGCTCCGACGGGATTTTTCGGGATTTGAAAGTGTACCAACACAACAGATATATATCATCGATTTAAATCAGGGATCTGGTGATACATCTGACAGAACAGAAGAAGTATACGGCAGGCCAGAAGGTCGGGCCGGGGAAATATGTGTGCATCGACTGCGGCAAGGAATACGTCCTTGACAAGAGCGAGCAGGATCTCCGGAAGTGCCCGGCATGTGCCTGCGAGGAGTACCAGTGCTTCCCGATGACCCACATCCGACCGGACATCAAGACCCCCGAGGATGCAAAAAACCCGCCAAAACGCGGCAAAAGTTTCCAGTAACTTCTCATTTTTTCACCAGCGACAGCACAGCCTTTCAGTAAAAAAGGCAGGACGGGAACCGCAAAAAACCGGCGGCCTTTTTGGAGGATGCCGGGGGGCATGATTCAAGGATATCCCGTAGATGTTTAAAAAAACAGGGGGCATTGTAGCAGATGGTCAACGTATCAACAAAAGGACAGGTCTTTGTTTGTGAGATCTGCGGTAACGTGGTCGAAGTCAAGGAGGCCGGCGGCGGGGAACTGATCTGCTGCGGCGAGCCCATGAAACTCAAGGAGTGAAACAAAAATGGTGGTAAAAAAGACAGCAGTAAAAAAACCGGTTGTCCGGAAAGGAACCGAAAAGCAGCTCAAGGGACTGGAAAAGAAAATCGGCAAAGTTCCGAAATTCTTCAAGGAACTGACCGTAAACGATCCCGGGATGTATGATCTTGTCATAAAGATGGAAGATCACATCTGGGATGACGGGAAACTCACGAGAAAAACAAAGAAGCTCATTGCAATAGCCATTGCTGCAGCGATGCGGGACCAGCACGCGGTCCGTGCACAGCTGATGGGCGCAGCAAACCTCGGGGTCACGAAAGCCGAGGTCGAAGAGGCACTCAGGGTCACGTTCCTGCTCTCGGGAATGCCTGCGTACGTGTATGGCAAGGCACAGCTTGACGAAGTGATGAAGAAGTAAATGGTGCAGGGTATGTCAGAAGAAACCTGTACCTCGTTTCCGCTGCTTGGGGAACCAGCCCCGGATTTTGCCGCGGAAACAACCCAGGGCCCGATCCGGCTTTCGGATTTTAAAGGCAAATGGGTGGTGCTCTTCTCCCACCCGGCGGATTTTACTCCGGTCTGCACGACGGAATTCATGGCGTTTGCCGAGATTTATGACGATCTGGTAAAGCTCAACGTCCAACTCCTCGGCCTCTCGGTTGACAGCATATCCGCTCACCTTGCCTGGGTCAGGGCCATAAAAGAGAAGATGGGTGTCACAATCCCGTTCCCGATTATTGCCGATCTCACGATGCAGGTGGCAAAAAAGTACGGGATGATCCAGCCGGGCCAAAGTTCAACTGCGGCAGTCCGGGCGGTCTTTTTCATCGACGACAAGGGGGTCCTCCGGGCGATGATTTATTACCCGCTCCAGAATGGCAGGTATATGCCTGAGATCCTGCGGCTGGTAAAAGCGCTCCAGACTACCGACCGGCACAAGTGCTCGACTCCTGCCAACTGGCAGCCGGGCGACAAGGTTGTCGTTGCTCCGCCAAAGACAACTGCGGAGATGGAAAAAAGGGCGACCGAAGGATACGAGTGTAAAGACTGGTACCTGTGTTATAAGAAAATCTGAACCCTTTTTCCGGGTCCATGTGCCCGGTTTTCTTTTTTTTTATTGCGGCTTTCTCCTGGGGATAACGCACAATCCAATGATTTTTCCCTCACCATCGCCAAGCATCATTTATGCCTGTAAACGTCCTCGCGTTTGCCGGAAGTCCGCGCCGGCACGGGAACTCGGAAACCCTGCTTGACTGGGTCCTGGCATCTATGGCAAAAGATCCTGATGTAACAATCGAGAAAGTCCCGCTTACCGATGCTGATATCCGGCCATGCCGGGGGTGCAACGCATGCGAGAGACTCAACAAATGCATCCAGTGCGACGGGATGGATATCTATCACGACAAGATCATCGCGGCAGACTGCATCGTCATTTCATCACCCATATTCTGCATGGGACTCTGTTCGCAGGTAAAGGCCCTCGTTGACCGGGCTCAGGTTTTCCGGTCACGGAAATATGTTCTCAAATTACCGGTAATCCCCCCGGAGAGGATGGGAAAACGACTAGCGGTCTTCCTTGCCACTGCCGGACAGGCATGGCCGCACGTTTTTGATGCTGCAGTTCCCTCGGTCAAATGTTTCTGCCACGTGATCGATATCGCGGATGCAGACATCTCGTACCTGATGATAAACGGGGTCGATGAGAAAGGGGCGATCCTCAACCACCCGAAAGCCCGGACCGATGCGGAAAAACTGGGGGAATCCGTGATTGCCGAACTCAAAAAGCGTCTTGATACGGTGGCGGAGGCCGGATCATGACCGTAACCGTTCTTGGGATCTCCGGCAGCCCCCGCCGGCACGGGAATACCGAGACCCTGCTTGACAGTTTCCTTGACGGGGCAAAATCCGCAGGAGCCGTTGTGGAAAAAGTCGTGTTAAAAGATCTCAATTATTCACCTTGTCGGGGATGTAATGCCTGCCACAAGGCCGGCGTCTGCGTGGTAAAAGACGATGCTCCGGGGCTGTACGACAAAATCCTTGCAGTGGACTGCCTTGCCGTCGCCTCACCGATTTACAGCATGGGGATCACGGCCCAGCTCAAGGGGTTCATTGACCGTGCCCAGTATCTCTGGGCTCGAAAGTTCCTGTTAAAGACGCTGGATTTTTCTGCGGAGCATATCCGGTGCCATACAGGAATCTTCATTTCAACGGCCGGACAGGATCAGGCACATGTCTTTGACAGCGCTTACCCGGCGATTACTGCCCTTTTCCATGGCACGGGATTTGACTACCGGGATAATATCGTCGCAAACAATATGGACCGGTACAACGGGATCAAAAACCACCCGACCGCATTAAAAGAGGCCTATGACAAAGGCCGGGCTGCGGTGCTGGACCTGGAAAAATCTGATACGGGACACCATCCATAGAACTGGCCGGGAAATTCCAGTCCGGTGTTTTTTTAAAATCCGAGGAACCGGAGCAGCGCCCCCACGAGAAGGCCAAACATTGACGTGGATGCAGAAAGAAGGGCGAGCAGGATATACCCGGCCACGACGCCAATCCGGAGCGGTGAGTAGGTGCGGTTGATATTGAGGCGGCGTATCTCCCGGAATGGCCGGACCTCTGCCGATATTTTCGGTTTATTCTTCCGGATCCGAAACATCATCGTTCACCAGAGTAATTTTTGATCTCAGTCAATCCTGCTCAATCAGACAAAGGGTATTTTTCTGCCAGAATATATTTAGGATTTGTGATTACGGGGGATGGTGATCACAATGCCGCAGCATTTACAGGAATGACACCGCCGTGCACAGGCCTGTCGAACGGATGAATGACATAATGCACCGGTTTTTCCGGTGATACAATAAACGCCGAGGGGGAGATTTGAACTCCCGAGGCGCGGAGCGCCAGTAGCTTTCGAGGCTACCGCCTTCCCGGGCTAGACTACCTCGGCACCGGTCCAGATAATGTACATTCTTTTTCCTATAATAGTTCTCTTCACGGGAACGTTAAAAAAAAGAAAATAATTTCATGGGGGAGATTTACATTCCCATCGGGGAGGGTCCGGCTGATGCGGGATTCTTTGACTGCGTAATCATCATATCATCGACACGGATGAGCATGATAGCAGTCTCGGATGCACTCTGGATTGACTGGCGCTTGGACCGGAGAGGTTCAAGGACACCTTCATCCTTCATATCGACAACCTTGCCGTTGTAGACATTGAGGCCGGCTGTCTTCTTGCCCTTCGCATGGACATTCTTGAGCTCGACAAGCTTGTCAATCGGGTTGTATCCGGAGTTTTCTGCAAGCGTCCGGGGAATGGACTCAAACGCAGTTGCATAGCCTTCGATTGCCAGCTGGACCCGACCTCCCACGGTCTCTGCATAGTCGCGGACTTTCATCAAAAGCTCGGTTTCAACGGCCCCGCCGCCAACAACATAGGTCCCGTCTTCGATTGCATCCATGACAACCCGGGTGCCATCTACAACTGCACGCTCAAGCTCGTCAAGGAGGTAGTCACTGGTGCCACGGAGAAGGATTGTGACGGTCTTGGGGTTCCTGCAGCCCGAGATCCGGGTGATGTCGATATCGTTGTCCTCTTCGACACACTCTGCCTTCCCGAGATCCTTTGCCGTAAGGGATTCAGGTTTGTTGACAATGTTTGCGTTCAGGGCACGTGCCGCGAACTTAATATCCTTTTCCGGCACGTCTTCAACCGCAAAGACACCGTGTTTGGCAAGGAAGAACTGGACCGGATCTGCAATGCCCTTCTGGCAGAGCACGACATTTGCACCGGCATCGATAATGGCATCGGCGAGTTTCTTTAAGGTCTCACGTTCCTGCTCGGAGAATGCGGCGATCTGATCGGCGTTGGTGATCTTGATCTTTGATTTGACCTGGGTCTTTGTAATCTCCATCGGCATTGCAATGAGAGCGACCCTGGCGTTTGTGACCTTCTTTGGCATACCTTCGTTCACACGCTTCTTGTCAAAGACGATGCCCCGGACAAGCTCTGCGTCGTCCATCGCCGGGCCCTTCTGCTTCTTGATCAAGACATCGTCTTCATCTGCAGAATACTTGCCGTCGATCTTTTCAGCAATTGACATGACCGCATCGACAATGATGCCATCAAGCTTTGGCTTGACCGATTCGATCGACTTGCCGGTGATTGCGGTGTCGGCGACCTTTAAGAGAGTCTTTCTGTCGGTCGGGTTGACCTTGAAAGAGAGCTTGTTTGTAATCTCAAGGGCCTTTTTCATCCCGAGGCGGTACCCTTGCGCAATAACGGTCGGGTGGATACCCTGTTCGAGCAGCTTTTCAGCCTGCTCCATGAGAGCGCCGGCAATAACCACCGCAGTGGTGGTTCCGTCCCCGACCTGATCATCCTGGGTCTTTGCAACCTCGACAACCATCTTTGCACCCGGGTGCTGGACCGAGATCTCGTTTAAGATCGTCACACCGTCATTGGTGATGATGATATCTCCTGTCGATCCGACAAGCATCTTGTCCATGCCCCGGGGACCAAGCGTTGTCCTGACTGCACCGGCGATTGCCTTTGCGGCCATAATATTCGAGCGCTGGGCCTCCTTCCCGGAGTTTCGCTCGACATTATCTTTAAGGATAATAATTGGTTGACCTGCTAACATATTTGATCCTCTAATGCTGTAAAAGTTGGAATTGAACTTCTATATATATAGATCGGTAAAACCCTCAAAAAAAGGATTTATTAATCGATACGGGAGATTTTAAAGAGCGAATATACCGGAACTCCCTCAATTTCCTTGATACCGCGCTTATCAAAGATCACCCAGACTGCAACCGGTGATGCCCCATGTTTCTTTAGGTATTTTATCACTTCGTGCATCGTATTGCCTGAGGTGATGACATCATCCACAATGATGCACTTCTGGCCGGACACCGACGCAAAATTGCCGCTGATCGATCCGACCGGGTGATCGCTTGCGTTCTGCTTGGAGGGGTTGTAAACGGCAAGCTGTACCGCTTCCTGCACCGCGATCATGGTTGCAAGCGGGATGCCCGAGAGCGCCACACCGATGATCACATCGGCAACCGGGGATCCGTCCGGGCAGTTATCCTTCCGTGCGCTGTAATACCGGTTCAGGAGCATGAGTGCGATCTCGTCAAGAAGCGGGGCCTGGCTGCTCACTACCGTCCAGTCAATGTGGACATCCTTTGGCACAGCGGTTCCTTTTGCCTGGGTGAGAAGCCAGGTAACCGTTTCCATGGAAAGCGAAAGCTCATCTGCAATCTGGCCGGGGCTGTGCCCTTCTGATAGGAGCATTTTTGCCCGGGCGATCAGATCGTCAAGGGAAGACATGAAAAAAGATTTCCCGCGATCTATTTAAGTTTTCGTTTGATAATTGAACCGCAGACCGGGCATTCCCCGTCGTTTTTAAAGTACCTGCCACAGCCGCTGCACCGGTATTTCCAGGAAATTTTTTTTGCCGCACGCTGCTGCACCGGATTGACGGAGATACCAAGCCCTGCTGCCACGTTCTGGATAGCAAAGTCATCAGTATAAATTGTTGCACCAAGCATCTGGGAGAGGGCCAGCACCTCGCGGTCCGTCTGTGACAAAACGGGTGCGTCACCGGACTTTACTGCTGCTTCCCTTACCAGCCCCAGGGATTTCTCATCAGGGGACTGCACGGAAAGCCCGGATGATAAAAGGATCTCGTACCGGCATTTCGACCGGAGATCGACTAGCTCGCAGACTACAGAAGGCGTCGTGTAAAGTTCCCCGGATGCCGGGCATTCCGCAAAAAAAAACGTAGAGTCAAGAACGCACTTCATACCTGCTGCATCCCTGCTGGGCAAATCCTGAAATTTTTTTTGGTTTCGGTCGCTCATGGAGTCGTAAATGCTTCGGCAATTCTGTCGGCCGCAGTGATCCTGCTGCATCCCCGTTCGATGGTGTCGCTGCAGAACACATCCTTTATTCCGCTCGACTTCAGGTGGACATACGCACCGCTGATAAGGACACCATGGACACAGGATGCGTAAACTTCTTTTGCACCCTGTTCGTACAGCATGCCGGCAGCAGTCGCGATGGTCACACCGGTTGAGATAATATCATCGACAATGATGACCGAACGGGAGGCGGCCGGGAGGTTCTTTGGTGCCATCTTCACTTCAACCCCGGACAACCGCGTCTTTTCGAGATTGTCGTAGTCCCATCCCCCTATTGCGGCAACCCCTTCTGCAAAGGCAAGGGCACCATCGTCCGGTGCAAGGATCAGGGGATTTGAGAGCCCCATGGTGCGGATATACTCCCCCATGTCCCGGGCAAGAGAAAGATTCCGGGTCGGGACATCGAAATGGACGAGAACGTCGGGTTCATGGATATTGATGGTGATGCAATCCTTTACCCCGCGGCCCAGGACATGGGCAATGGCCCGGGCGCTGATGGGCTCTCCTTTCTTGAACCGCTTGTCCTGCCGGGCATAGCCCATGTAGGGGACAACAAGGTGGTTGGTCGAACTGTCGCAGGCATCGATCAACAGAAGCAGCTGGACAAGGGAATCATTGTCAACGATACTTCCGACAATGATGGTTTCATCATCAAGCTCTCCTGCGGCAAGATACAGTTCGTCGTCAGGAAACCGGGTGAATTTTACATCAACAAGGGGAAGCTTGAGTCTGTCGGCAACTTTTGCAGCAAGAACCTGAGATTTTTCTGTGCTGATAACTCTCATAATAAAAACCCTGTTTCGATACCCGGCGAACCCGGGAAATACAATCCTTTTTTTCGTACTTCTTCTTTTCCTAACCTATTATACCCGGCGGTTTCAAGGTATGACAGGGTATGCCGGCCGGGCCTTTGGGGGCCACGGGTTTCTGTCGTGCAGGAACGGTTGCAAACTGCTGAAACTACTTAAACTATTATGCGTCAAAGTATATGGATACCGAAGGGTGAAAAGAGGTAAAATCTCCAATGGAAAACTCTGAAAAACCAGTACCGGCGCGCGAAGATGCAACGCAGCAGCCTTCGCAGCCGGCGGTTCCGCAGCCTGTTTCAGAGCCGGCACATGAACCGGCACCAGTCCCCGAGACAGGATCGGCGCCGCCAAAGCCCCAGATCACAGAACAACAACCTGCAGAAGCAGTAAAAGGCCCCGAAGGATCTTCTTCGCAGATTGATGTCCCGCCAAAACTTATCGATCAGGTCATCGGACAGGAACGTGCGGTTGAAGTAATCAAAAAAGCGGCAATCCAGCGCCGCCATGTGATGATGATCGGAAGCCCCGGGACAGGGAAATCCATGCTTGCAAAAGCGATGGCCGAACTTCTTCCAAAAGAAGAACTTCAGGATATCCTGGTCTACCCGAATTCCGATGATACGAACAACCCGATCATCAGGACCGTTGCCGCAGGCCGGGGCAAGCAAATCGTTGCCGCCCACAAGGCCGAGGCAAAGAAAAAGTCGCAGTTTCGGAACACCCTTCTCATGATCCTTATTATCGGCATCATCGGGTACTCATTTATCACGTACCAGTGGCTGATGGGGATTATCGCCGCCGCATTCGTCTTCATGGCACTCCGGTACACGGCACCCCGGGAAGAGGCCATGGTCCCTAAACTCCTTGTATCAAACGATGCCAAGAACATGGCGCCGTTTATCGATGCAACCGGTTCCCATGCGGGCGCACTGCTCGGGGATGTCCGGCACGACCCGTTCCAGAGCGGGGGCCTTGAAACTCCGGCTCACGACCGTGTCGAAGCCGGGGCGATCCACCGCTCCAACAAGGGTGTTCTTTTCATCGATGAGATCAACACCCTTGACCCCCACTCCCAGCAGAATCTGCTCACCGCACTTCAGGAAGGTGAATTCCCCATCACCGGCCAGAGCGAGCGCTCCAGCGGTGCGATGGTCAGGACCGAACCGGTGCCCTGTAAATTTGTGATGGTTGCAGCAGGAAATCTCGATGCGATCCAGGGGATGCACCCGGCACTCCGGTCCCGTATCCGCGGGTACGGGTACGAAGTCTACATGGCTGAAAGCATGGAAGACACACCCGAGAACCAGCAGAAGTATGTCCGGTTCATCGCCCAGGAAGTCAAAAACGACGGAAAGATCCCGCATTTCGACAAGGACGCAATCGACGAAGTGCTCCGCGAAGCCCGGAGGCGTTCGAACCGCAAGGGCCACCTGACATTAAAACTCCGTGACATGGGAGGCCTTATCCGGGTGGCAGGGGATATTGCACGCCAGGAAGGTGCACCCCTGACAACCGCAGCCCATGTGGTTACGGCAAAGACGACTGCACGGACCATCGAAGACCAGGTCTCCGATGAGTATATCCGCAGGAGCCGCGAGTACGAGCTCACCGTCATTGAAGGGACACGGGTGGGCAGGGTCAACGGTCTTGCGGTCATGGGATCGGACTCCGGGTCGGTTCTCCCGATCATGGCGGAAGTCACCCCGGCGCAGGGCGCGAGCGGCACGGTGATTGCCACCGGTATGTTAAAGGAGATCGCACAGGAGTCCATCAAGAACGTCTCGGCCATTCTCAAGAAATTCACCGGTCGGGACGTGAAAAACATTGATATCCATATCCAGTTCATCGGAACCTATGGCGGTGTCGAAGGAGACTCGGCTTCGATCAGCGTTGCAACGGCAGTTATCAGCGCAATCGAAGGCATCCCGGTCCGGCAGGATATCGCCATGACCGGGTCACTCTCGGTCCGGGGGGATGTCCTCCCGGTCGGAGGCGTGACTTTTAAGATAGAGGCTGCGGCAAAGGCCGGCATCAAGACCGTCCTTATTCCAAGGACAAATATTAATGATGTTCTCATCGAGGAGCGGTACAAATCGATGGTCACCGTTATCCCGGTCGACACCATCCAAGAGGTTCTCAGGCACGCCCTCGTCCCTGAAAACGAGGAAGGATTCCTCACGAAACTCAAGAAAATGGCTGTACGCTCCACAACAATTCTTGCAGACACACCGGCCATCAACAAGACTCCCACCTGAAATGAGCGAAATTCCAGGAATCCGGTATTACGATGTCCGGCAGGTTACCGGCCAGAGCACCATCATCGACATCGATAATGATGTCGTAGAATCGGCCGGAACTTCTTTTTTTAATACGGCCGTTATCCGGGTGCTCGGCCAAAAAGGTTGGGGGATCCTTGAAGCAGATAACTTCACAAACGACAAGGGAAAAAAATTTCGGGAATATCTCGAATCTGCGCAAAAACTTGCGCAGGTCACCGAAGACCCGATCGAGATCGGAGATGCCCCCCGGGGAGTGCTCCCCTGCCCGACAAAAAAAGAGGACTGTCGGGACGTCAGCCTTGAAGAGAAAGCCTCGCTTCTGATGGTTCTTGAAAAGGAGGCAGTCAACCCCTTGGTGAAAAACCGGCGTGCCCACTACATCGAGCGTGTCGAGAACGTGCAGTTTCTTGACAGCTCCGGGTCAGAATACCGGTACGAAATGTCCCGGTCCGGGTTCAGTATCATGACCGTCGCATCTAAAGGCGGTACCATCCAGATGGGATACGAACAGGACCATTCGATCCACGGGTTTAACCTCCGCAATCATACCGGCTACGGGAAAAAAGCTGCGGATACCGCGATTGCCCTTCTCGATGCAAAACCGGCAAAGGGCGGGAAGATGCTTGCGGTCCTTGACCCGGAACTTGCCGGGGTCCTTGCACACGAGGCCGTCGGGCATGCAAGCGAGGGCGACCTCATCCAGGAAGGAAACTCGGTCCTGAAAGGTCGGACCGGTGAAAAAATCGGCACAGATATTCTCACCATCGTTGACGATCCCACGCTCCAGGAATTCGGGTTTGACCCGGTCGATGCAGAGGGCATCGCGGTCAGGAGGACCGAGATCATCAAAAACGGCCGGGTGAACGCATTCCTCCACAACCGCCAGACCCTTGCAGCGATCGGGAACGGGATTGCCGGCCATGCACGGGCAATGCCCGGCGAGCCCCCGCTTGTGCGGATGAGCAACACGTTCATTGAAACTGGCGACGCAGCAGATGATGAGATATTTGCAGAATGCAAAAACGGGATCTACCTTGTCGGCTCCCGGGGCGGACAAGTGGACCCCGGCCGGGGGGTGTTCCAGTTCAACGCAGAGTATGGATATCTGATAAAGGATGGCGAGCGGGCGGGAATGGTCCGCAATGTCTCGCTCTCCGGGGAGATCCTGACGACGCTCCACGGGATAACCCTGTGCGGGAAAAACCGGGTCATGAACCCGGGCTATTGCGGAAAAGGCGGGCAGAGCGTGCCGGTGAGCGACGGCGCTCCGCTCGTGCTTCTTGAAGATGCGGTGGTTGGTGGCAGTGGAGTGGATTGAGAACCTGATCCGGGCCGGATCAAAAAAAGCAAACGAAGTTGAGGCATTTTATTTTGAAGGGGCTTCCGTCTCCGCAGACCTGCGGCAAAACACCGTGAGCCTCTGCTCATCTTCCGTAGATGTCGGGCTCATGATCCGGATCATCGACAAGGGCCGGATCGGCTCTTCAACCACGAATAACCCGGAGCGGTGGGAAGCCTGTCTTGACGCGGCGATAGCCGGGAGCCGGCTTGCAACCCCACAGGAATGGAAAGGGCTTCCGGGCCCGGCGGCTATCCCAAAAACCGATCTCGCGTTTGACCCGGAGATTCCTGCCGACCCGGCAACCGCAAAAGACCTGATTGCCCGGATGCTCGATGGTGCCAGTCACCACCCGGAGTCAGCCGTGACCTCGGGCGGGGCAACAATCTCCAGTGAAAGCATCACCCTTGCAAACAGCAGCGGTGCCCGGTACACTTCCCGGCACACGGACACCTCAATCGCACTCGATACCATCTGCGGCCAGTCCACCGGATCGGAATTCGACCAGTCATATAGTACAAAGCTCCTTAACCCGGAAAAGACCGGGGAATATGCGGCATTCCTCTCGTCCCATTCGGTCAGGGGCAAGGACATCCCGACCGGCGATTACGACATCATCCTCTCCCCGGTTGCCTACGCAGATCTCCTCTCGGGCACATTCATCCCGGCGCTGAGCGGGAGAAACGTGCACCAGGAGCGATCGAAACTTGCCGGGAAGATCGGCGAGCAGGTGGCAGTCGAAAATTTCTCCCTTTTTGATGACCCGCACCGGGCCGGCGGCAGTTCAAGCACCTGGGTCGATGCCGAAGGGACACCGACACGGCATCTCGATTTTGTCCGGGACGGTATCCTTACCGGGTTTGCCTACGACCTCAAGACCGCACACCGGTTCGGGAAAGAAAGTACCGGGAGCGCTGTAAGAGGTGGTTTTGCCGGCCTCCCGACCATCGGCCATCACAACATCGTCGTTGACGGAAGGCGGGAAAACATCATGGACGAAAACGCCATCTATGTCCAGAGCGTTGTCGGAGCTCACACGGCAAACCCGATGAGCGGGGACTTCTCAGTTGAGATCTCAAACCCATTCTTTGTCCGGGACGGTGAACTTGCCGAACCAATAAAAGGCGCCATGCTCACCGGGAACTTCTTCGATCTCCATAACCGGATCACAGGACTGGGAGAGGAAAGCCGGGCTGTCGGGGGTTACATCCTACCCCCGGTAAGAGTTAATAATCAGCGGATCATTGGTAAGTAGGATTCTGGGTATGAGCGACATTCTCCTTGCAGTAATCATCATCGTAGCGATCCTTGCCATTGCCTATTACCTGATAAAAAAACTGGCAATCCTCGTGATAAACGCAGTCCTTGGCCTGGTTTTCCTCTTTGTCCTCAATTCACTCAATATCATGGAACTGGTGGGAAAGACCGATCTCGGCTACAGTTTTGCCACCCTCATCATCTGTGCCGTTGGCGGCCTCCCGGGCGTCCTTGTCCTCATCCTCCTTAACCTCTTCGGGATTACTATCTGAATCACGGTCACCTGAAAAACCAGATCTTCTTTTTGGCCGCGATCGGGCATGCGGCACCAAGGGTTTTAACACATCCAGAACCGGGAAATTTTGCGATGAAAAGAAAATTGCCGTGATCGTTTCCTGCCCTACAATTTTTTACCGGCCAGGGAACCGTAACATTATTGTGAAAAATTATTGTGAAAAACTGCGGCCGGTCAACACTGTTCCGGCGGGCAGCACAATCCCCGACAGGGATTTAAATTCGAATTATGGATTACAATCCATATTACGGAGGGAACTCCAACACCTTTTTTTCGGGCCAAAACAGTTTTCCCGGATTTTTCCGGAAGCAATGATCACGCATGCGGGATCGGGATTCGTCCGCACAATGAAGATTAACACCAGCCGGGAACCGCACGGTACTTATGTGCCCATCCTCTGCACTAGAATACATTGGCTTCAGAATAGACCGTGATCTGGTTCTGCTCGATCTCGTACGGCTTGATCTCCCGGGAATGGGCCGACATCCGCATCTTTACTACTTCAAGGGCGAGATGGACATCGGTGAGATCGCTTGACCGGACATACCGGAGGAGGATCACGGTATCCGAGAGGTATTCAATAAGAGAGTGCCGGCTGGAAAATACATTGTCCGGGTTGGTTTCGGAAGTCAGCATGATGGTGCAGTCCTTGTCACGGAGACCCTCCACAAACCGAAACATCTCACGCCGCCGCTCAGCATCGGTCTCAAAAAGATCCTCAAAAAGCGAGATGGGATCGATGACCACCCGGGTCGCCTTCACTTCGCTTATCAGGGTAGGCAGCTCGTTTTTGATCCGGTTGTTGGCCAGGTTGAAATCAGTAGGGTCGAGCTTGATGATAAACAACGATGAATTCAGGTAGGGTGTGACATCCCAGCCCTTGAGCTTCATGTACGAGAGGATACGCGCCTCCCGCTCTTCAAGGCTGATGTAAATCACGTGCTCGCCTTTTTTGAGCCCGTCCCAGACATACTCTAAGGAAAACGTGGTCTTACCGGTTCCGTACATCCCTATGATCGCACAGATACTCCCCGGAATCAGGCCGCCGCCGAGCATATCGTCAAGACCGACAATCCCGAAGTTTACCCGCTCCGACATCATATCACCATCCGGATGTTGCTGACTTCAAATCCATCCGTTGTGGAAATCCTCACGGCAAATTTCACCAGGTCCTGCTCGACCAGATGGGGCATCACGCCGCGGAATTTCTCAAAGAACATAATACGCTGGCGCCGGGAGGCCGTACTCTCTTCCCACCGGAACAGGAAAACTGCATCCACGATATCTGCAATCTCCCGTTCCTTTTCCAGCGGCAGAATCCCTTTGCTCATCAGGAGATAGACGGTACAGTCCTTCTTTTTGGCATACCGCTGGACACCCCGTAAAAAACCGGCCAGGTCCTGCCAGCGGATCGAATAGCTGCACTGGGTTGCAATCTCGGTAAGAGAGTCCATGATAATCAGGCTGCCATCCGCTGACTGGTTAAACAGTTCTGATAGTTTTACAAAAACATTGGCATGATCGCCACGCTGCTGGAGCCGGGAGAGGGTATCGCTGTGGCTGTACCAGGAGTCAGGCACGATACTCCGGTCGAAATACAGATCGGACAGGTCATCGAACTGGATGCGCCCGGAGTTCGTCACGGGCCCTTTCTGGGAAAACGACTGCATGATCTCATGCCGGACATCGGATTCAAGCCGGGTAAACGTGATATACTGCATTTTTGTGGGGAAATACGGCGTATCGGGAGGGATCTTTTCGAGCCGGTCAAGGGTGTTGATGAGGGAACTGTAGACATACTCGTAGTGGCCCGCACCGATTTCACCAAGAAGGAGAATGACCGACCCGACCGGGATACCCCCGTCAAGAATGGGATCAAGAGACGTTATCCCGGTCGGCATTCTCCGGATCTGGCTGTCCTGCATGAATTATCCCCAAAATGAAAGCGATTTATGGATTTGTCGATGAACAGACTGATAAAGATATCCCAGCAGGATCCGGGTTTTCCCATCCCCCGTACTCCCCGTACTATATATAGGAAGATTACCCGAACTAAGAACCGGTAAGCACCGGGGATACCTGGGCGGGGAGGAGTGGACATCATGGGGCTTTCGGACATTTTTTCACGGGGGAAAAAAAAAGAACCGGATACCCCCGGAGGCGCTGACGGAGCCGGGATAACCCCGGTTTTGGAGGCGGCGGCAGTGTCACCGACAACCGGCCCGGAGACTGCCAGTACCACTACGACATTAACGGTACGAAAAACCGGTTCGGGTTACCTGAAATACTTCCGGATCCTAAAAAGACCGCATTACCGGATGCCGGAAGAATACTCCATGGACAGGGCAGGTCCGCTTGTCACCGGAAAACTCCCAACAGGCTACGAACTGCTCGACCAGTACTGGATCGAGAAAGGAAAATCTCTTGTATACATTGCCCTCAACACAAAGACCCACCAGACCGAGTATCTCCTCTTTGAACCGGCGCTTTCAGAATTTGAATACGAACTTCTCGAACGGCTCCACGAAGACCTGCTTGATGTCCTTATCCTGACTAACGATGAGATCAAACAGGAGCGCTGGAAGATCCTGCTGGAAAAAGTGTACGGCCTGCTGGACGATTACGGGATCGACCTTGAGGATCTGACACTCTATAAACTTGAGTATTTCCTCCTGCGCAACTTTATCGGCTGGTCCCGGATCGATCCGCTCATGAAGGATACGCAGCTCGAAGATATCTCCTGCGACGGCAGCCATATCCCGATCTTTTTGTACCACCGGAGATACCGGAACATCAGGACCAACATCTCGTTTGAACCCGAGGTGCTCAATTCCCTTGCCATAACACTTGCACAGCGGTCCGGCAAACATATTTCTACCGGTTCCCCGATGCTTGATGCAACCCTCCCCGACGGTTCCCGGCTCCAGCTGACGCTCGGGACCGAAGTTACGACCCGGGGTACGTCGTTTACCATCAGGAAATTCCGGGAAGAACCGTTCTCTCCGATAGAACTCCTGGAGTACGGGACGTTCACGAGCGACGAACTGGTCTACTTCTGGCTGGCCATCGAAAACAGCATGAGCATGCTTTTTATCGGTGGGACAGCATCCGGGAAAACCACATCCTTAAATGCGGTCTCCCTCTTTATCCCGCCAACAGCAAAAGTGGTCAGTATCGAGGACACCCGGGAGATCACGCTCTACCATGACAACTGGATCGCAAGTGTCACCCGCGAATCCCTCACTGAAGGCGGGAATGCAATCAACATGTTCGATCTCCTCCGGGCAGCAATGCGGCAGCGGCCGGAATTCATCCTTGTCGGGGAAGTCCGTGGCCCCGAAGCCCAGACGCTTTTCCAGGCCATGAACACCGGCCACACCACATTCTCAACCATGCATGCCGGGAGCGTCGATGCGGCAGTCCACCGGCTGGAAAGCGAGCCACTCAATGTCCCCCGGAACATGCTCCAGGCACTAAACATCATCAGCATCCAGGCCCTCATCTACCGGGGGACAGAGCGAGTGAGGCGGGCCCAGGAGATCGTGGAGATTGTCGGTATCGATCCGGCAACCGGTAACCTCCAGGTAAACAACGTTTTTGTCTACGATCCTATCCACGACAAGGCAAACTACACCGGGAGATCGAAGATCTATAACGAGATTGCCGAGAAGCGGGGAATAACCCGCGAACAGATGGATCAGGAGATTGCAGTCAGGAAAAACCTTCTTGAAGAGATGAAAAAACAGAATATTATTGATTACATCTCGGTCGCCTCGATCTTCCACAACTACCATATCAAGCGCGAAGATGTGCTCGCTGCAAGCACCGACCTCAGAAAGGTACTGGGATGACAGCAAGAAACGCACTTTTACGCTGGATGCAAAAGGATCCCCTCAAGTACCAGGGGCTTCATGCAGACCTGATCTCATCCCGGTCCGGAAAAACGCTCGACCAGTATCTCCGCAAGACGCTGGAAATCTCGTTTGTCACCGGGATCCTCTTTGGGATCTGCGGTTTTCTCATTGGCCGGGTTCTCTCGACATCATTTCCCGCGGGAAAAGGGATCTATAACGTCTTAAATGTCCAGCTTCCGCCGGCCTTTGGATATTTTGCGAATACAACCCTTATCGAAGTCCTGGGTTTTATCATCTCCTTTATTATCGGGGCATACCTTGCCTATCTGCTCCTTGTGCGGCTCCCCTCGACGGATAAAACCAGCCGGGCCACCAAGATCAACCTGACACTCCATAACGCCGTTGCATACATGTACGCAATGCGCCGGGGCGGGGCGGAACTCATGCCCATCCTTTCCGCGCTCTCGGACAACGCAAACATCTACGGAGAGGTTGCACTGGAATTCCGACAGGTTGTACGGGATGTGAACTTTTTTGGAAATGATGCCATCACCGCAGTTCATCATCTTGCAGAAACAACACCCTCGGAAAAATTCAAGAATTTTCTTGAAGATATGCTCTCGGTCATCGAGAGCGGCGGGAACATGACGGACTTCCTTGCATCACGTGTCCGGCTCTACCAGGAGGAGGCGAGATTTGAGCAGAAGCAATTCCTCACCTTCCTTTCAATGGTCGCAGAGACCTATGTCACGCTCTTTGTCGCAGGTCCCCTGTTTCTTATCATCATCATGGTCGTGATGGGGCTCATGGGAGGGGCGGCAATTCTCCAGCTCTCAGTTGTCATTTACATTCTCCTCACAGTCGGGTCGGTCCTCTTTATTCTCTTTATTGACCTCATCTCGGCAAAAACTGAAAAACCCGAGCGGTACACCCGGTCGATTGTCCTTGACACGTACTCCGATGTACCCCGGGAAGAAAAAACCGGGGAGGAGAAGTTTTTTGCCCAGTTGAAACGGTATGACAGGGTCAGGAACATTGCCCATGTTGTCAGGCACCCGTTTGAGAACTTCGTGAATAATGTCTCCAGTACATTCTACATCACCATCCCGGCGGCACTCATATACCTCGCAGCGGTCCTCATACGCGTTCCCCATTACGCAGATATCGAGGTCTTTATCGATGTCGTGGACGACCATATCATCATCGCCCTTTTGATCGTGCTTATCCCGTACGCACTATTTTACGAGATCTGGGCCCGGAAAGTCAACGGGATCCAGACCATTATCCCGGAATTTCTCGAACGTCTGGCAGGAATTAACCGGGTGGGGCTGACGCTAACCCAGGCAATATCCATCATGGTCAGGACTAACCTTGGCCTGCTCAGCTACGAGATCCGGCGGATCAAGCGGGACCTTGACTGGGGCGTGAATTTTTCCGATGCCCTGATCCGGTTTGAGAAGAGGATAAGTACCCCCGCTATCGCACGGACGGTGACGCTCATCACGAAAGCAAGCGAGATGAGCGGCCAGATTGGAGAGGTTCTTGCCATTGCAGCAAGCGATGCAAAGATGAACGAAACCCTCAAAAAAGAGCGCCTTGCCGAGATGTTCATTTACACGGCAATCGTGTATCTCTCATATCTGGTCTTTTTGTTTGTTGTCGCAGTCCTTACGACCCAGTTCCTCCCCGTTCTCTCAAGCATCAACACAAACGGCCTCTCCTCTGCCGGGTCGCTTTCCGGGATCGGCAGTGTCCAGGTAATGACCCTCGACAGGCTCCTCTACCATGCCTGCCTGATCCAGGCCCTGTTCTCGGGACTGATTGCCGGTATGATGGGTGAGGCATCGCTTTCGGCAGGGGTCAAACATTCCTGCGTACTCCTGGTCATCGCCCTTGTGACATTCAATTTCATCATCTGACCATCATCGTAAAGTGTCGCACGCGGGATTTCCCCTTAAAAAAACAGGCAGGTATAAATAACACAAGGGGGGTATCTGGTAACTGAGGTGAGCGGACAATGTGTAGTGTCGGTGGCCCCATGGATATCGATCTTCCCCCGGACCGGATCAATTCGAAAGATTACCGGTGCAACGAATGCGGAGAACGCTTCAAGGGCCTCGGGAAACGACCGATGTGCCCCAGCTGCCAGTCAGATGATGTCACGGAAATATGAATTTCCCGATAACTGATGAAATCCTGCTGGTAAAGGGCAGGGATTCTTTTTTGCTCGCTGCAAAAGTCAGCGATGATTTTCCCCTCTGCATCGAAACCTTTGCCGAAGAATACTGCCAGGGCATACAATCCGGAGACCTCGTCGTGGTTTCGGCACCGGAGGGCGGGCCGGTGGAACCGGCAGTCATGCTCCTTACCCTTGTCCGTACCTACCATACGCCGCTTGTTGTCCTCCCAAAAGACCACCCGGGATCAAAACGGCTTTCCTGTGTAGTTTCAGTGGGCCCGGAGATCCATACAGACTGCACGATAATCCGGGGAACCCACCCGGAGCAGCACCTTGTCTGTGCAGCCGGAGAACTTGCGGGACTCACAATCCGGGCTGACCATTCCGGCATTACGATCGACCCGTTCCCGGAAACGCTTGCCATTGAACGGATAAATCCGCAGGTTATCTTGAAAAACGGGTAAAATAATGGCAAAATATCCGCACATTTTGATATATTGTGACCTGATGAAATCGTAAATAACAACACATATATTGCTTTTTTCACCTAATATTCTAATGCCGTGAGTGGAGGGTTGGATGAAAACTGAGGTCTTAGACGACATCAAGAAAACTGAAGATGAATACCAGTCGATGATCAGTGCAGCGCAGGAAGAAAAAAAGCGCAAACTGGCAGATGCCGAAAAGGAGGCTGCCGGCCTGATTGTAAAGGCGCAAAGCAATGCTGAACAGTATAAGAAGCTGAAACTGGATGAAGCACGGCACCAGGCAGCACTTAAGCACGCTGATATCCTCAAAGAGGGGAGCCAGCGTTCAGCGGCATTGGACGAGAAAGGCAAGAAAAACCTTTCCAAAGCAGTGCAGCTGCTGGTAGGGCGGTTTAAGGAGCAGCTGCATGTTAACGCCTAAGCAGATGAGCCGGCTGCTCATCGTTGCTTCCCGTGACCAGGCAGAGCCTATCATAAAAGAACTGTACCGTTTCCACCAGTTCCACATTGAAGATTTTGTGGAACAGGGGCGCGAAGAGTATGCAGGCTTTAAAATAGGAACTCCGCTTGCAGGGGCAACGGAAGCTTCTTCTGAGCTGGTCAAGGTCCGGGCCATCGAGAATGTCTTCTCGATCCGCGGCGAGGATCTTGACGTCCAGAAAAAGCTGGGCATGCCGGAAATCCGCAAAAAAATAGAGGCCGAGCTTCCGGCTATCGAGCAGGAAGTCGAGGGACAGGTTTCCAGCCGTACGAAACTTGACACGAAAGTCAAAGAATACGAACAGAAAATCGCGGAGATCACCCCTTTTAAGGATATCCCGGTCGATCTTTCTCTCCTGCAGGGATACCCGCATTTCTCCCTGATGGCAGGATATATTGCAAAAGATGCCCCGGTGAACCTGTCAGTCCCGCACGAGATCGAGATCGTCCGCGGGAAAGAGAGGTCGTTTGTACTTCTCATTGTCCCGGAAGTAAACCGGGTTGAGGCGGAAAAGGCCTTGCAGGAAGCACAGTACCAGTCGGTACCGATACCTGCGGAATCCGGCTCTGCTGCCTCAAGGATGGAGTACTATTCCGGGCAGGTAGCGTCGCTCAAAAAAGAGATCGATGCAATCAACCAGAAACTTGACGGGATAAAAGAAAAACACCAGGAGCTTCTTGGCGCCTGCGAAGAAGTATTCCAGGCAGAGATCGAACAGACCGAGGCACCGCTCCGGTTTGCAACGACCGCACAGACCTTTGTTGCAGAAGGCTGGATCCCCTCGGACCATGCAGCTGAAATCAGCACTGCACTGGACAAGGCAACCGGCGGCAAAGTCTTTGTCACCGAACTCCCGGTCGATCCGGTTCACGATGCAGTACCTGTTGAATACAACAACCCGTCGTTTGCAAAACCCGCACAGATGCTCATGGATATCTATTCCCGCCCGAACTATACCGAAGTAGACCCGACGCTGATGCTTGCCATCGTGTTCCCGATCTTCTTTGGTCTTATCCTCGGGGATGTCGGGTACGGTCTCCTGCTGCTTGTCATGTGCCTTGCCCTTCGGAAGGTATTCAAGGGCGATGAGGCCAAGCAGTTCCTGACGGTCCTGCGGAATGCAAGCATATGTACGATTATTTTCGGGGTTTTGTTCAGCGAGTTCCTGGGTTTTGAACTTCCATGGTCATCGATTATCTACAGCCGTCACCTGAACATCGGTGTGACGGAAGCAGCAGGCGGACACGGAGCAGCTATCACAGAATTGCTCGTTGTTTCAGTCTGGATCGGTATCCTGCACATATCGCTTGGCAGGGTCCTTGGCATGATCAACCATGCCCGGCAGGACCACGGGGAGCACAGGATAAAAGCAGTCCTTGCAAACTTCGGCTGGCTTGCAGTCATGTGGGGTATTATCATTGCCATCTGGTCGATGTTCCCCATTCCCCTGATGATTGACCTTACCGGGCTTCCGCAGGTCGCGGGTCTCCCGCTTGCCATGATTATCGGGGCAGTACTCATTGTTCTCGGAGTTATTTTCATTGCACGGGACTCGATCCTTGAAATCGTGGAAATCCCGACCATTATCTCCCATGTGCTCTCCTACACCCGTCTGGTGGCAGTTGGGCTCTCATCGGTGGCAATCGCGATGGTCGTCAATTACATGTCCATCGGGATGTTCATCAAGCCCGCACTGGAAGATTTCTCAATCTTTGGAATTGTTTTCATTATCGCTGGTGTCATGATCTTTTTACTGGGTCATGCACTCAACCTGGCACTGGGCCTTCTTGGAGGGGGACTTCACTCAATCAGGTTGCATTACGTCGAATTCTTCACCAAGTTCTATAAGGGTGGAGGCAGGAAGTATATTCCATTTGGAATGAAACGCAAATTTACGGAGGATTAGATTATGGTAGATACAGTTATGACACTTGAAATGATTCAGGCATCGCAGGTTGGAATGAAGGCAATCGGAGCCGGTCTTGCAGTAGGCCTTTCCGGTATCGGTACCGGTGTGGCAGAAATGGGCATCGGTGCCGCAGCAGTCGGCGCCATTGCCGAGAACAAGGACTTCTTCGGACTTGGTCTTCTCTTCACCGTCATTCCGGAAACCATCGTTATCTTCGGTCTCGTCATTGCACTGCTTCTCCTCTTCTAAAGCGAGGCACGAACAATGGGACTGGAAGCAGTACTGGCAGAAATCAGGGAAAAAGGCAAAAAAGAGGTGGAAGCAATCCGGGCCGGGTCTCAGCAAGAGACCGGTGAGGTTGTCTCCGCTGCAAACAGGAAGGCAGACGAGATCAAGCTTGATGCCGAGGCCGCAGCTGACAAGCAGGCCTCCCGCATCGTCAGCCAGGAGGTTTCAGCTGCAAACCTCCTTGTCAAGCGTGAACTCTTAAACACCCAGAAAAACCTGCTCGACGAGGTTCACGAAACCACCCGTGCAGAAATCGCCAAACTCCCTGAAAGCTTCCATCGTGAAGCCATCAAGAATCTCCTCAAAGAAGCCAAAAATGAGATCCCCCGCGGCACGATCCACTGCAATGCACGGGATGTCGCAGCGGCAAAGGCTGTCCTTGTCGATAAGGAATTCTCTGACTTTACGCTCGGAGAACCAACCGACATTGACGGCGGCCTTTTGATCGATGGAGAAGGTAACGATATTCAGATCGATTACAGCTATCGCACGTTCATGAACAAAGTGTGGGAGTCCGGGCTCAAGGATGCATCTGATCTCCTCTTCGGATAAGGTGGTGACGGCATGGCTGGAATGAAAGGAATTTCCGCGCCCACCATCTACGTCTGTACGAGGATGCGGGTAAGGAAGGCAAAACTTCTCCCCCGTGAAGAGTACCAGCGGATGCTCAACATGAGCCTTCCCGAGATCACCCGCGTGATTGAAGAGACCACGTACCGGCAGGAGATCGATGAACTGGGAACCTCGTTTGCGGGGATTGACCTTATCGAGATCGCCCTGAGCTGGAACCTTGCAAAGGAATACCAGCGGATCTTAAAGATCACGCCCGGGTCCCTCAAGCAGTTCACCAAAGCCTATCTCAGGTACTGGGATATCCAGAACGTCCTCACAATTCTCCGGGGAAAAACGCTCGGGGAGAACCCCGGCCGGATAAAGGCGGTCCTTATCCCGGCAGGCAACCTCGACAAAATCCTGCTTGACCGGCTTTTGGCCGAAGACAGCACGGACAGGGTCGTCGAATCCCTCAAGGGTGCCCGGCTCTACCCGGTCCTTGCACGGGAATACCCCCTGGCAAAGGAGAGCGGCTCGTTTGCCCGTATGGAAAACGAGCTGTACAAGGAGTTCTACGCGGACCTGATCGCAGATGCATCCGGGGGTATATCCGGCGGCAGCCTGTTCCTTGGCTTTATCCGGCTTGACATCGATGTCAAAAACCTTCTGACACTCTTCCGCCTGCGCGCGGACAAGATCGAAGAGGATGCAAAGGATCTCTACATTCCCGGGGGCACGATATCTGCTGCCGACTTTGCCGCATTAAACACGGTAAAGGAATACCGGGAGTTCGTCGACCAGCTCAAGAGCAAGGTCCGCACCGAACCGGTGCTTGAACTCCTCGGGCAGATCGAGACCGAGAAACCAGTCCACGAGATTGCAAGCCTGCTCGTGCAGGTCCAGATGGCCCAGATGGAACGGTTCTCAAAGCGTAACCCGTTCTCTATCTACCCGATCCTCGTGTACCTGGAGAAGAAGAAGTACGAAGTAGCCAACCTTCGGGCACTCGCACGGGGCAAGGAATCGAATCTCCCCGCGGAAACAATCGGCAAGTACCTGGTGATGTAAGATGGAGATCGCAGTTATCGGTAACAGCGAGTTCATCCTCGGGTTCCGGCTTGCGGGCATCCGTAAGACATTTGCAGCGGAAAACGATGAGAAACTCCAGGAATGCGTCAACAGCGTCCTTGCGGACGGACAGGTAGGTATCCTTGTGATGAACAGCAGGGATATGGAACGGATCCCGCGGAGGCTCCGTGTCACGCTTGAAAACTCAGTCAAGCCCACCGTCATTGCCCTTGGCGGCGAGGAAGGGGGCCTGTCCATGAGAGAGAGAATCAAGAGATCGGTGGGTGTTGATCTGTGGAAGTAAAAACCAAGCAAGCAAAAGAGGCAAAAAAGGGCGTCCTGAAAAGGATCGCCGGGCCAGTCGTAACGGCGATCAATCTTGACGCCCACATGTACGATGTGGTCAGGGTCGGAAAAGAAGCCCTGATGGGCGAAGTCATCAAGATCCAGGGTGACAACGTCATCATTCAGGTGTACGAAGATACCTCGGGTATTAAGCCCGGTGAGCCGGTGTCAAACACCGGTCTTTCACTCTCAGTCGAACTCGGACCGGGTCTCCTGACCAGTATCTACGATGGTATCCAGCGTCCGCTCTCTGTCCTTCGTGACAAGATGGGCAACTTCATCGAGCGCGGTGTATCTGCACCCGGTCTTTCCCATGAGAAGAAGTGGGGATTTAAGCCGGTCGTAAAAGCCGGCGACAAGGTGGAACCCGGCGCGATCCTCGGTGAGGTCCAGGAAACAAACATCGTCCACAAGGTCATGCTCCCGCCCAATGCGAAAGAAGGCATTGTAAAGATGATTAAGAGCGGCGACTTCACGGTCGATGAGACCATCTGCATTCTCGAAGACGGCCGCGAATACCCGATGATCCAGCGCTGGCCGGTCCGTGTACCGCGCCCGGTCAAGGAAAAGAAGAACCCGACGATTCCACTGCTCACCGGGCAGCGTATCCTCGACGGACTCTTCCCAATTGCAAAAGGCGGCACCGCCGCAATTCCCGGCCCGTTCGGGAGCGGCAAGACCGTTACCCAGCAGCAGCTGGCCAAGTGGTCGGATGCAAAGATCGTGGTCTACATCGGCTGCGGAGAACGCGGCAACGAAATGACCGAAGTGCTCACCGAGTTCCCGCACCTTGAGGACCCGACATCAGGAAAGCCGCTCATGGAGCGGACGGTGCTTATCGCAAACACTTCGAACATGCCGGTCGCGGCCCGTGAAGCATCGGTATATACCGGTATCACGATTGCCGAGTACTTCCGTGACATGGGATACGATGTCTCCCTCATGGCAGACTCCACCTCCCGGTGGGCAGAAGCAATGCGTGAAATCTCATCCCGTCTTGAAGAGATGCCGGGCGAAGAGGGTTACCCTGCATACCTTGCAGCCCGCCTCTCCGAGTTCTACGAGCGCGCCGGTCTTGTCGAGACCTTAAACCACGCATCCGGTTCGGTTTCGGTTATCGGTGCAGTTTCACCGCCAGGAGGTGACTTCTCCGAGCCGGTCACGCAGAACACGCTCCGTATCGTCAAAGTCTTCTGGGCTCTCGACGCAAAGCTCTCCCAGCGCCGGCACTTCCCGGCCATCAACTGGCTCAACTCGTACTCGCTGTACCTCGATGCACTCCACGACTGGTACGACAAGAACGTCTCGCCCGACTGGAACAAGACCCGGTCATGGGCAATGGCAGTCCTCCAGAAGGAAGCCGAACTCCAGGAGATCGTGCAGCTTGTCGGTTCCGATGCACTGCCCGAAACCGAGCAGATCACCATCGAAGTCGCCCGCATGATCCGTGAGATCTTCCTCCAGCAGAATGCGTACGATGCAGTCGACACGTTCTGCGACATGCAGAAGCAGTACGACATGATGAAATCGATCAAGCTTTACTCTGACCTTGCAAACCAGGCCCAGGCAGCGGGAGTCAGCCCGGCCCAGATCACCACGATCAAGGCCAAGAACGAACTGCCCCAGATCAAGTTCACCAAGGACTACAAGCCGATGCTTGCAAAGATCGAGAAGGATATGGAAGCTGAATTCAATGCACTGAGGGCGGCAGCATGAAGGAATACAGGACGATCACAAAAATAGCCGGTCCGCTCGTATTCGTCGAGAAGACCGAGCCTATCGGGTACCAGGAACTCGTAAACGTTGTCCTTGCCGATGGCACGATCAAGCGCGGCCAGGTGCTGGACACCAGCGACGACCTCGTCGTCGTCCAGATCTTCGAGACGACCACCGGTATCGGAAGGGACAGCGGTGTCCGGTTCACCGGCGAAACCATCAAGATGCCAGTCGGACGCGAGATGCTCGGGCGTATCCTCTCAGGCGGAGGCAAACCAATCGACGGCGGCCCGGAGATTGTTCCGGAGAAACGCCTCGACATCACGGGTGCCGCAATCAACCCGTGGGCCCGTGACTCCCCCTCTGATTTCATCCAGACCGGTATCTCGACCATCGATGGTACAAACACCCTTGTGCGTGGCCAGAAGCTCCCGATCTTCTCGGGTGCAGGTCTCCCGCACAACAACGTCGCCCTCCAGATCGCCCGGCAGGCAAAAGTGCCCGGCTCGACCGAGGGGTTCGCAGTCGTGTTTGCCGCGATGGGTATCACCAAAGAAGAAGCCAACTACTTCATGCAGGACTTCGAACGCACCGGCGCACTCGAACACGCCGTTGTGTTCCTCAACCTCGCAGACGACCCGGCAGTCGAGCGTATCATCACGCCCCGGCTCGCCCTCACCACTGCCGAGTACCTTGCATTCGAGCTTGGCATGCACGTGCTTGTCATCTTAACCGATATGACAAACTACTGCGAAGCGCTCCGTCAGATCGGTGCCGCCCGTGAAGAAGTGCCCGGTCGCCGTGGCTACCCGGGGTACATGTACACGGATCTCGCCTCCCTGTATGAGCGTGCGGGAATTATCAAGGGACTGAAAGGTTCAGTTACCCAGATCCCGATCTTAACCATGCCAGGTGACGATATCACGCACCCGATCCCCGACCTGACCGGTTATATCACCGAAGGCCAGATCGTGGTCAACCGTGAACTGCACCGCAAGGGTATCTACCCGCCCATCAACGTGCTGCCCTCGCTGTCGCGGTTAATGAACCTCGGTATCGGCAAGGGACACACCCGTGAGGACCACAAGAAGGTTTCCGACCAGATGTACGCCGGGTATGCAGAGGGTAACGACCTCCGTGGCCTTGTCGCAATCGTCGGTAAGGACGCCCTGTCCGAACGTGATCGCGGCCTTTTGGAATTCGCCGATCTCTTCGAAGACAGGTTCGTCCGCCAGGGATACGACGAAGACCGGACTATCGAGGATACCCTTGACCTCGGCTGGGAACTGCTCTCGACCCTGCCGGTCGAACAGCTCACCCGTATCGACCGCGAACTCATCCAGAAATACCACCCGAAGTTTGCCAAAGGTGCAAAGAAGGAGTAGATAGTCCATGGCGCTGCGCGATATCAAGCCAACCCGCTCGGAGCTGATCAACTTAAAAAGGAAGATCCAGCTCTCCCAGCGCGGCTACAAGATCCTCAAGATGAAGCGCGATGGACTGATCATGGAATTCTTCAAGATCCTTTCCGAGGCAAAGGACAGCAGGGGCGAACTCCTGCGGCGGTACAACCGTGCCGTCGAGATGATGGCAATTGCAAACACGGTCGAAGGGGCCATTGGCGTGCGGGCTGCGGCCTTCTCCGTCAAGGAAACCCCCGAGATCACGTTAAAGAGCAAGAACATCATGGGCGTGGTTGTCCCCGAGATCGAGTCCTCGAAAGTAAAAAAGAGCCTGACCGAACGCGGCTACGGCGTGCTTGGCTCGTCACCGGTGATCGATGATACCGCTACGGCATTCGAAGACCTTGTCGAAGCGATCATCGAAAGCGCCGAAGTCGAGACCAAGATGAAACGCCTGCTCGACGAGATCGAGCGGACAAAACGGCGGGTCAACGCTCTTGAGTTCAAGGTCATCCCAGAACTCATCGAAGCGCGTAATTTCATCAAGATGCGCCTTGACGAAATGGAACGCGAAGAACTCTTCAGGATGAAGAAGATCAAGGCCCGCAGTACGGCGTGAACTGGGAGATGGCTATGCCTATTGGTACCATCAGGGACCTGGGGTGTAAAGGAAAGACGGTATTGCTCCGTCTTGACCTCAACTCCCCCATCGACCCTTCATCCCATCTTATTTTAGATGACAAACGGTTCCGCGAACACCTCCCGACCATCCGGGCGCTGTCCGAGAGCCGGGTGATCATTGTCACTCACCAGAGCCGGCCCGGAAAAAAGGACTTTACCACGCTTGAAGCCCATGCCGAGAAACTCGAAGAGCTCCTCGGTACACCGGTGACCTACATCGACAGCATCTTCGGGAGGCATGCACGCGAGACCGTGCATTCCATGAAGGCCGGCGATATCGTAATGCTCGAAAACGTCCGGTTTGCCGCCGAAGAGAACATCACGATGAAGCCCGAGGAGGCCAAAAAGACCCACCTGGTCAGAAAGCTCTCCGCAATGGCAGACTTCTTTGTCAACGACGCGTTCGGCACGGCCCACCGGTCTCAGCCGACTGTTGTCGGCCTTCCGCTCGCAATGAAATCTGCCGCAGGGCTTCTCATGGAAAAGGAAGTCTCGACGCTCTCGAAAGTGTTCAGCGGCGCTCCCCGCCCGGTCTGCATGGTGCTTGGCGGGACGAAAGTCGACGACTCCATCGAAGTCGCGGCCCATGTCCTTGAAAACGGCATTGCCGACAGCGTGATCGTGATCGGTGTTGTCGCCAACGTCTTTTACCTCGCGGCAGGGTACGACATTGGCAAACCCTCCACGCAGCTCATCGAGCAGCTGAAATACCAGGGCGAGGTAAAAAAGGCAGAGGACATCCTCGCAAAGTTCGGCAACCGGGTGATCATGCCCGCATCCATCGCGGTCCGGCAGGACAACAAGAGGGTGGAATACCCCATCGATAAGATCCCTGCCGATGTACCCGTGATGGACCTCGGGATGGACGCTCTTGCAGCGCTCATCCAGCACTTAAAAAAATGCGGAACCGTGGTCTTCAACGGCCCGGCCGGGGTGTTTGAGGATCCGGACTTTGCAACCGGGACCTACGAGCTGCTCCGTGCGGCTTCAAAAGTCGAGTTCTCGGTCGTTGGCGGCGGTCATACAGCGGCCGTCATCGAGAAGATGGGCATTGAGCACGACTTCACCCATATCTCAACCGGCGGCGGGGCCTGTATAGAATTCCTGACCGGGAAAAAACTCCCGGCTGTCGAGGCGCTTGAAACCTCAAAGAAGATCTACGGGTAAATCCCGCCCCCATTTCATTAATCCCTTTTTTTTAGATTGCCGCACGGTTCCTGACAGACATTCTGCCAGTGTCCAACGATTGACCGTGCCATACGACGGGATTTGCCGCGAAGTTCCCGGTTTTGGTATGATTCTGGAAACAGGCTATTTATGCACGTCAGGCCAACACGATTAGGAATGGTGGAGAAAAAACCGGCAAACGGCGGAGAACGGGTAGCCATCTCCTACAAGATGCCGCCCAATATCTACGGGAAGGTCAGCAGGCTTGTTTACGAGGAGAAACGGTTCTCGACCGTCTCCGACTGCATCACCCAGGCACTGCTTGCCTTTGTTGACGACCACCACGACAGGCAGCAGATGGAAGAGCTCGTCCGGGAATACCTGGCTTCAGAGGAGGGAAAGGAATTTACCAGGTCACAGGTAAAGGACGTGCTCACCGACATGTTTTCCGTTACCCGGAACGATACCGGCAGGAAAAACTAAAAACCGGATGCCCGGCCCATCCTTTTTTAAAACCAGGTCCTATAATACCCGGTCATGCAGCTTTTCCTCATCGCAGTCGGGAAGATCAAGGAACGGTTCCTCCAGGACGGTATTGCTGAGTATGAGAAACGCCTGCGACCGTACGTGAAACTGGAAATCGTCGAGATTGCCGATGAGAAGCGGGGCGTGCATGCCTCGGCCGGCCAGGAACAGCTCGTCAAAGACCGGGAAGGAGCCCGGATCCTTGCTGCGGTGCCTGGCGGGGCATACGTGGTGGCACTGGATGTGCGGGGAAAAGAGCTCTCAAGCGAGGGCCTTGCCGCCCGGTTCCGCGACTGGCAGCTTTCCGGGACCCATGTTGCGATGCTCATCGGAGGAGATCTCGGGCTTTCTGAAGCGGTGATTGCCCGGGCAGATTCACGTCTTTCCATCTCCCCCATGACATTCACCCACCAGATGGTGCGGATGATTATTTTAGAGCAGATCTACCGGGCCTGCCGGATCAACAGCGGGGAACCTTACCACAAGTAAAACAAGGAGACCCCGTGACCTGCAAACAGGCAAAACGGGCGTTCTGCGGCCATCCACAGGTATATTGCCCGGGCCGCCAAGAACACCTCATTATGGCTGGAAATGAGCATACCACAAAAGTGGTTGATGAGAAGACCGGGCTGATGGAATGCCTTGTCTGCGGGGAGAAGTACCACACGACCATGAAACCCGGGCCCGACGGGAAATTCCGGCCGGAGAACTGGGAGTGCATCAACAAGTGCCGGTTAATCCATACCGATGAATAAGCCGGCGGATCGCTCCATCCCGCCTGCGTGATATCCCGGGCGACAAGCCGGCCCGGTTATGGCCGGACATACTCCCTCTTGTTTTACGGCGATTATTGGGGATTTGACGGGCAAATCCTGATTATCAGAAGATATTTATGATAGTGTTCCAATGTACTGAGATAATGATTGTGTCGGCCATTTCCCCACGGTGCAAGGAGATGCGGACGGCACGATCCGCCTGTGGTAAGCGGGCTCTTTTCTATTAAGGTTACGGGCTTTGTCCGGGAAGCCGGCAGGGTCCGGAGAGGTATTTTTGAATAATTCTCTACATAGGGCAGGTCAATGATATGGATCTTGGCGGAGTAAAAAAAGAAACAGGCGCATGGTACGATGCACTCCCGGGCCGGGGCGAGGTTTACGATCTCGCGGAACTGGCAGTCTCGGGGAAAACAACAGAGGAACGGCTTCGGGCGGTGACTGCACTGGGGAAAAGCGACGACCCCCGGGCGATCCGGCCCCTGATGGAACTTACCGCTGATCCGGACCCGACAATCCGGAGCGGGACGATTGCAGCGCTTGGCCAGCTTAAAAGCGGACGGCCGGTTGAGGTGCTGATCGCCCGGCTGCGGGACCGGGCAGAGCACCATGATATCCGGTGCCTCGCGGCAGAGACGCTTGCCGCGATCCGGAGCACGGGCGCCCTCCGCGAACTCCGGGAGTTCGTGGCGGATGAGGGCGAGGACGCCGGGCTCCGGTCGTACGCGTCCGGGCTTCTCGACCAGAACGGGATCGCGTAAACGATACCTGACCGGTCCGGCCGCTCGCTGGGGGGGTAGGGGGGTATACCCCCCACCCTTACGGGGCCCCCCATGATCCCCTCCAACCCCATGGATTTTTTTGTCGGCGAATGCAAAGTTCACGGTTTTCTCGCAGTCCTCCGTCGAAGATTTTACGGTATCGCTCTTTTAATACCAGCGCCACAAAACCGGTCCGGGCACAATGATGGGGGGGTAACCCCCCTGGTGCAATGCCGGGATGGGGGGAGGTAGCCCCCCTGTTACAGGTCCGGAGGGGGTGGGGGTAGGGGGGGCTACCCCCCCACCATATTGCCGGGAAAACCCGATCACAACCGACAGGAATGCACAGCATTTCGCGTGGAACCTCCGACGACGTGCCTTGGATCAGGGCCGACAGGGTACCGGACCGGGATCCGGGCCGGGCCGTTTTGGCATGGGGGGTAACCCCCCTCTTTGGGTTCCTGAGGGGGAGGGGGGTGATCCCCTCCTGAAAAATAATCGGGTGGGGGGTAGGCCCCCCTACCCCCCCATACTTTTTTGTCCGGGAGCAGGAAGTCCTTCCCGGCTGGGCTGAATTGCGTTGTTTAAAAAAGGGCATCGCACGGAATCGTCAGTTCCAGGGGAGGAGTCTGTTCAAAATCGTAAGGTATAATCGATGATTTTGAAGGAAAGCGTCACGTATCTCTGATGATTTTCAGGGTCTTCCCGCCGGCAATAATCACTCTTTCTCAAACACTGCCGCCCGGTTCAGGAAATACCAGCGTCGTTTGACCAGTTTCATCCCGGCCCTTTCTGCAAGGGCAATGCCATCCTCAAATTCCCGCTTTGAGACCTCGATAATGGTTCGGTGTAAAAGAATGTGCCACCGGGGGCGAGCATCGCCGAGATCCCGGAAAAGAGCTTTGCCCGGTCCGGGACTTCGTGGATAGCAAAGATGCCAAATGCGACATCAACCTTCCCGTCCCGGTCGGGGGAAAGGTCGAGAGAGTACGGTTTGCACCGGTGCGTCTTTATTTGGGGGAGCAGACCTTCGGGCCCGAGTTTTCCTTTGAGGATATCGAGCATCTCTTCCTGGAGGTCGGCAGCGATCACGCTTCCCGTGGCCCCGACCCTTTTTGCAAACGCCCGGGTAAAAAACCCGGGGCCGCAGCCGAAGTCGAGGACCCGGTCGCCGGGTCTGATGTACTGTCCTGCAAGCTTGTCGGGGTTGTAGAGAATGCTGCGGAACTTCGTGTCGAGGAAGGAGGCGCGGGACGGGGAGAATAGGGTGTGATGTTTCCCGGAAGGGGTAGCTGAAGTGCTGCCGGAAGCCATGATGGAAACTTGGCACTCGCGGCGGATAATCGTTTGGAGGATCATTCCTGTGATACAAAGAACTCCCGCCGCCGTCAGAGTTCCGGCTGTTGCGGATGCAATCAGAGCGTCACCGGCAGCCGTGATTACCCCGGTATAACCCTCGCTGTGAAGCTGAAACGCATAGACCAGCGATGCAAGTACCGCTCCTACGGCCATGCCAAAATACCGGCCGGTATTATTTAATCCCGACGAGGTTGCAGATTTTTCGAGAGGGAGTCCACGCATGATCTCGGTGTTGACCGGGCTCTGGAACAGCGTGAAGCCAACGGTGAAAACAACGAGAGCCCCAAGAATGAGGGGCATATCCATCGCTTGTGCAGAAATCGCAAGGAACACAAACCCGAATGCTGCGATCAGGAGCCCAAGGGTCGTATAGTGTTTCCATACGACCCGGTCATACATCCTTCCCACGAGCGGCGATCCGACCGTGAGGATACCCGCCATCAGCATGAAAACCCCGCCTACCTGCGATGGTGACAGACTCAGTACTCCCTCAAGGTAAATGGGCAGGGATACATACAGGATCATGACCGCTGAAAAAAAGAGTGTCATGCTCAGGAGGGGTGCGACAAAGTTCCGTTCGGAAAAAATCAAGAGATCGAAGATCGGGTGAGGCGAACGCTTTTCTGTCCTGACAAAGAGCCCCAGGGCCGCAATGCAGATCGCTGTGCCTACCGCAAGTGAAACGATATCCGAATCTCCCTCTGCCAGATGTGCCAGGACCAGCATGAACGAGATAATAACGGCAACCAGACTTCCCGCGCCGGTCCAGTCCATGACAAAGGGGCCCGTGGTTTTCGGGCGTTCGAGGTCCATGGAAGCAAATCCCAGTACCGTCATCACAACGCCAACGGGGAGATTGATCAAAAATATGGACTGCCATCCGACAAATTCGACCAGAAATCCCCCGATGATGGGCCCGCTCAGGCTTGCGAGGGCGACAATGCCCCCGACAATGCCCATTGCCCTGCCATGCTCCGAAAACGGGTAGATGTCAAAAACGATGGCCATGACAAGGGAGCTGAGCATGGCCGCACCAAGACCCTGGACAATCCGCAGGGAGATGAGCGCAAGAATGGTCGGGGCGAGAGCACAACCGAGGGAGCCGGCAATAAATAGTACGGCCCCGGCGAGGAATATCCTGTTTTTCCCCCATTTGTCGGATAACCGGGCAAAGATCAGCATGGTCGAGGTTACGGCGACCAGGTATGCCGTGATCGTCCACTGCGAGAGTGCGATATCGGCCTGATAATACGATGTAATCGAGGGAAGGGCAATGGATACGATCACGCAGTCCAGTACGGCCATAAACAGGCCAAGCATCGCCACGGTCATAACGGTCTTTCGGTAAAAACGTGAGTGTGTATCGAAAAATTTTGACGACATGTTTCCATCCGGTCCCCGGGACTTCCCGGAGACTGTATGCGATCCATCTTGTGGCCGGGAAATATTCAACAGATATCAACTCATATGAGTTGTAATGCCGCAGGACCTGGAAGGATTATTAAAAAAACAGGATTTTACCGAATACGAAGCTAAAACCTACCTTGCCGTGCTTCGGATCGGAAGGGGTACGGCACGGCAGATCGGAGAAGCTGCGGGTGTCCCCCCTGGCCGTATCTACGAGGTACTCAAAGGGCTCGCTGAGCGGGGTTTTGTCAGTATCGAGGAGGGGAGTCCCACATTTTACCGGGCGGAAGAGCCTGCGGCGGTTTTCAACTCGATCCGGGATAATTACTGCGAATCCATAAACGATCTGATAACCGGTCTTAAGCAGATCCAATACAACGACGCAATCCCTTCGCCATTCTGGGGTATCCACAGCGAACGCGGGATCCAGATCATGCTCAAATCCATGATCCGCAATGCCCAAAAAGAGATTATCATCTTCGTGAACGATCCCCGGCACCTGCGTCCGGTTGCAGGGGATTTACGTTCTGCACGGAAGAGAATCGATCTTGAGGTTCTGGTTTCCGACAAGCGCCCTTTTTTGGGACTTGGTCTGCACCTGCATTGTATGGGAAATGAGCTCACCGCACTCCTTGAAGAGATGCATGAGGTCTGTTCCGTGATGAAATACGACAGCTGGAAGGATGAGTTTTTTGTCCTTGTCGATGGTTCGCAGGTCTTTTCCATCGGATACCAGTCGGGGAATAAACAGGGAACCGTTATTACGATGCCGACGCTGTGCTATATGATGAGACAGCTGATCGGCAGGCTTGAGCCGGATATCGGGCCGCTGAAGTACCGGTAAAGGCCGGCGGTTCACAATTTTTCATCCGAAATATTCCGGAAGATCGATTGTGTGAGCGCCCGGGCCGCAACCGAAGTCGGAGGCCGGGTCGCCGGGTCTGACGTATTGTTCTGCAAGCTTGTCGGGGTTGTAGAGAATGCGGCGGAGCGGGGTGTCGAGAGGGGCGGATTTTTCGGCGGAGAAGACATCGTGGTGTTTGTGAGGAGTAGCTGAGGTATTGGTTAAAACCGGCTTTTGAGTACCTGCATATGCCCTTTGAGTGATGCAGCAAAATGTTCAAATGACAGGTTTGCATTCGGCTCATCGACAAAAACATCAGCATCGGAGAACCGGGCAGTCATGAAACAGGATGACTCATAAAGTCGTTCAAGGATAAGTCGCTCGCAGAGGATCTCATACCGTTTTTTGTACGAGGCACCCCTGAATATATCATCGATTGGAAAATGGGGTTCCCGAACCGCTACCGGGGCAATTGATTCCGCACAGTCTTCAAGGAGGAACAGGTAGCCCAGCCATGGCCTGAACATATGGCCGCCAAACCTCTTTTCCCGGTAGGCAACCCAGATATCCGTTGCACTGCCAATGGCCTCTTCCGTCCGGTTGTTGAAATTATTGCCAAACGACGGTCCCATCTGATATTTCATCTCGATGACCGCACCAAGAACTCCATTATGGACGACCACAATGTCCCATTTCTTTTCCGGCCGGTAGTATCCCGGCAGTTCCACAGCGGTTTTCGTGAAAATTTCCGATTCCGGGATTCCCGTCTCTGTGATTGCTGCGCTGATGAGATCCGCGAATGCATCCATCTGCGCACCGCCCGTGACCGCTCCCCGGGCACCCTGATCGTGCTTTCCGGATCCTGCCTGTTTTGTTGTCTGGCTCTCGCGGGTTGCCCGGTACGAACGGACTGCATCGATAATCTTCTTATCCATAAATCCCACTCCTTAATCCCCGGTAAGCGTCCGCTGGTAGTGTTTCACGAATTGCGGCGTATCGATCAGGATTCCCTGTTTTCGCAGCCGCCGGTATGCATATTCGAGATACCCGGGATCGATCTCTATCCCGATACTGTTTCGCCCGGTTGCTGCTGCGGAAATAATGGTGGAACCGGTTCCGACAAAAGGATCGAGAACGGTATCGCCAACGAAACTGAACATCCGGATAAGTCGGGTGGAGAGTTCAACCGGGTAGGGTGCAGGATGATCCTGCGTCGATGCACCGGGGATATCGGTCCAGATCTGCCGGAACCACTTCTTATGGTTCTCCTGGGATATCGTGCTGAGCAGCCGTTTTTCTTTATCCGGTTTCCGGTAGGCCCCGGGCTTTCTCTGCATCAGGATGAACTCGATATCGTTTTTTATCACGGCATTGGGCTCGAAGGGTTTCCCGAGGATTCCCCCGCTGCCGTTGCTGACCTCAAAAGTTGCGTTTGCGATCTTGTGCCAGATGATGGGGGTGAGATTATCAAAGCCGATCCTGCGGCAGGATTCAACGATGCTGGCGTGGAGCGGCATAACCAGATGCCGACCGGCCTGTTTCCGCGAGAGGCACACATCGCCAACGACAACAATAAGCCGCCCGCCTTTTACAAGGACGCGGAAACATTCGGCCCATGCCTTGTTGAGTTCGGCAAGGAAATCCTCGTAGTCCGCGATATTGCCCAGCTGCCCGTCAGATTCATGGTATTTTTTCAGGCTCCAGTAGGGCGGGGAAGTGACGACAAGGTGGACGGATTCATCGGCAATACCCGAGAGGTCCCGTGCGTCGCCAAGGACCAGTTTGTGCTCCGTGGGCACAAGCCGGGTGATCGCTTCGATCCTGTTGATGAGGTTTGCATCTTTTGATATTGCGGGGATGGCCCTCTGGAGACCTACCTCTTCAATCAGCGGATTGAGGAATGCCAGATCGATCTGGGGGGGGATGGCAGAGGTCGTCATCGGTCAAAAGTCCTTGGTAGTATTTTATGGAATGAGGGGATTTAAGAGTGTGGGGATGGTCGGGCCGGTTCACATATTCTTTCACACCACCCTCCATTCGCAAATGCTCTATGAAATCCTGTAGCCGCTGTCGAGGATCTTGGTTGCCTAATTAGACATACTTCTTCGCAAACGGATTTGTTGACGATGCTGCGGTTTCAGTACTTCTCTAATTTTTGCGACTCCGAAAAGAGACCCGGAATCTCCGAGCCACCAGCTGAAAAGAGACATGGGAAAGATCTCATGACAAGACATTAAAACCGGGTCAGTCCCTTGGCATTTCTTGTCAGTAGGTGATCATATGAACGTTTTGAGCGGGATTGCTGATTTCCAGCCCGGTATATAATTATAGTCAAGAACCTCTCTTTTAATACAAATGCGATTGTTTTTACTGTTTAAACGCGCCCGTTTACAGATTCGACAGCATTCTTTCAATTTCACTTTTGCAACTTGTCATAGATTCAAGGTTTTTCACTATAATTAGCGAAGTACTGGACCTCGTCCCGGGTCGCACCCGAAATACACGATCAAAGGACTGCGGCTCAACAAACGTGAACCAGAATTTCTATATGTTACAACGGCAGAATTCAGATCGAGGAAACTTCGTGGATCCATTCACAATAAACATCAAGGAATCCGCGGAAAAGAAGCTCCTGAAATACGATAAGGAAACCCAGAGGCGTTTCGCAACAAAGATCCGAAAATTAAAAGAGAATCCCGAACTTCATGGAAAGCCGTTGCGCAAACCTCTCCATGGGTACTGGGAAATCTATTTTGAAAAAAGGTTCAGGATTATTTACTCAATCGATTTTAACACCCAGATCGTCACAATCGAAGCAATCTGGCACAAAGACGATTTCTAAATCCCCAGCTCCTTTGCTACTTCTTCAAAGTCACGGGACTTTGCCCCATTCTCCCTGCCCTTTTTAATTTGGGACATGAGCTCCTTATTAGAAAGAACCTCAATGGTTCTGTTCATGGAATCATACTCGTCCCGCGAGATAGTGACCCATTCCGTCTCATGCTTCCCGTGAAGCAGAACTTTATTCATAATTACTCTTAGTTTTCATTGAGTGATATTAAAGGCTGATGTCTGACCAGATCCTCTTCACTTCCCTTTCTCCACCTCATCCAGAAACTCCAGCAGATTCGTCCTCACCACAACAAACGACGGCCCGCCGCCGAACTCCACGCCAATCTTGGCCGCATCGATGACCTCGTCCCGGGTCGCACCGGCTTTGACGGCATTTTTCATGTGGACCGCAAGGCAGGGGACACAGCACCGGGAGATCGAGAGGGCGATTGCAATAAGCTCCTTGTACTTCGTCTCAAGTGCGCTCTCCGCGTAATACGCCGTCATGAGATTATTAAAGCCCTCGGCAAGGAGCGGCGCTTCCTCTTCGACCCGCTTCTGGTTCTTTGTCCGCTGCCTGATGATCCGGTCCACCGGGCCCTTCTCCTTTTTCTTTGCCATACTTCAGGATCGTGCAGGTAAAAAGAAAAACTTGGCGGTCGCGTGGGCCGGGCCGTGGTGCTCCCCCGGACCCTGCCGTGCTGTTCCGGAGGGTCGTCCAGAACCCGGTAACCGTCTGCGATACCTGCCCGGACGGTTCGGAGATGCTGCTGATCCAAAACTATTCGACGGTCCTGAAAAAAGCCTGAACCCCTTTTTTTATCTTTTTTTATCGGTTGAGCCGGCCGCTGACAATCGTTGTATCATTCTCACCGGTGGCAGTGACAATGCCAGACTGCTCCCTGCCAGTCACAATACAACCAAAGCAGGTCAGCCCGGGGAAATTCCTTTTTTTAACCGGTTCGTACGTAAGCTTACGAAATGACGCTATTTCCCCCGCCAAAATTCCCCGGCCTAGCGAAATTTTGATGCCAGCCAAGAGAGAACATGATCCTCATGATACCGGACGCGGAGGACAATCCTTTTCCCCAGGTTGTCAAAGTCGACCGGCTCTTTCCGGAAGAAATTGATGCCGTGGCAGACGATACGGCCCCGCTTGCGTCCTACGAACTCGCAGAACTCGACGAACCGGCAACAAAAGTTGAGATGCCGCCGCTCCAGCCCGGTGAAGATCCCAACGCACCTGCGGAAAAAATGGAGGGCCGGGCCGAACCCGGCGATGAGGCTGCCATGTCAAAGTCCATGAAAAATGCCGACGAACAGGTGACACTGTCGTTTTTTAAAAAAGGGAAAAACAAGGTCCGCCACCCCTGGGACGGGCCTGACCTCAGTTAAGTGGGAAGCACTTGTAACGATTTAGTGGTGCGTTAGTTTTTTTCTGCCTTGTCGGCGGCAGGTGCAACTTTTCCAGCCTCATCCCCATCTTCCGCCTGGACGCTCTTCATGGACGGGAAGAGGATGATCTCCTTAATGGAGTTGTTACCGGTCAGAAGCATGACAAGCCGGTCGATCCCGATCCCGACACCCCCGGTCGGCGGCATGCCGTAGCCGAGCGCGTTGATGTAGTCGTAATCGATCATCTGGGCTTCGAGATCGCCAAGCTGGCGCTTCTTGTCCTGTGCTTCGAACCGCTCTTTCTGGTCGAGTGGATCGTTGAGTTCCGAGAACCCGTTTGCAAGCTCCATGCCGTAAATAAAGAGCTCGAAGCGCTCGGTAAAGCCCTCTTTTGACCGGTGGCGTTTTGCAAGCGGAGAGTTCTCGACCGGGAAGTCATAGATGAACGTTGGCTGGATCAGCTTCTCCTCGACCAGGTTCTCAAAGAAGTAGACCAAAAATTCCCGCTGGCTCTTTGGCTTGTCGGACTCCCTGAGCCTGTTCTGCACCGCAATTGCACGGAGCTCTTCGACAGAGCGGGCAAAGATCTCGATCCCCGCATACTCCTTTACCGCGTCTTCCATCGTGAGCTTCCTAAGCGGCTTTGCAAACGAGATCGTGGTCTCCTCGAACTTGATCTCCTGCGTGTCGTTGACCTCTTTTACAAGAGTCGAGAGGAAGTCCTCGGTCAGGCCCATCATATCGTAGACATCATGGTAGGCCCAGTAGATCTCCACCATCGTGAACTCGGGGTTGTGGTGGGTATCGATGTCCTCGTTCCGGAAGTTCCGTGCGATCTCGAACACTTTCTCAAAACCGCCGACAACAAGGCGCTTGAGGTAGAGCTCGGGGGCGATCCGGAGGAAAAGTTTCTGGCCGAGGCAGTTGTGGAAGGTCGTGAACGGCCGGGCGTTTGCCCCGCCATAGACCGGCTGGAGGATCGGGGTTTCGAATTCGAGGAATCCCCGGTCGTCAAGGAACTTCCTGATGTTGGTGATGATCCGGCTCCGGTTCCGGAAGCCCTGCCGGATATCCTCGTTGACAATGAGATCGACGTACCGCTGCCGGTAGCGTTTCTCGATATCGGTGAGGCCGTGGAACTTCTCGGGGAGGGAGCAGACCGCTTTTGAGATGAGCTGGATCGTGTCCACCCAGATCGTAATCTCGCCGAGTTTTGTCCGGAAGACGTGGCCGGTCACCCCGACAAAGTCGCCCCGTTCGATGAACTGGTTGAAAAAGTCAAAGGCTTCGTCGCCGACATCGGCCTTGCGGATATAGAGCTGGACCTTGCCGCTCTCGTCCCCGAGGTCGGCAAAGATGGTTTTGCCGTGGTTGCGGATAACATACAGGCGCCCGGCCGTGGTGACACTCTCGGCGCTCTTGTCGTGGGTGATCTCCGCGTACTTCGTCCTGATGTCTGCAATCGTTTCCTTCCGCTCGAAGGTGGGAGGATAGAGGTCGACATTTTTCTCCCGCAGCGCCCGGACTTTATCGAGCCGGGTCTGGTCGAATGCAAGGATGTCTTCTGGGTTCGTCATCAGGATACTCCACGTATAATGGTTAAACTGTACCCCATAACTTCGATGTCAAGCGTAATAATACCTTCAGCGCCGGTTGCCACGCCATAACGAGGTCAATTATCGAGGTGGTAAAAAGAGAATTTGTCAGGGTTTGTATGCAAACAGTGGGACGTTTACATTCGTGTTATCCGGGATGACAGCTCAACCGTTAATTCAGCGATTTTACATGTCTTAAAAAAATTTATCAGTATGAATTTAATTAACTTTTTTGATGAGTAAACTGAGAAACTGTAACATTATCCCTGACATCAAGCCTTCTCAATGGTACCTGGCAGGGGACTGAGGGTACTTGAGTGACGGGCAGGTGGAACCAGGGAATCCATGGAGAGACCTTATGGAATGCAGTTATTGTGAACGGACCTGCGATATTCCGGAAAACACCAACGGCTACTGCCGGATGTACCGCAACGAACAGGGCACCATTCAGGAAAATTATCCCGATGCATATCTGAATATTTACCCGGTTTCAAGTGAATCGATCCCGATGCTCCATTTTTATCCGAACAGGATCTTCCTGCTCATCAGCACTATTGGATGTAATTTTGCCTGTAATGGCTGCATTTCCGAGTTCCAGACCATACGGCCGGGAAATCTCCAGGAGATACTCACCCATCACACACCCGAAGAAATACTGGCAATCGCAAAGGAAGGGGACTGCTCTGGGATAACGTTCTGTCTTAACGAACCCAGTGTTTCACTTCCCACATTTCTCCGTGTTGCACGGGCAGCAAAAGCCAACGGGCTTCTGGTCGGCTGCTCCAGTAACGGGTACATGACCCTGGAAACGGTGCAGTCCCTGATTCCGTACCTTGATTTCATCAATATCGGCCTGAAAGGGTCCACAGATTCCAGATACCGGGAGTGCGGTGCTGCGTCCGCCGAACCGGTATACCGGAATGTCCGGATGTTCCATAACGCCGGTATTGCCGTGGAAGTCTCTGTGATGTACATTAATACCAGGGAAGACGAAGTCATCGGCGCTGCAAAACGGATCCGTGCGATCTCTCCGACCATCCCTTTCCAGGTGATGCGGTTCATGGCAACGCACAAGGAGATCGAAGAGATGTCGCCGACACGGGAGCAGGGGGAAACACTCTGTGCTGAATTGCGCCACTATGTTGACCATGTGTATCTGTTCAACACCATCGCCACGACAGAACTCGATACACGCTGCCCTGTTTGCGGGGCAGTCATCGTCCACCGTATCTTCTTTGGCCCGATGGCTGCACGGGTAATCTCAATACGTCCCGAGGGAAAGTGCAGCTGCGGGTACCAGTATCCCTTCAGGGGGCAGATCGAGCCAATTCCGGAAGGGGATCGCCGGCTTCTTGGAGGGTATCGGTCAATTATCGGGGCCGGCATGATCGAAAACGTCCTTTGTATGCTGGGCATTACCGACAAAACAATCATAGACCGGATCTGCAACAAAGCAATTGCGGAGGGTTATCTCAACACCTTTCAGGATCACAAAGGGACCATCGATTCTTATATCGGGATGATCGGGTATGTTGCGGGACTCGCGGGCCGCGAAGCGCAGGGCAGACACATCATGGACTATATGCAGTCGGTTATCGAGGACGTAACTGCAAAAGCCGCAGGTGCCAGACGACCCCGGGTCTATGCCGTCATCGGCAGTCCCCTTCTGCCCCTCTATTCCATCATGATGATCAATACACTCGTTGAAAAGGCAGGGGGGCACAGCCTGAATATCGAGATCGACCACAACGAGAGTTCAAACAAAGAGTTTACTGCCGGTGAAGTCAGTGCACTGGATCCTGAAATCATTTTTATCATGAACCATTTCGCCACAACGGTTGAAGATTTCCAGAAAACCTGTCGGGATCTTGGGATTACCTGTCGTGCCCTGGCTAATAACGCCATATACATTACGGGAAGCGAATATGCATCCGGACCGGTTGGATGGATTATCGGGCTCATGGATCTGGCCAACCATATCCACCCGGAGATCTTTAAGTATTCACTCGCAAAGGAACGGATACGTCTCGATCAGGTAATAGCTGCGAGTGGGGAAGGCTTCTCTCAGGAAGGGCACCATGCAGCAGAATAACGATGTGAAACACTGGATCGAATGCTGGAATGCATGGAAAGAGACCGATACCGGGTTGCAGGCAGTCGGATCCGCTGAAATCTGGAATAAACGCTGGAACAAAATCCCGGGGGGTTCCGAAAGGACGAACAAAACCGGACGAAGAGGGGCCAACTATGCGGATGCGATTTTTGAGCTGCTGGAAGAAGCAGGCTTTCAGGTTAAGGATGCCCGCGTGCTCGATATCGGGTGCGGGCCGGGTGCCCTCTCTCTTCCTCTGGCCCGGGCAGGCGCAAGGGTAACCTCGCTCGATTTTTCTTCGACTGCACTTGGTCGCGTCCAGGCCGAAGCGGAGGAGGAAGGTCTTGCGATTGAGACTGTCGATGGCTCCTGGTGGACCGCAGATATCGAAGATCTTGGGTTCCGGAACCGGTTCGACCTCGTGATAGGATCCATGACACCGGCCATTAAGGATGTCCGGACCTTTAACCTGATGATGGACTGCTCACGCAGGTACTGTTACTACAGCGGATCTGTTCCGGGTGGCAGAAGTAAGGACCTTAAGGTGATCCACGAAAAGATCCTCAATCGCAATGGGCCCTACAAACCGGAATTCAGGCCCTGGTTCTTCTATCATTTCATGTATGTCTACCTTAGGGGATACCGGCCAATGGTTCGTATCCACAAAATGAAGCATACGATGAAAACTGATTGGGAGACGGCAACGGAGCATGCAATCGGTGCCCTTGAACGTACCGGGGATCTTACCGATTCTGAAAAAAGGAAAGTCCGAACATATTTCAGGGATTCTGCGGTAGACGGGAAATGTACCTCACGGGGCGGAGGATATATCGGTATGATGGTATGGAACACCAAGCCTTAAGCAAGAGCCACAGGGTTGTGCCGGGATTATTTTTTTTTAATTGGGGAACCCCTTGACCTGTATACCAGTTCCTCTTAAGCACAAAACTCTTTATGAAGAATTCTTTTTCTTAAAGTGTTCTGAGGCATACTTTGCAAGAACCTGGACCCCGTCGGTGGAGGGGTGAACTTCAATGAACTCCTCGAAGTCCTGCACGGTTACGTGCCGCTTCATCAGGAATGCGAGGTATGCAGAGATTACCCCCCCGGCAGGACCGGCTGCACATACGCCGGATATCTCACCGGAGTCCGGGTCGGCAAAGATCGTTGCGACACCGGTATCGCCGTGCAGGACCGACCAGAACGTCCCCGGCCCGGCGACACCCGGGATCGCCATCGATGCGCTGTCCGCACTGCCGCTCCCGCAGAATGCAAGCTCATGGGCGAGGAAAACTGCCTGAGGGACTGCGGAATAGTCCATGTGCCGCTCGATCCCGAGGATGTTGTCCGCAGCAACCATGCCCTCGTGTCGGGCGACGGGGGTTAAAAACGGTGCTCCGGTCACATCCCCGCAGGCATAGACACCCGGGACACTGGTCTGCATCCGGTCGTTGACGACAATTTCTCCCCTCTTGCCTTTTTCGATCCCGGTCACCATTCCGGAATTCGGGACAAGGCCGGCGGCAAGCAGGACTGCCCCGGCAGGGATCGTCTCTTCATTCCCATCGGCAAGAAACCTTACACCGGCGGCCTGCCGGCCACCCGTGATCGCAACGACATCAGTACCCTCGCGGATATCCACACCGGCAAGCTCTTTTTTTGCAACCGCAAGGAGGTGCTTATCGAGCATTTTTAAAAAACCGCTCCGGGCAAGCACGGTCACCCGGCTTCCCAGCGCAGAAAAGAGGTAAGCAAACTCGGCGGCCATGATGCTCCCGCCGATGATGACCATCTCTTTGGGGAGCTCTTTCATATCCCAGATCGTATGCGGGGAGTATACCCCGGGAAGAGAGACACCGGGGACATCCGGGATATTCGGGACCGAACCGGTAGCGATGATTACCGCTTCCGCATCTACCGGTTCGTCACCGATAAAAACCTGCCGGCCATCGACCCGGCCGGACCTGCCGTAGACCACATCCACCCCGGAGTTTCGGGTCTCTGCATCGAGAATCCCGGCAATTTTTTCCTGGACTGCCTGCGTTTCAGAAAGAATGCGGGAAAAATCAAGGGAAGGAACAGAATCCACCATGCCGGATTCATGGAACCTGCGCACCGACACGAGGATACGGGAAAGATCGTTTAATGCGCAGACCGGCATGCAGCCGAAATGGAGGCACTGCCCGCCGATCCCCCGGGAAACCCCCTTTGGTTCGACAAGCACAACCTTCCTTTTTGCCCCGGAAAGCCTGAGGGCGGCATACCGTCCGGCCGGTCCGCCGCCAAGAACAACGATCATGCGGGAGAGATTAGAATACCTCGACGCCCTCGTCCATCGGTTCGGACAGGCGTTCCCCGGTGTATGCATTGATCTCGATGATCTTCTTCCCCCGGATCTGCCAGACCGGGATGTAGACCTGCCGGGTATCGACCGCGATATTCTTCCGGTCCGGTTTCAGGGTTTTTTCCTCGTAGAAGATCGCATCGCCCTTCTCCTGCTTGATCCGGACTTTCTGGGTAAGGCGCTCGATGAGCTCGGTGACCATCCGTTCGTTTGCTTCCTCTTTTGTGATATGGACATCGGCAACTTCGGCCTCCCCGGGGATCTCGTTTTCTTCAATCTTGGACCCGTCGAGGTCGATCTTTATCCCGTTGATGGCATTGATCGCACCCCAGCCGTCGGCATCAAACGGGATCCTCCGGTCCTTGTACACCTGCTCCCCCGAACTCGTGTAATGGATCAGGTAATAGGGTATAAACCGGAGCTTTGCCACCCCCTGGATCCCCGCGGTGCGCATAGCCGCCTGCTCGTTGAGTTTCACCGGGAAATGTAACAGTGAGATCCCCGAATTTTCCGGTTCTGCCGCCTCTTCAGGTGCAGAGGCATCTGCGGATGAGACTGTCGGGGCAACCTTCTTTCTGGATTTCCCGCTCTCCGGGGAGAGGTCGAGCGTGAGTTCGCGTTCGACAATATCTGCGAGGACTGCTTCCCCCGTGTACCGGACAAACTCGTCAATCCCCCACTGGATGCAGTTTGTCGTAACAACTCCCTTGTCGAGAGTAAAAAGAAGCTTTTTGCAGGTCATCTCCTGGTCTTCGACCATCAGGCTGTAATTGGTCTTGTCGAACTGCTGGATCACCTCAGCATCGTTTGAACAAAGTACAAGGAGGCTTTCCCCCTCCCGGACCGCGGAGAGATCCAGCGGGTCGTCCACCTCTTCGACTTCAAAACGCGCTGCTTCAAGAATGAGCCGCATCGCATTCTTGGCTTTTTCCCGCATATCGTGTTCCATCATTTATAGATTGCTATGGGCTTATAGAACAATTTTTCTATTGAAATATCCGAAGATTAGTGTAATGACCCGGCCTCTCAAATTTGTCAACCACAGCATTGACGATTACGCAATGAAGGTGACGTTCGATCCGGTTGAGGGGAAAGGCGACGTTGTTTACAATCTGTCCCTGGTGAAAAACGAGGATTTCGAATACGCGGTGTCTATTATCAGGGACGCATACAAAACCGGTGTTTCCGTCAGCGGCCTTGTGAAATTCTATAACGAGGGTGAAAAGGTTTCGGATTACGTCGTACCGGCAGGGTGTACTGCCATCTGTACTATCTGCAGCATTACTCTGGACGGGATCCTGATCCGCCGGGGTGTCCCGATCAACCCCATCGGAGGCGGCGTTGTGGAGATCGCCGATCGCACCCCTATACGGTTTACCCATATCATCATGTACGAGTACACGACAATAGATCCCCTCCAGGTGCTCATTTCCCAGCAGATAACCTCGGTCAATAACGTGATGCGCACGGGAAGCGGAAACATCCTTGCAAATGTCCGTGAGTTCCATATGGAGGCCGAACCGCTCGTGGAACGTGTCCTTGACGATCTTGCCGAGAGCCCGTTTACCGGGATTCTTGAAGTGGGAGTCCCAAACGTTCCCCTGCTGGGGGTGCCGGGGAGCCCGCAGTTTGTCTCGATCGCAGCAGTCGGCGGAACTAACCCGATGGCTGCCATCCGGGAAGGGGGACGGTGGGTCAAGACCCAGGCCATGAAAGGCATGATGGATATCCGCAAAATGAGCGAAATCCGCGATTACTAAACTGCTGATCGGTATGATACTCGCGACTGAGTGCCGCATAACACGTCCCGGGGCAAATATCCCGCACGGTCCTGCAAGAACCTCCGGTCCACGAACCCGCAACACGTTCGGAACCCGAAATGACAGCGCTTTATACTATGCAATAGAGAATCAGTACAACAACCAGCGGTAAGTCTGCGGTTTTTGAGTGTCAGGGATTTTTCGTGCGCCCGTCCCGTGGACTGCGCCGTTAATATTCTTTCCTGCATATGAGGGCTACTAAAATGAAGTACGGTTGGGAGGGGGAACTTCCGGTACCCGGGATACGGACGGTAAACGATATGCGCACCGTTCTTGCAGATCCCGGCTGCCAGAAAGATGCCCCCCTGTATTACATGTACCGTGACCTGGCACTTTCCGGGGAAGACCGTCGGATCCTTGCCGCCCACCGGCTCCGCTACGACATGACCGTCATCCCCTCCTTTGACCTCTGCGGTGAGTTTGTCAAGACAAAAGGACACTACCATCCGCAGGATCCGGCAGGAACCGGGTATCCTGAACTGTACGAGGTCATTGACGGCGAGGCACAGTTCCTCCTCCAGTCGCACGATCTTGCTGATATCGTTCTTGTTTCCGCCGGAGCCGGAGACTGCGTGATCATCCCCCCGGGCTATGGCCATGTATCGATTAACCCGTCGAAAAGCCGGGTACTTGTCATGGCAAACATCGTCTCGACGGTGTTTGAAAGCGAGTACCGGGAATACGAAATGCTACACGGGGCCGCGTATTATGTATTAACTGACGGGAAACGGGTAAAAAACCCCTATTACCCGGATGTCCCGGAGATAAGGGTAGTTGAGGAAAGTCAAAAACCCATCACCGGCCCGATCTATCCGCTCATCCATCGGCCGGAGATGCTGCGTTTCTTAAACGAACCGGAAAAATATGCAGATATATTTACCGGGCTTTTAGAAGGCTAGAAGCAGCAATCCGCTTGTGGGAATTCTTCTGGACCCGGGCAAGCACCTGTTCTTCCGATTGCGTGACCGCCTTCCAGTTGTTAGCTTCGAGATTTTTGAGTGCCGTATCGATATCGGCATAGGACAAGCCAATCTCACCCTCATCGCTCTGGCCTTCCCAGAGCCCGGCAGACGGGGCTTTTTCGAGGATCGCCAGGGGAATTTTCATCTCCCGGGCCATCTCGTATACCTCGGTTTTGTACAGGTGGACAATCGGCTGGACGTCAGCAGCATTATCCCATACTTGGTGCAGTACCCGAGCATGTACTCGCTCCGGTTGGATGTGCCGCACACAAGCCGGTGATCGCGGTTTGCATGATAATACAACACCGTCATCCTGATCCTGGCCATGAGGTTCCCGAGAAGATACGGCGTCTCCTTAAACTCCGGGAGTGTCCGGAAGGCTTCAAGCATTGGGTCGATGGAGATCACCCGGTGCTCCATCTTAAGCAGGGAACAAAGCGCGGCAGCATCTTCCAGGTCTTTGGGGTTACTCACCGATGTGGGGAGTGTCAGCCCAAGGACTTTTTCCGGGCCCACCGCCCGGCAGCAGTATGCCGCGGCGACAGCAGAGTCAACCCCGCCGCTCACGCCAACGACAATACCGGTGCATCCGCTGTTCCAGTACGCATACCGTATCATCTGTTCGACCCGGCCCATCCTGCACGCAAGTTCTTCTGTCATGGTTACAATCCCTTTGTCAGTCCTGCTGTTCTCAAGATCTGATTTGTTGGGTATGATTAGGATAGCATCTTTCAGAGGATGCGGATAAATTTTTTCAGCCGCCTGCTGTCCCCCACAACAATAAGCGTATCGCCGCCCCGGATCTCCTGGTTTCCGGAGGGTGCAACGATAACCCGGGATGGCGCTTCGATCCCGAGAATCGTTACCCCGCTGTCTTCCGCAATCTCCCGCACCATGCGCACACCACGGAAATTCACCTGCTTTAATGCAACCATTTCGCCATTGGGGAGATCGATCATGACCGTGAGGGTTCCTTCAAGCACGATCCGGGCAATAGTCTGGCCGCCGATCCGGGGCTGCAGGGCAACATAATCCGCCCCGGCCCGGTACAACCTGTCGACCGAGGATGTTTCATTTGCCCGGGCAAGGATGCGGATATCCGGGTTAAGATTGCGTGCCATGAGCGTTGCAAAGATGTTTACATCATCGCTGCCGAGCGTGACCACCATGAACCGGGCTTCCGCAATCCGTGCGGCTTTGAGGGTTTCCTCATCCTCGGCATTTCCCGTCACCTGGTCGATATCGTGGGGTACGGCATCGATCACGACACAGGGAATACCCGAAGCCACCAGCTCGTTATATGCCGCCGAGCCCACATCCCCAAACCCGGCAATGACGGCATGACCGGACTCCACCCTGCCAGCCCCGAACACTTCGCTGATTACCCTGCTGACCTCGCCAGCCCGGCCAAAAATAAAAAGGGACGAACTTCGGTCAAGCATAATCCCGGGATCCGGGTCGGATATGAACTCCCCCTGTCTCCAGAGACAGGGAACAATCACCCCGTACTTTTTGAGGAGATCCAGATCCCGGAGGGTTTTTCCCACCGCAGGACTTCCCGAAAGGACCGGCACGTGAATGAACCGGAGTTCTTTTTTGGGATCATCGGTTTCAAGAGTGAGACGGTCAAGCCCCGGAACTGCCAGGTCCATGGCAACACCCGGTCCGGCAACGGTATGCCGGGCGAGAATCCGGCCGGTGACATGCTTGGGAGAAACCACGTAATCAGAGCCCGCGTAGCGCATGTACCGTTCAAACGAAAGCCGGTCGACAACGGATATTATCCGGGCACGGGTGAGAGGACGCATCCCGAGGATCAGGTTTGCCGCAGGCTTTTCCTTTTCGCAGATGATCACGTAATCCGCAGTCCTGATCCCGGCTTTCTCCCAGGTGGCATGATTGTCGTACTCCCCCCAGAGCACATATGCCTGCCGGAGGTTTTCCCGGGATATCTCACCGGCTTTCTGCTCGTCTTTCTCGATGATGACAATGTCCCGGTCGGAGATAACCAGGCTTTTTACCAGGGTTCCGGCAAGCTCGCCATAGCCGAAGATGACAATATGACCGGAAAGCCTGCGCGGGATCTTCTTTAACGGCGTCGATTTTAAAACGGCAACAATATACGGGGTAAGAAACAGGGGGATGACCATAAACAGCATGACAACGCCGGTGAGCATGGTAAATGAGGAAAACAGGGTCATCTGATCGGATGTTATAGGGAGCATGCTACCTGTCGTCGTAAAGGTCTGGATGACAAACAAAAACGACTCCGACCAGTCGACCGGGATTCCCTCGTACTGGGGGTAAATGTTATGAAAAATTACCGTAAAAACGGCGATCATGAGGCAGAACAGGATAAAGTAGATCAGGATACGCATCTCTGACGATGTGCGGATGATCCGCCAGATGACACTCTTCTTGTCGGTCATGTTCCGATCTCCTTTCGGTAGTTCCTGCGGACACCGCAGGCGTAACAGTTCCCGTTTTCAAGCGGCTTTTTGCAGGACGGGCAGACCACTGTCCGGTCTTTGCCTCCCGGTATGCCGGCAAGGGTCCGGGCAAGGTTTGCCAGGGCAAATTTTGTCGCCGGGTGTTTTCGGTCAAATGTTTCCAGCACCGAGCTCATTTCTTTTTCAAACGAGCCGGAGCATTCATAGGGACAGGGGTTTGGCACACATTTGCCCTCTTCTGCAAGAGGGGAATATTCCGGGAGCAGTTCTGCATATCGGGCAACTTCCACACCCGGAACCTCTTCAAACGGGCTGATGACCGGCATGCGGGTTATCCCCACGGTATCGCAGGACACAAACGCCTTCTCCGGTGTGCCCTTAAGCATCCCGGAAAAAAAAGCTCCGGCGCAGTCATCAAGCGTCCCTGCAAAAGCGCACCGGGTCACCCCGTGCTCCCGTGCAATTTCCCCGATCAGATCGTTTCGGAGCACCCGGCAGGCGCTGCATGCATCTGCCGGTCCCTCCCGTTGTGCGATCTCATCCAGGGTAATGCCGTACCTGACGGCAAACGACCCGGTAAATAATACAGAACCGCAGGAATCGGCAGTTCTTTTGGCATATCCCGTAACCGCGAAGCCGCCAATACCGGGATCGACGGTTAACGCAGAGATCCTGACGTCCCGCCGCCTGCCGGTCAGTTTTTTCAAAAACGAGAGGAGGGCGAAATCTGCCGGGCTGCCCGTGAGCACGACCGCAATATGGTCGCCGGGCCTGAGCCAGCCATGCAGGCGGATCGTCCGCTTGGCCTTTGCCTCAAGGTCACGGATAAAATGATCGGGGCAGAGATGAAGGCCAGAATATGGCTGGAAAACGAACGCCTCGTGCCGGCACTTGTCACACTGCATAGGGATCTGTCGATCAGAGGTGGATGAGCAGAGATGTTTAAGCTTGTGCTGTTCTGTCGGAGAACTGCACGGTGACCATGATTTTATAGTCCGGGGCATAACCACTCAATACAACCATGGTTGTCTCACCGGAGCATATCCGAGGCCTGCACAAGTACGAGAAAACGATCCTCTCCGCACTCGAACGTATGATGAAGCGCTACGAATGGGTGCCGCTCGAAAACCTCCAGCAGGCTACCGGGCTCTCTGAATCCGAGGTCAACTACCGGCTGTCCCGGCTCATCGCGTGGGGGATGGTGAGGTTCAATGCCGTCCCGTATGACGGGTATGCCCTGGTCTTTGGCGGGTACGACACGCTGGCACTCACCACGCTCACCCGGAAAGGGACGATCTCTGCCCTCGGCTCAAAGATCGGCGAGGGAAAGGAATCCGTCGTGTACGAAGCCCTCGGCCTTGGGCCCCTCGCGATAAAATTCCACCGGGTGGGCCAGCGGTCATTTAACACCCCCCGGGTCAAACGGGACTACATCCCTGAAACCGGCAGCTGTCCGTGGCTCCTTGCCTCCCGGCTCTCGGCAGAGCGGGAGTTTGCGGCGCTTACAAAACTCCACCCGGATGTCTCGGTCCCTCTCCCTATCGCACAGAACAGGAATGCGGTCGCGATGTCACTTATTGACGGGCAGAGCTTAAGCCGGTGCAGACTTTCCGACCCAAAAACCACCCTTGACGAGATCCTTGAAAACATTAAACAAACCTACAAAAAGGGCGTAATCCATGCAGATCTCTCGGAATACAACATCCTTGTCGAAAACGGGAAATGCGTGATTATCGACTGGCCACAGTGGATGGAAACCAGCCACCCCAATGCAGATACCATCCTTGAACGGGATATCAGCAATATCCTCGCCTTCTTTGTGCGGAAATACAAACTCTTGTATGACCCCGGGGATGCGATGCGATGCGTGACCGGCTGAAAGTATTCGGGATAGATATCATCAAAGGGTCGGTGCGCTCGAAGTCCCGCCGACCGATGTATGCCCTTATCCGCATGGACGGCCCGGTTATCGAAAGCGAAAGCACGGTTTCGATGTTCCGGCTCTTCCGGCTCCTTGCCGAAGAGCAGCCCGATATCCTCGCTGTCGACAGCCTCCAGGAGATAGCCGCCGACCAGCACGAACTCTTCTTTTTCCTGCAGGGCCTTCCCCCGCAGACAAAACTCGTGCAGGTAACCGGGGGTGAAAAGAAAGAGTCGCTGGGGAAAGTTGCCGCACGCTTCAACATCAGCTTTGACAAGTTCGATCCCTTTGCCGAAGCCCGAACCACCGCAAAAGTTGCATCGCTTGGCGCCGGGGCGGAGGTGATCGCGTTTGAAAACGAGAGCGCGGTCGTGGTCAGCCGGCACCGGTCACCGGGCCGGGGCGGCTGGAGCCAGAACCGGTACGTGCGGAAGATCCACGGCGCAGTCCAGCTCAAAGGCCGGGAGATCGAAATGCAGCTCTCCGCAGCCGGGCTCCGGTACGAGAAAAAAGAGACAAAAGCGTTTGGCGGGTGCAGCCGCGTGTCCTTCAGGGTCTTTGCCGCCCGGGGACAGGTCCCGGTTTCCATGTACCGGGGGGCGGACGTCCAGGTCAGGATCAGCGGCAAGCGTCTCGAACGGATCCGGTACCGGCCGCTCTCGGGAAAACCCCGGAACCTGATCGTCGGGATCGACCCGGGGACGACGACCGCGATTGCCGCAATTGACCTTGACGGGAACCTTGTCCACCTCGAAAGTTCGCGGCAGATCACCATGTCCGGGGTCATCGAAGCACTCTACCGTTCGGGAAAACCCCTGATCGTGGCATCCGATGTCCATGAAATGCCGTACTCGGTCGAGAAGATCCGCCGGGCATTTTCTGCGATAGCTTACACGCCAAAGCAGGATACAAGCGTCGAGGCAAAACTCTCGCTTACCGGGGGCTTCCCCTACGCAAATGTCCACGAGCGGGATGCCCTCTCCGCTGCGCTCGATGCATTCCTCCAGTACCAGAACAAGTTCCGAAACCTCATCAAGCGCGTTCCCCCGGGGCACGATCTCGACGAGGTCCGGGCCCGGGTGATCCGGGGGCAGGCGCTCGATCAGGTTCTTCTCGAAATCAACGCGGTCGCACCGGAGCCGGCAGCAGAAATCCCGGCAGCCCCGGTTGCCGCACAGCATGACGAGCGGATCCGGGTCCTCGACGGTATGGTCAAGCGCCTGCGCACGTATGTTACCGAACTCGAAGAAGAGATAACGGCAAAAGAGTACGAGATCCACCGGCTCCAGGGGAGACTTCGGGCAGCGCACGAAAAACGGGACGTACAGGTCGCAAAAGACGCCGAGATTGCAAAACGGGACGCAATCATCCAGAGCCTCAAAAAACGGCTCAGGATAGAAGAGCGCCATACCCGCACACTCACAAAAAAGGTTGACCGGATCCGTACCTTTGCGGAACTCTCCCGGGAAGACGATGTCGTTCCGGTCAGGGTACTGGACGCACTCACAAAAGAGGGACTGCGCCGGCTCATGGAGGATACCGGGATAAACGAAGGCGATATTGTGTCTGTTCAGCGCACTGACGGATGGGGGAGGAGCATCGTAAAAGATCTCGCCGATATCAGGGTCCGGGCAGTGATTGTCCCCGACACGGTGTTCCGGGAAGGCGACCCCGGGATCCGCCCGGCTTTTCTTGAGGCCCGGATCCCGCTTCTCTCCTGTACCGACACAAGTGTCCAGGTAAAAGGAAAGAAGGGGTTTGCACCAAAGGACATGCTCGATTCTGCACTTGCCCGCTGGCAGGAGATACATGCACAGTTCGAGCGTGAGAGAAAAACGGAGAGCATCGAGCACATGTTCAAAGAGTACAAGAGCGAACGGGGTAAAGAAGTAAAAAAGGGTGGAGGGGCTTGCCATGGACGACCGTGAACTCTTAAAGACCGTGATGGGCATTGTTGGTGAAGAGAACTGCCGGGACGACTGCGCCATGTTCCCGTGCGGTGACAAGGTGATGGTGGCGACCACCGACATGCTCCATAAAACAACGGATTTTGTGGACGGGATGACCGACTGGCAGATCGGGTGGATGTGCGCGGCGGTCACCATCAGCGACATCGCAAGCATGGGTGCCGACCCGAAGTACATTCTTATCGCGGCGGGGCTCGATAAATGGGAGCACCTTGCCGGCGTCATGCAGGGTGCGCAGGACTGCTGTAAAAAGTTCGGCGCTGCGATCATTGGCGGCGATATCGATCATCATGCAGAACTCACGGTCGTCACCACCGGCCTTGGCATTGCGGACCGGGCGCACCTGGCGCAACGGACCGGGGCCCGGGCCGGGGACCTTGTCTGCATCACCGGCACCCCCGGGCAGGCCCAGGCCTGGCTTGACGGGTACAGACAGTTTGAAAAGGAACTCTTCGAACCGCAGCCCCGGGTTGCCGGGGGAAAAGCCCTTGCCCGGGCCGGGGTCTCTGCCATGATGGATGACAGCGACGGGATTGCCCTCTCGCTCTACGATCTGATGACCGTCAATGACTGCGGGTTTTCCCTGGATCCTGAAAAGATCCCGCGCCCGGCGGGGATCCCGGAGCCACAGGCCCTCGACCTTGCCCTGTACGGCGGCGGGGACTACGAACTCATCTTCACCATTCCTCCGGACCGCCACCCGGTGCCGGGCGTCTCATATACGGTCATCGGCCGGGCGGTGGCAGAAAAAACCGTTACCGCAAACGGCAGTCCGGTTAAAAAACGCGGGTACCAGCACATTTGGGACTAAATAAAACCCTTACCCCCAAAAAACTGGTTTTCGGGAAGTACATTTCTCTTAAATACGAACAACAAGAGATAGAAGAATACCTCATCCGTTAATTCACCGATCAGACCTCACATCATGGATTCCCTGGAAAACAAACTGGATCGCCTCTCCCCCCAGGACCGCCGGGAGGTCGAGGATTTTGTCGATTTTCTCCTCCAGAGATCGGGAGGGGCTGCCACACTACCGGTCATGGTGAACCCCCAGCCCGCGTACCAGGCTCCCCCGGTCATGAAGGCTGCACCGGTGCCGCTGATCCTTCCCGAGACACTGCCGGCCGATGACGTGCAGGAAACCCGGGCACCGGCTCCCGCCATACGGACGGTCGTGCAGGTAAAACCACTCCCCCGAAACGAAGAGACCGCCCCGTCAATCCAGGAGATTACGGTTGGCGATGACCGTTCCGACAATTACCTGGATTATGGGAAATACGAAAGACCCGCACCGGTGCAGCTTCCCCCCTCCCCCGCGGACGAGGCGATCAAGAAAGTCAAGATCAAACTGATCAAAAAGGGCGAAACCGATTCAAAGACAAAACTGCTTGACTGGATCGATTAAACGAAAATACTCTCTTTTTTGGGGATTTTACCCGGTTCATTTTTCAGAGGGGACCGGCAACGGGCGTTATACAGTCATGAATATGCCACGTGACCGCCACCGCCGCAAAAGCGACCGCACGAATCATCAGGATAAAAAAAGTAAGAAAAACGATGGACTCGACGGGATTTGAACCCGTGGCCTTCACGTTGCAAACGTGACGATCTACCCCTGATCTACGAGCCCCTGTTGTGTGGCATATACTTTTTCTGCGGCTTACTTATAGTTGTTACTGATCTGCATTCGATCCGGCTCCAAAAAAGGGACGCCCATCCGGGATCCTATTTGTGCTTATGGTAGATTGTGAAAAGCGTGACCGTTGCGCCGATAACAGCGGTCATCAGTGCAATAATCGCCGCAACTACCGTGGGGCTGGACCAGATTGTGGATGCCTCGGTCACCGTCACCGTAGGCACGGAGGTTGTTACAACGGCCGTCGCACTCGCCCGGGGATCAAGCGACCCGAAGGCCGTAATGGTCCCGCCCCCGATAACCGTAATCGAAGTATCGTAGTTGTAATAATCCGTGAGCGCAAGCTTGAGCGCATGGCTCCCTGCGGATATATCGGTCAGGTTGCAGGGTGCAATCCCCTTGTACACACCATCAACGTACACGTACGCGCCAAGCGGGGACGAGTACACCGAAACATTGCCAAAGCTTTCACCGGTCACGGCCGGTACTGAGGGTGTCGTTGTCGCGGCCGCAGCATTTGTGTCGGCAGGGGTTGTGGCAGCAGTCACCGTCTGCGTAGTAGCAGGTACAGCGGTAGTAATGGTCCGCAGCGCAAGCAGCCGGGTCACCAGGCGCTCACCAATGAGGTCTGCCTCGGTGGAGGTCAGGTAGGCATCATCCGCCGGGGGCAGCCACGCGATCACGTATCCGTTGCCATAGCGGGTATAGGCCACCGCAGGGTCGCCGTTGTCAAAACTCATCAGGGTCACAGCACCATCCTTTGCGGCATATGCGGTCCGGGTAAAAACAAGGGTTGTATTCGGATATTCCGCAGGAAGACCGGCAAACACATCAGCTGAAACCGCCGCAGAAGGATCGGTAACCGAGAGGGTCAGGCTGCCGTTTGCGGTCCCGGCCGACCGGACCGGGAGGATGTCGGAAAACTTTGCCAGGTCGCCGTTACCAGTAATAAGAATCTTCCCGGATGCCACGGCATTGCTTATGTTTGCAACAGTTGCAAGGGAATAACCCGGGTCGCCGTATATTATGAGTACATCAGCAGATGTGTTGGTAAAACAGGCCTGGCCTGCATCAAGTTCGGACCCCGCAGAGCCCGGAAGCGAGCAGGCTACCGAAAACACGTCCTGGTGGAGGCTCATGTTGAGTCCCCCGGGTTCGCCATACACGGCCACCGATGCCGCAGAGGCAGGGGCCATAATGAGCAGGGCAAGGCACAGCATCACCCCGCAAACAGATAGTGAGCGAGACAGAGTTATCATATTTTCACCGGTTGTGAGCACGTTATTCCGTTAAAACTGGTACGCGTTTCCTATATTTACCCAGTGCTTTTTAAAAAACAGGCAGGATGCGCCGGGACCGGCAGGTTTTTTTAAAATTCCATTCCCATGATTATTGCAGTTATCCGGGGGAATTCACGGGAATCCTTCCGGACTGCCGGAGGATTATCCATGGTAAAACTCATCATAGAACCAAAGAAAGGAAAGGACGGGCAGATCGAATTCACCGTAACCTACCACGATGTCAAGACGGACAACCAGTTTACCGTCACTACAACAAATGACTTAAACGATGCTGTGCAGCGCTTAAAAGAGACACTTGAAAGCGAAGTAAAAACGCTCACGACAAAGTAACGGGCAGATTCTTTTTCATACCTAAAACCATTTTTTCCCGGCCAAAAAAAAATTCCGGATTTTTTTCCGGGTGTGAAAATGGTTTTGAATTTGCATCCATACGAGGGATTGTAATCCAGATTATGGATTATAATCAAACCCGGTTTTTTTAATTCCGTCGTGAATTTTTCATGACGTTACAAAAATTCTGCCAGAACTGCCGGGCCGCCCGGGTCCCACGGATCTTTTGCCGGCAAAAAAAGTCCGGCACAGGGAATACTACAAGAGCTCGCAGAAGGGAGAGGGCCCGGGGAAACCTGACCGTGTCCGTATGCAGAAAAACCAAAAAGACAAACCCCTTGAAAAAGAAGGCATGGACCCGGCGGGAATTGAACCCGCGGCCTCTACGTTGCGAACGTAGCGATCTACCCCTGATCTACGAGCCCGTAAACTGCGGTATAACTGTTCTTTTGCGGATGGAATATAGTTGTTGCTCCGGCCGGCCCATCCGGTCCGGCAGGACCCTGTAAAAATGAGGATCAGAGAATGATCTCAATGTCGAGCTTCTCTGCGAGCTCCTTGTACCGGTTCCGGATGGTGACTTCGGTGACACCGGCGACTTCTGCGACCTCGCGCTGGGTGCGCCGCTCGCCGCCAAGAATGGAGGAGATGTAGATTGCGGCTGCCGCGACACCGGTCGGACCCCTGCCGCTGGTCAGCTCACGTTCCCCGGCCTGGCGCAGGATCTCGACTGCCCGGCTCTGGACCTCGCCTTTTAAGGTAAGACCGGAGCAGAACCGGGGCACGTAGTCGATGGGGGAGGTCGGGAGGAGCTTTAAGCCGAGTTCACGGGAGATGAACCGGTATGTCCTGCCAATCTCCTTTCTTGAGACACGGGACACTTCTGCGATCTCATCGAGCGTACGGGGGACGCTGCACTGCCGGCAGGCGGCATACAGCGCTGCTGCCGCGACACCTTCAATGCTCCGGCCGCGGATCAGGTTCTTGTCCACCGCGTCACGGTATACAACGGCTGCGGTCTCACGGACGTTTCGCGGGAGACCCAGTGCCGAGGCCATACGGTCAAGTTCGGAGAGTGCAAACGCAAGGTTTCGTTCCGTCGCATTGCTGACACGGATCCGGCGCTGCCACTTGCGGAGACGGTAGAGCTGGGCGCGGTTCTTTGACGAGATCGCACGGCCGTACGAGTCCCGGTTGCGCCAGTCGATCATAGTGGAAAGACCCTTATCGTGGATCGTAAAGGTCATCGGGGCGCCGACACGCGACCGCTTCATTCGCTGGTCGTGATCAAAGGCACGCCACTCGGGGCCCCGGTCGATGAAATCATCATCGATGACAAGACCGCAGCTCTGGCAGACCAGTTCTGCCCGCTCGTAATCATGGACGAGCTGCCGGCTGCCACATTCAGGACAGACCGTCTCGGTGTGGTTCTCTGCCTTCTTCTCCTGCTCCTTGACTTTGATACGCGATTTGAGATCTTCCCGTTCTTTCTGGAGAAGTTTTAATTTTTCAATTTCCTGCATCCGGATTCACCATCGTTTCTGGTAGTGCTGTTTTGCCTGATTTCTCTGGGGGTTCTGTGCCGGAGTCCGCGCGGGGGAGGGCTCCTTTGCAAAGAGTTTTTCATTCGGCCGTACATCGCACGGACCATGACAGAGGACAAGGGCACAGGGAGCTTTCACGCTCCCGAAAATGTCCTGGATTTTGCCCACGGGCTTTGTCCTCCGGTCCGTCACCTCGCTGTACAGTCCCGGGAGCTGCGCCGCATCGCACCGGATGATGAGCATCCTGCTGCCATAGGTGCTCACCGCTCGACCAACAACTTTCACACAACAACTCCGGGAAAGATACAATCGGCTAAAGGATATTTAGTAATCTATATATGTAGGTCTGAACCCTATTTAAGCGTTGCGTGAAAGTATAAATAGAAATTTCAGGAATCGAGGAACCGGTCGATGCTTAAAGACATGAGGCCGGCTGCCTCTTTTTCCGAAAGACCCGCACCCATGGCAACGTTCATCCGGCTCTTTTCATCCAGCAGGTCACCGGGAGTGTGGGCATCGGAGTCCACGACAAGCTGGCACGAAGTTTCCTGTGCGATCCTCACAACATAACCGTTTGTCCGGTTGTGCCCACCCCGCGAAGTTATCTCAAGCGCCACCCCGTTTTTTTCTGCAAGCTGCGCATCCTCAATCGTGATAAAACCCGGGTGGGCAAGGATATCGACATCAGGACACAGACATGCCGCATGGTTTGTCCCGGGGGCCACCGGTTCCACGGTGGTTTCGCCATGGACGACCACCACATCTGCCCCGGCCTCGCGTGCCTGGCGGGCAACCGCCGCAATCTGTGACGGCGGCACATGCGTTATCTCAACACCGCAGAGAAGCCGGACACCGTAGATACATGCCGATTCCCGTACATCGAGAAGGGTTTTTACTACGGATACCGCATTTGAGGTATCGACATGGTCGGTGATCGCAACGGTCGTATAGCCCATCACCGCCATCCTCCGGATAAGTTCTGTCGGCAGCATATCGCCATCGGACAGGATAGTATGGGTATGAAGATCGCAAAGCCCGCTCATCTGCGCACTTCCAGACGCTGCACCACTTTCTTAATAAGCTCGCTTTTCGTCCCGGGCCACTGCACAATGACGCGGCCTTCGTGCCGGGCCCAGTGGGCCGGGTGAGGATGTTCCTCGATCTCGCAGGAAATCCCGGCTTTGCTGAGTGCACGCCCGATATCGTTTGCGACCGGTCCCTTTGCCCCAAATTTCACCGGGACCCGCCGACCCTCCGCACGCGAGAGGGACGCATTAAAATAGCAGGGATACAGAATGCACTCGCCTTTTTCCATTATATAAGAACGTTTGTGGGTCAAGATATAAACACTGTCCGCTCCCACATAATTACCATGCATCATATCGACGTCAGGATTGAGAAGGATGTGTACGACGTCAACAACACGATTGCCCATGAAAATGCCGAGCATTTAAAAGAGCACGGTATCAGGGCGTTTGACCTGCTTGGCGCCATTGGATCCGGGAAAACCGCACTCATCGAACGCCTTGTCCCGCTCTTAAAAGAGCGGGGACTCCGGGCCGGCGCCATTGCCGGGGATGTGTACGGGGACGACGATTTCAAGCGGGTCGTATCACTTGGCATCCCGGCCTACAACGCCAACACCGGCAAGGAATGCCACCTTGACGCCCACCTGGTCGAACACGCGATCGACCACCTCCCGCTCGACAATATCGATATTCTCTTTATCGAGAACGTGGGAAACATGGTTTGCCCGACCGATTTTAAGCTCGGCGCTGAAAAGAGGATCGTGGTCGTCAGCTCGACCGAAGGCGACGACGTGGTAAACAAGCACCCGATGATGTTCCGTGACTGTACGATCGCGGTCATCAACAAGGTAGACCTTGCGCCGTTTGTCGGGGCAAATCTCGACCGGATGGAAACCGACATCCACCGGTACAACCCCACGATGCCGGTTTTCCGGACCAACATGAAAACCGGCGAGAACGTCGCGCAGCTGCTCGACAGCATACTCTCATAAAATCGGATCAAAAACGACCGGATCGGACGAAGAGATCAGGAAATAGTTTAAATAACTCTGAAAGGAATATATAGAGCACCATTTTCGGAAACGAAAGTTCTGAAAAAAGATAAAAAAAAAGGAAGTTACACCATGCTCTGGCAGGGAGAATCAATTCGGAAAGTGACTGGTGGCAGGCGCCGGCCGGCACAGGGAAAGCGGAGATTTGAAGTCGGGCTCGCACCCGCAGACACCCATATCGGCGATGACCGGACAAAGATCATCCGCACGATGGGCGGGAACACCAAGGTCCGGGCGATGCGTGCGCAGTTCGCAAACGTCACCAACCTGGCAAACGGCGAGACGAAGAAAGTCAAGATCGAGACCGTGGAAGAGAACGGTGCAAACCCGAACTATGTGCGGCGTAACCTGCTCACCAAGGGCGCAATCATCAGGACCGAACTCGGCCGCGCCCGCATCATGAGCCGCCCCGGGCAGGAAGGCACCATCAACGCGGTGTTACTCGCATAAAATTATCTTCCCGATATCTTTTTTGATCACGTTTTACCGGCCCGCAGAAAATCTGGTACGGTACCGGTGGCATCCGGCACATCAGCTGACAAAAAAACAAGACCGCATCCAACCCGGGCCGGGCAATCTTTTTTTTTGTTTGACTACCTCATAGTGTAATCATGAGGAGGATCTACTACCTGTACCCGCACCAGTCTGATCTCTCATTCAGAATGGGAATGCCATTTGACGAGACACTCCGGTACATTGCGGATCTCAACGGACATGAATGCACCAAGACGACCGGGAAAGAGCTGGTCAGGATTAAACTCAAGATAGAGATTGCAGTCACCCGTGCCGAGTTTGGCGAGATCACGGCAAACGATCTCCGTCAGGGTACGGTCACTGAAGAGGCAGACATCCGGGTATCCGTGCTCGCCCTTGCCCTGCGCGGTGGCGGAAAAGTCCCGGTTGCAAACGATGCCTTTTATGTACGGCTCACCGACCAGAAAGACTGTACCGACATATCCATTACAAAAGCCGACGCAAGTGAAGGCCTTGATGCGATGGATGTCAAAAAGATCCTGCTTGGTACGACACCGTGACGCTCCAGATAACCGTTGCAGCACCGTTCCGGAACACCCGGAAAACCGCGATGCGCAAGAACGAGCTGATCTACTACTACGCGTTTGACCGGAAGTGGCTGAGCAAGGACAAGGCAGCCGAGCTTCTTGACCGTGCCACAGAAGAGGGTCTGGTGACCCTCGACAACGGGGTCTATACTATTGCCTTTGACCCGGCCACGGTCACCATTCCGCTGGGGTTCAAACCCGGATCGGAGATTTTTGAACGGCACGATCCGGCCGGGACCCTGATAGCAAGGATTGCACAGGCGCGGGGAGTTCCCGACACCGAGATCGTTTCCGAAATGAACCGGATCATAAAAGAGCAGTTCGACGGGAACCTGCTCCCTCCCGCGGCCCTTGCAATCCTTGCAAAACGTTATGCCGTTCCCTACGATGACCTGCACGAAGCACTTATCGATCTTGTCAGGTAAACGCAGGCACCGTGCATTTCAGAAATTGCCGGATCTTTTGGGATTTTTATAAATCCACGTAATCCACTTCTGGTTTGTTTTGGCAACCCATATTATTCCGGACGGATTACCAATACAGTATGCATTCGCAGATACACGGTCGCAGCAGGCGCCGGCCACCGGAGATCCCGTGGGTTGCAGTCGCCACGATCATCGGCATCGTGGTCGTTGTGGTCATGGCCCTGGTCTATTTCAGCGGGACGGGAGGAACGGCAGCTTCGGGTTCCGCAGGTTCTTCTTCGGGTTCGTCCGCAGCAGCGGCAACAACCACCCAGAGTTCATCGTCCTCTGGTTCCGATACCACGACCATAGTAAAAACGGCAACGACGCCAGTGACCGTTTCAGGCTCCGGTGTTTCGATCAAGGTTGAATATCTTGGCAGTTTCTCCGGAAGCTACACGGCAAACGGCGAAACGACGACGGTGAAAAACTCCGGGACCCGGGTCTACGAAATCGATTCGGCATCAGGAACCGTGACAGCGACATTTAAGAAGGGAGATTCCTCGACCTCTCACGCGCTGACGGTCAGCATCTACAACAACGGGAACCTTGTCGCAACGCAGAGCACCAGCGATGCGAACGGGTCGGTGACCGTATCTGCAACGGTCTGATCCTAAAAAAAATCCTTTCTTTATTTTCAGGCCCGACGCGGTCCCCAATCCGGTCAGATGGGCATTGGTACGGTTATACCGTTATACAACCCGGACCCGGTTATCCGTGGTCACGTTCACCGGCTGCGGGAGCGCAGATATGTACGCTGAAAGGGCATCGATATCAAGCGGCCCCGGCTCAGTGAGGGTCGCGTTGGCAAATTCCGTGTACCCGTCACCGCCACCATACAGGTAGGAAACGATGGCGACCCGGTAGGTTTTTGATTCATTGAGCAGTTCGCCGCCAACGCTGACCTCCGTCACCCGGTCCCCGGCCGGGCGGGAGGGATCATAGGAGTACGTGAGACCCGAAACCGCGAGGGAATGCGGTGGCAGGGGATCTGTCCACTGCCGCTCGAGAACGTTTCGTATCTGGCGGCCGGACATGCCGACTGCATAGATCTGGTTTGAAAACGGCTGCACGGTAAAGAGATCGCCCCAGGTGACGTTCCCTTTTTTGAGATCGGCACGCAGCGAACCGAGCGTGATAAACGCAGCGTCAGCCTGGACCGATGACCGTTCTGAATCCGCAACCAGGTCACCAAGAGCGCTTTCCCCGGCTGCATTGGTCTGGCGCATGATGTCAGTGGTGGAAACGGCTTCCACGGTTCCGGTCTTTGCAGATACAACTGTATCTGCATTCCGGAGAAGCGTTGCAGCAGCCGGGTCGGGTGCGGTGCCCGGGTACTGGTCGGCATACGCCGGGACAATCTGTGCGGACTTTGCAACGATCTCGTCCGTTGCCGGATCGATGGCAATGTCGATGTCCGCAAACGCCCTGCTGTAACTGTACGCCTGCGTGACAAGGACCGGATTATTGCCGGAATTGTTGATGTACGCGTTGGTGAACTGGTGCGTATGGGCGGAAAGGACGACATCGACATCCGGGTCTAGTGAGCTGACAATACTCGCCACCCGGCCGGTGACGGTCGTGTTCTCCCGGGTCGGACCGGTGTAGGGGTCCTGACTGCCGCCTTCATGAAGGAGGACAACGATGGCATGGATTCCCTGCGCCTGGATCTCCGTGACGTACCGGTTGATCGCTTCGCTCTCGTTGAGGAAAACGACCCCGTCCGTGGCCCCGGGGACGGTAAGAGACGGGGTCTCGCTCGTGTCGGCGCCGATGAATGCGATCTTTGTTCCGCCCGCGTTACGGATCACGTACGGCGGGAGGACCGGGGTCTGGTTTTTGCTCCAGACCACATTTGCGCCGACATACGCAGCCTGTGACCCGGGGTACGGATCGGTCAGGTGTGTTATGGTGGTCGTGCCGTTCCCGCCATGGATCTTCCGCAGCATTTCAGTTACGCCCCGGTCGAACTCATGGTTCCCCGGCGTTGCAACAATGTTGCACGATTCCGTGCAGGACCCGGAGGTCTCACCGCAACATCCGGTTGCAAACTCATTGAAGAACAGGAGCGTGGGCTCATCGAGGAGCAGGCCGGAATCCGGTGGCGAAGCCCCGACAACATCACCAGGGAGTGCGATGAAGGTCACGGCCCCGGGGGTTTCGTTTGCCGCATGCGACAGGTACGAGGCCAGAACCGGGGCACTTCCCGCGGATTCGTTTTCAAGCGACTGGCCCTCCGGGATCTGCCCGTGGAAATCGTTAACTGCAAGGATCTTTACCGCGACCGGGCCGTGTGTAGAACCGGGGCCGGGAGAACCCGGGAACAGGGAGGTAACAACGACGGGAATTATTGCAATCAACACGAGGATGCATAACCCGAGGAGGATCCGCTGCCAGATTGGCAGCCGCTCAGGGGAAAAACCGGGCGCCATGATCGTTACTGTCACTGCGCAGGAATAAAAACCAGACGAAATTTACGCGCAAGACATCGGATTAAAAAAAATGTCGCCCGATCTGAAAAACACGGGCATATTTGCAGCCCCCACGAGGCTACGAATCCCTTCGGGAGATTACACGAGGGAAAAAATCCAAAAAATGTTTTAGTTCCGGGCCGGGACGCACCGGGAATCCGCACCAACCGCAAGCCGGGGCGGGAGATCGAGACCGAGGGCTTCTTTAAAGACCTCTTCGATGGTCCCGACCTGCACGAACTCAAGTTCGCTCCTGACATCCTCAGGGACATCGCTTAAGTCCCGGGCATTTTCCTTTGGCAGGATCACCCGTTTGATCCCGGCCCGGTGGGCCGCGATGATCTTCTCTTTAATCCCGCCGACCGGAAGCACTGTCCCGCTCAGCGTTATCTCGCCGGTCATCGCAAGCTTCGGATCAACAGTCCGGCCGGTGATGAGGGACGCAAGGGCCGTGCAGAGCGTTACCCCGGCCGAGGGGCCGTCTTTTGGCGTCGCGCCCGAGGGCACATGGATGTGGATATCGCTTGTCATGAAGTTAAATCCCGACGCGATGGTGCCAAGCCGGGACCGGATGAGCGAAAGCGAGATGTTTGCCGATTCTTTCATCACATCGCCAAGCTGGCCGGTGAGCGTGAGTTTTCCCGTCCCGGGCATGAACGTCCCCTCGATAAAGAGGATGTCCCCGCCGACCGGTGTCCATGCAAGGCCGGTGACGACACCCGGCACCGGATCTTTTTTCGCGACATCCGGCCGGTTGACTTCTTTCCCGAGAATCTCCGGGAGTTTTTCCGGCGTCACCACAAACGGCAGCTCAACGCTTTCCGAGACGATCTTTTCCGAAACGTACCGTGCGGTCTTTGCAAACTGCTTGCTTAACCACCGGACCCCGGCCTCCCGGGTGTATTTCTCGATCATCTCGCGGATCGCGTCATCGGTGAACTCCAGTTTTTTTGCGTCAAGACCGTGCTCTTCGAGCGTTTTTGGGATGAGGTGGTCTTTTGCAATCGCAAACTTCTCGTTTTTCGTGTAGCCCGATATCTCGATGAGCTCCAGCCGGTCCAGGAGCGGCGCCGGGATGGTCGCAAGCGAGTTTGCGGTCGCGATGAAGAACACGTCCGAGAGATCATAGGGAACCTCGAGGTAGTGGTCCGAGAACGTCGCGTTCTGCTCCGGGTCGAGCACTTCAAGGAGCGCACTTGCCGGGTCGCCCGCGTACGTGGCCGAGACCTTGTCGATCTCGTCAAGCACAAAGACCGGGTTTTTCGTCCCCGCCTGCTTGATCCCCTGGATGATCCGACCGGGCAGCGCCCCGACATACGTCCTCCGGTGGCCCCGGATCTCCGCCTCATCGTGGACGCCGCCAAGGCTGATCCTGACGTACTTGCGGCCAAGCGCCTCGGCGATGCTTTTCCCAAGGCTCGTCTTCCCGGTTCCCGGCGGGCCGGCAAGAAGCAGGATCGATCCCTGCTTCTCGTGCCGGAGTTTCATGACCGCAAGGTGCTGGACGATCCTCTTCTTGACTTCCTCAAGGCCGTTGTGGTTGCGTTCGAGGACTTTCCTCGCTTCGCCGATATCGATCTTTTTCTTCTCTTTAGTCTTCCAGGGAAGCCCCACCAGCAGGTCGAGGTAATTCCGGATCACCGGCGCTTCGTGGTTCTGGGGCCCGCCCGCTTCAAGCTTGCGCAGTTCGGCGAGCGCTTTTTTCTTTACCTCTTCGGGCATCTTTGCCGCATCGATCTTCTCGCGGTACCCGTCATCTGCCGGGCCGGTGCCATCGATCTGACTGAGTTCTTCCTGGATCACTCTGAGCTGTTCGCGCAGCATCGCCTCGCGGTTTGCCTTGCTCACCTTTTCGGAGACTTTCTGTGCGACCTCGATCCGGAAATCGATGTTCTCCCGGACTTTTGCAAGGAGCGCAAGAAACGACATTGCCCGGACTTTTGCGGAGACTGTCTCAAGCAGCGCCTGCTTCTCTGCAACCGGCACCGGGACAAAGGGCATGACAAAGCCCATGACCTGGTCGATGCCTTCGAGCGTATCGATCGGCCGGGTGAAATGCTCGGCACCTTCGAACCGGCTGCTGATCTCGTGGATGATCTTCTTTGCCTCGCCCGCAAGCTGTCCTTCAACTGCCGGGTCAAGATCGTTTTTGTCCGGGACCGGCTGGGTGCTCGCAAAGAGCCGGCCGGATTTTTTGGAAAAACCGGTGGCTTTTACCCGGGCTGCCGACCGGGCGCACACAAGATATCCTTCATCCGATTCCTGGATGCCGGCGATCTCGAGCAGGTTCCCGATCGCGTACAGCGATTCTGGTGTGATCTCGTCCGGGTCGGTCCCGCCCTTTGCGGTGAGCCCGATAGCGTATGCCGAACCGGAGTTCTTGTGCTCCGCTGCGAGGAACTCTCCCGTAACGCGGTCCACGTGGATCTTAGTCCGGGTCCGGGGAAATACCACGATCTCAAAGAGCGGGAGCACAGGGTGTTCCCGCCCGGTTCCTGAATCTGTAGGGAATTCTGTCATTGCAACCTTTTAGTTTGCCTTTACCTAACCAAACATCCGGAGAAAAAAATTACCCGGCGGTGTTTACTGGACTTTTCTTAAGATGCCGATCAGGGCATCGATATCTTCATCGTCGAGCGTTTCCATCATCCGTCCGATGACCCGTTCGAGAGCCTCCTGTTCGGCCCTCGCGATCATCTGCCCTTTTTGTGTCAGGCAGATGTACTGGATCCTGCCATCGTCGGGACATGGTCTGCGGTACACACAATCCATCCGGGTAAACCTGTTGATCATCTCGGTCACCGTGGGCTTTGAAGTCCCGGTGATCTCGGCAAGCCGGCTGAAGGTCACATCCCCGTTCCGGTCGATGACCTGGAGATACTTGATCTGCTTGACCGTCATATCCGACAGGCCGCATTCCGAGAAGATCCCGCACGAACACTGGTGCTTGTAGGCAAAGAGGCGGGAGAATACCTCAAGAAGAAGCTCTCGGTGTGCGTCCATGGATCGTTCTTTTGTTAGTTAGGGTTTCCCTAATAATAAAGATTCGGGTAGCGGGCAATGGTGCCGGTACCGGTGCGGAACCTGCACCAGCGGGAAATGCAGACCAGATCCCGGGAGAAATTCCCGCAGGCGATTCATACCTGGACCATCCATGCCGGCAAAAAACCGGATAGTTTCACCACCCGCCCACAAGGACTATTACACCCTATGCGGAGATTTCTTAAAAAAAGTAAAAAGAAGGCTCTGCCATGGAAAAGAACGTCTACCTCTTTGTCTGCGAAAACCTTGCCGACTGGGAACCGGCCCTTGCCACCGCCATGATCTCGGACCGGTACGCGGAAATCCCGCGAAAGCACGCGTACCGCATCGTAACCTTTGGCCTCACAAAAAATCCGGTGACAACGTTCGGGGGTCTGACCGTGCTTCCCGATACAACGGCTGAGGCAATTGACCCGGCTTCTGCAGCGATGGTGATCCTGCCGGGTTCTTCGATCTATGAAAAAGACGACCCGGCTGCACTGGTCCCGCTTGTCAAAGAATGCGTCGCAAGAAAAATCCCGGTTGCTGCGATCTGCGGGGGAACGCTCTTTCTTGCAAAGCACGGGTTCCTTGATAATGTCCGGCACACGTCTGCCGGCCCGGGCTGGTTAAAGCAGCATGCTCCCGAGTACCGCGGGGAAAAACTCTACGAACCTTCCCCTTGTGTCGCGGACGACGGCATCATCACGGCAAATCCGCTCGGCTTTGTCGGGTTCGCGAACGCGATCATCAAAACCCTTGACGTATTCGAACCGGTATTTTTAGAGTTCTGGCTTTCGGCAGTGAAAAGCGGGTACCTGGACGCTGACAGCGTGGAATAAATTTTCCCTGTTTTTTAATTTCGGGTCAGGGCGGGAGCGTCGGTTTCCGGGAAATCCGGCTGGATGCCAAGGGCCGACACGAGGGGACAGACATATATTTTCCCGGCTTCGTGGACGAGATCTTCGTTTGTGTTGACCAGGGTCCGGACAATCAGGCCGGCATCCTCATCGATTACGACAAGGACAAGCATGGTTTTTTGCCGGAACTCCGGCCGGGCAACCTCATCTGAAATTCCGGAAGGACTATCCAAAGTATGATCGCGCCGGGACATTTTTTTGCGGGAATCCGATGTCCGCGGGTCTGCGGGGACCGGCGGCTCTGAACCGTCAGCGGTCCGGACCACGGGGTCATCGCACTCCTCGCGTACCGGGATCATGGTGATACCGGTAATACCGAGCCGGGCAAGAGCCTGCCGGGACAGTTCAACAGCCCTGTTGTCGAGAATAACAATAATTTTTTTCATGGGATATTGTGGACCGGGCCGGATCCTTTCCGTGACGGCCGGATGGTGAAAAATTCTTCAACATAGGTTATGAGAATTTTACCGGAAGCTCTTCCCGGTAAAACCGGCTTGTCGTTCCCGCACAGTTTCGATGCGGCACGGATCGCACTCACGGCTTTTCCAACCTCATGGTCCGCAAGGACCACCATGAGCATCTCCCGGGAACTTTCATCCGGGACCGGTTCCACACCTGCCGGTCCGGCTGTCGGGACTGTCCCGTCAAGGACGTTCATGCGGGTAATTCCTTTGATCCCCAGTTTTCGCAGGGATTCAATTGCAGACTGGACTGCATCGGATCTGATAACCGCCCAGATCATCTTCATACTCGGGCACTCCGTAACTTGCACACAAAACGCACATCCGTGATGCTATGCATGAGGCCGGCATACGGCAGATTATTGTTCAGAAAAAAATTCATGCAAAAAACCCGGATTTTTCCCGGGGCGATAAACCGGTACGTAGATCGGTGGAGGTAAAATGCGGTGAAATGTCGTACTGCCTCCAGGACAATCCGCACGGTCCAGAAAAATGAACGCGGGAGGTCTCCGGTTCCGGAAACCGTCCCGTATTCCTGCCATGAGACTGCTTTGTACCAGGGTCTTGTGCCGGGATGATTATCCCACGTACCCGGCACAGAGGAACCGGGACCGTTCCGGAAATTCCGGAGGGTCCCGGGAAAGAGAGAGATTCCTTCATCGCAGCTTTACAGGATTGAATCCCCACGCTCCTTGGTCCTCACGCGGATCGCATCCTTGATCGGGATCAAAAAGATCTTTCCATCACCGATATGACCGGTGTTTGCGACATCGCAGATGACATCGACAACCTTCTCGGCCTTCTCGTCCGAAACGACCACTTCGATCTTGGACTTGGGGATGAAATCGACCACATACTCGGCACCTCTCCAGGTCTGGGTGATACCCTTCTGCTGGCCGCGTCCGCGCACCTCAGAGACGGTCATGGAACCGGCTCCGATCTTGTCAAGTGCGGTCTTTACTTCGTCGATTTTTTGCGCCCGGATAATTGCTTCGACTTTGATCATCTTATTCACCTTTTTTTACTACCGGCTCTGACTGGACAAAGTCCGGATATGCAGACATGCCATGTTCTCCGATATCAAGGCCTTCGATCTGTTCGCGGTCACTGACCCGCAGCCCGACTGTTTTCTTGAGGATGAAGAACATGATGGCACCCATACCGAACGCCCAGACAAACACGGTGACAGCGCTTATGATCTGCGCAACCATGAGGGCTGAATTACCGTAGAGCAGTCCCGCGACCTCGTGATACGTGCCATCGGCAAACAGGCCGAGTGCTAATATACCCCATATACCGCACACCCCATGCACGGAGATTGCACCGACCGGGTCGTCAATCCTGAGTTTCCAGTCGATAAACCAGACACTGAAGATGACAACGGCGCCTGCGATCAGACCGATGAGTACGGCTGCTGCCGGGTTGACCCATGCACAGGGAGCCGTGATTGCAACAAGACCTGCTACGACACCGTTCCCGGTCATCGGTACATCCGGTTTACCGTATTTCCACCAGGTAATGAGCATCGCCATGATACCACCGGCTGCGGCTGCAAGGGTGGTGTTTGCTGCAATGACCGAGATCCTGAGATCGGTTGCCGCAAGCGTGCTGCCCGGGTTGAACCCGAACCAGCCAAACCAGAGGATAAAGACACCGAGGATCGCAAGCGTGATGCTGTGGCCGGGAATACCGTTCGGGGTCCCGTCTTTGCGGTACTTCCCGATACGCGGGCCGACCAGCCAGGCACCGGCTAACGCAATGAAACCGCCGACCGCATGGACGACACCGGAACCTGCAAAGTCAAGTGCGCCAAGCTGGGACAGCCACCCGCCGCCCCACATCCAGTGGCCGTAGATCGGGTAGATGACTGCCGAAACAATCAGGCTGGCGATACAGTACGTGCTGAACTTGGTCCGCTCTGCCATCGCACCCGATACAATGGTTGCTGCTGTGGCACAGAAGACCATCTGCCAGAACCACATCTCGATAGTCGAGACATCGTATGCATCGCCCCACAGGAAAAACCCGTTGAGACCGATGAAGAGACCGGTAATCCCGGTTGCTGTCCCCATCATGAGGGCAAAACCGACTGCCCAGTACCCAATCGACCCGATACAGAAGTCCATCATGTTTTTCATCATGATGTTTGCCGCGTTCTTGGCCCGGGTCAGCCCGGCTTCAAGAAGGGCAAAACCTGCCTGCATACTCATCACAAGGAAACCGCAGATGAGTACCCAGGCAAAGTTGACTGCCATGGTGGGATCGCTTTCATACGTTGAAGCCCCCGAGGGATCTGCCCCAAGGGCCGGACATACCATTGCAAGAAGGCAGATCAGAACCGTGATCTGCACCAATAACAATCGTTGTTTCATCAGGACTTTTGCCTCCCTACAGTGGAAATACTATTCCACCAATCATATTTAAATTATTCTGTTTTTCTGTGAAAACCGTCACAGCCGGGCGGATGAAATCGGATCGCTAAAAATGCTTATTTCGCCAATATTCGTGCAGTTTTCTGAATTTACTCCGGCTGTACATATGCGGCCATACGGGCCGCTTTCCAGGATTGGGCAGGGTCCGGCAATACCTTAATGTATCCTGCCATCCCGTGGAAAACCTGAGGGTTTGCGAATGGAACGGAAGTTCTGGTTTTTGATCGGGGGAATTATTCTTGGGGGGATTATCATTGCTGCCATCGCCATTTCCGGGACCGGGGGAACAATCCCGGGCCGGGGGACGGGTGCAGGAGGACAGGGGTACGGTTACGGCAACGGACAAGGTTTCGGTACGGGAGTCTATGCAGTCATCCCGGCCGGGAATACCGGCACTCCGCTCTCCATAAACGAAACAAACGATATCCTTTCCATGCGTGAAGAAGAACAGATGGCCCACGACCTGTACACCCGCTGGGGCGCAAATTACAGCCTGCCGGTTTTTGCAAACATCGCCCGGTCCGAGACAACGCATATCTCCCGGGTCCAGGCGCTCATCGACCGGTACGGGCTTGGATCGTACCGGATCGGCAACGCCTCGGCCGGGTACACCGATGCCCGGATCCAGAAGCTGTACGACACGCTTGGCCCGGTGGGGGATGCATCGCTCCAGAATGCACTTGAATCCGGACTGATCGTTGAAGACCAGGACATCGAAGACCTTGACCGTGCGATAGCGGACACGACACGGACCGATCTCCTTTCGGTCTGGCAGGAGCTCCGGGCCGGATCCCTTAACCACCGGCAGGCATTCCTGCGGTCACTCGGGCGATAAAAAAAGCTGACCGGAAATTCCGGTCCGGTCCACATAAATAAAAAAACAGGGGCCCGGATTTCAGGCCGGACCTTCGTAGATCCCGGACCCGATGAACCAGTCGTTGTCAACCCTCTCAACATAACCGAGCTTCTTTTCCACCGTCCGGTTGTGGACCGGGTTGATGTAATAAAATTCAACAAAACCGGAGCCGTTCTCTGCCGCGTCAAGGAGATCCCTGATGAAATAATTCCCATGCGCATCGGACTCATTGATCCGGTTGATACCAGGCATCTCCGGGTTTACCGGGTGGACAACCGTTGTCCCGTTAACGTCATATGCGTACAGGTAGAGCTCGCCCCGGACAAACGATCCGTTTGCCTTGCTGAACTCCGCAATTGCGGCATCTTTACCGGTCATGTTCACATACGCGACAGCCTCTTTGACAAAGGCAACGAGAGTTTCGTTTGAGATCAGGTTTGCCGCAGGAGTTTCTGCGGGTGCGACAGCGGTCGTTTCAACCGGGTGTTGCCTGAGTTGTTGCCACCGTGGTCACGTTCGCTGACCCGGTCCCGGCCTGAGTACAGCCGGTTGTTGCCACGAGCAGGATAACAAGCACAACCGAAATAAAGCACACTTTTCGGGCGCTCATAAAAAATCCCGTATCCTGTTTGACAGAATCGGGGATTAATGTTCGGCGCACAGTACAACAATCCCTCCCAAAGATGATAAAAACTGCCGTCACGGGCAGTCAGTATTACCGGGTATCACGGCTCTTATCGACACATTATTTTACAGCAGATCCAGGAACCGCCTTTGCCGGAAAATTATTTGTAATAAAATATACATCTCACTGAGCCTGTCCGGGAGGGGCAGGCGGGAGAATGGCATATGAAATTCAGAGTGGGAACCTTCAACGCCGAAAATCTCTTCCTGCGTTATAAGTTCAAAGAGAGCGTCAGGCCGGGGGAGTACATTAAGGACAACTGGCAGATTCTCGATACGAAAAGTGCCATCGCATTCGATTCTATCACAGATTTGCAGAGAAAAAACACGGCACAGGTAATTCTCGCAAACGATCCAGATGTTATCTGCCTTCAGGAGATCGAGAATATTACCGTACTCAAGGAATTCAACACACACTACTTAAAAAACAAATACCGGTATGCAATGCTTATCGATGGAAACGACTGGACACGCCAGATAGATATCGGAATCCTCAGCAAATACGAAATTGCACATGTCCGGACGCACATGTTTGACAAGGACAAAAAAGGCGTGATCTTCAGCCGTGACTGCCTGGAAGCTACCGTACTCGACAAAAAGGGCGCACCGCTGCTCACACTCTTTGTCAACCACTTCAAATCCAAAGTAGGAAAACCGGAAGATACCGCTGCCAAACGGTTGCGGCAGGCTACCCGGGTTGCAGAAATCATCGCAGAACGGTACGGCAGTTCAGCTGGCGACGCAGGGTTTGTCATAGTTGGGGATTTCAACGACACACCGGATTCAGAATGCCTTGAACCGCTCATCGACCAGCCGTGGAACGAAAACATTGTCGCAAGACTTCCCACGGGTGAACGCTGGACCTATTCCATGAGCAAAAACAAAAAAGAGCAGATCGATTATCTCCTGCTTTCAAAATCACTGGCAGAGAGCAACCCTGATGCCAGACCCGTAATCGAGCGGAGAGGACTTCGCGATAAGGTGACGGCCTATACGGGCCCGCGGTTCCCGGGAGTCGGACCCGACGGGACCGATGCATCGGATCATTGTGCACTGTTTGTCGAACTGGATATCTGAAGAAATTTTTTACACGCCAAAAAAGATCTCATATCGTTGAGGCAGGGGGACCCTAAAAAAAAGATCCCGACCAATAGCTCCGGATCGTCTCTGTATGCCTAACATTTATCTGGACTTCACCCAATAATCGTACACGTCAGCCCGAGCAGCATCAAGCAACAATACTCGACAATAAAAACATGCACACGTTTCGTGTCCTATGATCGTTCTTGAATACCTCCTTGTCGGAACCGCAGCCCTCGTCCTTATCTGTATCCTTGCAAACAAGGTCTCCGGCCGGATCGGTATTCCCGCCCTACTCATCTTCATCCTTGTCGGCATGCTTGCCGGGTCCGAAGGCCCGGGCGGGATCTATTTCGACGACCCGCAGATTGCCCAGGTCATCGGGATCATCGCGTTATCCTTCATCCTCTTCTCCGGCGGGATCGACACCCGGTGGCCGCAGGTAAAACCGGTCCTTGTCCCGGGCATCTGCCTTTCGACCGTGGGGGTCGTCATCACCGCGGTCGTCATCAGCATTGCTGCGATCCTCTTCCTGGGGTTCTCGCCACTCGAAGGATTCCTGCTTGGTGCAATCATCTCCTCGACCGATGCGGCCGCGGTTTTCTCCGTGCTCCGGTCGCGAAACGCCGGGCTTAAGGGAAACCTCCGCCCGCTCCTTGAATTCGAATCGGGAAGCAACGACCCGATGGCGGTATTCCTCACCATCGGCGCCCTCTCGCTCCTGACAAATCCCGGGGAATCGCTTTTTTCGCTTATCCCGCTTTTTTTCCAGCAGATGGCAATCGGGGGGATCATCGGTTACGGCCTCGGCCGGGTCACGGTCTGGCTGCTCAACAACTTAAAACTCGAATTCGAAGGGCTCTACCCGGTCCTCACCCTGGTGATGGTGCTCTTTGTCTACGGAATAACGGAACTCGTGGGGGGAAACGGATTTCTCGCGGTGTACCTCTGCGGCCTTGTGATCGGGGCGAGCACCTGCGTCCACAAACGGAGCCTGCTCCAGTTCCACGACGGGATTGCGTGGCTGATGCAGATCACGATGTTTCTGACTCTTGGGCTCCTTGTCTTTCCCTCACAGCTGCTGCCGGTCCTTGTCCCGGGGATCATAATATCCCTTATCCTGATCTTTGTCGCACGGCCAATCGCAGTCTTCCTGTCTCTGCTGCCCTTTAAAATGCAGGGCAGGGAAAAAGTCCTCATCTCATGGGTCGGCCTCCGGGGCGCAGCGCCGATTGTCCTTGCGACGTTCCCGCTTATTGCCGGTACCCCGCAGTCCCAGATGATCTTTAACCTGGTGTTCTTCATCGTGATCATGTCTGCCATCATCCACGCGACCACGATCCCGCTGGTGGCCCGGGCCCTCGGCCTTGACGCGCCTCTTCCCGGGGTTTCCCGGTTTGCCATGGACCTCGATCCCGGCAACCAGATCAGGAACGAGCATATCGAACTTACCGTAGAACCCGGGACCAGGGCGGACAAAAAACAGGTAGTAGAACTCGGGCTTCCCCCGGATACGCTGATCATCCTTGTGGCCCGGGGAAACGAACAGTTTGTGCCAAACGGCGGCACGGTGATTGAGGCCGGGGACGTGCTCCTTGTACTTGTGGCGCCGGAGAACGAGGCTGCGGTACGGGCGATTGTCACAACGGAAAAACCGGTGGAGTGCAGATAAAATTAAAAAAAAGTTTTTCTGGCTGCACCGGGTTTTCCTGGCAAAGAGTTTTCTCCAACGATACTTTTCGCGGTACCCATCAAGGATATGGGACGCCGGTATTGTCCGGCACCGAACGGTGATGATGAATACATGATCATACCTCACCAGCGCGCCGGCACCTGATGAAAATAACCTCAAATATCCCTGATAGTTACGTGGAGAAATGCAGTGAATTAAAAGTATGCCTCTCTTATTTAATTCATGGATTTCACGCGGATTGCCGGTCACACGAACCCGGAGCGTGCGACCGCACGGCCACAGGGTCGGGCCAGGGAAAAAACAATTTTTTTTATCAGTATCATCACCTTCATCTTCATCCTGGTTACCCTCACGGTACCGGCCGGTGCCACACCGGACATATCTGTCCCCGGTAACGCGACTTCCCCGCAGATCGTAAAGATCGGTATCGATGTCATGGATTTCAACGGTTTTAGTGTAGCCGATGGCACAGCAGAGACCAACTTTTACCTGTCGCTCAAGTCGGACCAACCCGTATCGCTCGATAACATTGAGCTCATAAACGGGCAGATCACCTCGGTATACTCTTTTGTCAATACCTCCGGTGAAAAAACATACCGGATCTACGCGACCATAACCGCCGATCCCGACCTGCGCCGGTTCCCGTTTGACCTGCACGCGCTCCCCATCATATTTGAGTCAAAAAACGATGATGTGAGTTCCAGGGTCCTCGTCATTGATACAAACCGGACCGGTATCGACCCCGATGCAGACCTCCCGGGCTGGCAGTTCACCCGTAACACAGCATATATCACGAACAAGTCCTACAATGAAGGTGGAATGGAATATTCCCGGGCGGTTTTCACCGAGGGCATCGGGAGAGACACGACATCGACGCTCCTGAAATTTTTCCTGCCGATCATGCTCATCGTTATTGTTTCCCTCTCGTCTCTGGTAATGACGGTCTCATCCCGGCTGGGACTCAATGCATCGATGTTTCTGGCTGCGGTGCTCATCCACTGGCGTATCGCTGACGCAATTCCGCTCGTTGCCTATGCAACGTTCCTGGACATTTTCATGATGATCACGTATGCGACACTGGTTATGGTCCTTGTATCCGGCATTCTGATCATGAAATTCAATGAATCCAGGGATACCGTCCGCATTGAACAGGTCAATTACTGGTCGCTTCGGATTATCCCGCCGCTTTCCCTGGCCCTGTATCTCCTGCTCTTCCTGACACTCGCCATCTAGCCGGGCTAAAACCGGCCCTGCCGTTCACCGTCAGGAGCCAAGAGCCAGTTTTTTTTAAACGGCTGCCGGTAAGTTCAGGAGACGGGTAATTTTTATTTTTTTTTGTGGCCGGTTCCCGTTTCCTGATCCGGAACCGGCTGCCTGCGGACCCCTGCCGGCAGTTGCGAAAAAAACAAAAAAAGAATTTATAATCTCGATACCGCCCGGAGCGCCGCATCTTCGGTATCGTAGATGGCAATAATCTGCGTGAAGCCGGTCATGGAAAAGATGTGGTCGACAAATTTCGTGAGCGCAAAGACGCCGAAGTGGACATGGGATGCCTTTGCCAGCTTCCCGATTGCAATGAAGGTCCGGAGCCCCGAGCTCGAAATATATTTTGAGCCGGACATGTCGCAGAAGAGCGCTTTTGGCTCGCGGAGAATATATTCCCGGAGTTCTTTTTCAAGCGTCATTGCCTCGACATGATCGATATGTGCGGGAAGGCCGACAATGAGGGAGTTGCCGCTTTCCCGGAGTGTACAGAGTGTCATGGTTATCCTCAGGTGCGGGATCGCATGTACTCTTTGTTCTTTTCCTGGTGGGTATTAAGGGTTGAGAAATGATCTTTTGGTGGAGGTTATGCAACAGGCCGGAAGGATATACGTACCCGACAACTCTTTTTTCGTCGGCGACCTCTTTTCCCGCAGGACCGTCTTTATCCGGTTGGGACACGAATTCCCAAAAAAACAGCTCGGATTCTCTGTTTTCAACCGGGTTTAACGTCGGAGAAATGCAGCACCGGATAGCCCAGGTCCAGAGGCACATTTTTCCCGAAAGGCGCTGGTGGACGGTGAAGTGAAATATAGCCCGTTTTTGAAGTGGTGCGATCCGGGCAGGAGGAATTACGATCCGGCATACCCAGTTCTCCGACGGAGACCCTTGTTCGCAGGGTTACAGGTTGCCCCAAGTAGGGGGCCGAAATCGCGAAAACAGGGGCCCAATTCGGATTCCCGGGGGTATTTTCACATCGGAGAAAAAAGGGACCAAACAGGCCCAATTGGACGGCCTCTCTCCATCCCATATGACCTCTGGCACGTAGAGATCGAAAGAAGGCTGATTTTTGGGAGGTGCGATCCGGGCATCGGAACATACGATCCGGCATACCCAGTTCTCCGACGGAAAAGTTCCCGGAAAAGGGCGCCTGGCGATCAGAAAAGTGCAAAAAAAGCTGCACTTTTACACACTTTTCCAGGAATCGCCCGATACTCTCAATTTAAGGCAAACCGGGCATTTTGCGCGGACGTACAAAACGCTTTTGTACGCTTTTGGGAGGTAAAACCCGGGGCCGGGTGGATTAGAGCAGGGCCGGATGAAAAGAGGGGCTGTTTTGGGGGTCCACTGAAGCATGTCAGTCGCGGGTACCCATGTAACAGCAGTACCCCGTCAGACCTCTGGGAAAACAAAAAAAGTTGTGAGACCGTTAATAATTCCCGTAGATCTGCCCGGCAATACTGCCGAGATCCGTACCCACGGAATCAGCAGTGACATTGTCCGTGAGCCGGACATTGTTGACGTACTCGGCAAAGACGAGCCGTTTCCCGCTCTTTGTATCCACATAGCCGGCAAGGCCTTTTGAGAGCAGGACATTATCCCCGTTTAACGGGTCCGGGTAATTGTAGGTGCCGGTCTTTGCGTACACGCGGCCGCAGGCCGGGTTGCCGCTCGCGCAATGGTTGACGGTCGAACCGTCGACACCGAGGATCGGCTGGGCTTTGACAAACCGGTCTGCATACGGCTGCCTGCTCATGATGGTCAGCAGTTCTGCAACCGTACGCGGAGAAACATGGTCCACCCGGTCCCCGCCCGCGCCGTCGCCGAGCATCGCGCCGGTCGTATCGAGGCCAAGAGATCTAAGCACGCTGCCTTCCTTTGTCATACCGTCAGCATAGGTCGTCTTGTTCTCCGCAAGGGCAAGCAGCATGATGTAGTAGTTGGCGTGCATGTTCTGCGAGACCTTCAGCGTCAGCTTCACGTCCTCGGAAAGCGGCGGGGAGGTGAGATGTGCCACTTCTTTTGCACTGCCGTAGCTTCCCGCTGCCGGGAGTTTTGCAGTCGGGTTCTCACCGGTTGCCGGTGCAGCGACCGTGACACCCTGGCGTTTTAAAGATTCTATGAAAAGCGTGCGGGCAAAGACAGCGGGATTTGTTACCGATGCTGTTGCGTTGACCGTCCCGGCATCGGCAGCGATCGTCCCGACAAGTATGATTGTTCCTGCTTCTTCACCGGCATCGAGCGCGGTTGCCGACCCGGCCGGGCCGGTGGTTGCCCGGTTGTCAAATTTGTACAGGGTGGTCTGCGGCCGCATTACAACAGACGGTGCGGAGCCCGGCTTACCCGGCGTGACGCTTAAGTCAACCATGTTGTCGTTGATGACAATCGGGGAGAGGAGCGCCATGAACTCTCCCTGGACATTGGCAAACAGGCGGTCGTCAATCACTACATCGGACACTTTTGTAATGCCGGCCGCTTTTACCTGCCGTGAGAGGTTATCGAGGCCGGCAAGGGGATCGGTTGTCGTGAGGCCGGCCCCCGACTCGGAATGATCGGTATTGGTAAACTCGATGGTCCCGTCGGGGAGTGTGCGCCCGCCCATGGTTGTGTCGCCTTGTGCAACGAGCACGAGGTTTCCGTCAAGGTTCCCGTCCGCACCGATTGTTCCCATTGCATAGACCGGGGTCGTTGTCCGGTAATCGGGCCCGAGCGTTGCAAGGACCGCAGACGACGAGAAGAGTTTTGTCGTTGAGGCCGGTGCAAACATCTCATCGGCATTTTTCTCAAGCAGCGTCTGGTTTGTCGCCGGGTCGACAACGATTATGCCCCAGCTCGCATGGGAGTACTGCGGCGCCGAAGTAATCGTTGAGATATTTTTCTCCAGTGCAGATGAGCCGGCTGAAGTCTGGGCTGTAGTACCGGAGCACCCGGCAGATGCAATAAGTAAAACAAGCAGGAGGCTGATGATTGCGCCGGCCATATACCGGCGGCAGGAGTCAGGAGTCATACAATCAAACGGGATCTTATCGTTTATCAGAGATAAATCATATGAAACGTTTTTGCACTTCCCGGCTGCACGGGAAGGAGCACCTGTCCTGTATCTGTCATGGTATCCCGGCAAAAACACAAACCGCAGATTTTTTAACAACCGCTCGGCCAAGTACCGTTGTTACTATCATGTCCGGAAAGATCCTCCCTGTCCTGATCCTTATCGCTGCTGCTCTTCTTCTTGCTGCGGGATGCACCCAGCCGGCAGCGGAGAACCGCTCGGCCGGAAAACTTGACGGCTTTGACGGTTTTGTCACCCAGAAGATGACAGAATACGAAGTCCCGGGTGCTGTTGTCGGTATCGTCGAGAACGATTCTGTCGTGTACTTACAAGGGTTCGGCGTCCGCGAGATCAATACCCCGGAAAAAGTGGACCCCGACACCCGGTTCCAGATCGCATCGGTCACCAAGTACATCACCGCACAGGCAATCGGAACGCTTGTCGATGAAGGAAAACTCAGCTGGGACACGCCGGTCGTGACCTACATGCCGGGCTTTAGGTTAAAGGATCCCTACGTGAGCGAACACGTCACGCTCCGGGACCTGCTCGCCCACCGGACCGGCTTAAAGGAGTACGACGGGGATACGCTGGGCCGGCTCGGGTACTCCAGCAGCGAGATGCTTGAACGGATGCGGTATCTCAACCAGACGTACGGGTTCAGGGAACGATATGCGTACTCGAATGCCGGGTATTTCATTGCCGGGGAAGTTGCGGCAACGGTGGACAACAAAAGCTGGGAGAATCTTACCGATGCCCGGATCCTCCGGCCGCTCAACATGACCCGGTCGGGTGCGCATCCCGAAACCCTGTACCTCGATGACAACCATGTGGTTGCCCACGGTGGCAGCGGGGAAAATGTCACCGTCATCCCGCTCGAAGAGGCAGCGTTCCCGGCCGGCGGCCAGGTCGTCTCCACCGGACGGGACATGACGCAGATCCTGCGGATGATGCTCAATGACGGTTCGGTCGACGGGAGGCAGGTTCTCACAAAAAAGACCGTCTCTGACATCCATGCGGCAAGCATGGTTGCCGGGCGTTCCGGCCCCCTGGGAGATCCAAACGGTGCAGTCTGCCTCGGCTGCGATGCGTATTCTTTTTTGGGTGAGCGGGTCATCGAGAAGAACGGGGCGCTCGAAGGCGTCCGGGCAATCGTGATCCTCATCCCGGATAAGAAGGTCGGTCTCGTTGTCATCGCAAACAAGCAGCTGACGGTATTTCCCGAGGCAGTGCGGGACGAATTCCTCGAACGCTACATCGGGAGGAGCGGTCTCGATTTGCAGGCACGGGAGAAACTCAACCAGCAGGGATGGTATTCCCTCATGAAAAACATGGATGTTCCGGCCGAAATAAAACCTGCAACAATCCCGGTATCCGCGATTGCGGGGTCGTATACAAGCAACCTGTACGGCACGATGATCATAAAAGAGGGACCGGACGCCGGGAACATGACCGTTCTGCTCGGCCCGGCAAAATACCCGGGTTCCCTGGTGCACCAGACAAACGATACCTGGTACCTCTCGTGGCCGAATCCTGACGATGCGGTCGATTATCTCACGTTTACCGCAAATCCGTCGGGGACTGTCACCGGCTTTACCTCCGGTGACTACGGGCCGTTTACCCGTGCCTGAACCAGCCAGACTCTTTTTTTCCCGATGGATCCGGCCCGTGGTTTTGGACGGTTGTTCCGGCCGGTCGCAAAATAAAAATCAGTGAATTTATCTGGTGTTACACCAATTTCCGGATGTTTTCATCATGTCCCGGAAGATCGCGTTTCTTTTTGTCACATTTGTTATTGCCGTCATCCTTGCTGCGGGATGCACCCAGACCTCGCAGGCCCCAAACGACCGGCAGCCGGCCACGGCAACCCTGCCCGTCACGATCACCGTCCCGTTCGGTCCCATCCCGGTCGTGAGTACGAATGGCGTCAACATTGCCTACGAACTGGAATTTTCCGGTATGGAGAACCAGTCGTTTGCACCGGAAACAGTAGAAGTCCTCAACGCGGATACGGGAACTGTCCTCTACTCCCCGAACGCTTCGGTCCTTAGCCGGACCGCTTACCCCGCATCGGTCCCGCCGCCGACCGCAGCTGAACTGCAGAACGGTACGGCAAAACTCCAGAAACCCCGGATCTCGATCTGGTTTGTCGTCAGCCCCGGTACCGTGCCGGACCGGCTCACGCACCGGGTCGCCTTTAACCGGACGGCCGAAGGTCTCACACCGCTTGTGGTCACGGGCGGCAACGTTACCGTGCGAAAAGATCTCTCGCCGGTTGTGATTGGATCCCCGGTCAAAGGTCCCGGGTGGGCGATCATGGAGACGACCTCTCCCGTGGTCCACCACGTCACCACCCAGATCACGATGGCAAACGTAACAAGAGTCCCCCAGCGCTACGCGCAGGACTACATCCTCCTTGACACGACAACCGGGCTGCCGTTCTCCGGCAACGAGACGATCGCCCGGGACTATTACGGCTTTGGTAAGGAACTCTACGCGGTTGGCAACGGGACGGTTGTCTATGTCCGCGACGGGGTAAAAGATATCGAGATCACCACGCAGAAACCCCCGGTAACGGTGGATTCTGCGCTCGGGAACGGGGTGGTCATCGATCTCGGGAATAAAAAATATGCCTGCTACGGCCACATGGTGAACGGTTCGGTCCGGGTAAACGTGGGCGATACCGTGAAGGAAGGCCAGGTGATCGGTCTTATGGGAAATACCGGCAACTCCGACGCCCCGCACCTTCACTTCCAGGTCATAACCGACAACCCTTCGGTCCTTGGCGGCGAGGGCTACCCCATCGTCTACCGCTCGTTTACCGTGACCGGCCGGTTCGATGAGGACAACATAACCGGCATATTCCTTAACGAATCAGTCCCGCAGGAAAACCGGCTCATGGAAAACGATGTAGTCGTCACCTTCCCCTGATTTTTTTGACGCGTGTCCCCGATTCGCGGGATGCGAATTACAGTTCTGTTAACTTGTCAAGAGATGCCTTTCCCTGTTAACCAGAGGGGGATATTGTTTTATTTAGATTAGAAGCAGTTGTAGGATCAGAAGTCTAATTAGGTTTTCATTTCTGAAAAACAAATCAAAATATGAAGAAGGATATAAAAAAATCAAAGCCATATATGGATTCCTTATTATGTGCTATCAAGATCCAAATGACGGAGAGATCAAATTTTCTATGCAGAGTAATATTTATGAAAATCTCTTCGAAAAATGTTCGAGAAAACAAGCTACTGAATTAAAAGTAACTCGAAACATGCTTGAAATCTATTTATAGGGCGCGATTGATACTGTAAAAGAATGGCATTTGAGTCCTTTTGATGAAGAGATAATTAAAACTGCATTTCGGTTTGGAGACAGATTGCCGACAGACATTAAACCACAATTCAGACCTTATATTAACGAAGAAAATTAAATTCCCAACTTTGCCGCTGCCGCATTCTGTATTAATGTCATTGTTGGGAGTGATCTTGTGATAGCCGGGTATTTCTATAATTTCCCGATATGGGGGAATTACTTTTGGATGCAATATATCGTTGTAATACTGGCGCTTATCGGAGTAAAAATTCAATGTGATATATCAAAATTTAGTCTAAGAAGACTATCTTTTGTTGAATCCGATGTATCCGATGTAACACAAAATAACCCCCAATGCAGCAATAATGATTCCTCCAAAGAAACCTGTGAGGAATGATACAAAATAATCAATTATTGTGCCTTGTGTAGATGAAGAATTTGGAATAATTGATACGTTGGTATAGGCTCCCCAGAATATAGCAAACCCGTAAATTACAAAAATTATTCCCATTACAACCAATATCGCAGAACCCAATTTTTTCATACCCGTTCATCGATTGTTGACACCATAAGACTAACGGTTACAAGAATACATGGAAACGCATATATCGCCAAACATTAATGAAATTTTATGGCGAAAACACCCGTGCCTAATACAACACCACCTAAAACAAAAGTACCGAAGACAACGCCGCTGAAATCTCCCAATCCGGATACCCGTTTAAAGAAACGGTGATGGTGGGATCAATTTATGATTGAATGCCCAAGATGTCACACCCTTAACCCGGATGACGAGGACACTAATTATTGTAGAAAATGCAATGAACCCCTCCGGAGAGAGGGCAGAGGTAGAAGACCAAGCACTGGACTTTGTGATGGGATCAAGGTTCCAAGATCTGGCGGATTTTAATTTCTATCTTTTAAAAGGCTTTAATTAACTAGATGCCATAGATTTCTTTATAGAACCAAGGTAGTTATGGGAAATTACAAGAAATGTTTAGTAATAGCGTTAGTTATTGCGGCGATAATCGCCATAATTACCATGTATTATACAAAAAATCAAGAATATTCAGTTCTAATGTTTTTTGAATATCTATTGCAATTATGATTTATTTTTTCTCTAATAGTTGTTCAAATTGTGGGAATTTAGCGGCAATCTTTTTTAATAATAGAGAATTGGTCGATACAAAAGAGAGAGAAACGCATTTTATCAAACAGAAGGCAGTTGGGAAATCGGTACGAAGAGATTATGACGGTAATGTAATTGATGAAACCACACATTATAGAGAGGTAAATTACGTTAAAACTACTACAATAAACACGTATGAGGACATATTCATATGCAAATATTGTGGTGCGATGTCAAAAAAACGATATAAAAAAAGGTCATATAAATCTCGTCGGGAGTGACTTTTTTTACAACGTTCGATATTTTTTACATCGTAACAGTTTCTTACTCGACGGGTAGTAATTAGAACTAACTACTAAATGGGGAATCATTTGTTTCGCTCAGTTTTGGCCCAAACCGGCCTACGGAACGGAACAAAAAGGTGATGGGGGGGAAATAACTTAATTTTTTTTATCTTCTAAATATTCGGAAAAATAAATCCATGCAACCATTGCAAAAATTAAAACTGCATAAACTACTATAACAATTATGACCATAAGGTCTGATTGGAGAAAACCAACATTGGTTGTTGCGTTGGGATTCGCAAGTATGAAATCCCGTTCATTTAAAAGCAGAGATATTATAAAAAAGACGAATGACCCGATTGTAAAACACAAAATTACTTTATTAAATCTTGCCGTGTCTTTATCGGATTTATGTAATATTTTGCGTATCTCTAAAAATACTTCCGAACCGTTTTGTGGGAATTGACATCCGCAATTAGAGCAATACCGGGTAGAATCATTTTGAATAATTTCCCCACAATTTAAACAACGTTTTGTCACACGTTTTCTATTATCTACTCAAAGATATAAAAATTAAGAGAGAATGATTATTACTGTTGATATAGAGAGTCCGATTATCGCACCAACAACACCCATCATCCCAACAAAATTCTTATCGACACATTTAGAAATTAATACCATTAGTATTGAAGATAGAAGAGAAACAGTCAACGAAACCAATGCTAAATTGCTTTCCGTTAAAAAAAAAATAATTACTGATCCAAACCCCGCACAAAATAAAAAAAATCCTAGTGTTTGAAGTGTTGCTAATACACAATTCCCAAAATCATACTGCAATCTGTTAGAACGAGGCTTCCCTGATCCCAGAAATTTTCTTAAACACCCAGAAATCCCCCGCTGGTTAACAATCATTTACATCCCTCACTAAATTAACAGAACCCAAATCACAGGTATTTATTTACCCGAATAATAATTTGAATTACTATGAACCCGTACCTCTTTTTTTTCCTGCTCTGTATTCTTGCCGCTCCTGCTGCCGCATTCTCCCTGCCGCAGCTCCCGCCCCTTACCGGCACGCCGGCCACAGACCTCCCGCTCGTCGCCACGTTCGAGGGCGGGCAAAGGTACCAGGCCGGCGACTACCCGGTGATTGTTCTCTCGGGCTCCTATCGCGGGATGGGCCGCCAGTACGGCGGCCTGATGAAGGCCGAACTCAACGAGGAGTATACCTTCCTCATGGACACCCTTGTCAGCCGGGGATATACAAAGGATGAGATACGGCAGGACGGCAGGGCAGTTACCGCGTATTACCCGCAGCGGGTCCGGGAGATCTTTACCGGCATGTCGGAGACCTCGGGGCTGACACCGGACGATATCGCCGTCCTCTGGTACGGGCCGATCTTCCTGATCTCGGCCGCACCCGTCACCCCGGTGTCCTGCTCGTACCTTGCCACCTGGGGGAACTACACGACCGACGGCTCCCTGGTGGTCTCACGCAACTGGGACCTTGCCGATCTTGTCCAGCCGCTCACGAAATGGTATGTCCTCACGGTATACCGCCCCACGGATGGAAGCAACGCGGTCGCAACCTGGAGCCCCGCGGGAGCACGGCCCGAGACCTTCATGAACAGCAAGGGGCTCTTCATTGCCGACGACAATGCCGGCTTCATCGAACCTGCGCCGGAAACCCGGCCGGAATTTATCACGGAATACTTCCGGTTCATGTTCGATTACTCTGACATAAATGCGCTTGACGCCGGCATCCGCGGTACCGCCCCGGATTATGCATGGATCGTGGACGTCGCAGATCCAAACGGGGCGTACGTGTACGAGAAGTCGACAAACCGGACATTACAGAGGACCGGGAACGGGGTCGTTGCAGCGGCCAACCATTTCATAGACCCCTCGTGGAACCTCTCTGCCCCGCCAGAGCACTCGCTCTCCCGTTACAACAATCTCCTCAGCCTGGCAGACGGTTCAAAGGGATCGATCGATGCAGAGAAGACGATGGCGATCCGCGATATATGCACGGAGAACGGCGGAGCGAAGTTCTGCCATTCGGATCTGGGGGGAAACCCGTATTCGAGCAACCACCAGGTTGTTTATGTACCCGGGACCCGGACGCTCTGGATGAATGTCATGGACGGGCCCTGGCAGAAAGTGGAACTCGCACCCCTCTTTGGGAATTAAAATGACGGCAGGTTTTTTTATGAATATGCCTGCAAGGCCAATAATCTCTTTTATGGGTTTACCGTAAAACCGGCAGACCTGCACATCCATCCAGGAAAAAAAGGGTAAGGGTTATTCCTTCGTGACCGTGATCTTTGAACCGGCAAACGAGAATACCATCGGGTTCTCCGGGCATGAATCGCAGGCGATCTTCGGTATCTGCACCCACCCGAAAGGCGGGACTACCGCATCCCCGGGATCGGGCACCAGCGCGAGATCCAGGTTTTTCTGGATGATAAACCGGTAGGGGTCGAGGTTCCCAAAGAAGTAGGACTTGTACCGTTGCAGGTCTTCGGGCGTTGCGTTGTACGAGGTATCCCCTCCCTCGGCTACCGTGACATCTGTCGGGATCCACCCGTATCCTTCCAGGTAGAACTCGGACCAGATATGGGTACCGGCCGGGCCTGCGATGGTCTGATACCCACCGGTTGCCCGGGCCGGGATGCCCAGTGAGCGGCAGAGGGCTGCAAAGTACAGGCTCTGGGAAGCACAGTCGCCAATGCCGGTAGTCAGGACATATTGTGACTCGGGAGTGCCGCTCGCATCGAGCCAGAGATGCGGCGCATGGCTGTAGGGGAGTGTCGTTACAATATACCAGTAGATCTTCTCAGCACGGAGGTAGGGGTTGGTCTCGTTTCCGACAATCGATAGCGCCTTTGCCTTTATCTCCGGGGTGAGGACGACATTCTTTGAGGAGACCGTGTAGTTCTGGTACTCGGGAGAACTCGTGTTGTACGGCAGTACTTTTGCCGGATCGATAGTAAAGCGCTGTTCGTGCTGGACAAAGCGGTACCGTGCGGAGATGTTCAGGAAGGGATCGGTGATCTCTTCAAGCGGGATCTCCAGGTACACGAGGCCGATGTGCGCACCCGTGCCGGTAGAGGATTTCACGTACCTGGCAGGCGAAACAGAGATGATGGTTACATTTGTCTGGGGGCCGTACTCGATCGGCACGGGCATCCAGACTTTGAACGTACCATTTGCCGGGAGTGCGTCGCGGGGGATATCCAGTTCCGTGGAGCCCGTGTAGGCGACAGGTACCCCGTACGTCCCGGTGCCGTTCTTCCACGATGCCGTTATAAGTGGCATCAGCTCGTCATATCCGGGCGTATACTGTGCGCGCGAGTTTTCTTCCTGGAGGAGGGAAGGGTTATGGTTTTTGATATTGAAGAGTGTTTCAGAGAAATACCACTCCTGCCCCTCGCTTTTAAGGGTCGCAGTCATGGGCGCATCCAGCCACGCGTCCCTCTGGGCGGCTGAAACATTGGGGAATGCCAGAGCCATCCCGGCCTCGATCTCGCTCCGGTTATACGGGAAATTGTTTCCTGCGCCCGAGGACAAAAACGCCATGTCCCGGGCCCGGATATATGCGGCATGGTCGCCGGCCGCTGAATAATTCTCCTTTGCGAGGGTAAACAGGTTTGTTGCGGTCTGGTAATTGCTGCTGTTGAATGCTGTTTTGCCCTGGCTATAGAGGGCATCTCCCTGTGCTTTTGGCGTTTCTGCCGGTGCAGTCGTACAGCCGGCAGCGAGGATCGCACCGGCACAGAGGACGAGCAGGGTAAGGATCAGGATTTTTTTCATGGGATATTCACTCGTACTTTTCGGATATGCAGAAACAGGATGTGAGGTATGATTAATTTTGGGAAATAATTCCCGGCCGATATTTGATCGACCCGGGAAGGCACCGGTAAATAGGGAAAAAAGGCTTTTCGTCCGCCCGGGCAAAATTGCCGGGACGGTTCAAAAGCCCGGCAGCCCAAACCTTTATTCGCTCTTCTCCCTATATCCCGTTCACAAGGATCTGCCTTCATTTACGAGAATGCAGGAAAAACCGGAACCGTATCTGCAGATCGCCCGTGCGGGGGTACCGCACCATCTGACGATATCATTTATCCAAAATGAGTGTCCTCTGGAAATACCTAAAACCGCAAAAACGGCTCATGGTCGTCGCCCTTGCCTTTGATGATCCGGCATACCGGTTTCTCCGACGGAGACGGCTTCCGGAGGGTCTAGCCCGGTGCGTGAAAAGTGTACAAAACCCCCCAATTCCGGTACATGGTTTCAGGTTTGGGGGTAATGCAGCCCCGGATTTTTAATCAGGGCAATATAATTGCCGTTGTAGAACGCTAATGTTCGCTTTTGGACGGCCGATCTTCAACGGGATCAGAGTGCAGACCATGAAAATGAAAAGAAGGCCTGTTTTAAAAATCCGGATCAGGGATGAAGAATCCCTGGTAAGCTCACTCCATTCCCTTCTGGACCCGGCGCACCCGTTGTATTTCTTCGCATTCGTCTCCGCCAATCGCTTCGACAATTGACTGGACATACGGCTCCTGCCGGGTCATGCTTGGCGACGCTGTGGGATCGTCCCGCTGGTTTTTCCGGCCCATGCCGGCATGCCCGGTTGCAAGGAAATACAAAAAATCCTCTTTTCCCAGACCCCACCGGCAGTAAATTTTCAGGTGAACAATATTTTCGTTTTTGGGATTAGGGTACATTTCGGCACGGGTCCCGGGTAAGCGGACCGGATTGCCGTTATTGGATTGGGAGAGGGCGACCACCCGGGACCATACCGCATCGCAGGCTCTTTTGGAATCCGGGCACACCCGGCAGTACCGGTTGGATGGCGGGAACCCGTCGCCTTGGTAGTGGATGCAGAATTGGGTGTCCATAGGGAGATGTAGGCAGGGCCGGGTTTTAGTTTGTGCGGTATCCTGAACGTTCAGAAAAAAATGATCTTTGGAGTGAGGAGAGGAGGGCCGATGAACGTAAAGGATACTGGATCGGGGTGATTATTATCATCACAAACGGAGAAATACGGATATCAGAGCATGAAGACTCTCATCAATGTCCATCAGGAAGGAAAATATTTCGTAGCTGTCGATCTTCTCACGAATGTTGCCGACCAGGGCCTGACAGATAAGGAGACGGTGCAGAACCTCATGAAAGGTCTTGAGGAACATTACCAGCTGCTCATCAAAGGGGATAATTTTATCAAAAATTCCTCTGATGCCGGCTCATGAAATTATCAAAATGCTTGCTCTTTTTGGATACAAACCGGTCTGCATGGTTAAACACTGCTCGGATCGCTCATTAAAGGAACAACGTATAAGAGATCTCACGATAAAATAAAAATCAATAGTCAGACCTCATCTGACAATTTGGGGAAAACCAGAATGGCAAAACCAATTGAGCTCGGACTTGTCCTCGACGGGGAAGATGCACGGGAATTCCACAGGTACATGGAAAACCCGTCGCAGTACGATACACCGGAGGGCAGGGAACTGGCACGCCGGGCTGCGTATCTGGCTAAAAAAACCAGATTATAATGGATATCCCTTTTGAAGATTTGTCGTTTGAAATTAGTTAAATAGTGTAGTAAAATTCGGATTTGGACATTATAACATCGCCAAAAAAGTGGCTTTAGCATTATCTCTCCAATAATGAACAATAGTATCCACCACAAATCGAATTATCCCCATAGAAACTATCCCAGAAATGAAAAAGGATACTAAAAATATTGTTGACTCATTCACCGGCGTAATTATGCGAAAATAAAATGAACAATAAAATAATCCTATCCAAAGAACTGGCCACAAAATTAACAACGACACTAATCGAAAGGGAACAATGTTAGTTTTCATTCTTGCAATAAAACACGAAATCTGCTTTTTATTTTTTTCATTTGTCTGATATTTATCATACAAACTCTGGATTTTTGAGGCAATGTTTTTTTCACGAATTAAATATTGACTATCAAGTTGCGTGGCAATTAAGATTTTTATTAATTGATCGTCGTCTTTAAATACCGAATAAATTGCATCAATATTTTTTGGAGAGAGTTGATTATTGTATTTTATCAAAAGATCAATTATGAGTTCTCGTCTTAAATACGATTTAATAAATTCAGATGTGAAAATTTTATCCAAATTTTCTAAAGACAAATCATTGAATTTTAAGATATCGTCAATAATATACGGATGAATTGAATTTTTTTCTGTTTGAATTAAATGAATAAATGTGTTTATGTTTTTTGGAGAGAATGTCAACAAAGAGATATTTTTATCAATTTCTTTTGATTTGGACGATACAAGAGTTTTAAGGAAATACTCTGCTTTCGCTTCAGAAAAAAAGAAACGTTTAAAACTGGGACTATTTGCTCCAATGAACTCTATAATGATGAAAATGGCAAGAACATATAACGTTACACTCGCTAATGACAAATCTAATCTTAATATGTTCGAACTATAAAACAAAATTAAGAGAAAAATAAGTAATACAATTGCATCATTTAACTGATTCGTGACTTTTAAAGATGTATTATCCATTACATTTTTAAAAGCATGAGTAATTGCAAATTGATCAAAAATCAGTTTAATTATAGAATTTGGATCTTCGTTGGAAGTTTTATTGCAATCTTGAGGCGTGTTATCATTTTCCATAAATTCTCAAATTAATGATGCGCATTCAACAATTATATTACTGCCCAATATACGAAATTTCCAATTAACTTTATTTCTCCTGACATTACTTCTTTAATTTCTCATAACCGCTTTTTTCCCTCTCATAGACCACCCTGCCTTCCCGTACTGCCGGATAAATAACACTGAACGGCGAATCCCGGTTTTCCTGTACTTGCCGTGGCGTGACAACAACAAGATCGATGGCCCGGGCAATGCCCCGCATCTCACGGTAAATTGTTCCCGCAACCGTCCGGGGATTGTATCGCCCGGATTTTATCACAAGAAAATCCAGATTGCTCTTTGGTCCTGCGGTCCCCCGTGCAGCCGAACCAAACAGAATGACCTGCTCCGGTCGGGAAGACCGTGCGATCCTCCCGGACAATTTCCTTGATATCGTTCTGGTGGACGGTCGTAGTTGTGTTTATTGTCCTACCGTCAGCCCCTCAACATAACAATACGATTGAGGAGGTACAAATCCCGGGATCGTTTCCCAGGGATCGATGGGTTCCGGCAACTCCCGCAAATCCTGAATCTCTATTGCGAACGCCCGGGATTTCCCGGCAAAATATTCAAAGAAATCCCGGTCATCGATCCCGGCATAATCCTTGACATTTTCCCAGAGGTTTTCCGGATAATCTTCCAGGATTTTCCCGGCTTCAAATGAAGCGACGATCTTTTTCACCGGAGATGACGAATAAATTAAAATCCGGTTCACTGACTGTTGCCGGAAAACCTTTTTCCGGAACTCGTACCGTTTCCCACCATCGATGATGGCCTGAACATATTTTGGTTTAATGGATAGTAAAACGTCCATCGACGCCACCTTCGGTTTTAATGAGGGTATATTTCTCATCGCCAATGTGCATTATTGATTGCGGTGCACGAATAAAGATACCGGATTTAATAAGCTTGGCAAGACTTATTGGTTGCTTCAAATGGAAATGAAGGCGGAAAAGGATGACAGTCAGAGGTTTGGGCATTTTCTCAATCTCGTCCCGTGAATAAACCGTCCTCTTCCCGACCATCCGGATAATTTCATCAGGTACAGTCAATCGGGTTTTAACTTCTTCAATAACCCCAAGAGATGTCAGGGCCTTTAGATCAGAGGACCGGTAAAACAACACGACATCCCCGGGTTTAAGATGCTGGACCGGTGAATTGCAGAGATATGCTTTTTTTATGGTGTTACCTTCAATGACAAATTCACCTTCGTGTTCATACAGCTTTGTCTGCCGTACTCCATAATCCGTGAAGAGCCGGGCATGGTACTCCGGCTGAATCGGGATGATCCACTTACCTGCGGAAACTCCATCGTAAAATGAAGGATAATATCGTTTGAAAATATCTCCATGCGAGATATCTGTAACATCTGATGGTGCAGGTACCAGTTTCTTGAGATAAATCTCTTCGCCGCGTGAACTCATTCCCGCTTTGACAAATCCATACTCCGTGATCAACTCAACCAGGCGGTCATTCTCTTCAGAGAAATGTGTGAGATAAATCTCATCGCAACCTTCTCCCAGTGCAAGATCGAACGAAATCTTCAGGAGAAGCTCCCCGATTTTGTTTCCGACATGGGTCACTTTGAGCGTCGCAATTTTCAATCGCTTTTTCCGTGGCAGGGCGGGCGAGATATCAATCGGTTCATCTTCAAATTTATAGATGAGCAAAGACCCGATCGAACCATCGGGACGATAGCTAACATAACATTTCCGGTGTTCCCGGGCTTTTTTCTTAAACCATTGGTCAAATTCCGGATAATCCCTCTTGAGACGGTCAAAGATCGGATCGTTAAGATCCAGATTGTACATGAAATCCTCTTTTAAAGCAGGGGGTGAGGCGATTTTTTCCTTCTTTGGAGAGAAGTTCCGGAAAAGCGCTATTGCATCATCGATATGGAGAACCCGGTCATTTACCCCTGCAGCAAAGGCTTTCCGGTGAATTCCTGTATCTTCGGTAAGAAGAAAATCCGTCGCACCTCGGTACACTGCATACAGGATCTCATTGTCGGCTTTATCCTGAGGGGATGTCGGCCTCCCTATTATTGTGACAAACTCATTATCGCGTTCTGCGCATGGAGGATTCTGTAATTGTTTGTAAACCCCGATTTTTGAAAGCATTATTTTTTTTCTGCGGTCATCGTTATCCCGGCTAATATCCACCAGAGATGCAGGATGTACCAGGACCTCAACCAAGATCTCACGTAAAAGTGAGAATAGATCACTCAGGTTCCGTAAGACAATGTGGTCATCTTCACGATAGATCAAAATATTGGTATCGAGGAGCAGGTGCATATTCTCGCCTTAACATACACACTATTGTAAACGCAGATAAAACCCCTGGTGCGGGGGGTGAAAGAAAAAACAGGGGGTAACTCAGGAATTTATCTGTTCACCCCCACCCGGCACCACTCCCGTAATCATCTCCCCCTCCGGCTCCACTCCATGCCTCCGGAAATTCTCCACCGCCCGCTCCCGGCTCCGGTTGGCATAACAGTACACGCAGAGGTTCGGGCAGGTCCCGTACTCCCCGATATCCTTGCTTGCGATACACCCGCAGTCCTTCCGCTGCCCCGGATCTTTTCTGGGATGCTGCCGGAGATATTCCGCAAGCTCTGCATCCTGTGGGAACAGCCGGGCCAGGAGATCGCCATCGATGCACCGGTTTTTCCCAATCCCGTACGCGGACAGATCGACCGATTCTCCGCAGGTCGCAAGCGAAAGATTCCACCGCTCATTCAACCGGGCAAGGCCGGCCGCAAACGCTTCCATCTCATCAGCGGTCAGCTCCCGGATCCCGCATGCGGATGCGTTACGGGCCACGGACGCGTACCTCGCGATATCGATAAAACTGAACACAATTTTTTCCGTGTAGGGCGCGAGCCGGTCGCCGATAGATTTTATCCGGGTGAGAAGCTCGCCCACGCAAAGCCGGTCGGTCACGAGAACCGGGTCGAACCGCCAGATCACCCGGTCCTTCCCGATCTGCCGGGACAAATCCAGGAAAATTCCGATCCGCTCATCGAGCCCCGGAAGCCCGGGCTCGAACTGCTCCGGGCCGTAATCGTTAAGCGTGAACTGGAAATAAAAATGGATCCCGCGTTTGTCCAGGTACGGCAGCAGCGGAAGAATCGGGCCGGCATTCTTGGTCCAGAACACGATCGCCCGGGTCTTCGCAAAAGAAACGTACTGCACCCGGCCCGAGAACGGATTTCTCCACGCCAGATGACCGCACCGGAGCCGGAAGAAAAACCAGTCCGCGTAACACGCCGGGATATCGGTCGCACGGCTGGCCGAGACAATCACCGGGGCAACCGCTTCCACCCGGTAACCGGCATCGTTTGCTATCATCACCCGTTCCCTGTGCACTACCATGTTTCCCTCCGGTTGGCCCTGGTTTTGCACGATTACCGGACTTACGTTTTTTTCTGCATGAGCCGGTACACCAGGGCCGCAACTGCAAAACAGATGAGAAACGTCATCACATAAAATGCCCCGTTTGAAACCGGCGTGTGCCAGTAAACGAGCGGCACCATCGAAAGACCGGAGCTGACAAGAAGAAACGGGAGAACTGCACCGACAACAGAGACCAGGAGATCGCAGAGAAGAAGCCGGTAATACCCGGGATCGCGTCCGGGCCTGCCGTTCGTGAGATAGGGCGGGACAAGAACCGCCACCGGGGCAACGAATGCCAGCGCCCCGGAAAGAAGCATAGGCGTATCAGACCTGACCAGGTACACAAAACCAACCCCCATGACCCCGAAAAGGATACAGGCCCGGAGAATCCGGGAATGGATCCACCCAAAAATTTCCCGGACAATGGAAAGTATCACCACTCCCACAAAGCAGAAGAAGACATCGATAAGGAGGATAATACACAGGAATTCGTTTACCATATCCATACCTGATCTTTCGGTCCCGGTATCGGCGGACCGGGACAAGAGCTTTTCTGCTTCGGATATCCCTCAGGTCAGCACCGGAGTTTCCCGTGATGCCGGAAGCATCCGTCCGGGCAACGGACCCATCGTATCCAGATTGTGCCGCAAAAACGACACGCACGCGTACTTGGCGGTGCCACACAAAAACAATAACGCGAAAAAAGTATTTTTCCCGGATTACTTCCGGGCCTTTCTCTCTTTTGGCTTGTCGGCTTTTGCTTCGCCTTCTGCCTTCTCGACTTTGGGGAAGATCTCGTCAAGGCCCTTCTCACCGTAGGAGGTTACGCGGGCGTTGACCTGGACGAAGTCGGGGGTGATCTCATGGGCGCGAATCATCTTTCTCTTGCGTTCGCCTTCCATGACCGGGTGAAACCCGACACCGCCGGCAAGGAGAAGTTTTCTCTTGCCTGCACCCGGAAGGCTCTTCCTTGCCGGGGTACCGGTCTGGTCGGAACCGCCGGTCAAAAGAACCTTGTAACCTGCAAGGCCAAGGAACCCTGCATCGATCTCGTCGCCGATGCACTTGCCCACAATCGCCCCTGCTGCACCGGTACCCGCATCCACATTATAGGAGCGGCCGGTCTTGGGGTCTGAAACAACAACCTTTAACTCTACCATTTTCTTGTCTCCTTATTGATTACACCGGAAAGCAGCACTGGTGTGCTTCCCGATCACTCTCCGGCTCCCGGCGCGTTCGCCTCGTGCACGTGAAGTACCCATTTAATTATACCGGTACGCTATTAAACCCTCGCGTCATTTTCGGGGCCCGGGAGCAGCATCTCATACCCTGATGCATGCCCGGACTTACTTGCCCCAGAACGGCTCGTTTTTGCGTCGGATTGCCACGAACTCGGCAAGAACCTCCTGCGTGCTCACGTTGAGGTTCTTTAACATCTCGCGCTCAAGAACTTTGACGTGCCGCTCGGGGAGATCGACAAGGAGATCTTCGCCCACGTTAAGCTGGCGCCCGATCGTTACGCCTTCAATAGCAACCGCGACCTCAAGACCCTCGGCCGCCTCGCGGATCGATTCCTGCCTGAGCTGCATACTCTTTAAGTGCCCGACTTTCTTCCCGTCAAGTTTGACGAGATCGACACCCGCCCGGAGTTTCCCGCCAAGAACCCGGACCCCGACGACCGCCGGGTTGCTCTGCCGGAACACGCAGTCGGGCAGCAGCCGGATCTTTGCCGGCATCATCACGTGCTCGAACTGCGCCTTTTCTGCAATCCTCTTCTGCTCGTCGCGCCATTCGACATACTGGTCGATGAGCTGGTAGATGACCTGGGCGGAGAAGACTTTCACCTGCGTATAGAGCGGGTCTTTGATAATTTCCGCCGCATCCGGCAGGATCTGAGTATTAAACGAGAGCAGCACCCGGAACCCGGGGTTCTGGATAGTTTCCGTATCGATCAGATCGCGACGGCTCACCGGCCCGACCTCGGCCCGCATCACCTGGATCTCTTTTGACTCCAGTTCCTTGCAGAGGGCTTCAAGTGCGCCGATGGTATCGGCCTTGATCACGATCCCCTCTTCGGAGAGGTTCACGTGGATCTCTTCCATCTCTTTTCGGATCTTTGCCGCAAGCTCGTCACGGTCACCCCGCAGCACAAATATCGGCGAACCGGCGATCACGCCCTCAAGACCCGGGGCAGCAACCTTGATCCCGACCGCGGCGACCACAGACTTCACGCGCTCGAACCGGTCCTCGATGAGAATTTCTTTCATCGGGTGCGGTTTCAAGAGCGACCGTATCTTTGTCTCGACCACGCTGTCCTGCGAGGCCATCATGATCTCGTCTCCAACCGACAGCGTGCCGTCGTACAGGATCACATCGAGCGTCGTCCCCAGGCCGCGCTCCTCTTTGACCTCAAGAACGGTGCCGGCGCCCGGCCCGTCAGCAGAGAATTTGAGCGCGTCGCCCATGTACCGCTGGGCAAGCCCGATCATCACCATGAGGAGATCCGCGATCCCTTCTCCCGTGTGGGCGCTGACCGGGACAATGGCAAGGTTGCGCTGGAAGTCAGAAACCCGGTCGAACCTGTCGGCCGAGAAGTTGAGCTCGGAGAGTTTCCCGACAATCTCGTAGGTCTTGGTCTCGACATCGGTTCTGACCCGCTCGTTCTGCTTGGCAAACGTGGACAAAAACAACTCGTCCTTGTTGATCCGCCAGCCCTGGATCCGGTCCACCTTTGTTGCCGCGATCACAAACGGCGTCTTGCAATTCCTGAGGATCTGGAGCGCTTCAATCGTCTGGGGCTGGAACCCCTGGCTGATATCGACAACAAGGATCGCCATGTCGGCAAGCGCACCGCCCCGGGCCCGGAGCGTGGTAAACGCGTGGTGTCCCGGCGTATCGATAAAAAGAAGGCCCGGGATATTGATCGGAATCTTTCCCATCGTCCCGCTCAGGGTACGGATGGCCTCGATGGGAACAATGGTCGCACCGATATGCTGCGTGATCGCGCCGGCCTCGGATGAGACTACAGACGAACCCCGGATCCGGTCAAGGAGCGAGGTCTTGCCGTGATCCACATGTCCCATGACACAGACAATCGGCGTTCTTACATTCGGGTTTGCTGCCATCTCCCTCACCCTCGTTTGTCCACGTATGCCCCGATGCTAAAACTGCCAGAAAAGCCGGTATTCCACTCATGCGTCCATCCTCACATGCATGCGGATGCAACCGCCAGGGAATACAGATCAGGGCCACCTGATACTTAATAGACGCCGTACCCTATTAATAATCGCTCTCTGTCACCAGCGGTGCAACAGGTATGCAGGGAATTTTTTTCCTGCTCGCACATGGCGGCAGGAACTGAGATAAATTAATCAGATGCGAGTGCTAAAATAACAAGAGCATCTGCCAGGGTAGGGTAGTCTGGTTATCCTAAGGGGCTGTGGATCCCTCGACCCGGGTTCAAATCTCGGCCCTGGCCTCATCTTTTAAAAAGTATTCAGGATTTTTGTGTTGCTGTACAGCCCGGCATGGTGACACGCGGGGTTTTTTGCATGCGCCAGGGAAACCCGTCGGTGCATTTTCCGTTAGTTCCTTCGGCTGACGTAATACGAAACCAGGATCACAAAGATTCCCAGCAACGCGATCCCGTACCCCTGCATCTCATCGCCGTACGGCGGCGCCCCCACCACATAGATCCCGTCAAGGACCACAAGAATCCCGATACCGATGCCGATAACAAGCATTGCATACTCTCCCATTGCTTACTGCCTCCGTATTACATGTTGACCTGGCGGGAGATCTCATGAGGCTTTCCTTTTTTAGGTGACGAAAAACCGGGAGGGGACGCGGGAACCAGACCGGATAACCGGAAACGGCCATATTAATTCGCATTTCATCGCAGGGGTTCTAAAAAAAGGTGAAGTCCACCCGGACTTCAGACACGACAATCCTCACGCTTGCGGGATCATCGCAAGGGCCGCGTCTTCATGATACGGGAAGACAAGGACGACAAGGACCAGTGCAACAACAAAAAGGACAATCCCCACGCAGGCAAGGGGAAGCGTGTATCCTTTCAGCACCGCCCGGGTAGTATCTCCTGTCGTCTTGCGGATGAGCTGGAAGAACGGATCGGTGATATGGCAGAGAAAACACGAGCCGGCTGCGACCATAAGAATCATGGGGAGCGGATTGATCTCATGGATGAGCGCGGTCGCTCCGATCACCTGGGCAGAAACGACCGCCGTCACCACCCGGGACCCCTGGGCTGTCGCAAGGATCGCGGCAATAATAAACGGGATGACGATATCGGGCAGTACCGGGATGAGGGTGGTAAGGGCGCTTTTGGCAAGGCCGGACTTTACCATGACCGTACCGATAGCTCCGGCCGCACAGATATCAAACAGCACCATGCCGGCTGTTTTTACCCCGGCAGAAAAACTGGTTATCCGGATCTCCTGCGGGGCAAGGAAGAGCGCTACAACAAGACCGACAAGCATGATGAACTGGAGAATCGCAACATGCGAGAGGCCGAGAAGGAAATGACCGACCGGGATTGACGCAACGATGGCGATAAACGGTGCCCATGCTTTCAGGTGTCGGGAGAGTGGGATAGCCTGGCCGGATGCGTCCGTCGGATATTCGCCCGGTCCCGCGGTGTCCGGGCCGGCGACAACGCCCGAAGCCGGAGAAGGATCTGCCGGGAGCGTTTTGCGATACGAACGGCCACGCCAGCTCCAGAGAAGAAGAACAAAGACAAGGAGACAAACCGCAACCGGGATCGTGACCAGATCAAAAACACCGCCGAACGCGTTTGGGGCAAATGCCGTGACAAGCGGCTGGGTCACCGGCGTCGGGAAAACAAGGATGTACGAGACAATCCCGCAGGTCGCGGCGGCATAGAGCAGCATGTTTGCCCGCACCTTTTCCGGTTCGAGCCGTTTCAGGACCGGGGAAAGCATCGCATAGGTGACGACCGGGCAGGTGATCGGGACTGCAAGGACAAATGCAAGGATACCGGAACTGGCAAGGGTGTTTCTGACCTTTGACCGGATGCCTTCGATCATGACATCGAGAAGTTCCTGGTCGGCAAGAAGCCGGACAATTGCGACCCCGGAGAGGATGGCGATGGCAAATCCTGCAAACATCGAACCCATGCCGCTTGCCACCCACAGGAACGTGGAGTCCGGGCCGGCCCCGGCGAGCAGGCCACAGAAGATCCCGCCAAGGATCAGGATGACAAAGAGTGGCAGCTTGCGGAGGTACCCGAGAACAAAAATAAAAAGGAGCGTCAGGAAAAAAACCAGGAATGCTTCCATGAGAAAAGTTTCCGTTCAAAAAGATAATTATTCGCATTTGATGATGTCAACCGGGAAACAACAAACAAATGCCACAACGAGCAACCTTTTGAATTTTGGCCGGTAACCGGATCATGTGGATTCGCTGACCCATGCGCTCGTCGCTGCTATTGTCGCGTACTCTCTTGGTTTTTCGCAGTTTGTTCCCTTTATCGTGATCGGTGCGGTCATCATCGACGCGGACGTGCTCTTTTCGATCTTCTCGAACCGGCACCCGTCGCTGTACCTTTTCGTGCATGGCGGGATAGCCCACAGCATCGCCGGCGTCGTTGCAATGTCGGCATTCGCGTATGCCGGTATCGGGATTGCAGCGCTCGCGGGCCTTGTCAGCCCGACAGGGTTCTTCGGGGCAGGTGTTTACGGATTTGCCGCAATTCTTGCCGGGGGATTTTTGCATATCGCCATGGACCTCCCGGCAACGCCGGGCATCCCGCTCCTCGCCCCGTTCTCGGACAAAAAGTTCGCGCTCTTCATCCTTCCTGGCCCGAGCCTGTTTTTACTCGGGGTAAGCCTCTTTTTCCTGATCTGGCTTGCACTTGGTGTTGTGACATTCGTGGAGGGGATGACAGTTTACATGGCGATCTTTGCCGCGTTCCTGCTCGCCCGGTTCATCCCGTTCCTTCTCTCACGGCCGGGTCTTGCCGGATCGATCAAAGTCATTCCCCGGGTAAACCCGCTCGCATGGCTTGCCATCCGGGACCGGGGAGATTCCTGGGAAGTCGGCATGTACCGGATCGGAAACGAAACGAAATCACCGGTTGCCTTCCTGAAATTCCGGGACACAACGGATGCAGAGATCGCACCGTACCGGTCCCTGCCCGAAGTAAAACGGCTCATGTACCAGTCGTACATCGTCACCGCTAAAAAATCGGATGGCAGCCTCGTCCTCTGCGACCCGCTCCGGGAATCCGGCCTGCTCTTCTATCCGCCGAATTTCAAACGGGTCACCATCCCGCTCCCACCGGATACGAGGGATACGGCTTAACGGTTTCCCCCGCCATCCCGCAGTCCCGGGATTTTCGGGAAATTTTTTGTTTTTCCTTTTGACCACTGCCCATGTATACCAGCCCGGCACATGTACGGGTACACAACGGGAAAACGACAGCAGAGGGTTTGTTCATGGCACATGCAGCATATGTCCACGGGTATTCGGCACGGGAAGCGGAACGGTTAAGCGACCAGGCAAAAACCCTGACCTCGCTCCTCCACGACAGCGTGCGGTACCCGGCCGGCAGCCGGGTGCTCGAAGCAGGCTGCGGCATCGGGGCACAGACGGTCATCCTCGCAAAGAATAATCCCGGCGTGGAGATCACCTCGGTCGATATCTCGCCGGATTCCGTGAAGCGGGCGGAAGAAAAGATCAGAAACGAAGGGATCACCAATGTCACCTTCCGGGTCGGCGACCTCTTCTCGCTCCCGTTTGCACCGCAGAGCTTCGACCATGTCTTTGTCTGCTTCGTGCTCGAACACCTCCCGGATCCGGCACAAGCGCTTGCTGCATTGCGCCCGCTCATCCGGCCCGGCGGGACCATCACGGTCATCGAAGGCGACCACGGTTCCACGTATTTTTATCCGGACTGCGCCGAGTCCCGCCGGGCGATCCGGTGCCTTGTCGATCTCCAGGCAGAAGCCGGGGGAAATTCCCTCATCGGCCGTGAACTCTATCCGCTTCTTGTAAAAGCCGGCTTCTCCGGAGTCCATGTCACACCAGGAATGGTGTACGTGGACGCTTCGCGGCCAAACCTTGTCGAAGGATTCACAAAACAGACCTTTACCGCGATGGTCGAGGGGATCCGGGAGACTGTGCTTGCCCGGGGCATGATGTCAAACGATGACTGGGAAAAGGGGATTACCGGCCTTTACCGCACCTGCGAACCGGACGGCGTATTCTGCTACACATTTTTTTCCGGGACCGGGACGATCTGATCCGGGCCACCTTACCTTCACACCGGTTTTTTTTCAAGCGGTCCCGGAAATTCCTGCCTGAATGCTTGTCACATCATCGATGGCGACAATCACATACCGGGAATTGTCAAGGACCACCGGGCCGGCGTTTACCCGGATCATCCGCTCATCAGGTTTCCCGCCAATTAAAAGCGTCAGCCTGAAAATCTTGTCATGGGCGGAGATGCCGGTTTCAAGGATTTTTTTGATACTGTTCCTGAGCGGGCAGTCCGGGCAGAACCGGGAAAAACCGCAGCCTTCGGGAACCTCGTGACTGTGGATGCATCCAATCCCTGCGCCGGCCTGCTCTCCAATCACATCGGCCGGTTCCCGCAGGATCATCCGGGCGAGGGTTTTTGAGGCCTGTCGGATCTCAAGGTTCTCGTTTACCAGGATAAGGCCGACCGGGATTGTAGAAAAGATCTTTGCATAGGTATCAAGGGAGCGTTCGGCGTTCTTTTTCCGGATTGCCTGGAGCAGGGTATACCGGAGTTCGGTGTACTGGACCTCGGGGTCGCCGGTCTTCTGGACATACGCGTCTGCCCCGATGTTGAGGGCTTCGATAACAATCTGCTCCCGTCCGTGACCGGTGAACAGGATGACCGGCATCGTTGCGTATTTTTTTCGGATCTCCTGCAAAAATTCGATCCCGTTCATGCCGGGCATCTGGTAATCAGTGACGACGGCATCGTACAATGAAAAACCGGGGAGAGAAAGTGCATGGTGCGCGGATTCGCAGGTATCCACCCGGAATTTTCCGGACTCTTCAAGGAACAGCCGGGTAATATCAAGGATATCCGGTTCGTCATCGACATAGATGATGGAATACATGGCGGGCACCGCTCACGGAAAATGATCCAAGGATCATATACCCCTGTTACGGATATCCGTTTGCATCGTTCTCCCATGGGGAAAACAGGTGTTTTCCGGGAAACCCCCGGGGATCGGGGCCCGGGGTTCCTGCCCCGGCGGACTGCGGATTTTTTCTCCCGGGGATTCCCCGGGAACCGGAATCGGCTGCCTAAAAAAATTCCCGGCCCCGTGCACTTTCAGGGTTCGCACAGGGAACTGCTATTAACCACACCCGGAAAATCACCATAAGGTTGAATATACCATGGACGAGACAGAACAGACAACCGAAGTGCTTGCAGCGATCCGTGAAATGAACCGGCTCTGGACGGAAACCTGGGACGAGACCGCATTCAGGAAGTTTATCCACCCGGATGCCGTCGCCATGGTCCCGTCTGCCCCGGGCCGGATGGTTGGTCGGGACGCTTACGTTGCCGGCTGGAGAGGATTCGCTGAAGCGGTTAAGATTCACGAATGGAAAGAAACCGATCACCGGGTGCATTTCTTCTGCCGGGGAACCTGTGCCGTGCTTACGTATTTCTTTACGATCCGGTTTACGATGGGCGGGCATGAGATCGTAACGAAGGGACGGGATATGTTCACGCTTGTAAAGCAGGGCGGCCGGTGGCTTGTCGCTGCCGACCAGTTCTCACCGGAACCGGGAAACCCATAATCCATTTTTACCGGAGTCCTGCCGGGAAATCCGCCGCACCACCCGGTCCCAGGGAAAAATCCGGGGAGGTCCTGCAGGATTTACCGGCATCCGGTCGTGACGGTATAAATCCCGGTACCGGCCACATGAAATAAGGAGTCGGCATGAACTACATTACCCTCCTTGGATTTGTTGCCGGGGTGCTCACCACGGTCGCGTACGTCCCGCAGGTCGTGCGGAGCTGGAAACTCAAAGAGACAAAAGATCTCTCGCTTGCGATGCTTGTCCTGTATCTTTCCGGAGTATCGCTCTGGCTTGTGTACGGGACCTGGATAAACTCCCTTCCGGTGATTGTGGCAAACGGCGTGTCGATTGTCCTGATCCTTATCCTGACCGGGATCAAACTGCGGTACCGTTGAGCTTTTTTCATTTTTCATTATTTTTTAGGAGGGGCGTATTCCTATCATTTTCCTTTGGAAGTCCCTTGCCGGGAACAGGAGGTTTTGAGCGGTGACTCCCTAAAGGGTGACAGTACATTGTCGGAAGGAACTTGCGGTTATCGCTTTATGCTCATATTCACTACCTGTCCGCATATCCCTGATTGGTAAAATAGTGTCACAGAATTCGTTTAACATTCAAAAAGAGAGAGGTAGTCGTTGAAGATGTACGAGCCGTACTCCTCAATGGATTTACAAACAGAGGAAACGAGACGCATGGAACCAAAGAAAATGACAATTGTCATTGTGATTATTACCCTTCTCGGCATTACCTTCGGGATCGTTCTGGCATGTTATTTTTCCGGTACCACTTCAGAAAAACCGCTTCATGCGGCCGATCCGACTACACTGCTGCCGTCATTAACGGAAGCTGCACCCTCTCCTGCAATACTACCCTTGGGTACACCCGCTCCACAGCCGTCGCCCCAAGTTAATATTACCGAGGAGAATGCAACGGCGCTTGTCATGGAAGATTACCCCATGTATTATTCCATCGCGGCCGTCAGCCTGACCGACCGGGATTACGGAAAACTTCTGTACGAATTCACCCTTGTCCCGGAAAGCACTGCGCCATTCAACAGCAACCTGACGGCCTACGTGAATGCTGCCACCGGGGATCTTTATACGCCCTTACAGGACCAGGCCGGGATCACGATCTACGAGGCAAAAGCCCGGGCCCGCCTTGCCTTCCCCCAAGGGACGGTCGACCGGGTCCAGATGAAGTACAATGACGGGAGCCGGTTCGACCGGTCCTGGGAATTCCGCCTCTACTCAGGAGATAAAGAACTGGTTCACGGGGGTTTATCCCCGGATAATGGGGTACTTGACTGGTACACGACAGGTGGTGAAACCCGGTTTGGGCGCCCGGAGTCGCCTGTTGTGTCCCTCGATGCCGCAGAAAAAACGGCCCGGGCCGAGATACAAAACCGCACAGGCAATTCCGCCCACTCATTGCTCCAATCGAGGTACGATTCGCTGGGGATGCCGGATGCAAAGATCGCGGGCGAGTACGTTTTTCTGTACAAAAACGACAGACCCGGCCGGAAGGACTGCGAGAACGACGGCTTTACCCTCGTTGTTGATTCCGTATCCGGCAGGATAACTGAATACCGGAGGACATGGACACGGCCGCAGTCATATCCGTGCTGATATTTCGGGGTATTTCCGGGCACCTGTATTTTTGTGCAATGGTAAAAATCTGTCACAAAAATCGTTTAAATGCCAGTTCCGATACTAACTTCAATCAATCGTGAGTGAACGAACATGAAATCTTCTACAGAATTTGCCGGAATTATTGTTCTTGTGATGGCACTCGTGGCCGCACCGGCAGCGGCCGGCCCGGCGTTCGTATCGAGCAGCCCGCAGACAATTGCGGAAGGCGATGCTTTTACGATTGCCGGGACCGGTGCGACCAACGGTTCTGTCGCTGTCATGGCATTTGGCAGGAACTATTTCCATACCTTTGCGGCAACTCCGGACAGTCAGGGAAATTATTCCATCGCATTGTCCTCATCGGATACCCGGGCATTCCAGAGCGGCCAGTATGCCTTCGTGATACTGGACCCTGGCGCAGACCGGCAGTTTGAGATCGCCGGCACGGTCTCCGGGACCGGGAATATCTCGATCACGGATCGCGGCGTCCCGGTTGCGGACCTGGGGCCGGTCAGAGATCTGGGCCCGGGGGTCCAGCCGGCTGTCGCAGTGCTTCTGGAAGTATCAAAACGGCCAGGTATCGATGACATCGTGACTCCCGAGTTTTTTTTTGTGGAACTCCCCTTCATCCGGTTCTCGGGCATGACCGATCCGGCGACCGGTCTGCTGGTACCGGATCGGAGCACAGATGGCCGGCTCCTGTTTGCCGGGACCACGAACATGGGGACTGAAAACACGCTTACCGCGGAAATCTACAATCTCACCACTGGCACCCATGTCATATCAGTACCGGTTTCCGCAATTGTTCCCGGGACCGGCGCCGAACCGGCAATAAACAAGGTAATGAATTCCTGGACGTTCGAACTGGATCCCTCCCGGCTGGAGCCCGGGGAATATTATGTCGATGTCGGCTGGCAGAAAGAAAAGACGGCGGGGCACGGGACTGTACTGTTTATAGTACCGGCTGAAGGACCCGCACACCCGCCGTCGTCCGGTCTCCGGTCAGTGTTTCAACTCTTCGCTTGCGATATCTCACTGCCCGACAAGGGTACCCTGTCCCTGAGGGGAGTCAGATGAACAGGCCGGACCCGTCAGCGCCTCCTGCTTTCTTTTCATTTTTTCCGCGATCTCGCGGGCGCTCCCGGTGAGTGAGTACCGGACGGGCCTGCCGATCCGCTGCGAATCCTGGATCTCGCGGACGATCCCGTCCCGCACAAGAAACTGCATGTGGTACCAGAGTGCAGGGCCGGATATGTTCAGGTTTTTCTGCAGTTTTGTTCTCGGTACGGTTTCCTCCTGTTCCAGCGTCCCGAGGATCCGGTTACGCACGGGGTTGTCCCGGTGAATCAGGATCTTCTGTTCGAGTTCCGAAAGCCCGCTTCCCTGCACGAAATACCGGGTCATGCCCCCGGCCCTGATCTCGTGCACGACACCGAGCACCGTGAGCTGGCCGAGGTGATAGGAGAGCGTTCCCCGGTTGATCCCATTTGCGCGCATGATCGAGCGGAAATGGCAGCCGGGATGGGACCGGATATATCCGGAGATCTGGTTTCGTACAGGATGATCGAGGGAATTTTTTCGTGTGAGCTGGCGGTATCCCAGATATGCAAAAAACGCACACCCCGAAAAGAGCAGCGTAACGATGATCTTTCCGAGCTCCGGCGAGATCATACTGGTATAGTGAAGGATCACGATCTGCGGGGGATGAAACATCCGGGGCTCACCCCGCAGGGCAGAGGGATCTCCCCATAAAAACAGCGTCAGCCAGTTAAGGAAGGAATATGCACAGTACAGGATGACAATGAGAAGAATTCCATAGTATGTGATGCGGCACGCGATCCGGATTGGGCCGCTTCTCATATTCATAGGTTTACTTTTCTGGATATACCACTTTAATTTATTTGATAAAATTTTGTCACAGAAATTTTAAACTGTTTTCTGCCGAGTCATCGCTAGTGTTTTCTGCCGAGTCATCGCTAGGATACAGAAAGTATCCGCAATCCGGAAATTTAAAAGAGAATTCGGTGAAAAAATGAAAAATGGATATTCCAGAAATTTGATCCTGCTTATTTTTGTAAGCATGATATGTATCGCCATTGTTCCTGTTGTGAGCGCTGCGGATGCAGGGACTTCTTCGTACCATGTTTCCAATGCGACCCCCGAACAACTGGAGAAGATCAACGCACTGTGGGGTACTGATATCACAATCGGTGAATACATGGAGAAGGTACACCCTGAGCATCTCGTTGATATATCCGATGATGTAAAGAAAATCATGGACCAGAGGAAGATGATCTGGCCGGATGAAAAAAATGAGATGAGATTTGCCCAGTTGTCAAGACTGGCTACCACTCTAACCGTATCCTGCACGATCTCCAAAGTTAGTAGTACGCGAATCGATTACAGCGGGAAATCACAACTCTCTTCGGGAGTTGCAACATACATATACAATGAAGCATTTGTTGTGAATGCCGCAAACACAAAGGTTGACTCGACCTCCGCTTCAACTCAAGCAGCAAATTCTGTATCTACCATCAATAAGATGTACTTCTGGCCACCCAACGGCAATTACCATGTTACATCTTATGGGTATACCATCTCACCAAATCTCGAAGATACTGATGCGACAGGCACCATTTCAATTCCCTAATCTTTTTTTAGTTCTGTACCAAGGGAAAAGATAACAAATCCCATGTGGTGAATTGGACTGCCATGAAATTTTCATATTATCTCTGCGGCATTATCCTTTTAGTTCTCTTTGGAGTTCTCCCCGTTGCTGCAACCATTCCCGGGATAGATATTCCCGTTTATTCCCCGTACATCACCGAAGATGATGCAGACAGCCCGAATTATACTTATTCGGATGCCTTCACTATTGACGAAGATCAGCTTGTCTGGGAGAAATATAGGAGAGAACAGGCAAAAACCCAGAATATTTTTATCACCGTTTATCTGCTGAACCTGACCGATGGGGTAACAAGGATCCTCGCCACGTCGCCCTCGGCAGAGTATCAGTACACATTCGAAACGCCGCTCGGTATTGCAGACGGGCGAGTGGTGTGGTGTGAAGATTTCAGTTCCAATATCCATGTGTATGATGACCGGGTGAGGGTTGCATCTCCCCTCACCACAGACGGCACTAATAGAGACTTGCGTATCCAGCGGGCAAACCGGAACCCTTTCATTTTCGGGGACCAGGTTATCTGGGTTAAGCAAAAACTCTATCCTTCCGGAGAGGATGACATCGTCCTGTACAACCTGACCACCCGGAATCTCCGGGATGTTGTCACTGCACCCGGGAAAAAGGCAACCCCTTCAATGGACAGCTCATACATCGTTTGGGTGGATAAGCGCAATGATTTGGGGGCTGGCGATATTTATCTCTTTGATCTGAAGAACAACACCGAAAGTCCACTCTGTACGGCTCAGGGTCTCCAGCACTATCCACAGGTCTCCGGGAATTATGTGGTCTGGGGGGATCTGCGGGATAAAACTTCTGCCGTCTATCTCTATAATCTGACGACAAAGATGGAATACCGGATCAGCGATCTCTCAGTTTACGCCGGCAAACCTTACCTTTCGGGAAATTACGTGGCCTGGGAAACGTACGCACTCTACGATCAGACTATGGAAAAATCCCGACAGGTGGTTGTCTACAACATCGCAACCGGAGAGAGGTGGTTGTTCGAACCCGGAACGCGACATCCGATGCTACTGGGGCTTACCGATAACCGGATTCTCTATGCAAATCCGGACACACAAACCATCAAAGACGGGTATGTCCATATTTTCGTGATCGATACTCCGACACCGGATCAATTGCCCCAAGTAAGCACCACTCCTTCAACACAAGGAGATAACACACCCGTGCAGGAGGATATATCCTACAGGCCGCTCCCCTCGATAACTCAGTCCGGAACCATAGATGCCCTCCCACTGGCTGGCGTATGCGTGGGTCTGATTTTATGGATCAGGAAACGACAAAACTGATCTGTAGATATTCCGGAGAACCACGGGACGATACACATATAATTTGATACATGCTGTACGCAGGCGTTAAACCGCCACAAAGGGTTTTAATCCTCCCTCAAGAACTATTACCAAATGGACTCCCTTCTTCTCCAGCCGGAATTCCAGATGAGCCTGCTCCTGTTTGTGGCGCTCGGCGGCTATCTTATTGCTTCACGAATCAACCAGTCGGCAGTCATCGGACTCATCCTTGTCGGCCTTCTGGTCGGCCCGAGCGTTCTTGGGCTTATCACGTACACGGATTTTGTGGAAGGTCTCGCCAAACTCGGCGCAGTCATCCTGCTGTTTGTCATCGGGTTTGAATTCAACATGAAAGATATCATCCACCCGAGAAACTTCGCAATCGCTTCGATAGGAGTTATCATACCGTGGATCGGGGGGTACTGGCTCGCACTCCTCTTTGGCTTCTCCGGGCCAAGCGCAATCTTTGTCGGGACTGCCTGCACGGCAACGAGCATCGCGATCACGGCAAATGTCTTAAAAGAAATGGGCAAGCTCCACACGGAAGCGGCAAAAGCTATCATCGGCGCAGCGGTCATCGACGACGTCCTTGCCCTCCTTGTCCTTGCAATCAGCACCGATGTTGTCGGGGGATCTTTTTCATACCTTGGCATCGCGCTCATCACGATTAAAGCCGTCGGGTTCATCGTGATCGCAGCGGCGGTGGGTCTCCTTGTGATAAGCAAGTACCTTGCAAAACTCGACACGACGCCATTTGTCCGGAAATACCCGGAGTTCATCTTCATCTGCGCCATGATGTTTGCATTCCTGTATGCCATGTGCGCCGAAGCGGTCGGGCTCTCGGCAATTGTCGGGGCATTCATTGCCGGGGTTTCCTTTAAGGATATCAAGCTCAGGCAAAGCAAGAGCCTCAAAGAGGGTGCGGAGTACCTCCAGATCATCTTTGCATCAATATTTTTTGTTTCGCTGGGGATCGTGGCAGACCTGCACGCAGTAACCTGGGAGATCCTCCTTTTCCTGCTCGTCCTCTCGATTGTCGCAATAATTACCAAGGTTGTCGGGTGCGGGATCCCGGCCCGGCTCGGGGGCTTGTGTTCCAGGGATTCCTTAATTGTCGGGTTTGGCATGGCGCCACGCGGAGAAGTTGCAATGATCGTCGCCCTTCTCGGGCTTGAAGCAGGCATCATCGACCAGGGACTCTATGTCGCGCTTATCCTCATGAGCCTGATAACCACCATCATCACGCCCATCGTGTACCGGAACTGGTTCTTCCGGGGCGAGGAATGCAGGTACGACAAGAACGGCAACACCATAACGGAGGGGTCAGGCCGGTAACCGGTCCGGCCCCGGGACCGTGCCGTTGTATGCAGAACGGCCAGGATAACCACGGCAGGTCCGGCCGGGTGCCGGACCGCGGCCATCACGCCCGGCACTCCCTCCATACACAGGAGATACTGTCATGATCTCCTGGGACCTCATCTTTGCCATCATCCCGGGGATCATCCTTTTTCTGTACGGGATCGAGCAGTTCTCAAAGGAAGTCCAGCTCGCAGCCGGGGAATATTTCCGCAGTCTCATCCAGCGCCTCACAAAAACCCCGGTCAGGGGGACGGTCGCTGGCGCCCTGGTGACAGCACTTGTCCAGTCGAGCACGGCGACAACCGTCATCACGGTCGGCCTGGTAAACGCCGGGATAATCTCGTTTACGGCATCGCTGGGGATCATCTTTGGCGCGAACCTCGGAACGACACTGACCTCCCAGCTCGTTGCACTCAACCTGACCGCGTTTGCCCCGATCCTGATCCTTGCCGGGTTCCTGCTTGGGATCATCGGCGGGAAGTACAAGGTCTTTGGCAGGCCGGTCTTTTATTTCGGGCTGGTTTTTTTCAGCCTCTCGTTAATTTCCGGCGTCATGGAGCCGTACCGCACCGACCCGCAGCTCATTGCCCTTATCGGGATGCTCGACTCGGTCTTTCTCCAGATAGCATTCGGGTTTCTCATCACCACGATCTTCCAGTCAAGCTCGGTTACCACCGGCCTTGTGGTGGTCATGTCCCAGAACGGGCTTATCACCCCGACCATGGCAATCCCCATCCTCCTTGGGGCAAACCTCGGGACGCCCACCACGGCACTTTTGGTCGCAGCCCGCATGAACACCTCGGCAAAACGTGCGGCCGTGGCGCATTTCCTCTTTAACTTCTTTGGTGTCCTGATCTTCCTGCCAATCCTCGGGCCGTTTACGTCTCTTGTCGAATCGCTTGGGGGGACGCCCGGCCAGCAGGTGGCAAACGCCCACCTCATCTTCAACCTCTCCTGCTGCATCGTCTTTTTGATCCTGGTCAAACCATTTGCCCGGCTCGTGACAACAATCGTGAAAGGAGACGGGGCCGATGTGGTCTTTGTGACAAAAGCAATCAAAAAACCGCTGCCGGAGAAAACTCCCGGGGCCTTTGCCATGATCGAAAACGAGATCACAAACCTCCTTTCCGTCTCCCGGGACCTTTTGAGCGAATTCCGGCAGCGGCTCAACAACCCAAAACAAAAACCGCAGCGGGCGCACCAGCTCAACGATTACGCACTTTTCCTTGATTCCGAGATCAGTGAAACGGCACTTGAACTTTCAGGCCGGCCCCTGTGCAGGGAGGAAGCGGAGTACATCGCGGGGATTGTGAGGATCTCAAAGCTCGGGACCGTCCTTGCCGGCCAGGTAAACGACCTGTACGGCCTTGTGGAGCAGATCGATGAGAAAGAAATCGAACTTCCCGCAGATTCAACAGACGCAATCCGCCAGACTCTTGCTCCCCTGGAAAACAACCTTTCCACCCTGATCCGGACATTCCCGCAGATCCCGCAGGAGGATTATGCAAAAATGCAGGAAGAAGACGACCGGTTGAGAGTTGCAATGAACCTGCACTACCGTCACTACCTTGCACGCCTTTCCACCAAAAAAACCCCGGAGGGGAGCACCCTCTCCCGGGCACTCTTTGAGATCGAACTCATGGCAGGGACGATCCGGGAGATAAGAAAATCGCTTGTATCCCTCTCGCGAGGATGCATGGACCGGAGTGAGCAAAAGTAACTCCTCTGCATTCAGAGGTGAGTAAGGCCACACATTTTTTTTAGAGGGCTCAAAGGGACATACAGGATCCTCACCCGGGCAGGCCCCGAATTCTTTTGCCGCTCTGCTGCCAACGAGAGAAATGATCCGCACCCGAGTTTTACGAAATTTTTAGAGCTGGCCGCTTTCTCGTGAAACCGTTAAAAAAAGGATCCGGATAAAACCGGCTTATTCCTGGAGAATGACAAGGGTTCCGGCGATCTTGTCGTGGAGGCCCTGGTGCTTCTTTGTCACGGCGATCATGATGAAGCCGATGAAGATGATCAGGGTCGAGATGTACTTCCCGAAGAACCGGAGGGTGGCCCGGGAAAACGACATCCGGGTGCCGGTAAGATCGGTCACTTCAAGACGGAGAAGGACTTTGCCCGGGGTTGCCTGCCCGCGAGAGGACTCAAAGCCAGCATAGTAGAGCCAGGGAACGATCACCAGCAGGATACCGACCGCTGCAACAATCGGCTGAATCGCGGCAATCGGTGTTCCGGCTTCGGTGAGCGAAGAGAGTGGTGCATGGGAAACGACAAGGTAATACAGGTACATGAGGCCGTTTGCCAGGTTGAAAAACGCAATCACGAAAATCCCGAGAATTGCAATCAGGATAAAGTCAACAATAAAAGCTGCAAACCGCCGGCCAAAACCCCCATACATGACAAGGTCTTCAACCTCATCGGATTCCATGGCACCTGTCGGGATTTCCTGCATCTCGGGGGCCGGGGGTGCCGCTTCTATGGGAGCCCCGCACCACTGGCAAAATTGACCGGATGCATCAGTCTCTTTTCCACATTTTGGACAGAACATTCCTTGAACTCCTGATATGTAAATTTACTCCGGTACTCCTTTTTAATTTAACTGTTCTTTTGGTGAATCGTCCACGTATTTTTGCAGGATTTTTCCGGATTCCGGCGGGATTTGCAGGATCGGGCGATCCGTTTTCCCGCAGTGCAACAGCCACAAATCTGAAATACCCGGGAATTTCAAGGGATATGCATGAAGATATCGTTGTTTGTTGTGCTTGCCGTTTTTCTGGTGGCCGGTGCGCTCATTTCTGCCGGGTGTACAAGCCCCACCCAGGCGGAAATCAGCACCATTGATACGACCGCCACGGCAACAACGGCGCCGGTGACCACGGTTGAGACGACCGCAGTCGCCGTGACGACCACCTACGAGGCAGTGACCCCGCTCCCCTCGGCACAGTATATCGATCTCCAGATCAGTAAGGACCGGACAAACGGGAAGATCACCCTGCTCTATAACGGCGGACCGGGTCAGCAGATCACCCAGTCGGTGCGGATGAAAGTGACCCGCGAAGACGGGACGGTATCCGACCAGCTCATGAACGGCGGCGGGACACCCAATGTCGGTTCCACCATTGTCGTCCCAAGTTCAAGAACGGGAACCGATCATTGCGAAGTGTGGGTGACCTCGGCAGGAAAGGTCTACAAGGTCATGGATGAGGAAGTGTCATCACCCAACCCGTATGCCACAACATCATCCTGAAAAACAGTCCTGATTTTTTTCTTTTTTTTGTGGAAGGGATTTTCAAAACCGGAACCGCCCCGCACGTTGTGGGCATAGTCACGGATCGGTTCGTCCCATGGCGTAAACCCGACACAGACCCGGGGCTCGGTCATGTGGATGGCGCACCGGGCAAAACCTTCGGGTGACCGGAACAGGAACGGGCAGGCCCGGACCTTGCGCCCGGCATCGTCAACCCAGTAATCGATCCGGACAATCGGTGGAAAGTCCGCCCGCGTGATCGCCGCCCCGGTACACCGGCACCCGTCACGGAACCGCCAGCCCCGCTTCCCGGAGCACCTCCCGCACTGCCGGCGGTCCGGGCCTTCGATGACGGGCATGGACAAAAATATTCTTGCAAAGGATCCAGATGAGCGCTTTGGTCCCGGGCGGGTTCACGCGCCCTGCACCCTCTTTGCGATCCGGCCGGCGTACTTCTGCATCGCGTACCCGGCCACGAGAACGGAAAGTGCCGTCATGCCAAGGATGATCCACTGTTCAGCCCCGGCCGTCCCCACGGAAAGCCGGGCGATCAGGTTGAGCGGGTTTGCGGGGAAGGCGAGCACAAAGATGATGATGACCACCAGTGCGGTCGAGAAGACAAACTGCGCCGCGGTCCGCTCCCGGTAGTGGAGCGCAACAACGGCGCCGATCAGGATCAAGAGGAGCGAGCCGAGAGTCACGTGGAGAAGGATGATGAGCGGGTCCAGGATCGCGATACCGTTTGCCATAAGTAAAAGCAGCCAGACGCCGGCCTGGAAGGGAACAAGGACTATGCAGGCAAGCACCTTGCCCCATACCATCTCGGCAAAGGTGACCGGGGTGGAAACGAGCGTCTCAAGCGTTTCGCGCTGGTACTCTTCGGTGATGAGATCGATAATGAGCGCAGCCGCAATGATCCCGGGCATGAAGACCAGGAGCGGGATTAAAAGGCCGTACACAAACTCAAAGAACCCGGCGCCCGAAGCCTGCGGCATCCGGACCACGACCGGGGTGACATCGAGTCGGTCGGACCGGGCATCGCGGAGCTCGCGCTCGTATTTCTGGAAGATCTCTTTCATCTTCACGTTGACGACCGCGCCCTGGATGTCGTTATTGAGCGTATAAAACGTCAGCTTCACCGGGTCGTCAGCATCGATCGCGGTGTCGGGCACATAGATCACGGCCGAAAGCCGGCGCTCTTTAAGAGACTGGACCGCGGTCGAGAGATCCATCCGGTAAACCCGAAACTCCGGGCTGTCCTCCAGATAGCCAAGCAGCGGCGACTCATTTCCTGCATACGCAACCGTGTACCGAAAGTGCGAGTATCCCGAGAGCGAGGCGGGATCGTACATGGAGGTGAGGCCGACCATGAGAAACGACGAGAAGAGCGCGATAAAGAGCTGGAGCAGGACGGCAAGCAGGATCGTCCGCTCGGAGAAGAGGCCGCGAAGCTCTTTTTTTGCGACAAGACCGACCCGGCGGGCACTCCCTCCGCTTCTCTGCGGCACCGTCATTTTGTCAGGGGTCACAGTACCCACCCCAGGATGAAATATAAGTTATAGAGACAGTGGATGGCCGTCGCAACGATAAGGCCGGTGAAAAGACCCCGGCTTCCCCATTTTTTGAGCGAACAGCCCACGATGAGCACACAGAGGAAATGGAGCAAAAACGGGAGCCAGAGGACGCCAAGCGACAAAAAGAGAACGCTCCCAAAGACCGATTCCGTGATCTGCGAGAGCGTCGCAAAGAGCAGGAGTTTTTCCCCGGCAAGGAAACCGAGCGCAATAACCGCGGCCGCAATCACGGTTCGTTTCCACGTGAAAAATGACGGGTTCCGCATAAAGAGCGTGTAGAGCCCGGCTGCTTTTGCAATCTCTTCGATGAGCGCCGCAAGCAGGATCAGGAGGACAAGCGAGAGCGGCATGGGGAGATTGAAAAAGAGCACGAGGCCCATCATCTGCGCCATGAAGACAAACGGGATCGTAAGGGCGGCAATCACAAAGAGCGAGGCATACGGGTGCCGGTCGGAGATCGCTTCGGACAAAAATTCGCGGAGCCGGGGGAGCAGCGGTTTTTCCGAAAAAAGCCGTTCCTCCTTGAAGTTGATCGCGGCAAGGTAGAAGAGGATTGCCGCGGTCAGCCAGAAAAGCGCTGTCGAGTACACGAAATCCGCAGCCGTCCATGCCGTTCCCTGGATCGTGAGAACAATGAGCGTTAAGGGCGAGATGTAGCTTATCACGTGGACGTTTGCAAAGATGCTCGGGAAAAAGAGATACGAGGTCGCGACAGTCGAAAAGAAGATCGAGACAAACGAAAGCTCCTTGAAGCTCCGGGCGACCATCCCGATCACCAGCGCATTTGCAAGGAAAAAGAGAATGATCGGGATGAGAGGGAGAAGGGTGATCGGCGAGGCTCCGATCCAGAGCGTGAGCCCGGCGCAGATCGCAAGCATGCCAAGGAAATAGGGGAGCATCTTCCCAAGGATAAGGACCGGGGTTTTGACCGGCACCGAGAGGAGGACTTCCCCCCGGCGCTCGATCCGCTCGTTCATGATACTCATCATGAAAAACTGCGAGGTGAAGTACAGCGGGAAGATAAAGATAAAGACAAGGATGATCGAGTCAAAAGGCAGCGGTGGCGAGAGCTGGTCCGGGGTCACAAACGATCCCATGCCGGACGACTGCGGGGAGAGGATATCGGTGTACCGCGTGACCTGCGAGTCCTTTGAGGACGAGGTGACCAGTTCGCTCCTGAGCTCGTCTTTTGTTACCCCGAGCGTTGCGGAGGGGGGCGGGATCTCGACAACGGTTCCCTCAGGCACCGGGGCCTGACGGCCGGGGGCGACCTGTATGTACTGGCCGCTTCGGGTCGCTGAGAAATCGAGCTCGCTTGTCACGGTCTCGGTGTCGATCCAGAGCGGGTAGGCCGCGAAGAGATCGCTCTCGGTCGTGTAGACGCTGTTTTTGTACTTCGTGTAATCGCGCTGGAGCGTTGAAAGCGCGGACTGGGCTTTTTCCGTTCCCTGCGGGTACACGATCCCGTTGACGATCACAAGGTCGTAATCTTCCTGGGTCGAAAAGAGCGTGTACGAATCCGCGGAGTACACGGTAAACCGGGGATCGGACGCGACCAGTGACGCAATCTCCGGATCGTTGACCCCTACCCGGTACATCCCGTCCTGGATGTGCATCCCGCTCTGTGCGGCAAACCCGGTGACGATAACAAGGAGGATAAAGAGGATCACGGCAACCGGGATGATGTCCCGTGAAACTAAGGAAAACGATTTTTTTATCTCCCACCGCGAAATGGTCGCGACGTCTTTGAGTGAGCCCATGCATGCCGCCCGGTCCATGTTCCAACCTTTGTGAAAACCCGGAAGTGGACCGTGAACCAGATACAGAACGTGAGGGTGTATGCGTGAAAAACTGTTCGGTCATGACAGGAAATTACCGGGAGTTTCCCGGCCGGTCCTATCCGAACCTATATTTCGTACTCCGTTCATAGTCTCCACTACGCGAACATAACAACCGGCAAGAGAGAAAAATACTCCAAAAATAAAAAAATCCGGCCGCAGCCGGCTCCATGTCCATGATCTCCGCACGGAACCTCACCAAAAAATTCGACGGCTTTACCGCACTGGACAGCATAAGCTTTGACTTTCCCGATGCCGGGATCTTCGGGGTGATCGGGCACAATGGTGCGGGAAAGACGACGCTGTTGAAAATGATCGTCGGCCTGATAACGCCGACCTCCGGGGAACTCATCGTTAACGGCATCGATGTGGCAAAAGACCCGGTGGCGCTCAAGGAAAATCTCGGGTACCTCCCGGAGGAGTCCCGGCTCTACGAGACGATGACCGCGGAGAACTATCTTGCGTTCTTTGGCGAAATCTATGGGCTTACTGCTCCCGAGATCCAGAAGCGGACCCGGGACCTTTTCGATGCCCTCTCGCTTGAGACCGACGGAAAAAAACTCGGCGAGTTCTCGAAAGGCATGAAGCGCAAGACCGCAATCGCCCGGTCGCTCATCCACGACCCGAAGTTTTTGGTGTACGACGAACCGACGAGCGGGCTTGACCCGATGACCTCCCGGTTCATCGCCGGGTATCTCAAACGCTTAAAAGACGAGGGCCGGACCATCGTGCTCTCGGCCCACAACCTGTACCAGGTCGAGGCGATTTGCGACAGGGTGATGATCCTCAGGCGGGGAAAAGTCGTCGCGTTCGGGTCGATGCACGAGCTCCGCGAACAGTTCGGATCGATCACGTACTCGGTCTTTTTCTCGGCACCCGACCCGGCGGCGCTCGAAGGCCGGGTCCCGCAGATACGGGGGGAAGACGGGCTCTTTGCCTGCGATGTCCCGGACCTCGTTGGGGTAAACGATGTCTCGGCCGCAATCACGCAGGCAGGCGGGCATATCGAACGGATCGAGTCACGGTACCCGTCGCTTGAAGAGATGCTTGTCGCTATCGGGAAATGATTTCAACAGAACGGACAATCAAGAATCCTGCCGGGCAGAGAAAAATGTTTTAAAAGAAATTATGGGATCCGGTCCTTCCCGTTTCCTGTTCAAATGAGATGTGACAGGAAGGGTAACGGGACAAGGAGTATCCAGAGGACAAAACTCATGGTCGTTACTGTTTTAGCAGACATTTTTTTCCGTACTCCAACCCGGTAATCCGGGCCTGCTTATTCCTGGGGGGGCCGTGCAGGTAAAAAGGAAAGAATTATGGAAAAATTCTTGCGGTTATTTTCCCGGGATGCCGTACCGGATATTCCCGGGGCGGTATGGACGTATAAGCCCATAAAAAATTATTTGGGCGCAATAATTATTTTTCATGGGAGTTATGCGGGAAAAAAGAGATCCCAAAATGACATTTCAGATTTTTAAATAAAAATTCGCGGGATTTATCGCTACGGAATTTTATAAAATTTTATAAAAAATCAAACCGGCCCGGTTATCACACAACCCGGACCGCTGCCCCGCTGTTCCGTGCCGATGTCACAAGGGTCGAACCGCCACCGTTTTCTGCCATGAACGACTGCGCAGCCCGCTCGATATCCTGCATCCCGGTGTCGCTGACCGCATAGAGCGTCGGGCCAAACGAACTCATGCCGGCACCCGCAGCGCCCGCGTCCCGCATAGCGTCAAGGAGGCCGGCAACCTCTTTTGGCTGGAAAGAGAGTTCGACTTTTTTAAAGCCAAGGTCCTGGATCGTATTGACCGAAGTCCCGAAGAGGTCAAGGTCCTGTTCTGCGATCCCGGGGAGCATCCGCATCAGGACTTCGTGGCAGAGCGTCCGCACATCATCGATCGGGACCGGGCAGCAGACCTTAAAGATCTCCTTTTCCCGGTTGCCACTCGCACCTGCCGGGAGATCAGGGGTCGCAAGCAGGATCTGCCAGTCCTTTGGAAACTCGTGGTGCATCAGGACCGGTGGTGGGTGGACGCCTTTTGATGCTGAAGATGGGGTAAACCCGGTCTTCTCGCAGCCTTCCTCGAACCGGTGGCCGCCGTCAAGAATAAAACCGCCCCGGTCGAATGCCGCAGTCCCGATGCCGGAGGTCCCGCCCCGGCCGGCGAGCTGTGCAAGTTCTGTCGTGGACAGGGACTTCCCGTACAGTTCGCAGACCGCCCGTGCCGTCGCAAGCGCCACCTGCGAGCCGCCGCCAAGGCCGGTGTGGGCAGGGTATTGTTCCCGCACGGTGATCGCGACGCTTCCCCCGGCATGGATCGCGGAGAGCACGCGTTGTGCAGTCTCCCGGATCCGTGAGGCCGTCACATTGTCACAGCCGCTGACAACGAGAACCGGTGAAGCCTGTGCCTCGATCAAAAATGCCGGGTCGTCAAGCGCGATCCCAATCCCGCCATCGACCCGGCCGATGCCGCCGTTCATGTCAAGGAGTGTGACATGGATCCGGGACGGGGTCCGGACTATCACCCGGCGTTCGTCCAGGAACCGGTTGTACGGGAATTTTTCTTCGATAAAGATGAGCGGTTCGCCGCTGTGGATGATCTGGTACTGCCGGGAGAGGAGCGGTTCGTTTTTGCAGACCGGGAAGATCCCGCACATCTCGTCCTGTGCCCGCGTGACGTTTGCGGAAAGGATCTCCCTTCTGGCCTCGATATGGTGGCTCTCGATGATCTTTCCGATCGGGATATCGGCTTTCATGAGGTCGTCCCGGAACTCAGGAGCGAGCCGGGCGACCGGGGTCTGCGAGGTTGCGTAGACCAGGACTTCCCCGGTCGCGGAATCGAGGAGCTCGACGACCCGGTGGTTGACCTCGTCGCCCCGGGCGATGTTGAGGCGTTCAGCAGAGCCGGCATCCGCTTTTACGATCACCTGCTCCCGGGTCCGGACCGATACCTTGTGGCCGGTCACGGATTCCAAAAGCTGGGTGACCGAGCCGTCCGTGCCAAGAAGGATCTTGTGGACGGAGGAAAGCCTGCCAACGTCCGCTTCGATCTCTTTGAGACGGTGTGCGATGTCCATCCCAGTAACCTTCCTGTCCGGAATATTAAGGGTTCTGATCCGGGCGGGCTCATGATTTCCCGGAAAAAAACTGTTACCTGCGGGACCGGCTGCGCCGGGAATTTTCCGGATTTTGTTTTTGCGGGCTGAACCGGGGGACGAGTTCCCCGATCCCGCTCATGGCCTCCGCGGTCAGCCGGCCTTTAAGCCCGATCACGTCACCGGACCGGAGCACCGTCACCCGGGAGGTCAGGACATAACTCTCGCTGAAGAGATCGAGGCCGCCCTGTGAAAAATCCTCAAGCGCGAGCGGAATGCAGGGTGCATCGGTGGGAGGCCGGCTGCTGATCGGGCAGACGCAGACGTCCCCGTTCTCCCGCGTAGAAATAACGACCGCCGGTCGGGTCTTTGCGCCATGTCGCTCATCAAACGGTACGGGAGCGAGGATGACATCGCCCCGGGAATAGTGCCCCATTGTCCCGGATAATTCCGGCGCGGTACCCTTTAAGGCAATTGATCGCTGACGGCATTTTTTGCATCCGGACGATCATGCACCGGCCCGGACGGGTTAAAACCACGGGAAACATTTTGGCCCGGAAGATCCTATTCCCGCTCATTGGAAAACGGTGGTGGGAAACATGCAGTTTTCAGAATGTGTCATGCAGCGGTACGCGACAAAGAAGTTCAACGGCCATAAGGTCCAGGAGGACAGGGTAAACGCGCTTCTCGATTATGTCCGGTTTGCGCCCTCTGCCCTGAATCTCCAGCCATGGAAGATCAAGATCGTGATCGACCAGAAAACAAAAGAAGAGCTCAGGAAAGTATCAAACGACCAGGAACAGGTAACGACCTGCTCGCATCTCCTTGTCTTCTGTGCAGACTCGGATTACGACTCGCTCATCAAACGCCTCGGCGAGCTCATGAAAAAGAACCATGTCCCGGACGATATCATTGCAAACGTAACCGGAATGGCGGCGATGTTTGCCAACAGCATGACCAAAGAGCAGCAGGCCGCATGGTCGCAGGCGCAAACCTATCTTGCGCTCGGGAACGCGTTAAACGGCGCAAAGTCGCTTGGCTTTGATTCGTGCCCGATGGGAGGGTTCGACCCGGCCGGGTACTCCCGGATCCTCAAGATCCCGAAGCATCTTACGCCCGTGATGCTCTGCCCGATCGGGTACGCGGCGGATAAACCGGGGTTGAAATTCCGGTATGAGCGGGAGGAGATTGTGTTCTGACACAATACATCAAACGGGCATCTCCTTTTTTTGTATACGGCTGCCAGTATCCGGAATAATTTCGGGGAACTATCTGAGGTCAGACAGTACCCCACAGGCTTTCGGATAGGGGGGAGCCATTCGGGCGGAATAGTTCAATCGCAACCGCAAAAGATCCGATAAACCCGGTTTAAAACAACAGTTTTCTGCTCATCACACCCACAACATGATATGATTTAGAGAATAATATTGAAAAAATATATTTCGGGAGGTAACCAGGATTGAACGAATCTAATACGGACACTGTACAACCGGCCACCGGTTGCGAGGTTTTGAAGATGGTTTTCGACAGGATACAGAGTGGGATTATCATCATCGATCCCGTAAGCCACACCATTGTTGATATTAACAATCATGCCGAGGCCCTCCTGGGACTCAAACGCAAGGATACTGCCGGGAAAATCTGTCACGAAACCATCTGCCCGGCGCACAAAGGCGCATGCCCGATAACCGATCTCAAGACGCCACTCCTGGATTCAAAGCGCATCATGATATCCAAGAGCGGGGAGCGGATTCCAGTACTTAAGACCGTTGCTGAAGCAATCATTGAGGGGAAAACCTACCTGATTGAAAGTTTTATTGACATTCGTGATCGTAAGGCAGCAGAAGACCGGAAAGTCGCTCTGCTTGCGTACCTCAATGAATCCATCCTGCGGGTCAGGACTCCACTTGAACTGACCAGCCAGAACTTATCCATGATTGCCGGGCAGGTGGTATCCCGGACCTACAATGCCGAAGATATTCGTTCGCAGATTATGATCCAGGCAAAAAATATCTCCACCATGGCATCCACCCTTGAAGAGCTTGCAAAGAACGCACGAGAGGATACGGAAGATATTCCAAAAGGGTACCGTAAATTTCTTGCCGGGGAGTGATTTCGTGGCTGAAGAACAAGTTTTTTCCCAGGAAAACCGGTTGTATCTCTTGCTTTCTGCCCCGGGGGATATTAACCACATGAACATTGCAGTGCTCAAAAAGATCATAAGCCGTGGCTGCACCCCCCTGATAGTCTCATTAAACCAGCCAAGCACGGTCATGACAAAAGCGTATACAAAAGAGGGGATCAGTCCGGAGCAGTATTATATTGCCGATGCAGTTACGCATTACTCCGGGGGCACAACGATATCGACACCACACATACGGTATGTGAATCACCCGGCGGATCTGACCGGGCTTGGGATAGCAGTAACAGAAACCCTCAAGACCATGCCCCACGGCCATACGTGCATACTCTTTGACTCCGTGAGCCTTCTCCTGATTCACACACCGATGATTACGGCATCCAAATTTTTCCATTTTATTATCAATAAGCTCAAGATGTCAGAAATCTCGGGAATATTTTTGTGCGCAGATACCGGTCTTGATCCGGTTATCCTTGCCCAGATGTCCACATTTGTTGACCGGGTAATCACATTTGACAACCTGATATAGCCTACCGGAAAAATGTGGCACCATGTAGTCAGGACCCGATCGCTCCGGGCCGCAGACTTTAACCTCAGTACTTCTCTAATTTTTGCGACTCCGAAAAGAGACCCGAAATCTCAGAGCCACCTGCTGAAAAGAGACAGGGGAAAGATCTCATGGCAAGACATTAAAACTGGGTCAGACCCCTGGCATTTCTTGTGGGCAGGTGATCCCATGAATTTCCTGAGTTGGGTTGCTGATTTCCAGCCCGGTAGAAAATTAGCGAAGTACTGAACCCACAGATCACGATGAGGATCGTTTTAAGTCCGTTGCCGGATCATCCCGATTTTTCGCCCGAATTTTCGGTAGTGTCCCATTATGTAACGGATAACACATTTCAGAAGATAGGAATAAAGTTCGTTGAGCAATTATTCCATCATTGTAAAAAAAGTCGACAAATTGGCAATATTCCCATTATCTGTTGTTTCTTGGGCCACTACCGGATTTTCCCGGCAGAATCTGTAAATGAGGATAAATATTAATTCCCGAATGATAATGGAAATACTGGGTGCGGCGTGAAAACCGGGGACAGCGCCATAAGCGAGATTATGGACGAGATCATGATCCTCGCGCTCATCATCGGACTTGCAGCGGGTCTCCAATACAAGGAATATTAAATTAACCAGAAACGAAGTACTTGACCGGGGAATTGACCAACAGTACTGTTACTCATGGGGGGGTTTCCTGTACGGTCCTTCAAGTACCGGAGGTCAGAAAACTGAGGTTCTGGAGGGAAATGAGGTTTCTGTAACAGTCAGTCCTTATTCTGGACATGTTATCGATTACAATGAATTGTATCTACCATCAATATTCGCACACACGGCTCTGACTAATCTGACGCCCATTGTGACTGAAAAACAGGCAAGAGCATATGCTCTTGCTGAATTGAAATCTCTTGGAGTGGATGAGGATCAACTTGGGAATATGCAATCGCTGGGTCTCATCACGGCGGTCGATACGAATCTAATACCCTACCAGACTTGGGCTTTTCAGATCGAGCGAAATGGACAGTGGGGTTCTGAAGTGGCAGGTGTTGATGTGGATGTCATTGATGGACATATTGTCTGGTCGCACACGTTTATGGAGTGATAATAACACTATGAACCGGAATGATGTAAGGATACGAGCAGTTATTTTTCCAATTATTATTAGTATTGTTCTCATTACCAGCGGATGTACGGGGATCCAGCAGATGAATGTAACCGTCCAACAAACATTACCTCCACTGTCCACACCTCAACAATCGTCGACATCTATTCTGGCGACTCCAAACCAGACAATAACCACACCTATCACTATTGTAACCATGGATACTCCTCATTTTACCGGCACGATTACGTACGGAGCAAATAAGTTAACCTATGGGTCGAACCAGTCTCCTCCAATGACCGAAGAAGATGCATGGGTCTCTGCTGAAAAATACCTTGCAACATATGAAATGCAGGATTTTCACCAGGAAGAAGTAATCCCGCTTGGTCAGGGGAAATATACTTACGAAAACGGTACGCAGACATGGACTTGGGGGTTTCATGTGAAACGGTGTACAGAGGGAGTGGGATGTTATGGGTTGGCAGTTGTCACTATTGACGCAAATGATGGGCAGATGATAAATATTGAATTTCTTGATTGATGGACAGAAGATTTATTATCAGATTCTGAACTCATTTGACATCACATCAAGACATTGTGATGTGAGTAAATATTCTGATAGGATTGCCTGAGAGATATTCAATATGGCACGCATCGATCACATGACGCAGGATAAAAAGAGATCTCAAAATCAAAAATATTTTTTTTGGGTATTACTGATAGGTATCATATTTGTTTTTATTACCGGATGTTTAGGGGATCATCAGGATAATAATGAGAATCTAACGAAAACCACAAATGCCACATTACCCTCAATTCTGCCCAGTGTCCCAACAACGATTCCTTCAATTCAGGAGGATACGCCGGATAATTCAATCATTGCAAAATATGAAGAAATCATCCAAAAATTTACAAATGCCACTGATCAAAACCTCACATTCACGGGCATCATGAATGAGTCGTATGCCGAGGTATACGAGTTTATTTCCGGAAACTCATCGTTCTGGGTTAATAACATCACCGATAGGGTTCAATGTGCTTTATGGTATGAAAATGGCATCAAGAACCAAAAAAAGAGATTAACTATCGATCAAGGACTAAAAATCGCAGAACCTTATGCAAAAGAGAAATATCTGGAATTATGGAATATAAGTGAGAATCACGGAATTAAACTGATACAAAAAACAGATACTCGTGGAGAGGAGAAGATTTTCGAATATACCTGGCAGGAGGTTTTCTACAATCCCGATAATAAAACAGACTCGCATTCAGAAATCCCCGGGTTAAATTCAGTTACTGTAGGTATCAGTCCGTACACCGGGAATGTAACACAATACCTTGAGTTGTATGATCCATCTGAAGCCCTTCCAAACGTCACAGCACCCATATCAGAAGATCAGGCAAGAATGTCCGCAGTACTGTACTTTGAAAGCACGGGTATTCCAGATATCCAGCCAAATGAATTAGTGTCAGATGGATTACAGGTTACCCAAGATAATGACAATAATCAGAGATTGACTTGGGGATTTTCATTAACGCGAACAGATAAAAATGGAATTGATCGGGGGGGTGTTGTTGGTATCGATGCTCATAATGGAGCTGTTGTCTGGCATGCATCCATCTTATAACACATCCCTCAATTATGTCTATCTGACATACGACAACACATCCGCTATGGCATTTAAAAAATGTTACTTGAAACCCGGTCTCGGTATTCCTGGGTGAAGCTCTGAAAAACGGGACGGTGCTTAAGCAGGTTAATGAGGATATCCCGATGCTCAGCAATTACGTTATCTATGCTTTTGAGGATTCTATAGAGTCGCAGAACTCATAATTTACTAGTAACTATCCAGATCAAGCCCGGGATCTCCCATTTTTAGTGTAGAATCATTGCGAAATCATAGCGTAAACCGGCAGATCCAAATACTAAGAGGGTATTTAAATAAATAAGCAAAATGCCGACGAGAC
>JBAZFZ010000003.1:0-95469 GCA_041653075.1 Methanoregula sp.
CCCATGCATCCATATGCCTTAATATTAGGGATTATAGTATTTGTAGTTTCCGCTTTGCTAGGGGGTTCGTTTGCCAAAAAAGGTTTAATGCTCGATTATTATATCCCTAACCCTGCCGAGTTCAGGTTTTAACCAGGGATCCCATGGACAATTGGGGATCAATCCTGCCCCTGATTGACTTGGGAAAGCTCATTTTTCCGGACTTTGCAATAGTTCCCACATATTCTAAATACCGGGCCGGCAAACGTACTGACTGACCAGTCAATTTACGTGGGGAAAGCATTACCATGCTCTATCGTACCGTTCCAAAAACCGGCGACCGGCTCTCCATTCTCGGATTCGGCTGCATGCGGTTCCCGTCAAAAGGCAGCGGAATCGATGAAGACCGGGCGATCCGGCAGATCCGACACGCGATCGATGTCGGTGTGAATTATCTTGACACCGCACCTGCATACCATTTCGGGAAAAGCGAACAGATCCTCGGCCGTGCATTACAGGAGGGCTACCGGGAAAAAGTCCGGATCGCAACAAAGCTTCCTCACTGGGAAGTCCGCGAGCGGTCCGACATGGACCGGATTTTAAACCGGCAGCTTGAAACGCTCGGGACCGATCACATTGATTACTACCTCCTCCACAGCATGGCAAAAGAGAGCTGGGAGAAGATGAAAAAACTTGGCGTGCTCGAATTCCTTGACGCAGCAAAAAAGTCCGGGAAAATAAAAAATGCCGGTTTCTCCTTCCATGGGACGCCAGCGGCATTCAAGGAGATCGTTGATGCGTACGACTGGCAGTTTTGCCAGATCCAGTACAACTTTCTTGACGAGAACACGCAGGCTGGGACCGGGGGCCTGAATTACGCGGCAGAAAAAAATCTCGCGGTCATGATCATGGAACCGCTCCGGGGGGGAAACCTTGCCAGCCCGGTCCCCGATGAGGTTCAAAAGATCTGGGACGAGTCCCCGGTAAAACGTTCGCCGGCAGAATGGGCGCTTCGCTGGGTCTGGAACCATCCCGAAGTAACCGTCGTCCTCTCCGGGATGAACGATGAGAACCATATCGATGAAAATATCCGGGTCGCAGAAACGGCCCTGCCGGGATCGCTTGCACCGGATGAACTCGAACACATCGACCGGGTCAGGGACACCTATAAGCGGCTCATGAAAGTCGGCTGCACCGGGTGCGGGTACTGCATGCCCTGCCCGGCAGGTGTTGACATCCCGGACTGCTTTTCGCTCTACAATGCCCGGTACCTCTTCCCCAAAGACCGGAGCACAAAGTTCCATTACATCGGGCACCACTGCGGGATCATCGGCGACGTCTCGTATGCCGGGCTCTGCCGGCAGTGCGGGAAATGCGCACGGGCCTGTCCCCAGCACATCCCGATCCCGGCGCTCTTAAAAGACGTGAAAGCTGAAATGGAAACCGGGAGAACGGTTATCGTCCCGGTCTTAAAAGCCGGGCTCTGGTGCATGAACCTTGCCAGCCGGATAAAAGCCGCAGTGACCGGGAGGTCGTCTGATGCATGAAAGAATTATCGTTCCCATCAGTACCGGACACTCCCATGCGTATCTCATCTGCGGCACCCGGCCCATCATCGTTGACACCGGCCTTTCGGGAAACGCCACAATGATCCTTGCCGCGATCCGTAACGCGGGCTACCTCCCCTGGGATGTTGCGCTCATCATCATCACCCATGCCCATATCGATCACTATGGCAGCGCCGCAACCCTTGCCGGGGCGACCGGGGCGCCGGTGCTCGTCCACACAAAAGAAGCCGGATATCTTCGGGAAGGATCGAATGCACCTGCTATCCCTGTGTCTTTTCTTGGAAAACTGCTTGGCCTTGCAATCGGACACCATGCCCCGACCAAAAACCTCGCAGTAAACCCGGTCATCCTCATCGACAAGCCCTATGATCTCGGACCGTTCGGAACGAGCGGCCGGGTCATCCCGACACCGGGCCACACGCACGGATCCCTATCCGTCATCCTTTCAACCGGTGAATGCATCGTAGGAGATCTTATTATAGGGATGGCACCGGCAACAAAACCCCGGCTTCCGATATTTGCCGAAGACCCGGCCGCGGCAAAGGAATCCCTCCGCACAATCCTTACAGAAAATCCCGAAATTATCTATACCGGGCACGGCGGGCCGTTTACCCGGGAGCAGGTACAAAACCTGGCCGGCGAACCATGACTGAAGCGCAGCCCGATAAAAAAACGGCAATCCTTGATACAGCGCTCGTGCTCTTTACCACCCGGGGGTTCCAGGGTACGCCGACCTCGCTTATCTCCCGCGAAGCCGGGGTCGCCACCGGAACACTCTTTTTTTATTTTGCGACAAAAGAGGATTTGATCGATGAGCTCTACCGCGTGATCAAAAGCGAGGCAGGAGCTGCCATAAATGACGGGATTGAAAACAAAAACTCCATTAAAGAGAAAATCTGCCGCGTCGGGAAAAACGGGATATCATGGGGAATAAAAAACCCGGAGAAAATGCAATTCATGGAGCAGTTTGCACATTCGCCCTTTGTTTCGACAACGGCGCACGAAGAGGGGATGTCCCATTTCCTCTTTTTGCAGGAACTTATCCGGGAGGGAATCAAAGAGGGCGTCATCCGCAATTACGACCCGGATCTCCTCTGCATGATGCTTGCTGCCTCGCTTTCAGGTCTGATCGCCCGGGTGACGGCAGAACCGGATCCAAAAAAACGCGGCCTGCTTGTCGGGCAGGGAATGGAATTTCTCTGGAACGGCATCGCCGCCTGATCAAAAAACGATCCCTTATGCGAAAATGACAGGACCCGTACGCCGGGCCGAAAAGAAACGGGAATACAGGAAACACCATGACGGAAAAGGCAATCGAGGCTTTTTGCCTCACAAAAAAGTACGGCGACCTGACTGCGGTAAACAACGTTTCCCTCACCGTTCCCACAGGTGCACTCTTTGGCCTCCTTGGCCCAAACGGCTCCGGAAAATCGACGATGATAAAGATGCTGACCGGCCAGCTCCTGCCGACATCGGGGTCTGCCCGGGTACAGGGAATTGACGTACAAAAAGACCCCATCGGCGTCCGGGAAAAGATTGGGATAATCCCCGAGCAGGAAACCCCGCCGAGTTTTCTTACCGCTGACGAATACCTGCATTTTGTCGGGGCAATCAGGAAGATCCCGGATATCGATGAGTGGGCCGGCTGGTGGTTTGATTACCTTGACTTTGCCGACAGGAAAAATGTGCTCTGCAAGGACCTCTCGCGGGGGACCCGGCAGAAGCTGATGTTTGCGCAAGCGTTCATCCACAAACCGGTGCTTGCCGTGATCGACGAACCGCTTCTCAACTTTGACCCTGTCATGCAGCACCAGGTCAAGGACTATCTTGCCGATTATGTAAAAACCGGAAACACGATCTTCCTCTCGACCCATATCCTCGAAGTTGCAGAAGAAATCTGCTCGGAATTTATCATTCTCCACAAGGGTGAGCTCCTCCACACCGGGACGGTAGCAGATTTAAAATTACAGCAGCGTCATCTCGACGAATTTTTCCTCTCGCTCGTGCAGAAGGGCGGCCATGTTTGAACTCTTCGCTGCGATGGTAAAAGAGGAGTGGCGGATCCATTCAACAATGTTTGGGAGTCTCTCCTTTGCACTCTTCCCGGTCCTCCTCTTCTGGATCGCGTTCATGGGATCGTTCCTGATTCCGCTGATGCAGACCGCACTCCCGGCCGGGGAGCTCTCCCTTGTCCTTCACGCAAACTACCTGATGCTCGGCTTCATGGTCGGGGCGTTCGGGCTTCTCGGGAGCGAGGTGATGAACCGACGCTTTGGCCAGGCAAGCCTTCTTTCCTATTCGGCCCGGAGCCTGCCGCTCTCCGAACGGTTCATCTTTGCAAACTTTGTCGTAAAAGACACGGTCTACTACTTCATTCTCTGGGTGCTGCCGCTCTTGCTTGGGTTTATCCTTGCCTCGTTGTTCCTTGCAATCCCCATCACGCTTCCGCTCCTCCTCACCCTCACCCTCACCCTCTCGTTTTTGTCCGGGCTCTGCACCGTATTCTTCCTCTCGTCCCTGTACTCCCGGTCAAAACCGGCTCTTGCAGCAGTCCTGCTTGTGCTCCTCGCGGCGGCCGGCGCATTCATCGGTCTCTCCGGCACAAACCCGGCGCTTCTTTTTCCCCCGCTACGGCTCTTCCTTAACTTCTCGTTTTCGGAGTTTGTTCTGAACCTTGCTGCCGTGATCGTCCTCTTTGTAGCAGCAATCCTTCTCTTCTCTCCGGAGTCGGTTGGCGCCGCAAAACAGCACCGGGACCTGCTTGTCCCGCTCACCAAAAAATTATCGTTTTTCCCGTACCCGTCGCTTGCGGCAAAAGACCTCATCGATATGTACCGGAGCGGCGGTGTCGTTGGCCAGACGCTTTTTTCCTTTGTGATCCCGCTTGCCGTGATCTGGTTTTTTCTGTCGCTCATGAAGGATTATCTCCCGGCCCAGGGTGTCCTCATGATGTTTGCGATTGTTACCGGCATCATTGCGTCGATGATGTACACCTGGCTGACCATGTTTGACACCTTCGGGGCCTATGCCTGCCTCCCGGTCAGCGTAAAGACGATTATTAAAAGCAAGATCGCAAGTTTTTCAGTTCTCCAGATTATTCCGGCGGTTTTTATTGCGGTTGCAGCGGTGCTTTCGGGACAGATCACATTCCTTCTCCCGGCACTCGTGCTCTGCCTCTCGGTTTCCTACTACAGCCTCGGGATCACGGTCTGGCTCACCGGCCTTTCGCCAGGTGTCCTTGTGTACGATGTGAAAGTGATGGTAACCTACCTTGTCCTGCTCGGGGGTGCAATAACGGTTATTTCCGGCATTGTGTTTGCAAATGCGTGGTACGGCCTTGGGGCCCTTGCGCTCATTTTTCCAGCGTGGGGGTTTCTCCGGCTCGGGTTTGTAAAATGGGAATCCCGGGAACAGCCGGATTACTAAGATCAGCGTTTTTCCCGCACAACCTGCGGCAGTGCTACGGGATTTTTTGATGTGAGAGAGACGAAAAGATTCCGGGTAAAAATGAGTGAACTTTTTTCCCGGACATTCTGTTGACCCGGGAATTGTTTATCCGGTCAGGCTTCCGGCCCGGAGAGGTTGTCGAGGTCACGGATAAGATCGGCAACAGATGCATACCGGTCTGAGGGTTTTTTCTGGAGACAGCGGGAGACGATCTCATTAATCTTCCCGACATTTTTGCCCACAAGGGAGAGTGGTTCGGGAGTCCCGTGGAGGATCGCATGCGAAATCTCCCCCATCCCGCCACCGCTGAAGGGCACTTTTCCTGAAAGCATCTCGTAATAGAGGACTCCCAACTGGAAAATATCGGTCCAGGGCCCGGGTTCGCCGTAGAGATTGGGGGCCAGCTGTTCGGGTGTGGCATACTCAAGTGAAAACCCGATGATCCCGGACTGTTTTGTCCCTTCGGCTTTTGACAGCCCCCAGTCCGTGATCTTGGGGGTCCCGTCCGGTGCGACAAGGATGTTTTCCGGTTTTATGTCACGGTGAATGATCCCGTTCTCGTGGGCATACCTGAGACCTTCGGCAACGCCCCTGATGATCGCTGTCGCTTTTTTCGGTGTCAGCGGGAACGGCACGGCGGCAAGGGAGGACTCGACAAATTCCATCTCGATGTAGGGTAGCGGGAAAATGTTTGCCCCATAAATCTCAACGATGTTCTTGTGGTGGAGACCTTCCCAGACATTGAGCTCCTTGGTGAACTGCGAACCGGTCACCTCGTCAAACCGGATCGGCACCTTGACTGCAACGTCCCGTCCTTCTTTGTAGTCCCATGCCCGGAATACCCGGCATACTCCTCCCTCGGCAACGTACCTGGCATCAGGATATTTCTTTTCAAGGGCCGGAGGAAGCACGGCACCGTACTGCTGCTCCGGGGTGGGTTGCATCACCGGTGCACGGGCTCCGTTAACCACCGTCGGGTTTACCGGGGGTTGCTGTCGGACCAGGGTCTGACCGTTTTTAGTTTCATTATCCTTTCGTTTTTTCCAGATCCTCTCGACCCAGATCCCGACAACGATGGAAACAATCACCGCGCCGGCAATCACCCACCAGAACTGGGTTATCGCAAGGAAAAACAAATCCGGTGGATGGCTGACTTCTGACCCGGGGTTTGACGGGGGTGTTGATCCGGATATAATCTGGCCGCTGTCATGTCCCTTGTTCCCTGTACCCAAAAGAGCGCCGGGCTGCGACGCATCACCAGGAAGGCCGGTCTCCCGCATCCCGCCGGTTAACAGTGTCGTATTAATGGGGAGGGTAGTCTTCTCAGGGGTATACGACGCGGGTATGGCAACGAGCGGGGCCATATCGACAATCTCCGTTTCTCCCATAAATGCCGCTGACGATGTTTCGGGCCGGTACTCGGTATCCCCGACTCCGTCACCGTTGCTGTCAGTAACCATGGCACCATGCCAGTAATTACCTAAGGATCCTGAAAAACTGCTGCCTTTGTACTGGTAATCCTGTCGGACCGAGTACCAGGTATTTCCAGTTCCCTGGTTTACGGCATTGATGGTGTTGTTGAATTCATTTAAGTAAACAATGTTTGAATTCGAGGACCGGTCGAGGGAAATCCCGAGGGTGTTATTGACAAGAAGATTATCAAAGACTATGTTGTTTGATGCAGACCGCAGCGAGAGGCCGCGGTTGTGCATACGGATCGTGTTTGCACCGATCCGGTTATTCCCGGACATTACCAGAAGCCCGGTCTGCGCATCTCCCCCAATCGTAATCCCGGTAAAGGTTACACCATCGGCAGACAGGGTTACTCCGGCCCCGTACCCTTCAGTAATAATGACCGGCGGATTATCGGTATCCAGGGCACCAAAGACGATGGGCCGGTCGATGACAATATTCCCGTAATACGTTCCACCGGCAAGGAAAATGCTGTCGCCGGAACTTGCGTTGCTGATCAGATCCTGTACCGAACCGGCTGCCCCGGATGCATTGTACGTAAATACGGTTGCCGCCGCCGGCGGAATGGCAAAAATGGCAAAAATAACGAAAAATATGGATGCGAGCTTATACGCCATGCAGGCATCCGAATGGCAGGATAGGATAGGGGTTTCCATCACAGGTCACACATCAGCAACAAAAAGGAACCGTGCAGAACTATCGCCGAGTGCCAGGTCAATGACATCCCCGTTATGGAGTTCGCATTTGTGCATGGGCGAAATAAGGTCGCTGTTGACGTAGGTCCCACCCGAACTTCCCCGGTCTTCGATGGTCCAGCCGGTTGGTTCCTTTGAAAGGATTGCATGGGGTTTTGAAATCCGGGTGACCATTGAATAATCTTCGGGAAGGACAATATCATCTTCGCGGATTTTACCCGGGGCATCCGGGTCGGTTCTCCCAATGACAATATGATCCTTTTTTATCAGGTACGTTTTTCCTTCGAGGCTCCCGTTCATCAGGTGGAGTGCCGGGACATTCCCGCCTGCCTCTTTAATGACTGCCGCCTGCACCGATTTGAGTTTGTCCTGGATCTCGCCAAATCCGAGGGGGATATTGATCCGTGAGAATACCCCGAGGTTTTTAATGAGCAGCTCAAGGCTGCCTTCGGCGAGCGAAAATTTCCAGACCGGGTGGATCCCTTTGACGGTTTCCCTGCCAAAACCGGCCTCTTTTTTCACAAGCCCGATCCGGACCAGCTGATCCATATGTTTTTTTGTATTGGCATAGCTGGTATTGATCCGTGATGCGATCTCGCTGATCTCCCGTGGCTCGCGTTCAATAACCTTGAGAATCCTTAACCGGACCGGGTTTGAAAGCACTTCAAGGTACTCGGATAGTTCGTCAAGAAAATCTGGGTCCGTTGAGACCGACACAGTTTTTCGCTGGGTCATTGTATTCGAATTCCTCCCGGGGATTTAAAGATCGCCTGCGTACCACACATGTGAAGTATGCTTAACCATACTATCAGTTTTCGTGATAAAATATGTTGGTATTTTTGGTCCTGCCGGGTTCTCCCGGGAAAATCCCGGGCCCAGTGAGGAACCTGTCGGATTTTTTGTTTTTCAGTACTCTTCTTTTGTACTCCCTGCCCGGAGTATGATCCCTTCCGGTTAAATATAACCCGGGTCTGTATCATGATTAGCCTCCGGTTATGTCATCAATATATCTGCAAACCGGGATAACAATTGTCCAGTCTTTGATGACAGGTCAGAAAGAGACAACCGGGTTTTTTTGTCCTCTCTGGATTAACCGGGTTTTTGCTTTCCTGAACCGTCATCATGCAGGGACTAACAGAATGGATGTGTCTGACAATGAGCAATACTAATCCCTGGTTTTTGATAACCTGTGAGGAAATCAGGACCATCAGGGAAAACCTGGAACAGATGGTGCGGGAAAAACCGAATTTCTCCCAGGATCCGGGTCGTACCATCACCAATGTACTTGACACCGTTGAATGCAGGGTGCAGTAAAGAGGTCGCGGTCACGGCTCGCACAAAAGATAGGGTAACGACAGGTAGTGGCAGATATCCCACATCCGGTTTTTGGGCGGATCAGAAATCGGCAGGAACGGAATTGTCCGGGCCGTGCAGGCTCTGGCAGGGGAGAAACAGGTTTCGTACCGGGTGCGTGGGAACGCATCCGGATCCGGGAATGTGATGTACCATGTCCGACACGGTAACCGCTCTTTTTAACAGCAGGCTTGTCCGGTTCCTGTTTGTCGGGAGTACTTCGTCGCTTGTCGACATCGGCGGAATGTTTGTCTTTACGGAATTTTTTGGGATCTGGTATATGCTATCTGCCACGCTCTCGTACTGCTGCGGGATAGTCGTGAGCTATATCTTAAACAAATCCCTGACATTCCATGACAGCAGCAGGAACTATGCAGCACAGTTCACGACATTTGCGACTATTTCCGTGAGCTGCCTGATCATTAATCTCGGGATCATCTGGATGGCAGTCGACTTGTTTTCCCTCAATTACATGACCGGGAAGATCATTGCGACACTCGGGGCATTTCTCTGGAATTATCACGGCCAGAGCAGGTTTACATTTAAAAACACATCACAGGTCTAGCCGGGTTTACGGCAGGTATGGAAGTTTTTTAATCGGACCGCTCCCTGATTTTTCCGAATTTTTTTTGTACGGAATTTTTAAAGGATTTTTTTATATTACTTATCATAATAGATCAGGACAATTATTTCTTACTCTGCTTTCTCCCGGTAAATCCAAAGATTTTTAAAAATCACGGTTTGACAACCGGGATTTTTGTTCTTTCCTCCTTTATGATGCGTCGGATCTCCTCCCTGAGCCACTGTCTCCCTTCATCTGATGTCAGCCAGTCTTTCACCTGCTCTTTTACCAGTCTGTCCGGATCGGTAAAAAAAGCCCGAAGGGCGGCAGTGAGGATATCGTTCCGTGACGAGTATTCACCGTCATCAATAAGATCACATATTTTTTGAAAAAGATCGTGCGGGCATTTATACGAAATTTGTTCTTTCGGTTTCCCCTTTATCGACGGCATTTACATAAGAATGCAAGGGGGATGTAAATTAAGTTTGTAATTCTTGAGAATCTCTAGAGAAATTTTATATTGGCCCGAATCTTAATTACGGAGTATAGGTGCTGATATATTGGGCAACTTGCATGTCAAAGCCGGGATAACCTGCAAATACATTTCAGACATCAGGCGCGTTTTTGCAGGAGTTTACAGGAGAAAATTATTATGATAACAATTTTATATGTCGATGACGATCCTGCACTCCTCGAACTCGGGAAAGTGTATATCGAATGGCTTGGGAACTACCGGGTCATCATCGTACAGTCTGCACGCGAAGCGCTGGGACTCTTCCGGCAGTCACCGGCCGATGCAATTGTGTCCGATTACCAGATGCCCGAAATGAATGGAGTCGAATTTCTCAAAGAACTGCGGAGATTCGATTCCCGTGTTCCTTTCATCCTGTTTACCGCAAAATGCGAGGAAGAACTCACGCAGGAACTCCAGACAAGCCACAATGTCTTCTATCTCCAGAAAGGCACCAACCTCCGGTCGGTATTTACCGAACTGACCACCATGATCCGGTGGTCCGTCGATCACCGGCAGACCATTGACCGGTTGTCAGAATACAGGGCTGCATATTCCCTTCTCCTTGAGCGGTCCCGGGAAGCTGTCGTTCTCATGAAAGATTCAACATTCCTGCACTGCAACCGCCGGGCCCTGGACCTGTTCGGATTTTCGCAGGAGCAGCAGATGGTCGGCCATACGACCCTTGAATTTTCTCCGGATATCCAGCACGGCGGTATTGCTTCAGAAGAAAAAATCAGGGAACTCATGGTCGATCCTTCGCAGGCAATGCCAGGGAAAGTGACCTGGGACTACCTGCGAAAGGACGGGTCCGTCTTTACAACGGAAGTAAACCTGGTCCCAGTTCCTTCAACGAAAAATTCTCTTGTCCAGATATCCATCCACAAGATCGATCCCGTGGACATACCGGATGAATAACTTCGGGAATCTCCTCTTGTCACCCGGTTTTTCCGGGAGTTTCAAAAGGAACAGTCCCATCCTGCCAAAAAAACTACCGTGTTGTCCGGCCTGCATGCAGACTCAGTACTTCGCTAATTTTCTACCGGGCTGGAAATCAGCAATCCAGCTCAAGATGTTCATGTGATCACCTGCCGACAAGAAATGCCAAGGGTCTGAACCGGTTTTAATGCTTGTCATGAGATCTTTCCCCAGTCTCGTTTCAGCTGGTGGCTCGGAGATTCCGGGTCTCTTTTCGGAGTCGCAAAAATTAGAGAAGTACTGAGACTCTTCAAAAACATCCGGTATCGATAAGAGGCCGGGCCGCAGGATTAACCAATCCGGGGGAGGATGCAGGGATTTTTTGCAGGAATAACCGGTTTTTCAACAACAACATTTTTTTATATTTAAAATTTCCTTTTTTGATCTGGACAGAAATTACTCATGGATATAAAAACATAGTGATTTATTTAGACATTTGACCTAACCTGAAGCTGAGGCAATGCACACAGGGCTGTCGCATTGCAAGAAAATTTCCCGCAGCAATTGTTAAGGACATGGATACATTCACGTTTCATCAGGGAAATACAACACCGGTGGAGATCGATAGTGAAACCGCAGAGCTTATCAGGATCGTTGAGATCGGGACTGATGAGCGGCGCGATGAAGCAGTAACGGCACTGACAGAAGCAGGAACAAAAGCACTCCCGGGACTTCTTCTCGCGTTTGCCGATCCTGCAAAAAAAGAACTGATGGACCAGGCCGGTGAAATCCTCAAAAACTGGGGCGATCCAGTTTTTTCTTCACTAGAAATACTACTTAGGGAAGCAGACCCGGTCACCCGGTCTTCTGCAGCCGGGGCACTCGGATACCTGGGAAAACCGGCTATTCCCTATCTTATCCCGGCATTAAACGATCCCTCACGCGATGTCAGGACCCGTGCCGCCCGGTCCATTGCGAGGATCGGAGGGACCTTTCCCCCGGAGCAGATCCATGAGCAGGTACTCTGCGATGTCATTCTTGGGGATACAAAGGATCTGATCCGGGTAAAAAAGGCGGCGTTCCCACACCTGGTCGAACTGCTGGACGATACAGACTACCGGATCCGGGTCGGGGCGATCAAAGGACTTGGCGATATCAAATCAGTACGGGCCGTTTCAAGACTTGTCCGGCTTATTAAAAGTGATGAGATCGAGGTCAGGTCTGCAATCGTCGAGGCACTCGGTAAAATCGGGAATACCAAGGTCATTCCATTCCTTGTCCCTGCATTAAGCGACACCTCACCTTACGTCAGGATCGAGGCAGTGTGGTCGCTGGAAAAACTGGGCTGGACGCCGAAAAACAACCAGCAGATGGTCCGCTACCTGATCGCAAAGGAGCAGTGGGGAAAACTCGCCCGGATCGATACCGGGGCGCTTCCCGCACTCCTGCCTGCGCTTGCCGATGAAAACCCCAATATCCGCAACAATGTCACCGCCATATTCCTTGAACGGGGAACTGCAGCAATCCCGGCACTGTACTCCGCACAAAACAGCCCTGAAGAAAACCTCAAAAAAGCGGCCGGGGACCTGATCACCCGGATCAGCAGGAACTCCGGTACCTCCGGTACCTCTGGAGTCCTTGGCAATATCGGGAATGATTCATGGCTGCTTAGCAATGACGAGATTCCCGAGGAGTTTGATCTCTCCTCCGAGGAAAGAGATGAGGATGCGGAGAAAAAACCTGAGTCGCCGGAAACCCATGGAGAGAAAATACGGCGTTTTTCGGGACTGCTTGCCAACCCCGACCCCGCGATTCGGGTGGTTGCGGTTGAAGAACTCCGTGCCATGGGTCTTCCTGCCATTCGGCCCCTCGGAAATGCCCTCCACGACCCGGATCCCCAGGTTCGGTCTGCTGCGTCTGAAGCACTCGGTTCGATCAGGGCAGTCCATGCCGTCTCCGCACTTATCCGGCTGCTGCGGACGGATCCGGATAAAAACGTGAGGATCTCGTCAGCCAGGGCGCTGGGAGCGATCAGGGATGCGTATGCGATCCCGCCGCTTGCCGAACAGTTGTCCGATCCTGAAACCGGGATTCGTGCTGCTGCTGCCGCTGCCCTTGGGGCAATCGGGAAACCTGCGCTGCATGCCATTATCCAGAAGGTCCATGATGCAAACCCGCTGGGTCGGGCTGCTGCGTACCAGGCGCTCGGGGTAATGCAGGACCCCGGGGTTGTCACCCCCATCCTTCGGGGGTTTGAGGATGCCGATCCGGAGGTCCGGGTCGGCGCAGCATACGGTCTTGAAACCTTTGCACATAAACGCACAAAAAAATTCCTTGAAATTATTCCCGGCCTGCTTATATCCGGAACCCCGGCCGGGCGCGGGGGGATCCTTGAGATCCTCGCAAAGCTCGACAGCGAGGAAGTGCTGTGGATCGCTTATGCAGTCCGCGAAGACCCGGACCCCAGGGTACGGGAAAAAGCGCAGGAGATTATCAGGAAACGCGAACCCGGGCTCCTGTTCAGGCAGAACGGGAGCACCGGTGAACAGGACGATGAAAAAACCCTGATAAATTTTATCGCACAGCTTACCGATCCGGATCCGGCTGCCCGGGGAAAAGCTGTCCTGGTCCTCAAAACCTCCGGCGCTCTTGGGACCCGGCTCCTCCTGTCATCATTTGCGGACTGCAGCCCGGATACCCGTAGCATTATTCTGGAAATTATTGCATCAAAAAAGGAGCGTGCAATAAATGAACTCATCGATGCCATCCACAATGAATCTTCCCTGGTGAGGGAAGCGACAGTTACCCTCCTTGGAAACATCCCGCAGGAACGTGCCGTCTATGCACTGGGTTGGGTACTTTATGGCGAAAAAAATGTTGGCATCCGCAGGCTCGCGGCCGGGTCGCTTGGGAGTATCGGGAGCAAAAGTGCGATCCCGTCACTTGTTCACAGTATGGCCGATGCCCGGGAAGTGCGCCTCGCTGCCATTGAAGCTCTGGGTAAAATCGGCGGGACCGAGGCCTGCGAAGCCCTTATTACAAACCTTGCAGCTGCCGATGACGAGACCCTGCCCGAAGTGGCACGGGCCCTCGCACCCTGCGGGGAAACCGCCCGTACCTCCTTAATGGCCACTCTTGCGAAAAATTCACCGGAATTCCGCCTCAACGTTGCAAAAGTCATTGACCTGCTCTCCTGGCAGCCTGACGACATCAACGGACAGATCCGGTACCTGGTCGCAAAAGGGGAGTGGGACCGTATTTCTGCGCTTGGCCTTCCCGCACTTGAATACCTGGTTGCATCATTTGACGATGAGGCAACAGAGAACCGGGCCGAAGTTGCGCGGATTATCGGGCATCTTGGCGAACCGGCGCGGGAATCCCTCCATGCAGGTCTTGCAGATAAAAACCCGTTTATCCGGGAAGGTTGCGCGACAGCCCTCGGATACCTGGGAAAAAAATCCGAAAAACAGATCGTCCGGCTCTTAAACGATCCTGCCGCCCCGGTCCGGCTGGCGGCTGCCGGGGCACTTGACCGGATGGGATGGGACCCTGCAAACGAGGCCGCGGCAGTCCTGTACGACATTGCAAAAAAATCCTGGGACAACGTCCTTACCCACAAGAAATTTGCCGTACCGGCCCTGGTTCGGATTCTTGGCGATGTTGACTTTGACGTGCAGTCTGGGGCGATCCGCACGCTGGGAAAAACCGGGGACAACCGGGCAGTCCCGTACCTTATCATCCTTGCAGAAAAATCCGGGGATATCCGGATAGTCCAGGAAGTCATTGCTGCATTAGGTGGGTTCACGGATCCAAAAGTTTTGGAATTTTTGCAAACGTCCCTGACCCATCCGGTTTTTGCTGTCAGGTCGCAGGCAGCATCGGTCCTTGAAAAAACCGGCTGGGTCCCGCAGGATACTGCCGATACGGTCAGGTTCCTCGTCGCACTCCAGCGGCCCGCAGCCCTTGCCCGTATGGGTAGTGAGATCGTCCCGGTTCTTATCGAGGCGCTTGATGACGACCAGGTCCTTGGCCGGCTCGTCATAACAGAGTCTCTGATCTCGATGGGGGACGAAGCGGCTGCCGGTCTTTCCGCAATTATAAAAAGCGACAACCGTCACCTTCACCGGGAAGCGCGGAACATGCTTGCCCTGATAAAAAAACGCGAACGTCCAGGGAAAGGAGGTTTTGGTCCGGAAAATGCCGCAAGCGAAACCAGATTCATGGACCCTTCGGAAAATGCCGCAGTACGGCTTGAGGAGATCCGCACGCTTCTCAGAAGTGCCGATGATCTTACCAAGCAGAACGCTGCCGACACGCTTGCCCGGCTCGGAACTGCAGCAATCCCCGACCTTACCCAACTTGCCGCTGAAGAAAACCCGGAAGTACAGGTCGCTGCGATCCAGGCCCTTGGGCAGGTAAAATCTTCCGATGCCCTGTCGGTCCTCATCCCTCTCCGAACACACAAGAACCCGGATATCCGCCGGGCGGTCATCGCAGCACTTGGTAACATTCGTCACCAGTCTGCAATCCCGTATTTCATCCAGGGATTCCTTGACCCTGCCGGTGCGGTCCGGTCCGAATCGGTCCATGCACTTGCCGGTTTTGGGAGCCTTGCACTGCACCCGGTCATCGAAGCTACAGACCGCAGCGAACCGGCCATTCGTGCAGGAGCGCTTGAAACACTCGGGAAACTGCCAGAACCGGTTGTTCTTTATCCCCTTATTAAGGGACTTTCCGATCCCGCTGACGAAGTCAGGGCAGCGGCAGCAAAAGTACTTTCTGCCCTTGCAAAGCAGTCAGATTCCGGGGTCCTTGAGATCCTCATCCGGCTCCAGTCGGAAGGTGACCTCCTTACCCGGCTTACCGCGCTCGGTGCGCTTGCCGGGAATGACGATGTCCGGGCACTTGACCTGATAATGCTCCTTACCCATGATGAAAACGAGAGGATACGGGTAAAAGCTGAAGAGATCCTGATGTCCCGTGAAAAAGGGTTCAACGGTAAATCTGCAGGGGAACCTGGCTTTCCCCAGGTGCAGGACATTCCCCGGCTGATCCGGGATCTCTCTGACAGCGAGCGGGATGTCCGCACCGCGGCAATAACCGGGCTCGCAGGGTACGGTTCTGCCGCAGTAGTCCCACTTCTTTTAGCATATTCCCCGGGGAATACGGAAACCTGTACGGAAATTCTCCGGGTGCTTGAAGTGATGGGAGGAACCGGGGCGGAAAACCTGGAGCAAGCACTTGAGCATAACGAGGTTTCTGTGCGATATGCGGCGGCGCAGGCCATAGGCCGGCTCCGGCTTTTCCGAAGCGTTCCTGCCCTGGGCCATGCACTCTATGCTGAACCCGATCCCGACACACGGGGGGCAATCGCGGACTCTCTCGGGCTGATCGGAGATCCAAGTGGCGTAAAACCCCTCATCGATGCGCTGGAAGACCCGGGTCGGGGCGTACAGATTGCAGCCATCCACTCCCTTGGTGTGCTCCGCGATGATAAGGCAGTTGAACCGCTCATCCGACAACTCAACAGCCCGGATGAGGATATCCTCCTTGCGGCAGCAGACAGCATACGGCAGATTGGCGAACCGGCCCGGCCGGGTCTTGTCACGCTGCTCCGGACCGGGGATCACACAAGGAAAGCAATCGCGGCTAATATCCTGGAGTGTCTCAACCTTGTCCCCCGGGAACCCGTGGAGCATGCATATTACCTGATTGGAAAAGAACGCTGGTACGATTTTGAAGATCTCGGGGAAGCGGCGCTTGAACCACTCATTGAAGCCTTAAGCGACAAGAATACCCACATCCGCCTCGGTGCGGTAAACGCGCTGGCAAAACTGGGCGGGATAGGTATTTTCGCACCACTCATTTCTGCACTAAACGATGCATCCCCCATAGTCCGGCTCCGGGCAGAAAATGCGCTTGTCAATGCCGGCACGCCGGTTATTGAAAACCTTGAAAATGCCCTGGATCAGGACAGACTCATGTATCCGCAGACAGCAATGCACATCCTCCAGAGGATCGGGATGCAATCTCACAAAATGCCCCTGGTGATTTTACCAGAGACCGGGCCGAAAACTAAACCGGAAACCGAGGGTGAATCCGAACCTCCTGCGCCACTGGAAGAGCCGAAGAATGATTCCTAAAAAAATCCGATACTGAAACGCCGGAACCGGATGTACCGGTTTGCACGGTTGGCAGGGTATCTTTGGATTTTGTGGATCAGCTGGCTTTTTTCATAAGCGCAAGCAGGCCGGCAAGGATCTGCGTCGGAGCCGGGGGATTGCCGGGGATCGTTACATCAACCGTGAACAGTTTGTCTGCGCCGCCAAGCACAGCATAGGTTCCCTTGTAGATCCCGCCATCGCACGCATCGTCGCCGACAGCGACCACGAACTTTGGCGAGGGCATTGCATCGTATGTCTTCTGTGCGGCAAGCGCCATGTTCAGGGTCACTGCCCCGGTCACCATCAGCACGTCGGCATGCCGGGGCGATGCAACAAACGTGATCCCAAAGCGCTCGGCATCGTAGACTGCATTTGAAAGGTTGTTAATCTCAATCTCTGCAGCATTATCGCTTCCTGTATCCAGCTCCCGTATGGCAAGGCTGCGGCCGAACCGCGCATCGATATGGCATTTAAGCTCGTTTCCGATCCGTTCGATCTCATCGGGACTGGCCGGGTATTCCAATGTCACTTTCCGTTTTACCAGGCATGAAAATGCGTTTACCATACCATCAGCCTCACAGGTCCGTCCCCGCGTACGAGAGGTTCAGGCTCTTGTTAATGACCGGGAAGTCCGCGACAATATTTCCCGGGACTGCGTGCTCGAGCGCGAGCCAGTTGCAGTACGATGCCGTGCGGACTTTATACCGTGTCACCATGTTGTTTTCGAGCGCGACCCAGCAGAAATTTTCACCCCGTGCGGATTCGACAAGTGCAAGAGTGCTCCCGTCACGGGACAGCAGGTCTGCACGGACCGGGCCGGGGGAAAGTTCCTGCACCACCCGCTCAATGAGATCGAGCGATTCCGTGATCTCGTCAGCCTTGACATTGAACCGGGCAAGAACATCGCCTTCCCGCCGGCAGGCAACCCGGGGAACGAACCGATCGTAACAGCAGTACGGGTGGGTGACCCTGACATCAGCAGTGCCTCCTGAGGCCCGGGCCGCCGGGCCCGTGATGTTGAGCGGGCGCAGGAGGTCACGCGCGATAACACCGGTGGTTGAGAACCGGTCGATGACCGAGGGCGTCGTGATGGCGATCTTTAACCCCACCTTGAACTGCATCTTCATCTCTGACAGGAATTCCCGGAGCTCCCGGACTGCACCGTCATCGATATCCCGGGTTACCCCGCCGGGGCAGATCATCCCCCGGAGAAACCGCGACCCGCTGAGCAGGTCGTTTTCCTGGAAGAACCGTTCGCGCAGCACGGCAAACTGGCTGGCCCCGAGCGGAAATGCGACATCGGTAAGCATGCCGGAGAGATCACCAAGATGCGAACAGATCCGCTCGATTTCAAGAAGGATCGTCCGGATCTGCCGGGCCCGGACCGGGACTTCAGCCCCGACAATGCGTTCAACTGCCATGCAGAACGCCGTTGCATTTGCCACAGACTCATCACCACTCACTGCCTCTGCAACTTTGACGCATTCAGTAGGGGATTTCCCTTCGGCAAGCTTCTCGATCCCCCGGTGGGTGTAAAAGAGCCGGACCTCAAGGTGAAAGATTGTCTCACCGATCACGCTGAACCGGAAGTGGCCGGGTTCGATAATCCCGGCATGGACCGGGCCGACCGGTATCTGGTATACACCTTCGCCGCTGACCTTACGGAAGACGTATTCGTCTTGGGGTTTCACCGCCGGTTTTTGGGTGACCGGTGTGTTTGGTACCGATTTTTTCAAAGGGTGGAAATCATCAGGGTATGTTTCGTGCAAAAAGAGCCGTCGCGTATCGTATGCGCTCTCGAATTCGATCCCGAATCCGTCATGGATCTCCCGCTCGGGCCACGAGGCTGAGGGAAAGAGGGTCGCGACCGAGACTGCCAGGCCATGGGTTGCTTCACAGACAAGGATGAGGATCTGTCCTTTGTGTTCAAAGACGTACAGGAGCGAAACCGGTCCGGCCGAACCGGGCGTGGTTGCGACCCAATCATCTCTTTTCATCCCACATACCGGGCCGTCAACAGCAAACAGGCTGATGAGGGTGTACCCGTGAAACGAGAGATACGGGATCGCACGTCCGAATTCATCTGCGCCGACGATGAGATACCATTCATGGCTGCATCCCTCAGCAAGCCGGCCAAATGCCGGAGCATCTCCAAGGATCTCGCAGACTGCCAGGTAGACCGGGTTTTCCCGGGAAAATCCTGCATTCATCAGTACATCAGCTCCGTCACGATAGTGTTAAGATACGCGATTCCTCCGGCCGGGAAGAGCAGACCGAGGACCAGAAGGATCCCAAGCAGCACGATCACCGGAGCCTTCATGCTTGCCGGGGTATGGTAGGGTTCAAGGGGCGCCGGTTCGCCCGGTGGCGTGACCTTTGAAAACGTCCGTATCACGTACCAGCCGATTGCCGCAGCTGCGACAAAGAGCAGGGCAAGAACGAGAGCAAGTGCCCAGAGCGAAACACCGCCAAGCCCGACCAGGATAAAGAATTTCGAGAAAAAGACCGGGAACGGCGGCATCCCGATGATCGCAAGCCCTCCAATGATGATCCCCCATGCTGCAAGAGGCTGGTACCGGAAGACATCGCGGATATCATCGGGGGCGGTAGGAACTTCGTGGTTCCGGTACTGCCGGTGCAGGATACCGGCCGACAGGAACAGTGAGGACTTCGTGAACGCATGTGCCATCACGTGGAAACAGACCCAGAAGATCGCAAGCGGCGTTGAAACGGCTATCCCGATAAGGAGAATGCCCATGTTCTCGATACTTGAAAACGCCACGATTTTCTTGAGGTTTTTTTCCGCAAGCATCGAGATGACAGCAATGGCGATGGTCGCAACCCCAAAGGCAAGAACAAGAGGGATAGCAATGGCAAGGACACCCGGGACCTGGTGAACGATGGCAAAAACCCGGATAATCCCGTAGATGCCTACGTTTAAGAGGACGCCCGAGAGGACTGCGCTTACGGCAGACGGCGCTTTTGCATGTGCCTCGGGGAGCCAGGTATGGAACGGGAAGATCCCGGACTTCGCGGCAAACCCGACAAAGATGAGCGCGAATGCGGCAAGCAACAGGCCTGGCGGGAGCAACGACGCATGCGCCATGAGCACCGTCCAGTTCAAGGTCCCGGTCCCAAGCACCGACCTCGAGCCTTCGAAGAGGAAGATAAGGCCGACAAACGCAAAGAGCATCGCGACCGAGGCAATGAAGATGTACTTGAGCGCGGCATCGATATTCTCGCGCGCGAAGAGGATCGCGACAAGGAGCGCAGAGATAACCGTCGAGAGCTCGGCAAAGATCCAGAAGAGCGCAAGGTTGTCAGAGAAGAATGCAAGGATGACCACGAAGAGGAGCAGGCACCACGCAACGTAAAAGAGCCTGAGGCTCTCTTTTTCCAGTTCGTGCCAGGCAAGCAGGTTCTCGATATACCCCCCGGCATAGACTGCGGCAAGCGTAAAGATGATGACCGCGATGGCGACTTCAAGGAGTCCCAGGTGGTCGATGAAGAAATACTCGTTTCCGACAATAAACGAGATGACCGGGACATGGACAAAGAAAAAGATGTACCCGGTTATCGCGGCAAACGCAATGCCGTGGCCGATGCTTACCGTGTTCATCTGCCGGTGGGTCCGGCTGAGCGCGACAAAGATAAGCGCTGCTGCCGTGCAGAGCGCGTACGCAAGCAGGATCATGGTTTTTCCTCCATCTCTTTTTCCACCCGGTTGTCTACGAGATAGAACCGGTGGAGACGCTTGTAATACTCTTCAAGCGTCGAATCGATGCCCACTGTGAGGATGGTTGTCAGCAGCACCATGATGATGAGATCGATGATAATCAAAAACTCGATGATGAACGGGAGTTCGGTAGCAAAGAGGCCAAAGAGCAGGACACCGTTTTCCATCGTGAGGTACCCAAGGACTTTGGTGATCGCCTTTTTCCGGGAGAACGTGACGATCATTCCCATGAACATCAGGGAGATCCCGATCACGGCCCCAAAGAAAAAGAGATTCCCGTACGCAGATGTGTCTTCCACGATCCGGGAGAGAGCGATATAGACCCCAATCATCAGCGCAAGCGACAGGAGGAGCGAGTTTGCCGGGCTTAAGAAATGAAACTCGATATCCTGCTTGATCCGGATCCGCTCCTGGACGGTATTGATAAAGTACGGGATGACGAGCACCTTGAAGACAAAGGTGATGAGTGCTATGGCAAGGAGAACCGCAGTGCCTTCGTAGGCAAATAGCGCAAGCGCAATTGCGACAAGGGTCAGGGACTGGAGCGCATAGACACGGACAAGAGAGATGAGGTTTCTTGTGGTGATGATGTAGGCTGCCGTGATGATGACACAGACAAAGAGGATTTTGACAATTCCGTCAAGGACAAGCGGCGCGGTCATGCAAACACCTCGATAATGATGATAAGGGTCGAGAAGAAGAACGCCATGACAAACAGGCCGGGCAGCTTGAAAAACCGCATTTTTGTCATGGACGATTCAAAAAGCCCGATAATAACGCAGAGGATGACGGCTTTAACAAGGAACAACACAAACGCGGCGGCAAGGGCCCCGGCAGAGAGCGTCGTTGCGATCCCCCAGGGGACGATGATCCCTATAAGGAGCGCCATAAAGAGCGTCTGCCGGATCGCGGCGGAGAGTTCCATGAGCGCGAGGTTTTTCCCGGACTGTTCGAGGATCATTCCTTCGTGGATCATAGTCAGTTCGAGATGCGTCTCGGGGTTGTCGACCGGGATCCTTGACGTTTCGACAATCAGGATGATAAAGAGCGAGACTCCGACAAGGATGATGGTCGGTGCGACCGGAGTCCCGTTCAGTGCCGAGGGACCCACCATGTCAAAGAGATTGAGGGAGCCAAAGACAAACGCGAGCGCGGCAAAGACGATGATGGTGGTCGGTTCTATAACGGCTGCAACGCTCATTTCCCGGGAGCTGCCCATTCCCCCGAACGTGCTGCCGGCATCGAGGCCGGCAAGCGCCATGAAGAACCGGGCGAGCACGAGCAGGTACAAAAAGAGGATGATGTTTCCTATCCCGCCTACCGATTCGGTCACGTAGACGACCGGGACAAAGAGGGATGCGACGAGGACTGCCGCGATGTTAACCCAGGGCACGATCCGCATGACAAACGAGGAGTTCTTCGAGTAGACGACCTCTTTTTTGAGCAGCTTTGCGAGCAGGTAATACGTCTGGAAAACCGACGGACCCTGCCGTCCTTGTGTCCACGCCTTGACTTTCTTTACAAGGCTTACAAAGAGCGGGGAGACCGCGACGACACAGATCGTGTTGATGATCCCGTACACAAGAATGTCGGGTATCACAGGCTCACCCCGACAAAAACGATGACCGCAACGATGGCAATAAAGACATAGAGCAGGTAGGTGTCAAGGCAGCCGTTTTCAAGCCGGGAAACCTGCGCCGCAACCGCCAACGCAGTCCGGGCGATTGGGAGGTAGAGGTATTCCTCAAAGAACCTGACAAGCCGGATCTCCCCGGTGCCGTCCTTCATGATGCAGTTGTGTTTATCGTAGTAGGTAAGTGCCCTCACCTTCTTTGTCCGGTAGATGGACGAGAAGATAGTGACCGCCGGTTCGGAAAAGCCGTGGCCGGTGTACTCGGTCGTTGCCGGCTGCGACCGCACACCGCAGCCCCAGGTCTCCGTGACCCGGACCTCGTGCGATGCCGTGAAGTACAGGACGATATAGACAAACGCGGTCATGCCAAGGAGGAGCAGACTTACAAGCAGCATATCCGGGAACGGGAACGCAAGGCCGAAAAACGCGAGGATCTGGAACGAGAAAACACCAAGGATCACGCAGAGTGCGGCAAGGATCGCAGGTCCGACGATCATCGGGAGATCGGCTTCGTGCGCGGCTGCGCTCTGTTCGGACCGGGGCTTTGCAAGGAAGACGGACCCGTACGCCTTGACAAAGCAGGCCGCGGAGAGAGCGCTTGTCAGGGCAAAGAGGGCAAGACAGATCACAAGGACAATTTTTACCAGGGGATCGGTCACGGCAACCGACTGGAAATATGCGATGTAGATCAAAAGCTCGCTTGCAAAACCGTTGAGCGGCGGGAGGGCGGAGATGGCGAGCGCGCCGACAAAAAAGAGCGCCGAGGTGTAGGGCATTCTCCCGGCAAGCCCGCCCATCTTCTCGATATCCCTTGTGTGGGTCGCATTAACGACAGATCCGGCAGAGAGGAAGAGCAGGCTTTTGAAGAGCGCGTGGTTGAGGGAGTGGAAGAGCGCAGCGATCAGGCTGATCTCTGCAAGGATGCCAAGGCCGGATGCCGCAAAGATCACGTACAGGCCGATGCCGACAAAGATGATCCCGATATTTTCTATGCTTGAGTAGGCGAGCATTCCTTTGATGTCGTGCTCCTTGTACGCGTAGATAACACCAAGTACTGCTGACGCCGTTCCCATCGCAAGGATCAGGACACCCCACGTGAGGTCGGGAGTGTACACGTCAAGGACAAACCGGATGAGTCCATAGATTGCGACCTTGAGCATGACCGCGGACATGAGAGCAGAAACCGGCGATGGGCTTGCCGGGTGGGCATAGGGAAGCCACTTGTGGAAGGGGATAATGCCCGCCTTTATGGAGAACCCGACAAGGAGTGCGATAAACGATGCGGTTACGAGCGGGGCCGATTCAGGTGTTTCATGTACCGGGGCTATGGCAAACGAACCGGTGGCGATAAAGAGCATGATGATCCCAAGCATCACAAAAAGCGTTGAGAGATGAGTCATCACGAAATAGAAGATCCCGGCTTTTTGCGTATCAGGGGCAGTATACTCGTACATGACAAGGAAAAACGATGAAGCTGCCATGAGTTCCCAGAAGAGGAGGAACGAGACCGTGGTTGCCGATGCGACGACCAGTACCATCGCGAGCACAAAGAGGTTCATGCAGCCGCACAGGAGGTTCCTCCGGCTGCCGCCGTCCATGTGTTCTATATAACCCGAGGAGTAGACCGCGACACAGAAGGTAACGGTTCCAATGATGGCAAGGAAGAACGCGGCGAGCCGGTCTATGACAAAGCTCACGACAAAGCCCGGGAAGGGAGCCCATGCATCCCAGGAGTACGGCGTGCCGGAGATCATGATGAGGAGCGCGGGGACGGTCAGAAGGACTGAGGCTGCTGCGAGAGCTGCAAGCGACAGGGTCCGCAGGGGTCTTGTGTCGCGGGCCAGCCCGACAAGAGGAATGACGGTACCTGCGACAAGGAGGGTAAGCGCGCCAAACAGGAGGAGGCCTATCATGGATCCTCCCGTTGTGCCGACAGAATATCCCGTTTGGCAGCAATCCGCGCACATGCCAGTCCCGATCGAGATGTCCCGGCCTGCACAGAATCGTCCATCCTTGTCCTCCGTGTCACTCAGCGATGTGAGTTATATAAAACTTCCTGAATTCTTTTCGGGTTTGTTCCGGCTGGCGGGTAGAAAAAAGGGTATTGTCCGGGGAATGTTTCCGGCCCGGTGTCTGTGCGATCATTGCCCGGGCATATGCCGGGCAGGTATTTATCGTGGCGGCGTTTATCAGCGTAAATGGGCCTCCCATGGGGGTATGTATTACCTGGCGCCAGGGCGCGACTCCTGATTGCCGTCAGGCTTACCCGAAATGGATCTTCATCATTCTACCTGATACAGCATAATTGTTGGGGCCGTGGGAAAACCGGGGTCTCCCGGACAAATACCGGTGACGAGGTAATCATGAAAAAATGGGAGATCATAGGCAGGCATCGATCTCGTTTTTGATCCGGTCAAGGACAATCCTTCCAATCCGGGTGAGCTTCCCGTTGATGAGGATCATGGGGATGGGCGGGTAATCCTTTTCAAGGATGGCCCGGATATGCTCGGGAACGTTGTCATCGATGAGGGTGAGTTTTACTTCCACCCGGTCACCGTACTGCGCAACAAGTTCCTTTTTGAGCGCCTCAAACGCTTTTGCAAGTGTCCCGGAGGGGTAGCATTCCGAAAGCCCGCAGCTGCGTTCGGCATCGCAGGGAAACGGCGAACATGCAGAATATTTCAGGCCAACGATCTCGACAAGAACCGGATTACTCATGTCGGTTACGTTTGTCGGAACGGTATTTGAGCATTGGTGATTCGTACTTTTTTGGGGGTTTTGTGGGTGGGTCCGTTTTGTCTGAATGAGGGTGGGGGGGTGCCTGTTTTAAAAAATTCCGGTGCTGACCCGGATATTTTTAAAAAATTTTCGGTTGTTGGCCTGACATTTTTAAAAAAATCCCGATGACAACCCGGATCTTTTCAGGAAAATTCCGGTCCCTGTCCGTACTTTTTTGCCCATCCGGTTCCCGTGGCATACACTCTCCGTCGAAAAGTGCGATGAATACTGGTGGGTTAAGCTGGACGTGGACCCGGGCAGGGGGTCATGTTTTTTAAAAAATCCCGATGCCACCCGGTACATTTTCCAAAAAATTCCGGTACCTGCCCGGATATTTTTGAAAAATTTCCGCTCGAGGCCCGTACATTTAAAAAAAGTGTCCTGTACCGCCCGGAGATTTACATGAAATCATGTATCGGGTACGATCCTCATGACTCCCGCGCTTGTTCTTGACCCTGATCAAAAAGAAGATGTATCCGGTTCAGACAAAACGCTCGAACCGTTCTTTTGTCGCTTTGCAGATCGGGCAGATTCCGGGCGGCTGGTCCCTGGCGCAGAGATAACCGCAGACCTTGCACCGCCACACCGGCAGCGGGAAGACCGGCCGTTCGGTCGCTGATACCGTCTGCACCGCACGAGAGGTCCCGCGCAGTGCCCGGGGAGGGCGGCGTTCCGGGACCGGGGCTGGCTTCTGTTTTCCCGACGCGATCGCATCGTTCACATACAGGGCGCAGTAACAGGCGCCATGCTCCTCGATATCCGAGTCCCGGTAATCACAGGGACAGACAATATCAAGATCCTGGGCTTTGATCCCGGATGCAAGCCGGCAGGGGCAGGCCCGGTAGCCGTACCGCTGCTCGTTTTTGAGCAGTCCCCGTATGAGGTTTTTTGTAAACTCCGCATCCGGGTTGAGCCGGTAACCTCCCTTCTCCGCATCGGCTTTGAGTGTCTGGTACGCGGCATCAACTGCGCTTTCGGTAATCCCGGGCAGGTTCATGCAGCAAAAGCCTCCCTGATCTCCTGTTCGCGGAACCCGATAATCGCGCGTTCCCGGTTAATGATAAGCGTGGGAAACGACCCGGTCTGGTTCCAGACCTCGATGGCGTCCAAGGCATCGTTCTGCTCTTTTCCTTCCAGCAGATCGACATACTCGTAATCAAAGGAGATTCCCAGTTCCTCAAGCAGGGTCTTTGTCTTGTGGCACCACTGGCAGGTCGAGAGCGCGTACAACATGACATGGCCCCGGTCCTTTCCGTTCACATGTGTTACTGCCATGATTGGATCCATCTCTGTACAGATGGGAGATTGCGGGTCGGACTATTTAAGTATGAGTATCGTGGAATTTTAGTAGGTCAAAGCAGGGCGGTTGATTATTACTACCCAGATTAACAACCTCACGCCGGCACGTATCTCAAAGAAAACCTCACATCCCGTATTCTCATGATATCAACCGGGTTCTCCGGCCTTCCCGCTGCATCAGCGTTAATAACTACCCCGACACATAAAATATGGACATTATGAAGGCGGTTCTGGGATTCGAAGACGGGGATTATGTAATCGGGGAAGGCTTCGGCGCAGAAGGGGAGTGCGCCGGCGAACTGGTATTTAATACTCAGATGACCGGGTACATGGAATCGCTTACCGACCCGAGTTATTACGGGCAGATTCTCATGTTCACCTTCCCGCTCATCGGCAATTACGGTGTTGATACGCAAAATTTCCAGTATCCGCGCGTATGCGCCCTGGGATGTATCGCCCAGGAAATCTGCGACAAACCAGAACACCAGCCTTCCATCAGATCCTTTTTTGAAGAAAACCACCTTTTTGGCATGACCGGCGTAGATACCCGTGCTCTCACGATCAAGGCCCGGGTACACGGCACGATGCGGGCGGCGCTTGTTGTCGGCAGTGACGATACAGAATATGCAGTCGCCCTCGCGCGGAAGATCCCCTCCATTTGTGATATTGTCCCCATCCCCGAAGTTTCCTGCAAAGAGCCCTACCATATACCGGGAACCGGGAAAAAGATTGCCGTCCTCGACCTTGGGATCAAGAAAAATATGCTCACGAGCCTCTCAAAACGGCATGGAGATCTCTACGTCTTCCCGTACAATGCAACCCCCGACCAGGTTACGGCCTGCAAACCCGACGCACTTTTTATCAGCAATGGCCCCGGAGATCCCAAGCAGGCCACCGATGCAATCCGCTGCATAAAGAACCTGCTCGGACAGCTGCCAGTCTTTGGGATCTGCATGGGTAACCAGGTCTCCGCGCTTGCTCTTGGCGGGGACACCTACAAGCTCAAGTACGGCCATCGGGGGGCAAACCAGCCGGTCCGGTACAAGGACGGCCGGATCTTCATCACCACGCAGAACCACGGCTTTGCAGTCGACGCAGACTCGCTGCCTGAAGGCTGCACGGTCTCATATACAAACGTGAACGATGGAACGGTCGAGGGCTTCGAGAACAAGGACCTTCAGGTTGTAACGGTCCAGTTCCATCCCGAAGCGCACGGCGGGCCGCGAGACACGGAAGCGCATTTCTTCGATTCGCTTTTCGGGAGGTTGTCCTGATGCCAAGGCGCACGGATATCAAAAAGGTCCTCCTCATCGGCTCCGGTCCGATCCAGATCGGCCAGGCCGCGGAATTTGACTTTTCCGGTTCACAGGCATGCCGTTCCCTCCGCGAAGAGGGAATCAAGGTCGTGCTGGTCAACTCTAATCCTGCAACCATCATGACCGACCCGGACATGGCAGAAGTTATCTATATCGAGCCGCTTCGGGCCAATATCATCGCAAAGATCATCGAGAAGGAAAAACCCGATGGGATCCTTTCGGGCATGGGCGGCCAGACCGGTCTCAACCTCACCGCAGAACTAGCCGAGATGGGCGCGTTAAAGGATGTCGAGATCCTCGGCACCCCGCTTGAAGCGATCTACAAGGGTGAGGACAGGGAGAAATTCCGGGACCTCATGAAGGAGATTGGCGAACCGGTTCCCAATAGCATCGTCATCAATACATTAAGCCAGATCGACGAGGCAATCGCACAAATCGGCCTTCCCGCGGTCGTGCGCCCTGCCTATACGCTCGGTGGCGCCGGTGGTGGTATCGGCAGGACCCGGGAGGAGCTGACCCGGATCGTTGAGCTGGGCCTCTCCCGTTCACGGATCCACCAGGTACTTATCGAACAGAGTGTCATGGGCTGGAAGGAACTCGAATTCGAAGTGATGCGCGATGCGACCGATACCTGTATCATCGTCTGTGGTATGGAGAATGTCGACCCGATGGGAATCCACACCGGGGAAAGCGTTGTCGTCGCCCCGATCCTCACCCTGCGTGACGACCAATACCAGATGATGCGGAGCGCGGCAATTCACATTATCCGCTCCCTTGACGTGCAGGGTGGCTGCAATGTCCAGTTCGCGTTCAAAGACGGCGAGTACCGGGTCATCGAAGTGAACCCGCGAGTCTCCCGTTCGTCAGCGCTTGCATCGAAGGCAACCGGCTACCCGATCGCCCGGGTCGCGGCAAAGATCGCGATTGGCATGCGCCTTGACGAGATCAAGAACTCGGTAACCGGCTGCACGGCAGCATCATTTGAGCCGACCATCGATTACGTGGTCGTCAAGGTGCCCCGCTGGCCGTTTGACAAGTTCAAGGGCGCCGACCGGACGCTCACAACTTCGATGAAGAGTACGGGGGAAGTTATGGCGATAGGACGGACACTTGAGGAGGCTTTCATGAAAGCCAAGCGGTCGATCGATACCGATGTCCGGATCCACACAAGTCCAAGCGAGATCCGGATGATCCTGTCCCGTCCCACCGATGAGCGGTTCCACTGCCTCTTTGACGCGTTCCGCCAGGGTTTTACCATTGAGGAGATCGCAGGACTTACTTCCATTACGCCCTTCTTCCTTGAGAAGATCAAAAATATCGTTGACCTGGAAAAGCGGCTTGCCGCGCATTGCACGGCAGAGGAGATCACCTTAGGAAAGAAATACGGATTCTCGAACACCGAGATCGCCGAATTTGCCGGAAAAGACCTCTGCGAGATCGAAGCGCAGGCAAAACCACCGGTCTATAAGATGGTGGATACCTGCGCCGCAGAGTTCCCGGCAGTCACCCCGTACTTCTATTCAACTCACGGGACAACGACCGGGATCACCAGGGACGAGCGGCAGAAAGTCCTCATCCTTGGTTCCGGGCCAATCCGGATCGGGCAGGGGATCGAGTTCGACTACTGTACGGTTCATGCGGTAAAGGCGCTCCGGGAAGAGGGCGTAGAAGTCCATATCGTCAACAACAATCCTGAAACCGTCTCGACCGATTTTGATACTTCGGACCGGCTCTTCTTTGAACCGATGCAGCTAGAGGATGTTGTCAACATCCTCAAATGCGATAGTTACTACGGCGTCATGGTCCAGTTCGGGGGCCAGAACGCGGTTAACCTTGCAGTACCGCTCGAAAAGGAGATCCGACGCCTGGGCCTTTCCACAAAGATCCTCGGGACATCCCCTGACGCGATGGATATCGCTGAGGACAGGGACCGGTTCAGCATGATGCTGACAAAGCTTGGCATTCCAAGCCCGGCCAACAGTTCCGCCCATTCAGAGGCCGAGGCAAAGGACAAGGCCGAGAAGATCGGCTACCCGGTCCTTGTCCGACCCTCATATGTCCTTGGAGGCCGTGCAATGGAGATTGTTCACGACTGCTCCGAGCTTGAGACCTACATGAAAGAGGCGGTCCGGGTCAGCCAGCACCACCCGGTGCTGATTGACTCATATCTCCAGAACGCCGTTGAACTCGATGTCGATGCAGTCTGCGATGGCGAAGAGGTGCTCATCGGCGGCATTATGGAACATATCGAGCAGGCCGGAATCCACTCAGGTGATTCAGCCTGTGTCATACCGACCCAGTCGCTCTCCCCCGGGGTCATTGACACGGTCCGGGAGTATACAAAAAAGATTGCGCTTGGCCTTGGTGTCGTTGGGCTTGTCAATATCCAGATGGCAGTCAAGGATAACGTAGTTTATATTCTCGAAGCAAACCCCCGGGCGAGCCGGACCGTGCCGTTTGTCTCCAAGGCGACCGGACTTCCCATTGCAAAGATTGCCGCAAAGACCATGATCGGCAAAAAACTCTGCGATCTTGGCTTTAAAGAAAAATCTATTAAACATGTGGCCGTAAAAGAAGTGCTTCTCCCGTTTGCAAAGCTTGCCGGTGTCGATACGATGCTTGGGCCGGAAATGAAAAGCACCGGGGAAGTCATGGGGATTGACTACGATTTCGGCCTCGCATTTTACAAAGCCTGCATATCTGCGGATAACGAGCTGCCTCTCACCGGGAATATCTTTATCTCGGTTAACATTGGCCAGAAAGAGGAAGTTATCCCAATCGCCCGTAAGCTTCGGGACCTTGGCCTTACTCTGTACGGAACCGAAGGCACGGTAGATTACCTCTACGAAGAGGGAATCGAAGCGCACCTTGTACGGAAAGTCCAGGAGGGGTCCCCCAATGTCCTGGACATGATGCACCACGGGGAGATCCGGCTTATCATCAACACGCCGCAGGACCGACAGTCGCGCCAGGACCATTACCAGATCATGCGGGCGGCGGTGGATTTTGGCATCCCCTATATCACCACCCTCCAGGCAGCACGGGCCGCTGCCCTTGCAATCGACGCAATAAAGCGTGAGAAGATCACGCTCGAACCCATCGGTCACTACCTCAAATAATTTTCCCTTTTTTGAATGGTAAAAAATAGTGGCATTCTGCCCGCCCATTACCGGCTGGTGTACAACAGAGCAGTTTCCCAAGGCGCATTCGAATAGAATACTCTTATATACCGAGATAACAAAAAAAACATGCATGAAGAAATTTATTGTTGTTCTTGCAGTCCTGTTTATCGGGATCCTGTTTGCGGGGTGCACAAGCCAGCCCTCTGCAACTACCCCGACCGCGACCCCGACCCCAACCGCTGTTCCGACAACGGTTGAAACCACAGCAGTTCCAACCACTGTTGCAACACCTGAAGTTACTACAAATGTTACCGCAAATGTTACGGCAACACCGACAGCAGTTGCAACGGTAAAGCAAAATGTTTACAAGATTACCTTCACTCAGGATCTGACCGTTACTCCGGACACTACCGCATATGTGCCAGTTGGAACCAAGGTTATCTGGTATAATGCTGACCCCTTAAAGCCTCATGGTATCCAGGCAACCGGTGTCCAGACCGGCAAGTACTTCGGCGACATGAGTACACACTCCATCCCCTACAACGGTACTTTCGAAGTAACCTTTGACAAGGCAGGATCCTACGATTACACAACCGTGTTCCAGCCCCAGATCAACGCAAAGATCGTTGTAAGCTAAACAAAGCGATACATCATTTCAGGAATTAATTTCCTGAAATCCACTCTTTTTGATCTTTCGCCAATCCATTCTCAAAAATCCGCAGAATCACTAATTGGGGATATTTCCCGGTTACCGGCCCCTTTGAAATATATGGGGAGACAGCCAACAGGAATTAGGGAAATTACCGGAAGTATCCATCATGGGGAAAGGAACCATAGTACTTGCTTATTCTGGAGGTCTTGACACCTCCATCTGTATCCCGCTTTTAAAAGAACAGTACGATTATGATCGCGTGGTAACTGTAGCGGTCAATGTCGGACAGCGGGACGAAGAGATCGATGTGGCAACAAAGAAAGGAAAAAAACTTGCCGACCGACATTACACGGTGGATGTGCGGGAAAAATTTGTTGCAGATCACATCTTCCCGGCGATCAAGGCAAACGGTTCGTATGAGGGTTACCCGATGGGGACCTCGCTTGCCCGTCCTCTGATTGCAGAGGAAGTTGTAAAAATCGCAAAAAAAGAGAAGGCAACCGCGATTGCTCACGGATGCACGGGAAAAGGAAATGACCAGCTGCGTTTTGATTTTATCATACGGGCAGCAGGGTTTGAGGTTGTTGCCCCGATCCGGGAGCAGAATCTTACCCGTGACTGGGAGATCGGGTATGCAAAAGAGCACAGCATCCCGGTTCCGGTGAAAAAGGACAAGCCCTGGAGTATAGATGAGAACTGCTGGAGCCGGAGCATTGAGGGAGGACATCTCGAAGACCCCTCGTTCCACCCGCCCGAGGAGATTTATCTCTGGACTACCGCACCTGAAAAGGCCCCGACAAAACCGGAGAAGATCAAGCTCACCTTTGCCCGGGGTGTCCCGGTTGCGCTCAACGGAAAGAAACTTGCCGGTTTTGACCTTATCCAGAAACTCAACATTCTTGCCGGGAAGCACGGGGTAGGTCGGAACGATATGATCGAAGACCGTATTCTCGGTCTGAAGGCCCGGGAGAACTACGAGCACCCGGCGGCGACCGTGATCCTTGCCGCACACCGCGACCTTGAAAGCCTGGTCCTGACCCGGCCCGAGCTTTCATTCAAACGTATGGTGGACGATAAATGGTCAGAGCTTGCATACAAGGGCCTTGTGTATGAACCGCTGTATGGTGCACTCAATGCGTTCATTGACGCGACCCAGGAGAGGATGAACGGGAGTGTTGAGCTCGAACTCTACAAGGGAAGCGTCCGGATTCTCGGCCGCAGCTCCCCCCAGGCGATCTATTCCAGCGATCTGGTCTCCTTTGACAGCTCGTCCATCGACCAGTGCCATGCAATCGGGGTCTCCCAGTACTTCGGACTCCAGGCCCGCCTTGTCCATGCTATGAATGCGAAGAAAACAAAGAAATCCGACAGAAAATAACTTCTCCTGGCGGAATCCATTTTTTTTAGATTTTAATGTATTCCTGTAGCAGGATCACCGGTTTTGATCCAGTCATCCCGACATGAAAAAAAGAAACTTATATCCATTTGCACCCAAATCGGATAGTATGTGTGCTGATTTTTTTTCCCGTTTTACCAAACCTAAACCTCATATTGTTGAAAGTCCCGAGCCACCGTCAATTTCCCACGGGGCAGGGATGAAAATCCCGGAATACAAGAACGAGCCCTATTTTATCGTGGCTTCTGTTGAAATGGGGAACACCACGACAAAATGTATCCTGACCGGTGTGAGCCTGAAGACCGGTAAGTCGTATGTAATCAACAAGACCGTGAGCATGAGCCGCGACATCCGACCCCCAAAACCCGGGGAGGAGATCTTTGGTGAGACTCTTGACGGGACACAACTCTCCCGCCAGGCAGTAACTGAACTGGTGCGTGATACGCTGGTCCAGTGCCATAACGAGGCGCACCTGGATATCCAGAAAGATCTTGATTTTGTCGTCCGCAGCACCGGTGTCGTTGCCGAGATGGAATCTCCTGACCAGGTTGGGGATTTTGTTATCGCGCTTGCTAACGGATGCCTTATCGCCGGGGTTCCCCCGAGGAAAATGACGCCGCCCATGGCAAAAGCCAACCAGCCGGCGAAACTCCAGCCGTTCAGTTTTGCCGACAAGGTGGTCTTTATCGGTGCAGTCGCCGGAGTAATTCCCCCGGTGGGTTCGACCGGTGTCGAGATGGTTGCAAACGAGATGGAGGGGGAACTTGCGATGGCCGGGATCAAGGAAGGGGCGAAATGGACCCCGGTTGATTTCCGGAATCCCTGTGTCTCCATGGATTTTGGGACAACACTTGACGGGAGGATCACAAGCGATGTGAGCCCCGATGATCCGAGTCCGTTTGCAAAGACTATCGGGAATTTCTGCGGTCTTGCCGGTGCGATTCCCGATGCAATTGTCCGGGGGACCGGCCTTGTCCAGGCCCGTACCGGAACGGCACTTGATATCTTTGGTGAACACAGCGTGACCGGGGGATTTTTTTCGGGCGGCAACCGCAAGGTCATTGAGGATTTTGTGAACAGGTGCCACGAACACATCGATATCCGGATCGTTCCGGCCGACCGTGACCGTTTCGGGAGGGTCCCGGTCAACGCAAAACTTGCATTGGAGTCCCATGTTGCTATGATCGGGTGCGACTGCGGAGTAAACAGCAGCGACCTCGACAAGCTCAGCGAGATCGGTGCAGAGATCCACAAGGATTACAACCTCTCGACCCTGAATGAGGTTGTCGACCGGGTCTGCGCGAAGATGGCGCTGCGCTTAATCGATGTGGCAGTCGCGGAACATCTTGTTCCCCGGAATTCTTCGATCGGCCTGACCGGCAGGGCTGCAATATCAGGAAGGAAACCTGAGTACATTCTCGACGGGATCACCGAGCGCAACATCTTTGACGATCCAAATGATCATCTCGTCTTTGTTGATGATGGACTTGCACGGGGAGCGTCGCTGATGGGGAGGTGCATGAACTCCCTTGGAAAGCCCAAAAATCCTATTGGTGGGGTCCGGGGCGGGCCTTGTATTATGAACCGGCGGATCAAAATAGGTAAGTAAGGAGTAACTATGCCTGAAGAACCAGAACTCCAGAATCAGCAGACCGGAACAGCCGCGGAAGAGGATCCTCTTTACGATGTCCTTATCCCACCGGGGGTACCGCGGTCGGTTATTGTGGACATCGTCAAAAAATTTGGTGTTGAAATTGTCGAGAGGAAACAAAAGCTCTACTTTGCAAACATGGAAGGCGATGAACGTGAACTCCTCGCCTTCAGAGCAAAGCGCGATGTCGCAGAACAGGTTGAAAAATATATGATCGAAAAGGTCCGCGAATTTATCAGCGATTAATCCTTACAATTTTTCCCAGATCCTTTTTTTTCCAGATCACGGTTTCAGGCCAATTTCCCCGTAGGGTGTCACACGTTTCAGGAGTTTTACCAAGAGTGCTTTTTGGGCGTGGAGCCGGTTTTCTGCCTCGTCCCAGACAAGGCTCTGCGGGCCATCGATAACCCCGCTTGTGATCTCTTCACCGCGGTGGGCAGGCAGGCAGTGGAGGACCCTTGCTGATGGATCGGCATGTTTCAGGAGTGCTTCGCTGACAGTAAACCCGGAAAATTCCCGGATCCGTTTTTCTTTCTCGGCTTCATCACCCATTGATACCCAGGTGTCGGTTACAATCACCTGTGCGTCTTTTACCGCTTCTTGAGGTGTTTTCACTGTTTTTACCGTTCCGCCAAGAACGGTTGCCTTTGTGACAAGTTCCGGTGCGACTTCGTAGCCTTTCGGACTTGCAACCGTGACATCCATCCCGGTAAGGGCCGTAGAGAGCACGAGAGAATTGCAGACATTGTTCCCGTCCCCCACCCATGCGACCCGCAGGCCGTTGATATCGCCGAAGTGCTCCTTCATGGTCAGGATGTCTGCGAGGAGCTGGCAGGGGTGCTCCCGGTCGGACAGACCATTGATCACCGGGACTGTTGCCGTCTGCGCCAGTTCCTCAATAGTGCTGTGCCGGTAAGCGCGGATCATAACCGCAGAGACATACCGGGAAACGACCCGGGCTGTGTCACTGATATCTTCGCCTCTCCCAATCTGGAGATCCTTTGCGTTCAGAAACAGCGCGTGGCCGCCCAGCTCGTGCATCCCAACTTCAAACGAAATATGGGTGCGGGTCGATGCCTTCTCGAAGATCATCGCAAGCGACATGCCACGCAGAAGCTCATGGGGAACGCCCGCCTTCTTCTGGCGCTTGAGTCGTTCCGCATCGGAAACCAGTTCTGAAAGCTCTGTTTTTGTAATATCCAGGATCGAGAGAAAATCTTTCTTCATTTAGAGCTCCTTCATGTGTGCGATGCGCCGGTCAAGCAGCGCCTGTGTCCCGATATCACGGCGATGGTGCACACTTCCTGTAACCGATGACGCGGCTTTCTCTGCGATTGCTTCGGCTTCTGCAAGTGTGGGCGCTTTCCCGACAAAGGCAAGCGTGCGGGAGGAGAGCGTGCGGAGTGCTCCGTCCTGATCCCCCACGTTTGCATAATAGGTAATAGCACTGCCGGTATCGCCAACCAATATAGGACGATTGGTTTTCGGGGCTGCCGGATAGCCTTCCGGTACAATATATTTGCAGACGGTAGCCGCACATTCGAATGAAACCTTCGATGCAGAGAGCGTCCCTTCAGTGATCCCGGTTACGACATCGCAGAGGTCGGAGTAAAGAAGGGAAAGAACGTTCATAGCCTCGGGATCACCGAATCTTGCGTTGAACTCGATAACTTTGGGACCATCTACGGTGTTCATGAACTGACCATACAGGATCCCCTTGTAGGGATACCCGTCCCGAGCCATCGCCGAAACAACGGAAGCCATAATGGCAAAGGCCGCCGTCTGATCTTTCCGGCTCACAAAGGGCAGCATATGATCCGGCATCGAGTATGCACCCATACCCCCGGTGTTTGGCCCGGTGTCTCCTTCAAACGCCCGTTTATGATCCTGAACAAGAGGCATAGGAACGATATGGAAGCCGTCGACAAATGCCTGGAGCGTGAACTCTTCCCCGATAAGCCGTTCCTCGAGGACCACGTTCCCCCCAAGTTCCTTTACATACTCAATTGCCCCGGCTTTATCCACTTGCTCGCCCATGATGCGTACGCCTTTTCCGCCAGTCAGGCCAATGGGTTTTACGGCAAGATCCCGGTCATGATCCTTTATGAATGCAATTGCCTCTTTTGTGTCATGGAAGACACGGTAGGCCGGGTTTCCCCCGATGTTGTGATGGGTCATTAAGTTCCGGCAGAACGCTTTGTCTGTCTCTATCCGTGCGGCAGCCCGTGTCGGGCCGACCGTAGCGACCCCTGCCCCTTCAAGTCGGTCCACGATGCCGGCTTCTAATGGGGCTTCAGGGCCGATGAACGCGTGGGTAGCCCCGGTTTCTTTGGCAAAGACAAGGACTTTTGCAAGATCAGTCTCCCTGCACAGGCAGACTTCCTTTGCAAGCCGGGCAATCCCCGGATTCCTTTTTGCCATCACGGAATAGATCCCGGTTTCGCTGTTGCGGGAAAGCGCAGAGGCTATGGCATGTTCCCTGCCTCCTCCACCAACAACGAGAATTTTCATTTCCATCATCCACACACAACGTAAATTGTTATATCCATCACATGGGTGCTTTTGATTAAAAATGGTTTACTCATTTTTACGGTTGTTCCTGGTTTTGGAACAGATCCATCACGCTCTTATTCAGAGCAGTTCGCTGACCCTCACAAGGGGAAGAAGTGATATACTCTCTTTTGCAAGGGTGGCTGCTGCCCCCTGTTCACGGTCGACAACGGTGACAACGCGGTCAGCAACCGCACCTGCAGCTCTCAGCGTGGTTATACCGTAGAGCGCAGATCCTCCAGAGGTTGTGACATCCTCGACAAGCAGCACATTTTTTCCTTTCACGTCACCAATGATAAGGCTCTTTTTCCCATGGTCTTTTTCCGCGGCCCGGATGATCGCAAACGGTTTTTTTGCCGCAAGCGCCGTTGCCACAGCCAGAGGTACTCCCCCGACAGCGACTCCGGCAACGATATCAAAGGGGTACTTGCCGGCTACCTCTTTGGCAATGGCAGAGAGCAGTTCCGGTTTTGTTACCGCGCTCTTGACATCGACATAATACCGGCTTTTTGTACCGGACGCAAGTGTGAAGTCACCAAATTCAATGGCTTTATATGTGATAAGCAGTTCAGCGAGATGGTTCATGTTGGTTCACCAGGGTTCTTTTTTGATGCCCCAAATATACCCGATAATGTTGACGCTGCGGTGGAGGACCGGCGTCAGGATAATGATTACGACAAGTCTCGGCAGGGTAACCTCTGCAAACACCCATGCCGGGTCAAAGATGAGCATGAGGAGAAACGCCCCGACGACCAGGTCGTACTGGTCAGCAATTGGCCAGGCCGCCCCGCGTTCCTTTCCAATCCGTCTCTTGATAAAACTCTTGCCCATATCGCCAAGAAGCGCCCCAAGAGAAAGAAGCGTGATCGAGACAAGTGTATGCTGGGGCAGCCATGACAAGCCGCAGGCACCGGCAAGCCAGATCTGAACTGCGCCGATGGCGATACCGGCAAGCACCCCGCAGAACAGTCCTCTCCAGGTTTTGCCGTCGCCAAGAATACGCCTGCCATCCGAGTAGTTCCTGCCAAAATCTACAGGTGTCCCGCCTCCGCAGAGTGCGGCAACAGGATTGGGGAGATATGCAGGAACCATGATCCAGAAACCGGCAAGGATTACGGTGAGCAATGGTATTATGAATAACTCAGAACTAATAATGTTGCACTCCAATACCTCTAATAAAGAGCAGATAAAAAGATTAAGGTTACTCCAAATCAAAAATCGCATAAAAGACCTGTCCAGACAAGCGGTTATATACGAGAAACTGCAAATTTGTGCCAATCATTGCTGCATCGGGTGGAAATATGTTGATTAAAAAAACACGCAGCCTTTGTCCGGTCTGTGGTTCCGTTCTGGAAGCAGAGATCGTGGAAGAGGAGAAAAAGATATGGCTTGTGCGAACCTGCCCGGAACACGGGAAATTCCGGCATGTTTACTGGTCAGATCCAGAGATGTATCACCGGTTCGAGCGGTATGATGCAATCGGCCGCGGCGTAACCAACCCCCAGACGGTCGTTCCGACAGATAACTGCCCGACCGCGTGCGGACTGTGCAACAACCACCAGTCGGGAACGCTTCTTGCAAATATCGATCTTACCAATCGCTGTAATCTCAACTGCGATTTCTGCTTTGCCAATGCCCGTGCATGCGGGTTTGTGTATGAACCCAGTTTTGACGAAGTTGTCGGTATGATGAAAGTTTTGAGGGACGAAAAGCCAGTCCCGACACCGGCAGTCCAGTTTTCAGGTGGGGAACCAACCATGAGGAGCGATCTCGTGGAGATCGTTAAAAAGGCAAAAGAGATGGGATTTCCCCAGGTCCAGATAGCGACAAACGGTGTCAAGCTCGCAAACGACCCTGCACTGTCCCAGCAGTTAAAAGACGCCGGCCTTTCCACAATTTACCTCCATTTCGATGGGGTTACCCCAGCAACCAACCCGTTCCTCAATATCGACTTGAAAGCTCTTGAAAATCTGGGGAAAGTCGGTCTTGGCGTTGTCCTTGTGCCGACCATTATCAAGGGAAGGAACGACCACGAGGCGGGAGATATTATCAGGTTTGCTGCAGACCACATCTCGATCGTGCGCGGGATCAATTTCCAGCCGGTGGCATTCACCGGGGCGGCAAGCGATGAGGATCTGGAAAAAGAGCGGATCACCATTCCCGAACTGATATCAGACATCGAAGCCCAGACAAACGGTATCCTGAAAACATCGGACTTTTACCCGGTGCCCTGCGTCATCCCGTTTTCGGATCTCGTGGAAGCATATACCGGCCGACCCCAGGTGCGCTTTACCGCCCACCAGCATTGCGGCGCCGCGACCTACGTATTTATCACAAAAGACGGTCTGGTTCCGGTAACGCGGATGGTAGATGTCGAGAGCCTCTTTAATGCCATCGAGCAGATGGCAAACAAGCTCAAGAAGGGAGGCACGATCAACAAGTACGCAACCCTGCTTGAGGGGGTCAAGGAACTCCATGCTTCGTTTAAGAAGGGGGAGAAGAACAGCACGGCGGAGTTCTGGAAACTGATAGGAAAGACGCTCATCGGCCAGAATTTCGATGCCCTGCGGGAGTTCCACTGGAACGCACTCTTTATCGGGACGATGCATTTCATGGACCGGTATAATTACGATATCGACCGGGTCCACCGGTGCTGCATCCATTATGCGACACCGGACGGGAAACTTATCCCGTTCTGTACCTACAATAGCGGCCCGGTCTACCGGGAACAGGTCTGGAAGAAATATGCAAAAGAGAAACAGTAATTTTTTCCACCATTTTTTTTAGGGTTTTTAGGATCATCGGTTTTGATTAATGCATTTTTTGCTGTACCTGCAGTTCCCGGGGGCATTGTCTACCGGATTGCTATATTCTGTACACTGTATCCGGAAGTACAGGAATGCGGTATGTCCACGGTATGATCATTCTTTCTATAATCTTTGAGGAGCTGGAATTGAATCTATCCACCCGTTCTTAAGGTATCTGGTATCTGGAGGGATAGAGGGTTGTGGGTTTTTTCCGGCATTCTTGCAGTTACCCGAAAAATCCCGGACGAAACCCGGGATCTGTGACGGAAGTATCAGAACCTGGAATTATTATAGCGAGGAAAAGTATACAAAAATATTAACTCAGCGCTGATCCATGGTATCTCAATAATGAATAACCAGGAACATCCCTCCTCCACACCTGCCGGAGACTCCGAAAGTCCTCACGAGGCTGTACTTGTGATCGATGTCCAGAACGAGTATTTCACCGGCCTTATGCCGGTGACCTGGCCACCGCAAAGTTTTGAAAAGATCCTCTCGGTCATGGATACCTCAAGAGACTGCCATATACCCATTGCCGTAATCCAACACACCTCACAGGGCCCGGATGCAAAGACATTCCGAAGAGGATCGCATGGCTGGGAGCTGCACCATGAGATCCGGTGCCGGCCGTACGATATCCTGATCCAAAAGACTCTTCCCGGCAGTTTTACCGGCACCGAACTTTCCGAATGGCTCATAAGCCAGGGGATCTCCCGGATAACTATTGCCGGCTATATGACCCAGATGTGCTGTGACACCACCGCCAGGCAGGCATCCCATCTTGGGTATTCCGTACAGTTCCTGTCAGATGCTACCGGGACACTTGACATTTCCAATGCGGCAGGGTCGGTGACCGCAGAAGAACTCCACCGGGCGATCTGCGTGACACAGGGAATGGGTTTTTCCAAGGTCATGACAACAAGGGAATGGAAAGACCGGGCCGAGCATTATCACCGATCAACACCAACCCGATAGATGAATGATTCTCGTGGACTGGCAGCTCCGGGACCGCATCGACCGGGGCCACATCAAAATCGATCCTTACGATCCAACCCTCGTACAGCCGAATTCCGTAGATATCCGGCTCGGCAGCCACTTTGTCTGGTACAATCCCGGCACGCAGGTCATCGATCCATACAACCGGGAAAGCGTAACTGCCGATGTCGGTGAAACCCACGCGGATGCGTTTGTTCTCAAACCCGGCCAGTTCGTACTTGCAGAAACACTCGAATGCATCGGCCTCCCGGACAATATCGTTGCCACTATCGAGGGAAAGTCGAGCATCGCCCGCCTCGGCGTCACCCTCCACCAGACCGGCGGCTGGATCGATGCCGGCTTCCGGGGCACGATCACCCTTGAGATGGCAAACGTGAACGCCAGGCCGGTGAAAGTCTATGCTGGCATGCCAATCGGCCAGCTCGTCTTTTACACGACCGAGCGGGCAGAAAACCCGTACGACAAAAAAACCGATGCCAAGTATCTCGACCAGCGGCAGGCAACCCTGTCCCGGTACCATGAAAACCCGAAAAAAAGGTAAGCCTGCCCACCAGTAGTCTCCAGACAAAAATGCCGGGGGCAATGAGGGTATATACATTAAGGATCCAACTTATACGAATAATCGTTCCGGAGTGGAGATGAAGCAATGCGACTTCTTCTGATACATTCAGATTACATCGAATACGAAGCCAAAAAGAAAACAAAAATGGCAGAGGAGGGTGCAGTCCTCGCTGACCGCGAAGAAGACGCGCTCACAGTATTCTCTGCGGTTGAGTCAGTTGATCAGGAAGATATAGAGGGCGTTATTGCCCAGGCGGTCGAAGAAGTAAAGAAGACGGCCGGGCAGGTTCATGCGGAAAAGATTGTCATCTACCCGTATGCCCATCTCTCAAGCGATCTTGCACCCGCAGATGTTGCGGTGCCGGCCCTCAATGCCCTCAAAGAGGGGCTCACGGAGGAAGGCTTTAAGGTCAAGCGCGCACCGTTCGGCTGGTACAAATCCTTCAAGATCTCCTGCAAAGGCCACCCGCTTTCCGAGCTCTCAAAGACCATCGTGCCCGGTGGGGAAGAAGGAGAGGCAGTCTCGAAAAAGAAAGGCAAGAAAGAGGTTACCCACGACTGGTTCGTCATGACTCCTGACGGGAAGTCCCATGACTACCACGAATATCTCAACGACACGCCGTTTGGATGTCTTGTCAAGAAGGAACTGGGTGTCGCAGAGCCAACCGGTGGGGAGCCAGCCCATGTAGACCTGATGCGTTCAAAGGAACTTGTCGATTACGAACCGGCAAGCGATGTCGGATGCCTGCGCTGGATGCCGAAAGGAAAACTTGTCCGCGACCTTCTTGCAGACTATGTCCTTGCTCTCGTCCTCCCGTACGGCGCGACCCCGGTCGAAACCCCGGTCATGTATGACCTTGGGGACAAGGCAATCTACGAGCACGCGGACAAATTTGGCGAGCGGCAGTACCGGTTCAAGAGCAACAACCGGAACATGATGCTCCGGTTTGCCGCATGCTTTGGCATGTTCTCGATCATGCGGGACATGCACATCTCGAAGAACACGCTTCCCTTAAAGATGTACGAGCTCTCCACGTACTCCTTCCGTCACGAACAGAAGGGTGAAGTGATCGGGTTAAAGCGCCTGCGCTGCTTTACGATGCCCGACATGCACTCGCTCTGTACCGATATGCCCGAAGCGATGAAGTGTTTCGAGGAACAGCTTGCTATCGGCTGGCAAACCGGTCGGGACTTCGAGACAAACCTTGTCGCAGCATTCCGGTGCACGAAGAAGTTCTACGATGAAAACGAGGCATGGGTTAAGAAAATCGTAAAGGATTCAAATTGCCCGATGCTTATTGAGATCCTCTCTGAGCGCGTCCACTACTGGGAAGCAAAGATCGACCTTGCAGCAATCGACGGCCAGAACCGCCCGATTGAGAACCCTACGGTCCAGATCGATGTCGAGAGCTCGACCCGGTTTGACATCAAGTACTTCAAGGACGACGGAACTCCCGTTCACCCGCCGATTCTTCACTGCTCCCCTACCGGTAGTATCGAGCGTGTGATCTGCGCAATCCTTGAGAACATCTCGACCCAGAAGGTTCCGGCACTGCCAACCTGGCTCTCACCGGTCCAGGTCCGGGTTGTACCGGTTGCCGAGCGCCACACCGCATATGCAAAGGAAGTCTGCGATACGATCAACGCACAGAGCATTCGCTGCGACCTTGATGACCGCGAGGAGAGCGTCGGAAAGAAAGTCCGCGAAGCCGGCATGGACTGGGTTCCCTACGTGATTGTTATCGGAGACGACGAGATGGCAGGCAAGAAACTGACCGTCACCATCCGCCGGAAGTCCGAGCCAAACAAACCGTTCAAGGAACAGATGACCGCCGATGCCCTCATTGCGGCGGTCAAAAACGAGACCGCGGGAAAACCGTTCCGCCCGCTGTATACCCCGCGCAAGCTTTCGCTTAAAGCACGGTATATCTGACCCCTTTTTTTAATACATTTTACTGGCGGGTATTTTACAAGGATTCAAAAAGGCATTCCAGCCGGCCGGTGCAAAGACCGGGAGCTCTTGGTTCTCGTAACAAGCACTAAACAATCGGGATTTATCCCCGGGTTACGAAAGAGATTATTCGTTTACGTTTTCTTTCCATTTTCCCGGCGGGACCGTCATTTCGAAACGGACACCTTCACCCGGAGTTCCGTTTTCCCGAATCGTGATACCGGTAATGGACAGGATATCCCGTACAAGGAACAGCCCGAGGCCGGACGAGGAATTCTGGAGCGGCGACGTTGTAAACCCCCTCTCGAAAATCATCTCCTTTTTGTCTTCGGGAACGCCGATCCCATCATCTTCATAGACAATAAGGCATCCGTTGTCCGGGATTCTTGAAACGCTGATCCGAATGTGCCGGACATGGACTCCATGGCGCAGCGAGTTTTCGATGATGTTGTAAAACACCTTGGAAAGCATGGGATCTGCATAAATTGTAATCCCTCCGGCCGTGTATTCAATCTCCGTTTTTCCGGTATCAAGATTTGTGCGGATATTCCCGATGAGGGGGGCAAGGGGCTGCCAGACCGGGGCGGTCCCACCCAGTGTCTCATAGTCCTTGGTAAAGTCGATATGGTTGCGGATTGCCATAGCAGCAGCTTCAGCCCGGTCGAGATAGGCTGCCATCTGAGGGTCTTTTACAGAGTTTCTCAGCAGGCTCAGGTACCCGGTGACTCCGGTGAGCTTGTTTTTGATATCGTGACGGGTGATACTTGTGAGGATCCCCAGCTTGTGGTTGGCATACGCGAGCGCATCGGAAGCCTGAACCCGGTCCGTGATATCGTGAGCATACACGACAAGGGTGGCCGGGTCCGGTGACGGGCAGATCCATTCATGGAAATAGGCTTCCTTGATCTGGACCATACAGCAGACCTCGCGGCGGCCCTGCCCGGGCATGGATCCGGCGAGGATATCAAAATCCAGGGGGAGGAATGCCAGGGGATCCTGAGGCATCCCCAGTTTTTTGAGGGCATGTGACGCGGCCGGGTTCGTGTAGACGATCTTTTTATCCCGGGTAACTTCGATGATCGGACTTGCATCCATCTCGGGAAACGCTGCAAGGTGTCGGATTTCACGCTCTGCCCGGCGCTCTTCGGTTACATCATGGAGAATCACAATAACCCGGTTTTTGTCAGAAATCCCCATTGGATATATCGAGGCCATTGTTTCGCGGGGCGTCCCGTCCTTGCGTTCAAGCTGCCAGGCAAAATGTAGGGACCTCCCACTGCGGGCTTCTGCCAGGTACTCCCGCATAGCATCGGTAGAAAAACGGCCGTCCGGTTGCTTCTCCGGTGCAAAACTCTCTATCTGCCGCCCTACAATCTCCACCTTGTCTGTCCCGGTGAGTTCTGATACTGCAGCATTACAACCGGTAATTGCATCATCCATCACAAGGATCGCGTGGGTGGCATTTTCAAAGAGGGCTCGGAAATAGGCTTTGATCCCGGCAAGGTCTTCCAAAGCATTCCGAATCTCTTCACGGTCCGTATAAGAAAACGTGAACCCGCCAGATGCCCCACCTGGCCCGACACCGGGTGTCGCAGTTTCCCGTATCCAGCGGTACTGCCCGGAGCTGCCCATAAAACGGAACTCCGTTACACTCAACGAAGGGGACTTTTCACAATCAGTTCGTGCCGCCCGGTATCTTTCCCGATCGTCAGGGTGAATCTTTTCCATCCACGCATCGTCGGCATCACTTTCTCCGGTCCCGGTAAGGTTGCGCCAGGCAGAGTTGAAATACTCCAGGGAACCATCCGGTCCGGTCAACCTTACCGCTATGGGCAGGTTTTCAAGGATAGAAGCCGGGATGTCCCGAACCCGGGCATGTTCTGCTTCGGCCCGCCTCTGCCGGGTTACATCAATAAGGACAATCCCAAGTGCTTCGTTTCCAAGATCATCAATGCAGGGACTAAAAGAGACCTCGGCATCAAACAGTGTCCCATCTACAGAGGAAAGCCTGATAACCCCTTGTGCCTTGCTATTTTCCAGGTAATCTTTCATGAGCCCGACAAAACGCGGGTCCTGCCCCAGAAGATCGCGGAGGACACATGCAAGAAGTTCGGGTTCGCTTCGTCCAAAAAGACTGCATGCCTCCGGGTTTACTTCGCAGAGCGTTCCGTCCCTGCGGGCAATGAGCATCCCGACACATCCCCCGGTAAAAAACGTACGGAACCGGCCGGCAAGCTTTTCGAGATCTCCTGCCCGGTTGTGAAAGGCAGAGATGTCACAGATCCCGGCAGAGACACAAGGTAGCCCGCTTGTCTCATCGATCATCTTCTGGAGGGCGATTTCGACCGGGACTAAAGACCCGTCCTTTCGCTCGCATTCTGCCGCAAAACGTCCGGGGACCCCGGTCGAGATCACCTCGGAAACCCGGTCCCTTGCTGCATCAGGGTCGCGCTCCCGAAAAAGATCTCCCCAGTGAAGCCTGATGATCTCGTCTTCCGTATACCCAAAGAGTGCGCAGGCTGAAGTGTTGACCGCCCCGACTGTCGTATCCGCGTATGCAATAATAAATGGAACCGTGGATGACTCAAGGGCTTCCGCAAGAAAACGGGTCCGTTCCCAGCTGCCTTTCCCTCCCTTGCCGGTCTTTCTCTGGAGAGCCTGTCGGTCAAGGACATCGAGAATGGAGGATATCGCGGCACCAAGGGCCAGGAGTGGTTCGATCTCAGCCGCAGTAAAGCTCTCCGGATCATCGGAACCCATACAGAGGACACCCACTACTGCACCATGGAGACGGAACGGAACCGCAACAGCAGACCGGCACCCCTGCCTGAAAGCAAGACTTTGCCAAGTACTGCTTCCTCCATCAGCTTCAGTATCCTCCGCAGCACTTCCGATCTCCGGCCGTCCCGTCCGCAGGGCCTTCCCGGCAGGCCAGCCGCCACCCTCCAGTTCCGAAACGGCAATCCCTTCCTTTGGAGGTAAAGTTTCCATGGGACCCTCATGGGCAACCGGCCGAAGAACATCCCCGAAAGGATCGTAAAGGCCGATCCACGCAATCCGTAAAGATGACCCGGCTACTGCGTTCGTACAAAGATCATTTAAGAAGACTTCGAGATTTCGGGTCTTTGGACCGGTCGTGCTCACCCGGGCGATCATGGAATAGATACGGTTTGCGGCACGCGCCCGCTGTTCGGCCTCCCGCCGCTCGGAGACCTCCTGCATTATACCGATGATACCCGGCAGTTCTCCCCCTCGTGATTTTTCCGGGGAAAAGATCACCCGTGCCCACCCGGTTTTTCCTGAAACCGGATACACATACCGAAAATCACCGGTTCCTACAGTCTTTCCGGCAAATGCATCATCACGAACCGTTTTGAGCTCCCCTGCAAAAAACGGCAGAACCTCATCAAGCGGTTTCCCGAGAGCGTCGGAAATACGCAGCCCGCTGAGTGATTCCATTGCTGCATTCCATGTTGCAATGGTACCGTCAGGCCCACAGGAAAAGATCGCCTCACCTGCACCGAAGAGTATTGCCCGGGAAGCTGCCGCAGCCTCACGAATCTTGCCTGACTCCTCTGCACTCTCGGTAATATCGGTCAGCACGCAATAAATGCGGCGGCCGGATTTATCCCCCTCGTACCCGGCACTGATCTCCATGGACACAACACTCCGGGCCCCATCCTTTCGGATGAACGGGTACATCACGGTCCGGATCGTCTCTGTCTGCGCCGCATCGTGGAGAACACCGCCAAAATCCCGGGCTCGTGCCGGGTCAACGAGTTCTTCAAGCCCTTTTCCTGCCAGCTCGGTTGTTGAATATCCGGACAGCGCAAGGAAAGACCGGTTTACATCAAGGATTTTTCCTTCAGGGGAGAGAACTGCATACGCAGCCGGGGCCTGGTCATAGATGTCCCGGAGGGCCGCCTCGCTTTTACGCAGGCTGCGTTCGGCCTGTTCAGCCTCGGTTGTGTCACGGATGCACAGGCACAGGCCGTTTTTTTCGTCGCTGTCAATCAGTCGGGCGGAAATCTTCACGCTCCTCATCTCCCCGGTCTTTGTTCGGTGCCGTGCGCTGCAGGAAAGACTGCCTTCTTTTTTTATCGTGGTAATCCAGGCCCGAATGGCGGCAGGGGCATCGTTTCCCATCCATTCCTGTACGGAAGTCCGCGCAAACTCTTCCCGTGAATACTCAAGCTGCCGACATGCCTCGTCATTGAATGCAAGAGGAAATCCCGAAGACGGATCAAGAATAAGCATGCCATCGGTTCCCGTCTCTACGAGCTCCCGGAACTGGCGTTCCCGCAGCCTGACCCGCTCGTCTTCATCCCGGTGCTCCGTGATCTCCGCAATGAGGCCCTCCACACCGGCAAACCTGCCGTTGATAAGAACCGGCTTGCAGGAGCACCGGACCCAACGGGTCCTGCCCGATCGATCAGTCACCCGAAACTCAAACGGCACCTGCGTTTCACGGATAAGCTCTTCGAAATGACGCGCTACGGGAGGAATATCCTCAGCAGAGACGATAACCGCAAAATCTTTTCCGGTAAGATCCTTTGGCTCGTACCCAAACCGGCGGATACCGGGGCTCATGTAGGAAACAATGCCTTCTGCATTGGTGGAAAACACGGTATCGGTGAGGGTTTCGATGATCCCCCGGTACTTCCGTTCCGATCGCCGGAGCTCGCGTTCACTCTGGCGTCGGGCAACCGCAGACCGTATCCGTGTTTCAAGCTCCAGAAACTGGCATTTTGGGGATGATCCTTTTCGGAGATAGTAATCTGCCCCGCTGTTAAGAGCCTCGATGGCGGTATTTTCGTCCCCTTTACCAGTAAAAATGATAAATGGCATGCCGTTGCAGCGCGGGCGAAGATACCTGAGCAATTCAATGCCGTCCATTTCAGGCATCAGGTAATCAGATACGACCGCGTCATACGGGTGGGCTTTGAGTTTTCCTATCGCTTCACGGGCAGATGTGGCGGTATCGACCTGAAATTCTCCGCTGTGTTCCATGAAGGTCTTGGCCACTTCAAGGAGGGCGGATTCATCATCGACATAAAGTACCGAGATCATGCGCGCTACCATACCTGGGGAAGGAAAGAATTGCCTCAAATTTCTTTTTCTTTCAAAGATAGTTAATGATACGTATTGTAAAGACTACGATCCAATGGATTTGTAATTCTCCCACGATACTACAAAGAAGCTGGGTGAGATTGTTTTTCACGAATGATTTGAGTAAAGCCGGGTAGTGTTGGAGCAGCCGCAGCTGCGGGACTGTTCTGTTATCCCACCTGACGGTCAGGGAGCTGGGGGTTACCGGGCCGGATTTTTTTACGGGATTGCTTTCTCAAGGGCTGCCTTGAGTTCATCCATGCTGACAGGTTTCTGGAGTATTCCCAGATGCGGGTCATGGAACTCTGCCATCCGGTCAGCACTGTCCGGTGCCGCAGTAAAGAGGAGGACCGGGATATCCCAGATGTTGTATTCCTTGCGAAGACGTTTTAAAAAGTCCCACCCGGATATAGGGGACATCATGATATCAAGAAGGATAAGCGCCGGTGGATCCTTTCTTACGTATTCAAGCGCTTCAAGGCCGTTTGTGATGAGGACCGGCTGGTACCCGAGTTTCTGTAAAAGTATTTCCATGAGGTCAAGAATGGGCTGATCGTCTTCAACAATAAGGATTTTACGCAGTGGCATGGCTGTCTCCCGGTTTCTGTTTCTGTTTTGGGATGTGGACAATAAATGTGCTTCCGATGTTGCCGATACTTTCGACACTGATATATCCTCCATGCAGGTGAATGTATTTTTTGGCTATCGCAAGCGGGAACTCCCTTTCCCCAGTTTTCTCAGCGGGATCTCCCGAATCCGTAACATTCTCACCGGGTTCGAATATCCTGTCAAGTTGAGCTTCAGTTATGCCAATGCCATTATCCTGAACGGCAATCTGGTGAAACGGGTGGGTCGGGTCATTCCGGTACGTGATTGTGACTTTTTTCGGGGGTTTTGCATACGCGACCCCGTTTGCAATAAGCGTATTTAAGACAAGGGCAAGTTTGCGGCGGTCTGCTTCGACGGTGAGGCCCGGGGGGATCTCGGTCCTGATGTCTGCCTTGAGGGTGTATCCTCCATCATCAATGATTTCGGCAACAAGGTTTGGCACGGATAATACTGAGTAATCGAGCCTCGTGTCCCCGGCTTCCATGACCGAGATCTCAAGCATCTGGTTGATGATCTGGCGTTCGCGGTCCACGCTCTTTGCACACCGGTCAAGGATGCGGAGTGCTTCCTCGTTGAGACCAAAGGCCGCCGGGTCCTGGATGAGCAGGTTGATGTACCCTATGATCGGCTGGAGCGGGGTTCGGATCTCATGTGCGACTGCCTGCATAATATCCCTCCGGCGTTCGTTGGTCTGCTCGACCTGTGTCCTGAACGCTTCCCACTCGGTATTGTCAATGAGGCTTAAAAGCGCGGCGGGCCCGTTGTTTCGGGTGATGGGGGTAAAGTAGAGCATTGCCTTACGGGTCTCACCGGTTTTTGAACGGAACCGGAATTCCGCCCGGTCCGGGACCGGAGCCGGGGCACCCCATTTCCCGAAAAATTCTCTGAAACGGTCACGGTCCCCATCCTGAATGAAATCTTCGAAGGGTTTCTCGCGGCATTCCTGCGCCTTGTATCCTGAAAATTCCAGGAATGCAGGATTTGCAAAAACAATCTGCCCGTTATCCATGATGACAATCCCGGTTGGTGAGCTTTCGGTAAGCTTTCGGTACTGGGCAGCGTTTTCAGCGGCAGACTGTTCAGAAATTTTCTGCACATGGATATCGATGACCGAACAACTCACAAGGAGGTCATCGATCCGGCTCCATGAAAGGTTGACCCAGTGCGGATTTCCTGTTTTTGTGAGAAAGCAGGTCTCAAATTTCCGGGTATTCTCCCCCGATCCCAGCTGCCCAAAGAAGCTCCGCTGGAATTCCCGCGAAGCAAAAAGCGATGAAAATTGTTGTTTTGCCAGTTCATCCGGGGTATATCCAAGAACTTCAGCTATCTGCTGGTTTGCAAGTTTAATGGCAAACGTGTTTCGGTCAAAGAGAATGATCCCAAGAAGCGAGTTCTCAAAGATGCTTCGGTACCGGGCTTCGGAAACCCTGATGGCCTCGGTGAGATACACGACTGCCATTGCAATACAGATAAACAGCACTGCCTGTGCAGTTGCCGACCAGAGAGCAAAGGTATCCGGATAGAGGAAGAAATAGGCAATGCATTCGTATGCAACACCGCAGATACCGGCAACGATAAGGCCGCGTTTTGGATAAAAATACGTCGCATACAGGATAGGGAAATAAATCAGCTGGGAATAGAGGGATCCGAGATTTCGCTCGAACGCCAGTGTCGTTATCAGCAGCGTGGAAAGGGCAAGCGATGCAATAACGCAGATGCGGACAACATCGGTATGGGTAACCCGATGCCCCCATACATTGAATACCCCTTCCATATTGTATGGGAGTTAACGTTTATGCCTTATAAATATGCCATTATGGCCGCTGCTTGCCCGGATAAAAAAAGATATTTTTTTATATGGTAAGTGGCTGGAGTTTTTCAATAACGTGATCGACCTGCGCCACAGCCGTACCGATATATGCATCGGGAGCAAGAAGGCCGATTATGGCTTCACGGGAACAGAACCGTACTACTTCTGGATCCGCTGATAGGACATCTGCAAGTGGCCTGCCTTCAGCAAGGGCCTCCATGCTTGCAAGACGGATCCGCTCATGCGCATCCTGCCGGGCCATACCCCGTTTTGTGAGTTCGATCATGACGGATTCTGCCATGTTGATTCCATGCAGGAATGCAAGATTTCTCCGGATCGCAGCTGTGTTTATGACAAGCCCGTCAAGTACGGTTGTCATGACCCGGATACAGTGATCGGCAAGGATGGAAGCTTCAGGAAAAAGCACGCGCTCGCAGGATGAGTTCGTGAGATCGCGTTCATCCCAGAGGGTGTTGTTGAGCAATGCCGGTTCAACAGCCGACCGGATAATCCGCGCAAGCCCGCAGACCTGTTCGGATTTGATCGGGTTTCTCTTGTGCGGCATCGTGGAAGACCCCACCTGCTTTGCCCCGAATGCTTCCTCGACCTCGCCGATCTCAGTTCTCTGGAGTGAGCGAATCTCGACGCCGATTTTATCCAGTGTCGTTGCGACATTTGCAAGGAACATGAAATATTCCGCGTAGCGGTCCCGGGAGATCACCTGGTTGGAGACATCGACCGAAGTGAGGCGGAGGATCTGCATCATTGTTACCTGGACCTGTATGCCCTTTGGCCCGATTGCAGCCTGTGTCCCTACGGCCCCGGTCATCTGGCCGACGCTAACCCGGGGGCGGAGCTCTTCGAGCCGTTCGATATGCCTGCCAATTTCGCTAGCCCAGATGGCAAACCTGAGGCCGTATGTTGTCGGGACACCCTGCTGGCCGTGCGTCCTTCCAACCGCAACAAGGTTCTTAGTCTCACCCGTCCGTTTCAGGAGGACTCCAAGGAGTTTCCGCAGTTTGGCATCGATAAGGTCAAGTGCCCGGCTGAGCTGAAGACCGGTTGCCGTATCCAGGATATCATTTGAAGTGGCGCCGTAATGGACCCAGCGCCCGGATTCCCCGCAGACCTCGGATAAGGATTTTACAATCGCCATCATGTCGTGGTTGATCTCGGCTTCAATCTCTTTTGCCCGGGCAAGCGATGCCGTTTTCGCATTTGCTGCAATCTCTTCAGCGGCTTGCATTGGGATCAGTCCGTGCGCGGCCTCAGCCTGGGCAAGCGCGACCTCTGCCTGGACGACGCAGGAAAACCGGGTCTCCTCGCTCCAGACCGCCCGCATTTCCGTTGTGCCGTACCGGTATTCGATCGGATGAACTGCCATGGGTACAGGTGTGTTGTTGAGGATTATTAGGGTTAAGCACGAATGGCATCCGGATTCAGGTGCAACGATCGGAATGTTGTCCATCAGGATCAGGAAATTACCGGGTGCGACGCCCATAAAACCTTCACGCGCCAAAAGGTACAGCACATGGACACGCTGACTCCCGATGCATTTTTCCCGTACAGCGAGTACCGTCCCCGCCAGAAGGACATGCTGGCATTTGCTGCAGATATAGCACGTGCCGGGGGGATTGGAATGATCGACGCCCCTACCGGAAGCGGGAAGTCAAGTGTAGTCGCATCATTGCTTGCAGAACGAAAGGGACGCAAGATCGTTATTGCCGTCAGAACGGTAAGCCAGCTTTCGACATTTGTCCGGGAGCTCGCGCTCATCCGTAAGAAACAACCGTCGATAAAGACCGTGTATCTTGTCGGGAAAAAGAGTATGTGCCCCCTTGGCGGCGAGGGTGATATTTACCGGCGCTGCGAGGGCGTCAAATCATTTTCTTCTGCGCTCATGCGCGACCGGGCGGAAAAAGGGGTGCTTGTCCCGGCAAAAGACCCGTTTATCATCCAGCAGATCCGTAAAATGGACCGTGATCACCCGCTCATCTGTCCATATTTTATTGCAAGCCGGATGTTTGTACCCGGGGAAACCGGCGGGGTCAAGATGGTACCCTCCACCATTGTACGGGCAAAGTCCGATCGGGTGCTTGACGATCCGGTCCAGCCGCGGGAGCTTGCCGGTTTTGCCGGAACTGTCTGCCCGTATGAACTGATGATGCACGCGGCAAAGAACGCAGATGTGATCATCCTCAATTACCACCACCTGTTTAACCGCGATATCCGCGAGCAGCTCTATGTCAACCTCAATGTCGAGCCTCAGGACGTGATGCTTCTCATTGATGAAGCGCACAACTGCGGGGATACAATCCAGTCTATCGAAAGCGTGGAGCTTGCCGAACGGGACATTGAGCAGGCAGCACGGGAACTTTCCGGCATGAAGCGCCGGCACAAGGGCGCCGAAGCAGTGCAGCATGTCCTGCCCCGGCTCACGGAATTTATTCAGGGCCTGTTGAATTCTCCCGAACCCGAGGACTGGTTTGACCCGGGGATCTTTGACCGGATGATAGTCCGTGGATCGCTCTGGAAAGACATGGATGATATCGTAGACGAGCTCATGAGTCTTGCCGAGACAATCCGGGATTCAAACCAGAAAGCCGGGGAGTTCCGCGAGACTGCCATCGAACGGCTCACGACATTCCTGTTCCGGCTTTCCCAGTCATCCAGTAACCCGGCGTTTCTTACGATCTACAAACGGACCGAAGAAGGGATCGTCCTTGAAGTGCGAAACATTGACCCTTCCGCCCCGCTTACCGAGATCTGTTCCTCACATGCCTGCTGCATCATGATCTCCGGCACGCTTTCCCCGGTTGAAAGTTACCGCAGGCTTTATTTTAATAATGCAAAGGCCTCGACACTTGCTCTGCCCAACGCATTCCCAAAGGAAAACCGCCTGGTCTGCTGTGCAAACGATATCACCACCGCATACTCGCAGCGGCAGAGCCGGGAGAACACCGACCGCATCGTGCAGTACATCAGGGCATTTGCCGCGCTCAAAAAGAACCGGGCGATCTATTTCCCCAGTTACCAGATTCTCGAAACCTATGCATCGCTTGCTGCGGAAAGCATCAGCCGCAGGAAAATTTTTGTCGAACCCCGGGATTCGGCAGAAGCAGGGGCAAAACTCAACGAATTCCTCTCGCTGCCATCGCAGGGAGAATCCGGGATCATGTTTGCGGTGTGCGGTGGAAAATGGAGCGAGGGACTCGATTACCGGGGGGAGATGCTTGCCGGGGCAATGGTTGTGGGACTTCCGCTTGCCCCGTTTAACCGGGTCAGGAAAATGGTCATCGAATATTTCCGGCACAAGTATGGCAGTGAAGGAGAATTTCTCTGCTACACCCTCCCGGCGATCAATAAATCCCTTCAGGCATTGGGACGGGTTCTGCGCACACCTGAAGACCGGGGAGTGCTCGTCCTTGGCGAACGCCGGTTCCTTGAACGGCGGGTAAAATCTGCGCTCCCGTCCTGGATCCAGGAAGAGATGATCGAATGCGACAGCACACGGTTCCGGGAAATGATGACAAAATGGAAGTGACCGGGGGATCCTGTCGGCTCGGTCTCTGGTATGTTCATGTCTGGTGGAGCGGTGACATGGTTCACAGTGTCCGGTTTTCCCGCGAGGGTCTTGACGGACCGGTACCGGCCCCGATCCTGAAGTACTGCGCCGGGAAGAGAGAGGATCTGCGCGGACTCTCTTCCCTTGCCTGCGGAGATGAGTCACCTTCAGCACGGATTTACCGGGCTGTCCGCGCTGTACCCTACGGCAGTACGGCGACCTACGGGCAGATAGCCTCCCTTGTCGGAACTTCTCCGCGTGCAGTTGGACGGGCAATGGCAAACAACCCGACACCCCTTGTCATCCCCTGCCATCGTATCGTTGCGGCAACCGGTATCGGAGGTTTTTCTCCGGATATTGAAATCAAGGAGCTGCTGCTTTCCCTTGAAAAAAAAGCTGTCGTACGAAGCAGGAAACAAGAAGGGCCATAAAAAAATTGGAAAAACAGGTCTGTTTTGTCGTTTGATATATCTAATGAGATCTCATGTACATAGTATGTTCAAGGAGGTGTGTGGTGTGAAGGTACTGGTTCTTGGTGCAGGGGCAGTAGGGTTAAGTATTGCGGCAAAAATGTCGAAGGTCTGCAAAGTGCATGCAGTCTGTCGGAAACGGTCGGCCGATGCCATCCACCGTAACGGATTCAGACTCTCCGGTATCTGGGGAGATGAGACATTCCGGTTCAGTGTCTCGGACAGTGTTCCTGAAGGATCTTCGTGGGACTATGTCATTATCACATCAAAATCTCAGGATACAGAAACGATCTGCCGACAGTATGCCCGGTTTATCCGGGGCACAGAGACCGTAAGCCTCCAGAACGGCATAGGGAACGAGGAGATCATTGCACGGTACACGGACACGGTGATCGGGGGGATGATCATCACGGGCTTTGAATGGAACAAAGACAACAGCGTCCATGTGTCCGTGGAAGCCGGTCCGGCAAAGTTCGGGAGATTCCCGACCGGGCTGGACACCGGTGTAACTGCGCTTGTCTCCTGCATGCAGGATGCAGGAATTCATGCGGAAGGGACCGAAGTGATCCGCTCCGAACTCTGGGGTAAGACCCTGTACAACTGCGCACTCAATCCCCTCGGAGCGGTTATGGGTGTCCCGTACGGGAAACTTGCCCATCCGGATGCCTGGAAAATCATCGAAGAGCTTGTGCGCGAAGGCTACCATGTTGTCCATGCAGAAGGTGTCCGCCTCCCCTGTGCAAGTGCCGATGAATATCTTGCGTACCTTCATGATGTCCAGCTGCCGGCAACAGCACTGCACCATTCATCCATGCTTCAGGATATTTCCCGGGGGAGGCTTACCGAGATCGATTTCTTGAACGGTGCAATCGTAGAAAAAGGTGCGCTGCATAATATCCCGACACCGGTCAATTCCTGCATTGTCCGTCTTATCAAATTCCGCGAGTCCCTGGAGGAGAACGTCTCCCGATGAGATCTGCTGTCGTTCTTGCCGGTGGGGAAGCCAGGCGGGCAAACGGCCAGGAGAAATATTTTTTCACGTTTGAAGGAAAGACCTTCATTGAGCGGCTTGTCGAATCACTTTCCGGAGTTGTAGATGAGATTGTCGTTGTTGCAAGAAACCCGGTGCAGTGTGCCCGGTTCAGAGTGATTCGGGGCCTCCGGTGCATCAATGATATCCGACAGGGTCTTGGGCCCATTGGCGGCCTGCATGCCGGTGCCCTTGAGGTACACGGGGATTTTGTCTTTGTCGCTGCCTGCGATATGCCGTTTGTCGATTCGCGGGTGGTCGAATACCTGTTTTCGTCAATCGGGGATTACGATGCCGCAATTCCCCGGTGGAACGAGACCATGTTTGAGCCACTGCACGCGGTTTACCGGCGCACAGCGCTTCTTTCCTATCTCGAAAGCCACCAGTCGCTAGCACTCAGGACCATGGTCATGACCCTGCATACGAACTATGTTCCCGTCAATGAACTTCGGAAGTACGACCCCGATCTCCGGACATTTACTAATATCAACAAGCTTGAAGAACTGGAATATCTCCAGACAACCAGATCTGGTATACCACGACCGCAGGAATCCCCGTCAGATACCTGAAGGGGAAACGGTTTCTCAGGGATCCGGGTTTTTACCGGTAAATACACCGTTCAGGCAGTTTACCCATCCTGCCAATGAGGGATCTGTTGTCGCTGACACTGTCAGGTTTAAAAAAAACTATACGGGGTTACAGGTTTTACATTCGGAATAAAAGCACATCTTTTGACAATTCAGAACACTTTTTTCCTGCCGCTTGCATCCCGCATATATTTCCCGAATTCACCCTGCCTGAGTCGCTCACCGGAAAAAACCGGGCCGTCACGGCACACCCTCAACCCATCAGGGTCGATACAGCAGGAACCGCAGATCCCGACCCCGCATTTCATGTACCGGTGGAGGGAAAACTCGGTTTTTGCGCTCATGCCAAGCATCTCGATCTTTGCAAAAACGGCCCGCATCATCGGCTCCGGTCCACAAACCGCGATCCGGTCATAGGCAGATAGATCAAGGTTGTTCATGAGATCGGTAACAAATCCTTTCTGGCCAAGCGACCCATCATCCGTCGCGATAATAACATCAGTACATTCATCGAGCTTGTCGACAAAGAGGAGCTCCTTTTCAGTCCGGGCACCAAGGAACATGGTCATGACGCAGTCCGAACGCGCAAGCGGGAGGATTGGCGCGGCACCGACACCACCGGCAATGGCAAGCATTTTTTCACCCCGGGTAAACCCATGCCCGAAAGGTCCGCGTATCCCCACCATCTCGCCGATTTCAAGATCGAACATTGCGGTAGTTGCGTCGCCTGCTTTTTGGACGGTGATGGTGTTTGGGGATGAAAGAGCCATGGGGATCTCGTCAACCCCCGTTACCCATACCATCACAAACTGGCCCGGCTCAAACGTGAACGTTTTGTCAAAGACAAAGGTCTTTACAGTGGGGGTTTCTGTAAGGATATCTGTTATTGTCACCGGTTGCGGCATCTGTTCACTCATGTGCGCACCCCACGATCTCTTCGGGCGAGATCCCCTTTTTGGCATATAATTCAGATTTTATCGTTTCAAAAACGGCAATATCCCGCTGGACCGCGCTTCCGATTTCCACAGCCTGTGCTCCTGCCATCATCATTTCAATCACATTGTCTGCCGTTGATACGCCCCCGCATCCGATGATCGGGATTTTGCAGGCATCGTAGAGTTCGTACACACAGCGCACGGCTACCGGGAATATGGCATCTCCTGAAAGCCCGCCAAAACGGTTCCCAAGAACCGGTCTCCGGAATACCGTGGAGATGCGCATCGCCTTGAGCGTATTAATGGCAACAATTGCGGTCGCTCCCCCCCGTTCAGCAGCCTTCCCGATCCCGGTGATATCGGTAACATTGGGAGTGAGCTTGACCCAGGTAGGTTTTTTGAAAGCACTTACAGCACGCGTGCAGGATTCAACAAGGTTCGGGTTGACACCAATTGCCGCCCCGTAACCTTCGGCATGGGGACAGGACAGGTTGAGTTCAAAACCAACTGCTTTATCGGCAAACCATCCGGCAACGATTGCAAACTCTTCCGGGTTTCCCCCAAAGATACTTACGATCACCGGCCGGTTTGCAAGAGGTACCAGTTCATCAACAAACTCCTTTGAAGGGTTGGGAAGTCCCATCGCATTCATGATGCCATTTTCAAGTACGGCAACACAGGGCCCGGCATGCCCGTCTTTTGGCACCGGACCTATTGATTTGGTGACGACCCCGCCGGCACCGAGTGCCAGTACCCGTGAGAGGGATGCTCCCGTTGTCCCAAGGATCCCGGCTGCGAGGATAAGGTGGTTATCCAGTTTCACACCGCCGACGGTGACCGGACCCGGCCTGAGCTGAACCATTCATCACAAAATGGACGTGCTAAATAATAAAGAGAATCATTTCTGAATGATCCAGATACTCATACGTGGGCATTTACTTATCGTAGGCATCCCAATTACTGGTAAGAAATGGTTCGGTGTGCAGTTCTTGGTGTCGGCAGGATTGGCGGCGAAGTCGCGTATCTTTCCGCGGTCCGCGGCCTTGTGGATGAACTGGTGTTGTACGACCAGAGCGCAGATTTCCAGAAAGCACAGGTGCTTGATATCCGGCACACCGGCCTTCCGGTTACGGTTTCCTGTGACCAGGAAAAGATCCGCGATGCCGACATCTGCGTATTTGCCGCCGGCCTCTCACGGACACCTGATGTCAGGACCCGCGCCGATCTCCTGAATGCAAATCTCCCCATCACCCGGAAATGCGCACAGTTCATCAAAGGGTTTGACGGGGTTCTCATTACGGTAACTAATCCCATGGACGTAAACAATTACCTCATCCACCGTTTTACCGGGATTCCCCGGGAGCGGTGCATCGGTTTTGGCGGTCAGCTGGACAGTGCACGGTTTGCAATTGCGCTGCAGAAGGATAACCTTGCCGGGCCGGCATGTGTCCTTGGCGAGCACGGAGAACACCAGGTCCCGGTATTTTCCCGGATTCCGCAGGAGGTATGCGAGAGCCGGCGGGAAGAGATCCTGTCAGGCCTCCGTGGCGCAAGCATGGAAGTGATCAAGGGAAAAGGCGGAACCGCTTTTGGCCCGGCATACCATATATCCGAACTTATCCGGATAATTACTTCGGATGCGCGTGAGGTAGTACCCTGTTCTGCGGTGCTCGAAGGAGAGTACGGGCTTGACGGGTGTTCCTGCGGTGTCCCGGTAAAAGCAGGAAGATCCGGGATACTCTCGATCGAGGAGTGGCCGCTTGATTCATGGGAACAGGAAAAACTTGCAGCTGCGGGAAAATTTGTCCGCGATCTCTGTTCATCGGTGGTGCATTAAATCATGCCTTCGCAGGCAGTTCCCTCGGAAACGCTGACAATACCTGTTGCGGTAAATGTGTCCACACCTGTCACGATAGCGATCAATCAGGTTGAGTACAGTAATTCGCCGGACGGACCCATCATCCACATCTTTGGCCGGGACAAGAACGGACTCGCTCACCAGATAGATGTCACCGGCTTTTTGCCATATTTCTATGTTCCCGAGGAGCAGGCTTCAGGTGCCCACCCCCGCCAGGTGACACTGGAAGAAAATACGGTTTACCAGTCTATCCGTGGAGAAAAACTCAAACGGCTCTATGTCGTGCGGCCCGGCGATGTGAAAGATATCCGGGACCGGTACCGCCATTTTGAAGCGGACATCCCGTTTGCTACCCGGTTCATGATCGCCTGCGGCCTGACCGGCGCGGTCACCAGTCCATCAACGATTGCTGACTGCCACGATCTTGTGCCGACAGAGATCGATGCGCCGGCCCGGGTCTGTATGATCGATATCGAGTGCGAGGATGAACGGGGTTTCCCGGATCCGCAACGCGATTCGATTATCTGTATCACCTGCCACGATTCATTCGAAGACGATTATACCACGTTTGTGTTCAGCGGCAAAGTGATGCCGGCCGAGATTACAAAAAAAGAAGATGACGGAGGTCTTGTCAACGGCTGTTTCAGAAAAGGAACTCATACCATCTGCACGTATGCAGATGAGGTCTCCATGCTCCGGGCATTTAGCGTATATATCGCTGAACGCGATCCCGACATTCTTTCCGGCTGGAACTTTGTCGAGTTCGATATGCCCTATATCACGGGCCGGATGGAAAAACTGGGGCTCAACCCGGTCATGCTCGCCCGCCTGCCCGGCATGACCGAACGGACCGCCCTCCGGGGCCGGGCGCTCTTCGATCTTTTAACCGGCTACAAGAAGATGCACCTGACCCAGAAGGAGTCTTACCGGCTCGATGCGATTGCCGAGGAAGAGGTCGGGGAACGCAAGGTGCGGTACACGGGCACGGTTTCCGATCTCTGGAAAAAGCAGCCTGCTCTCCTTGTCGAATATAACTTCAAGGATGTCGAACTCTGCGTCGCGATCAACAAGAAGGATAATATTGTCAGTTTTTACCGGGAGATTGCCCGGTATGTCGGCTGCCCGCTTGACAAGACCCTCAACTCCTCAAGTGTAATAGATGTCTATGTCCTGCGAAAGGCTCACGGGAAGTACGTCCTCCCATCAAAAGGTTTTGCCAATGCCGAGGAATTCGAAGGTGCTACCGTCTTTGAGCCAAGCAGGGGCGTGCGCGAGAATGTAATTGTTCTCGATTTAAAATCGCTTTACCCTATGGCAATGATGACGATCAACGCTTCGCCGGAGACAAAAGATCCCAATGGTGAACTTGTGGCCCCAAACGGCATCCGGTTCAGGAAGCAGCCCGACGGGCTGACCAGAAGCATTTTATCAGATCTCTTAAAGGAGAGGGATTCCAGAAAAGCTCTCCGGAATACGTTTCCCTACGGTTCGCCGCAGTATCTCCTCTACGATATGCAGCAGAACGTGCTCAAGGTGATCATGAACACCTACTACGGTGTATCGGGGTACACAAGGTTCCGGCTTTTCGACCGTGAAATCGGGGCCGCGGTTACTTCGGTTGGAAGGGCGATCATCGAACACACCCGGCACATTATCGAAGCACAGGGATACAAGGTTATCTACGGGGATACCGATTCCTGCATGGTTCAACTCCCCCCACTCGACCGGGAAAAGACGATTGAAACGGCACGGATGCTTGAGAAGAAACTCAACGAGAGTTACAAGGACTTTGCGAAATCCGTCCTGAATGCCGACATCCATTACTTCTCGATCAAGTTCGAAAAGATTTATGCACGATTTTTCCAGGCAGGAAAAAAGAAACGATATGCGGGACTTCTTGTCTGGAAGGAAGGAAAGGATGCCGAACAGACCGATATCGTTGGTTTTGAGATCAAGCGCAGCGATACCCCGCAGATCACAAAGACCGCCCAGTCAAAAGTGATGGATCTTATCCTTGCCGGCGCTGATTACAAGGAGATCAAGACCTACCTTGGCGATATCATCACCCGGTACCGGGCCGGAAAATTCTCGCTTGACGAGATCGGGATACCTGGCGGGATAGGGAAATCCCTTGATGATTACGCAACCGATGATGCACAGGTTCGGGGGGCCCGGTACGCAAACCAGTACCTCCACACGGAATTTGGGAAAGGCAGTAAGCCAAAGCGGATCTATATCAAGGCCGTGACATCAAAATATCCAAAAACCGATGTGCTCTGCTTCGAGTACGCAGATCAGGTGCCAAAAGAATTTGTTCCCGATCTCGAACTGATGCTTCAAAAGACCATCGAGCAGCCGATCTCCCGTATCATAGAGTCACTTGGCTGGAGCTGGAAGGATGTTGATCCCTCCCACACGACTCTTGCCCAGTGGGGTTTTGAATAAAAACGGGACCGCTTTTGCGGGAGCTTGATCTGCCCGAAAGAAGCGGAAGATATTTCCCCCTGATTCGGGTAACCGGTTTTTTGCTGGCAGATGCTAAAAAAAAGACACTGTTGAAACCGTCTAATCCCGTTTTGCCTCTTGTCGTTTGTCAGTAAAACAACCCCACTCCGGTAAAAGGTGAAGGGTTTCAACAGAGCCAAAAAAACATTAATTATGCTTTTTTTTACTTCCGTCCCGGGTATTCACGGAGGGAAAGTTTCAAACACAAAGATATTAATGCGAGACTGTTCAAAGGGGTTTCCTAGAGAACACTGCCGGGAGACGTCTTCAAAGCCCGGCCGGACTCTGGAACGGTGAGCACAGATGAACCAACAGGCAGCGGTTATGGAAGATCGTGGAGAAAATTTCGTTAACCTCTGGCAGTTCATCATTATAACGACGGTAATTCTCGCACTTCTCATCAATAGTATTGCCATTATTTCCGGCAACAACACCGTTGCACCCCACCTCCTGTACATCCCGATTGTCATAGCGGCGTACTGGTACCCGAAATGGGGAGTATATTGTGCCGCTATCGTGAGCGCCCTGTACCTTGGAATCGTATATGCCCTTACCCGGGGTACCCCGGCAGACCTTCTTGCGGCGGGGGTCATCTGTCTTGTAGTTCTCGGTATTGCTGCCGTAGTCTCGCGCCTGTCCCAGGAAATGCGTTCAAACGAGATCAAGTACCGGGGTCTTTTCACGCACTCGGAGGCAGGAATCGGACTCATCTGCAGGAAAGATAATACAATCCGGGAAGTGAACCGCCGGTTTGCTGCCCTGCTCGGCTACGACCCGTCACGGGATCCAAAGCAGGAGTTCTCCAGGATCTGGGCCGATACAAAAGATCATGACCGGTTTTACGATGCACTTGAGAAAAACGGCAGCGTGGAAAATTTCGAGACGCAATTTGTCACAAAAACCGGGCCGGCACGCTGGGTACTTCTCTCTGCAGGGATCCTTCCGGAGGATCAGGTTGTCTGCACAATGATAGATATCTCGGCAAAAAAAGAGGCTGAAGAATCCCTGATTATTAAGGAACATGCAATTCATTCATCCATCAATGCAATTGCAATCATGGATCCCGGGTTTAATATCACGTATGTCAACCCATCGCTTGTCGCGCTCGAAGGATACCGCGACGAAAATGAATTTCTCGGGAAAAATCTGCGGGATTACCTTGTGTCTCCCTTAAATTTTGACAGGATGCGGGATTCTATCTTTAAATCCGGCAGCTGGTTCGGGGAAACGATGCTGTACAAGTACGACAGGACACCGTTTCCAGTCCTTGTATGGGGGAATCTTGTAAAAGATGGCTCCGGAAAACCGCTGTGCACGATGCTCTCATTTATCGATATCTCCGATAAAAAGCAGCTTGAAGCAGTGAAGAGGAATGCTCTCGAACAGATCGAGAAAAATATCGAACAGTTTGCGGTGCTTGGCGATAATATACGTAATCCTCTTGCGGTCATAGTCGGACTTTCAAGTCTTGTGCCCGGGGATGTAACCGATAAGATCATCTTCCAGGCCCGTGAGATCGACAGGATTGTCACCCAGCTTGACATGGGATGGATCGAATCGGAGAGAGTGAGGGAATTTATCCGGAGGTATTACCGGATAGGCACCGGGACTGATGCCGTTGAGAGCCCGGCAGGTCCGGGCATGGCAAAGTAACCTGCGGACGGGCTGTTCCTATGCACCCGTTTTTTGCCGGATCCTGACGCCAAAGAAAAAATGAGAGAAACGGGAAAAAATCAGGGGTGAGATCCACCTTTTTTTAACTGCTCGTTAAGTTTTTTTATCTGATCGCGCAGGGCAATTGCCCGCTCGAAATCGAGGTTGTTTGCTGCATCGAGCATCTGCTTTTCCAGATCGATAACGACGTTTGGGATCTGCGCACGGGGCACGTGTTTTGTATCTTTGATGTCTACTTCCTTTTCCTTGACCGGTTTTATGATAGTCTGCGGGATGATATTATGTTCAGTGTTAAAAGCGATCTGCATCTCGCGCCGGCGTTTCGTCTCGCTGATTGCCGCTTTCATCGAATCGGTCATGGTATCTGCATAGAGCACGACTTTTGAGTTCACATTCCGCGCTGCCCGGCCGATGATCTGAATCAGGCTTCGTGCATCCCGGAGGAACCCTTCCTTGTCCGCATCGAGAATTCCGATGAACCCGACCTCGGGGATGTCAAGACCTTCCCGCAGGAGGTTGATCCCGACAAGGACATCGAATTTCCCAAGCCTGAGTTCACGGATGATCTCCGAGCGTTCGAGCGTCTGGATCTCCGAATGGAGATACCGGGTCCGGATACCCCGATCGGCCAGGTATTCCGATAATTCCTCGGCAAGTTTTTTCGTGAGGGTAGTTACAAGAACCCGGTCGCCGCGTTCGATGGTCTTACGGACTTCTTTTATCACGTCAAGGGTCTGGCCTTCAATCGGCCTGACTTCGACCAGCGGGTCGACAAGGCCGGTCGGCCGGATGATCTGCTCGACCACCTGCGATGAGTGATTAAGCTCGTAGGGTCCGGGGGTTGCCGAAACAAAGATCACCTGCTGCATGTACTGCTCGAACTCGTGGAACCTTAACGGTCGGTTGTCAAGAGCCGAGGGAAGCCGGAAACCATACTTTACGAGCGTTTCCTTGCGGGACCGGTCGCCGTTGTACATCCCATGCAGCTGGGGAACGGTCTGGTGACTCTCATCGATGATCATCAGGAAATCTTCCGGGAAATAATCGAGCAGGCAGTACGGTTTTTCCCCTTCTTTCCTGCCATCGAAATGACGCGAGTAATTCTCGATTCCCTTGCAGGAGCCGGTTTCTGCAATCATTTCGAGATCGAAGTTTGTCCGCTGTTTGAGCCGGTGTGCTTCGACAAGGTCAAGGGAGGGGAGGACTTCGTCGAGTTCCTCTTTTATGGTGACAATCGCTGTTTTCTGCGCACTTTCCGGCGTGACGAAATGGCGGGCCGGGTAGACGTAGAAATATTTCATATCTTCTTTTTTTGCACCGGTATTCTTGTCCACTTCCCGGATCTTCTCGATCTCGTCGCCAAAGAGTTCGATCCGGATGATATCGTTGAAGTAACCGGGCACGATATCTATGGTGTCACCCTTGACCCGGAACCGTCCCGGGGAAAGATCGATGTCGTTTCTCTCGAACTGGATGTCAAGAAGCCGGCTCATAATCTCGTTTCTTGTTATCTTCTGGCCGACGGAAAGGTCAAATCCCATGTTCCGGAAGTTCTCCGGGTTGCCGAGGCCGAAGATACAGGAGACCGAGGCAACTACGATCACGTCACGCCTGAACGAGAGCGAAGCGGTGGCAGAGAGCCGGAGCATCTCGATTTTTGGATTGATTGCCGAGTCCTTTTCGATGTACTGGTCCTTTGACGGGATGTATGACTCGGGCTGGTAATAATCATAATAGGAAACGAAGTACTCGACCCGGTTCTTCGGGAAAAAATCGCAGAACTCCTGGTAGAGCTGGGCGGCAAGCGTCTTGTTGTGGGCAATGACAAGGGTCGGCCGGTTTGCTCTTGCAATTACGTTTGCCATCGTAAACGTCTTCCCGGACCCGGTGACGCCAAGAAGGGTCTGGAACCTTGCGTCGTCTGCAAGACCATCAAGAAGTTTCTCTATTGCTTTCGGCTGTGAACCCGTAGGGTGAAACGATGACGCGAGCTCGAAGTCTGTCACAGTGTTAAGTGATTCGGAAGACGATATTATAAGCAATGGGTATGCGGCATGAATGTATTAACCGATGCGCAGTACTTGCAAAAACTGCCCTTACCGTGACAATAAACATTTCAGCCCTGATCCATCTATGTATCTCGGAACTGTATTTTTTTCCTAATTTTTTCCTCATTTTATAACTAATGCCCGGGGGAAGTAAATCGCAAATTTGAATGATAAAGGTGCATCTAATAATTTCACTCCCCTCGGTCGAGGAAATGATGATAAACACGGGATGTCTGGATTATTCCCCGACTCCGGAAATAATTCCGATCATCTGCCCTGCCATCTCTGGCCCTTGCGATCTGAATGAGCACCAGCGATTCCCTGCTGAGAAAACCGGCCCAGAACATTTTTTTCATGTGCTCATTTTTCCCGAATGCTTCAATCAATCAGGGAACGTCCTGAAGTCAAAAAGCTGTCGAAATTCCGGAAATTCCGGTTAAAACTGGCAGCCAGGCCCCACCCTCCTTTGAGGATGAGGATCGGGAATATACAATTGGTCTGTGACCAACTGGCTGGAGATAACCCTCTCGCCAGGAACTAGCGAGAATCGGGGCATTTTGTGGTGTGCAGAGTACTTCTAATCCGGGTTTGATACGGGCTCCGAGTGACCTTTTTTGGATCCAAAAAAAGACCATTCCGGGCTCCGTTTGAAAAGGAGCGCAAATAATTGTTTTTTTGGAAATCGGACGATTTTAACGGATCGTATATTCGCGTTTTGGCAGCGTTTTTCGGGTCGGATCAGGCAATTGAGTGTCCGAAAAATGACCGCGAAGGAAACCCCCATGAAGGGCGATTAAAGGACATTATATGGGCCGTAAATTTTTGAGATTTTAGCTATTGGGGGATAATTTACGGGGATTTTTGTTCGACCAAACTCTTTTAACACGCCATCCTGCCGGTCCGACCCTTGGATCCCGACCGGAAAAGCGTACGTCATCCGGGCTTGATACGGGCTCCGATTGCCTTTTTCCGGATCCAAAAAAAGACCATTTCGGGCTCCGTTTGAAAAGGAGCACATATCATCGTTTTTTTGGAAATCGGACGATTTTAACGGATCGTATATTCGCGTTTTGGCAGCGTTTTTCGGGTCGGATCAGGCGATTGATTGTCCGAAAAATAACCGCGACGGAAACCCCCATGAAGGGCGATTAAAGGGCATTATATGGGGCTCAATTCTGGCGTATTTTGGCGAAATACTCGCGGAAATTTCCCAAAATTTCGGCCCGATTAATCGGAGGGCATTACGGGGGTATTCCGGAACATAGCGCCCGTAATACCAGGTTTGGTTTTTTCCAATCCTCCGTCGGAGATCTCTCGGGGTTCCCAGTTCCCCCGAATTTACAGGGTTTCCGCGTCCGTGAATTTTCTCATCTGTGCTTCGAGTTCATCCTGACGTTTGATAACCTCCACCAGCGCCGAAAACAGCATCACTTCAAAAGAATCATCACACGCAACAAAATCCTCACTCGAATGTATCTTTGCGATCCGGACGGCCTCTTCACCGTACGGCTTGTCATCAATTTTGAGTGCCCGACCGCAACGGTGCCATCTGATCGCGGTTGCGTTGATGCAGTCCCACGCTTGGGAATGTCCGACCCTTCAGAATGCATCCAGGGTATACTGGACAAAGCGATGCTGAAGGGAGTTTTTCAGGACTGGCGATATCGTGACCAGGTGCGGGTTCTGTGGTGTGTCACGAATCCGGAATAGGGGATTCGGCTTTTGTGCGAGTTTTGTGAAGGTGAGATCGCTATGGGAGTATAGAGTATCACACGTGTGCGTGCAATATTCTGTAACCGTTCAGCAACCGTTCCAAGCATGGCAACGGCTCCATCAAAGATTGCGGGATCGTATGCGATAAACACCAGGGACTGCCGTACTTCCCGAAGGGACTTAATGAGCTGATGCGCAGTAAATGCCTTTTGTATCTCCGGGCGGATTATGGATTTGTCAAGTCCTGTCAGGACCATTGAATATTTCCTGCAAATATACAGGAAGCCGGAACGCTGGACGTCCACGCTGTGGTTCATCGCAGAGATTACGATTGTCTCCGGTGAGATCACAGCATTGACCTCACCCGGTTAAAGGGCTGTCCCCTGGCACAGTTCAATCTGCATAACACCGGATCGCTTGAGGTACTGAGGGGGATAAAGAGTCGGACTGAGGGGTGTAAAAATGCATTACCTGTTAGGGGTTAGAAGAGTAATTTTAATACAATGAGATGACAGGTTTGTAGATGCCCGGGGTGAAGATATCTGATATCTTTGAAAACTGCTTTTGAGATCCGCTGAAAGAATCGTCGTTCTGGGTAAATGATGCGATCCCCGCCCTATCCGGCAATAATCCCCTCGAAAAAAATCCGGAACCGGAAAAAGTATGGATCTCACTCGCTTACAAAGACCGGAACACAAGCTTCAGCGCTTTAGTGAACACAACCCCCCCGGCTCCCGGTCTTTCCCTCTGTGTCGATATCGATCAAGACCCCGGGTAATCCACATCACCGCAAAGGACAGCTCGCCCGGAATCGCTTGAGGTCTTCCTGCATCCTCGTTTGGATTCTGCCACAGGGAATTGCCGGCCCGGCAAAAGCACTATCACGCGTATTTTTTAAGAGATGACAAAATAACAGTTGTATATGGAAAAATCATTCAGGATTTTCATTGCGCTGAGCATCTTCCTCATTGCGTGCATAGCAATAATGGGGTGCTCGGACACGTCCGGGTCCTCTGATTCGGGTGCCGCTTCAACGGCGGTGACTACGGAAACAACGGTCGGACCCACATATTCAGCCGGGGATATTGTGAGAAGTTCTACGGGGAGTACCACCACCGGATGGCTGATTGTCAGCTATGATTCTGCGACCGAGAAATATACGCGTGCATTTGTTTACCAGAATTCTGATGGTACCTGGGGATACCGGTTAAATTCTGATACCAGTACCATGTCCAGAAAAGATCTTGAGAAAGTGTATACCGTCAAGATAACGAGTGTTTCGGTATCTGCAGTACCGGTAAAAACACCCACTACCGTCCCGACAACCAAGGTAACCACAGCCACGACCGCAACCGTAGCGACAACAACGACATCCTCTGCTTCGGCGCCCTCCTTTAAGGGGATAGACCCAGAGGAAGGGGATGCAGGGGATTCAATATCTGCCACAATAACGGGAAATAATTTCCAGACCAGTGGAACGGTAACAGTATTACTCCAGCATTCCGGAACAAATATCACTGCAACTAGTGTGAGCGTCACCTCCTCGACCCAGCTTACCTGTACCATTGCTATTCCGTCAGGAACTTCCACCGGTTTCTGGGATGTCGTCATTATCAACCCGAACGGTAAATCGGTAAAAGAGGCAAATTACTTTACTATACATGGATCTGATTCTAGTAGTTCGACATCCACTACAACAACGACTACAACATCTTCAACATGTACTGGAACAATATCACTCACAAATATTGATCCACCAACCGTTGTGGCAACCTCAACAAGCGGATGGTATGGAAATATCAAGATTTATGGATCCAATTTTCCCTCAGATCCAACCGTATCTCTTTACCGAAGCAGTACAAGTACTACCCTTCCAAGTGAGGATATTAAAAATGTTTTTATGCCAGATTCCTCGACGTTGCAAGTAACGGTTTCCATTCCTGCAGGATTTCAAGGGTCTTGGAATGTAATTGTCTCTAGTTCAGATGGGAGCTGTTCATCTACATTATCCGGGGCGCTAACAGTTAATTAAATAGAATATTCCAAGGGATGAACGCGAGGATCCATTAGAATTAATTTTATTTTGTTTTCTCACGTATAGTGATTAAACGCTATCTGAACAATAGAATGCCGGATTTTCCCCACTATGCCATTATATCTACTATATTAACCTATTTGAGATAGCAGAAAAATTTAGTTTGCGAATCGCTGGTAACTAATACCAGAAATTCGATTATTGAATCAGCATGCCACTTTGTACCGCAGCAGGGCCGCGATCCCGCCCAGTGCTTCAAGACGTTCCCCGGGTTCAAACTCCGTTGAAAGAACAACAATTTTAGCCTGCATCTTTTCTGCATCTTCAACGATCTTCATAATCTTCATATCACGGAGACGCGTATCGGCAAGCAGTACTTCTTCAACCGCGCCATACCCGATTGCCGCAACAACTGCCTGTTCGCCATAGGCAACCGCCCCGTCTTTTGCGATGCGCACAAAAACTTCATCCATAAGCCGGACTTCGCGGGATAACTGGATATCTCCCATCAGTTTTTCAAGGGTCCCGATACCAATCACATCCTGAACTGCACCCCTGCCAATCCTGCGGGTCTCAACAATGACTGCCTGGTTCACCGGTCCACAGTTTTTGTTCTTTGCGAACCTGACAAAGTCCTCCTTGATAAATCCCGGGCCGGCAATGATAAGCGCCCCGGTTACTTCGTTGATGCTTTTCTGGACTGCTTCGAAAAACCCGGTCCGACTGTCCGTCTCTCCACCTTTGCCACTGCCGGCAGTGATGGTCAACACGCTTTCGGGACCAAACTGCCGGATCCTGAAGAGTTCGGCCTCTCCTTCTTCAATGGTCAGAATATGGATTACCCCGAATACCGAGGATTTGACCGCACGATCGATTCGTTCCAGATCGACCTTCCGCCAGGGGCGAATCACCGAGATCTCATAACCGGTCTCAAGGTTAATCGTGTGATACGCCCCGGTGTCTACGCCCTGCTCGATGATCCCGGTAATACGGAGCCGGACACCGTGCTCGGAAAATTCAACGCGCTCGATCCGTATTCCCAGTCGTACCGGTCGTTTTTCCGCTTTTTCCGGCCGTATTTTATCACTTGCAGTATCCACGCTGCGGAACGTCGTGGCAAATACGAGATCGCCGGGGGACAGGATATGATGAAGGTGCCAGAGATCGTCAATACTTTCCGGCATGACCCGAATTTCACCGCAATTATCCTTAAGGTCCCCGTACTCCGCTTTCATGGCTATCCTGCGATATCAGAACCGCCCGGAGGGACAAACGCTGCGACCGATTCGGTGTTGAGTACACCTTTGAGGAGTTTTTCTTCATCGGGCGATATGCTCTGCTTTATAAGGCGCAGTACCTTTTTTGCAACATCGTTTGGTTCGTACTGCCCCGGCTTGAGTTCAGCAAACACTTTTGTCCGGGCCTTGATGACGGCCGGCGGTCCACCAATTACAGCGGCGTTGGGTTCAAGCACAAGGCCGATCCCTACAGCAAGGGAAATATTACGGTAATATGTGCGTTCGCCCCTCACGATAAACGAACCCCGGGCGACAAATTCCCCGGACTCCGGGGTCTTGCTCACCTGGTTTGGTTTTGCGCTGTAGACATCGGCGGAAAAATGACCGCTCCTCCAGGCACCGGAATATGACGCGGCAAACTGCGCCACCTCATCCATCTTTTCCGTTTTTCCCTTGACGATTACGACACTGGCACCGTGGACATCAGCATGGACAAAAAGATCCCCGCCGGTCATGTATTTCTTGACCAGTTCCTCGTTCTGGGAAGCGTCCCTGCCACCCAGCACCACAACATTATCGCTCGTGATAAACCAGCGGAACCGATGATACCAGAGCTTTTTCATCGGGACGATATCGTGTCGGGCGGCTTTCTTTTTTGGCCGGACTGTTTTCATCGCTACAAGAGCGCCCTCTTTTTTCTTTTTGAACTTTTTTATAATATTATAATAGCGCCCGGCATTCTGTTCGATGTTCTCATGGACAGAGATTTTCACTTTTTTTCCTGCGAGATCAACATCGACTGCCGCTTCTCCTGGGTAAAACGCAACAATACGTTTTGCATCGGGAGCCGCAGCATCCCGGATATGTTTTTCGATCTCCTGCCATGACAGCTGTTTGCTTGCGGCATCCAATGACGCTATAACCTGGGATATAAACGAATAATTCTCGTAAATTGCTGCAACGAGTTCCCCGGTCTTTTTGATCTTTTCATCAAATTTTTTTATTGCAGATTCCTGGTATTTGTGGATCCGTTCTTCTTCGGACAATCGGGGTCTTGCAGCGACTTTAATCTTCTGGGCCTTGGTCATCGGGTAAAATGCATCAAGTGCTTCAGAATACCCCGGACCCTTTGTCCCGGATTCCCCCAAAGTATCCGGAATAGCCGGGTTCTCCGCACAAAGATCGATCGGATCGCAGTTTGTAGCAGTGACAACCGGCCTGACTCCATGTTGTACCCGGGAAAAAAGGTTTCGGAGTGCAACAAAAACCGGGGCTGGATCCGCTGATGAGGCCGGTGTTGACTTATCAACTCCGGCAGTGCGGCAGACATATTCGGCATACGTCCCGCCAAGCATTCCGGCAACGGCAAGGGCACGGACAAGGTCACGATCATCACCCGCAAGAGCAGCCGCAAGGTTTTCAAGACTTCCGGTTGCATCGGCCGCGCTCATCTCGTATTGTGCCTCGGGTACAATATCCCGGCCCTTGAACCGGTGATGACGGAGAGGTTTTATGATCCGGTATGATTCATCGGTAAGGATAATGTTACCTTCATCGAAAAGCTCGATAATCAGGTGATACGTAAGTGTTCCTTTACCGATATCGAAGATAAGGATCCGCTCCAGCCCATGCTGGCTGATGGCAAGCACCTTTCCCCCCGACAGGTATTTGCGCAGGAGCATAGCATACTGGGGTGGATTTTTTGGAGGCGGGGGAAAATTTTTCACAAGGTGTGCCCTGCGTCCGGCCTCAATGAGGAACAGGTATTTCACATGGTTTTCCCCATTTAACCTGATTCCCACGGTTCGGGTTTCGAACTGGTAAACCTTGTCGATCCAGAGCGGCAGCTTATTGCATAATTCATAGGTTACCGCCCTGAGATCAATCCCGCTCATACCCTGTGAAGTTGCCATGGATTATACCAAGTTACATATGGCTTGCGCACTAAAAAATAAGACTACTAGGTGTTCCGGGATGACTGAAGAGAACCATGAACAGGAGCAGCCTGTCACTTCCAGAAAAAAGAAGACCAAACTGGAAAAACAGGCAGATCATATCGACCGGATAAAACGGACTGTCGTCGCATCATTCATAGGAATTTTCGTAGGGATTTTATCGTATATCCTGCAGATAACCGTGGCAAGCGATGTCGGGCTCCTTGCATTCATGCTCATGCTTGCAGGAGTCGTTGTCCAGAAGCATATTTTCATTCTGATGCACATGGACACGACAAAACTGGGTGGAAAAGACTGGTTTTTCCAGGGATTCATGACGTTTGCATTCTGGTTCATGTCATGGACAATCCTGCTTTCCACCCAGACCCTATGACTTTTTTCAGGCGATCACCATGAGAATAGCTATTGTCCATAAGGATCGCTGCCACGCAAAGAAATGCGGGACGGAGTGTATCATTTATTGTCCCCGGGTCCGGACCGGCGACGAGACCGTGGTAATTGGGGAGGATGAGAAGGCAGTCATATCCGAAGAGTTATGTGTTGGCTGCGGCATCTGTATCAAGAAGTGTCCGTTTGAAGCTATCGATATTGTCAGTCTTCCCGAGGAGCTTGAGCATCCCACCCACCGGTACGGGAAAAACGGGTTTGCATTGTATGGCCTGCCCATCCCGGTCCAGGGAAAAGTGACCGGCATTCTTGGTGCAAACGGTATCGGGAAAAGTACTGCGGTAAACATCCTCTCGGGCCAGCTCCGGCCAAACCTTGGGGACCTTGACAATGAGGTCGCGTGGGAAGAGATCTTAAAGAGGTACGCGGGAACCGAACTCTTCGATTACATCCAGACGATCGCAAAGAAAAGCAAAAAAATTGCGACAAAACCCCAGTACATCGATTTCATCCCGAAAGTTTTTTCCGGGACGGTCAACGACCTGCTCAAAACAACCGATGAACGGCAGAAACTTGCAGAGATTATCCCGGTTTTGAAACTGGATGCGATCCTGCAGCATGATATCAGGACCCTGAGCGGCGGGGAACTCCAGAGGGTTGCCATTGCTGCATGCCTCGCCCGGAATGCCGACCTCTATTTCCTCGATGAAATTACCCCGTTCCTTGATATCTATCAGAGAATCGCCGCGGCAAAACTCATCCGGGAACTGGCCAAGGAAAAGCCGGTGGTCATTGTCGAGCACGACCTGGCAATTCTCGACATGCTTGCCGATACTGTCCATGTCGGGTACGGCAAGCCGGCCGTCTTTGGTGTTATCACCCGGCCAAAGGGTGTCCGAATCGGGATCAACCAGTACCTCGAAGGGTATCTTGCAGAAGAAAATGTCCGGTTCCGGGACACCCAGGTGATCTTTGAGAAGAGGGCGCATGAGAAAGGATCCAAACGCGAAGACCTTGTAATCCTCCCGGCGCTCACCAAAAAATATGATACATTCCACCTGACAATATCCGGCGGAGCTATTAAAGCCGGGGAAGTTCTCGGGGTTATCGGTGCAAACGGGATGGGAAAAAGCACGTTCGCGAAGCTCCTTGCCGGGGTGGAAAAACCCGATACCGGGACCATGGACATCAAACTTCGGATCTCGTACAAACCCCAGTATATTAAACCGGATTCTTCCGATTCCGTTGAAATGTACCTGAGAAAATGTACCTCCAGGTTTGATACCTCGTATTACCAGCATGAGATCCTCGAACCGCTCTCTCTCCAGACCATTCTCCAATCCCCTGTGGATACCCTCAGCGGCGGGGAACTCCAGAGGGTTGCTATTGCCGCATGTCTCTCACGCGATGCCGATCTCTATATCCTTGATGAACCGAGCGCACATCTCGATGTCGAGCAGCGGGTCAAAGTCACCCGGCTTATCAAGCACCATGCGGAGGGAAAAGCGGTCGCGATCCTTGTCATCGACCACGATATCTATCTGATCGATATGATAAGCGAACGGATTCTTGTCTTTGAAGGGGAACCCGGTATCGAAGGTACGGCAGCCGGGCCATTTGCAATGCGCGACGGGATGAACCGGTTCCTCAAAGCACTGGATGTCACGTTCCGCCGCGACCAGTCCGGCCGTCCGCGTATCAACAAACCAGATTCGTTCCTTGATCGCGAGCAGAAGAGCCGGGGCGAATTCTACTACTATTCTGACGATGAAGAGTAAACCTCATCTTCAGACACTTTTTAACGGTTTTTTTATATCATGTGATCCTGTCCTGAATGGTAACTAACATAACCTTCAGGGGACTATTCATGGTACACGCAGCACTGCCGCGTGCTTTGACAACGTTGAACGATAGCAAATAAAAAAAGCCGCTTATCGATATCATCCATTTCGCATGCGTGTGGAGAGTGAAGATGCAAACTGATTCTGATACAATTGTATACCGGCTGGCCGCAGGCTGCGACCTGTCCGATGTACAGGAAGGAAATATTTACCTGGGGAAAGTCCAGGGATTTGCCACTTTTGGTATGTTTGTCCAGCTCAACGACCGGATCAAGGGCCTGGTCCATAAGACAAGCATGAAGGCAGAACACAAGGAAAAGGATGCCGTGCTTGTCCGTGTCCGGCAGATCCGCCCGAACGGCAACATCGATCTGGAAGAACAGCTCATCCAGGTTTACCAGGTCCAGCAGGTGGAGCGAACGTCGACCACCGTGCGGATCGCGGATCTCGGGACAAAACAGGGAAAAACCGTGGCGATTGAAGGGGAAGTTGCGCAGATCAAGCAGACCAGCGGCCCGACGATCTTTACGATTGTCGATGAAACGGGCACCCAGAATGTCGCGGCGTTTGTGGAAGCCGGTGTCCGTGCATATCCCGAAGTCGAGCTCAACATGATTGTCAAGGTGATTGGCGAAGTCATGATGCGCAACGGCCAGCTCCAGATCGAAGCTGACGCCGTGAGCGCGATGATCGGGGACGAAGAAACAACCGTCCGCGACCGGATTGAAAAGGCCCTGGATGCCCGCTCTGAACCGGAAACCATTCGGCCGCTTGTGCAAAGCGAGGTCCTTGACAGCCTGATGCCCGAAATGCGCAAGGTGGCAAAGATCATACGGAAAGCCGTTTTTACCGGCCAGCCGATCATCCTCCGCCATCATGCAGATGCCGATGGGATCTGTTCTGCGGTTGCCATCGAGCAGGCGGTTGTTTCCCTTATCCGTGAATCCGGTGGGGATTATGATGCCGATTATTTCCTCTTCAAGCGCTCTCCGTCAAAGGCACCGTTTTATGAGATTGAAGACATTACCCGGGATCTCGATTTTTCGCTCAAGGATCATATCCGTTTTGGCCAGAAGATGCCGCTTGTCATCCTGACCGACAACGGTTCAACCGAAGAGGATGAGGCATCCTACAAGATTGCAAGCGTTTACGACATCCCGTTTATCGTCATCGATCACCACCACCCGGATGCAACTATCGACAAGTACCTTGTCGGTCATGTCAACCCCTACCATGTTGGCGGGGATTTTGGTGTGACTGCAGGAATGCTCGGGACAGAAGTCGCCCGTTTGATCAACCCGAAGGTAGAGTCCCTTATTTGTCACCTGCCGGCGATTGCCGGTGTCGGTGATCGGAGCGAAGCTCCCGAGCGGGCCCTGTACCTGGCACTTGTCCGCGACCAGTACTCCGAGGAAGCCTGCAAGGACATTGCCCTTGCACTGGATTACGAACAGTTCTGGCTCCGGTTCAACGATGGCAGGGAGATCGTAAAGGATATCCTGAACCTTGTCGGGGAAAATGAGCGCCACACAAAACTGGTCAAACTGCTTGTTGAAGGCGCCAATGCGATGATTGAAGACCAGATGAGTGCCTGCATGCCCCATGTGGTATCACGTGTGCTGCCAAACAGCGCCCACCTGTTCCTGATCGATGTCGAGATCCATGCCCACAAGTTCACGTTCCCACCTCCGGGAAAAACTTCCGGGGAAGTTCACGATCTCCTCTGTAAAAAGAATGAGGGTAAACCGGTAGTTACGATAGGATTTGGCCCGGACTTCGCCGTCCTGCGTTCCCGGGGAGTCCATATGAATATCCCCCGGATGGTTCGCGATCTTCACAATGAGCTCCCCGGCGGCGGCATTTCCGGCGGCGGCCATCTGGTTGTCGGCAGCATCAAATTTGTCGAGGGAATGCGCAAAGAAGTCCTTGAGGCACTGATAAATAAGATTGGAGACGCACCGGTTCAGGAATAATTTTTTTAATTTTAAAAGAGTGGATTTATAACCCCGGATTCCAGATTTGAGGCCAAATATTTCCCCATAGGAATCCGACCAGAATACGAGCAAATTAAAGAAATTCTGATAAAATTTGGAACGCTACGGCCAAACAAAGGTATTAATTGAACCTGAAGCATCCGCTATATATATATAGAAGTGGATCAATATGAATTCTTAATGCTGAGGTGAAGAAACATGTCAACGGGAAAGATTATTCGTGAAAAATACAACGAAACCCAGCACAAGATTGTTTCCTATCTCCATTCAGGGATAACCAAAGGAAAGCATTACTTCAAATCGAAGTATATTGCAAAGGACCTTGGCTTATCCCCTAAGGAAGTGGGAACCAATATGGCGATCCTTGCCGAGATGTGCAAGGAACTGTCCATTATTCGGTGGAGCTATTCGAACAGCACGACGTGGATGGTCACGTCCCGTGCCCTTTAAATTTTTAATGTATCCCCACCTTCTTTTAGTATGGCAAAAGTGCTTGAATTTGAATCTGCTATCGAATTTGTGGCGGACATCAATGAGAAGAAAGACTGCCTGATGTCTCAGGATTCAACGCAGGATAACCCGGCAGCACTCTGGTTTAATATCGACATTCCCAAAGGGCATCCCGTAAAAGCGGGCGATAAAGTCAGGGTGACTGTTGAAACAATTGAACCGTAATTTCTGTTTTTAAACAAAGACGGAGTACGATTATTTTAAAAACTCCTGTTCTGCCCCAGATTCGAGATCAGAGAGAGAGAACTCCACAAAAATGGTAACTGCAGTAACGTCCGGATTTTCCATTTACGATCCGTTCCGTGCTGCATCATAATATGACCGGGGAGTTTCCAGGTTAATCCTGAACGAATCGATATTTTGTGTACTGATTACCATGTAGAGGTCCCGGTTGGCACTCTGTACGACCCGGTATGATCTCCCGGGATACTTTATCTGCGCACCTTCAATGATATGACCGGTGCTCCGGTCACAGAGGATCATGTTAAATTGGGTATATTGCGGCTGCCGTGTGGCAATAACCGTGATATTGAGCGCCCAGACATCATAGGGAACTGAAAAGTTCTGTGTCACGCCACCCCGGTTTTCTTCAACATAGGCAAAGGTAATCTCCTCTGATTCCCGCAAACCGATATCTGAAACACCGTAGCGGTTCATGTTGTCCGGCAGGTGAACCATGGGGTAAATAAAGGGATTCTGGATATAGGAAATCCGGTATGGCGGCGCAGGGGGAACCGGGGTTGGCGTTGTCCTTACAACCGTCGTTTCCTCCGGGGAAATTACCGATCCATTGGGCAGGACATTCATTACAATAGGGATAATCGTTGTGGATTCAACCGGGGTCTGCGTTGTACTTGTGCCCGTAGCAGATAATCCCGGAATTCCCGGGTTAAACGAATGGGGATTAGCAAGGATAGCAACGATGAGTACGCAGAGAAAACCCCCGACAAGTGTAAGAATATCCCCTTTTTCCACATTATAATGTTGACGGGAATCTATAAATATGATTTTGGTAGAAGATCCGGGATTTGTTTTTTAGAGCGGGATTTCCCCGGGAACGGTCTTTAGGGGATTCTTTTCATCACCCTTCGGGTCTACCACAAATCTTAGATAATGACAGACACTTCATGGAAGATCAATCGGTAATCCTTTAAAACAGGCATGACCCATAAAGATTGGTATGGAAGTACCTGGAATCCGGACCTGGATTATTTTTTACCTGCTGTCGTTTGTCGTACTTCTTTGGGCGGCATTTCTTACCGTTACCGGGGAAATGCTCTGGGTAAGCCTGATGCTGATTATTATTATTATCGGTGTCAACTTTGTCATTGTGTATAAGCAGTTCAGGACTCAGGCGGCGCGGCAGAATCTCCAGAATGAATTTACAAAAAATCTCAGTAACTCAGATGATGAAGAAAATGATCCTGATATATTCAGACGGTAAAAAAAGGGATTTAATTTTTCCTTGTATAGATTTTCTGTATTGAATTTACCGGTGCAAAGAGGTCTTCGACCTCCCGGCCCAGGTATTCAGTTTTTCCCATCACGTAGTACCCACCGCTTGCAAGAGCATCGTGGAACATCTGTGCAAGTTCGTCTTTTTGCTTTTCGGTAAAATAAATCGTGACATTACGACAGGTTATCAGGTCGAGGAACCGGGAAACCGGCTGACCACTCATGAGATCATGAGGCCTAAACCGGATGAGTTCCTGAATATGGGACTTTACCTGGTAATTACCATCCGGCAGTTTGGTGAAATGCCGGTGAATCTGGGCGTCGGTGAGTTTTCCCATGGATTTTTCAGGATATATTCCCTCTTTTGCTTTCTTGAGAACGACCTCATCGATATCGGTTGCAAAAATCTGGCCCGAGATTGTTTTATCCACAGCCATCATATCCCACAGGATCATGGCAATGGAATACGGTTCTTCCCCGGTTGAACAACCGGCACACCAAATCCGGATGGTTTTTCGGTTCTTAAAAATCGCCGGAAGTACATCCTTTCGCAGCAGATCGTAGACATCAGCGTCCCGAAAAAATTCGGTCACGTTGATAGTGAGGGCATTCCTGAGCGGTTCAAGCTCGGCCGGGTGTTCATGAAGGTACTTCAGATATTCGCCATGGGTCGATGTACCTGTCGAACGCATTCGTGAAAGAAGACGCCGTTTTATGTAATCTTCCTTATAGTTAGAACATCGGATTTTGATGGTTTGTTCAATGAACCGCTTCAGCTGTGAAAAATCGTCAGTTGCTGTAATCATATCCTTGTGTCCTTCTGGTTCTGGTATCATTTAAAAAACGGAAGATATGACACTTGCGGTTGGCAGGAATAATTGCCTGTCACACCCGGCATATCAATTGTCGGTATGGAATTCTTCCATCATGTGACGGCAGCGCTCCGCCATTGCGGCAAGTTCGGCCGAAGCACTTGCAATTTCCTCTGTTGAAGCGCTTGTCTCTTCTGCAAGGGCTGCCATATCCTCCATCCGCTTCTGGTTTTCTCCCGTGGTCTTCCTGACTGATTCGATACCCGACATCAGGCCGGATGTTGCCTGAGCCTGGCTCTCGGTGGCTTTGGTAATCTCGGTGACACCCACGGATACGATATTTGCTTCAGCCACAATCCGGTTGAGTGAATCAACAGTCTGGTTGACACTCTCGATCCCGACCTTAATCTCATCAAAGGAGTTTTTAATCGATGCTGCCGTGACCTCACTTTTTGCCTGGATCGATTTGATCAGCGACTCGATCTGGCTGCTGGCTTTCTTGGACTCGCCTGCAAGGTTCTTGACTTCACCGGCAACAACGGCAAATCCGCGTCCGTGTTCACCGGCCCGTGCAGCTTCGATTGCCGCATTGAGGGCAAGCAGGTTTGTCTGGTTGGCAATATCCGCAATGAGGTTGACGATCTTTGAGATCTGCTGCATCTGCTCATTCAGTGCATTGATCTCATGGACACTCTGTTCGGAAATTTTTTCAACTTTCTGCATTTTGTCCGTTGCAGTTTTCCCGATTCCCGCAGCATTTACCCCTTCTTTGGCAGCTTTTTCTGCATGCGTCATCACATCATGCGTCGTGCTGGCAATTTCCTCGATCGATGCAGAAATGTCCGAGATGACGGATGAAATCTTTTCGACGCTCGTCAACTGAGTCTTTGCAGTATCCGTCGCACTCTGGGAAGAAATGGCAACCTGTTCGGTCGCCTTGGCAATTTCATCGGTACTGCGGATGGTATCCTGAACAGTCGTATCGAGTTTGATGAGGGATTCCATCAGGTCTGCAAGAACCGTCCGTATCGAAGATACCGAGCTGTTATAATCGCGTTTAAGCGAAATGAGGGGATCGGCCTCGTCAATGCTGAGCTGGTGGGTCAGATCGCCATTTGCAATCTTCTGGAGACCTTTTTCCAACTCCGAAGCGCTCGCAGCCAAAAGTTCTGCCCCGGCCTTTGCGTCATCCATCATCAACTGGATCTTCTTTTCCTGTTCGCGCTGGGCAGTAACATCGTTGTATACGCACAGGATCGTGGTTATATCCTGTTGGGAATCAAGTATGGGAATACCGTATTGTTCAAGGATACGTGTGCCTGAGGGGAATTCAATAACCATCTCACCAAAACTCCGCTTTTTTTCCTGGAGCACTTTTTTCAGGCCTTCACCTTTCTGGGACAGGATGCGGAAATCCTTGGCACTTCCACCAACCAGTTTATCCCGTTTGAGGCCGGTGAGGGCAATATAGGCATCATTTGCCATCATGATCTTAAATGTGGTATCCATGAGCATGATGGGCATCGGGTTCTGGTTAACAATGATATCGGACCGCTTTTTGAGGGTCGCGATCTCGTTCATCTTCTTTGCCAGGTTCTGCTGGCTTGTGCGCTGTTCAGTGACTTCGATATACACAAAGAGAAGATGGGCAATTTCGTTATTGCCGCCCAGAAGTGGCATCGCATACTGTTCGAGGATGTGAGTACCGCTGGGCAGTTCCACAGTAACTTCTCCATATGCACGGCGCCGGTTCTGCAGGGCAACCCTGGCACCCTCCCCGGTCTGGCCGGTAATTTTTATATCCCGAAGACTACGACCGATAATTGTATCCCGGGAATAACCGCTCAGTTTACAGTATGCTTCATTTGCCTGAGTGATCTGCATATCCGGATCAGCGATAAGGATCGGTATCGGATTCTGTTGTATAATAGTATCGGCAAGCCGGTGGGCCGCAGTAATTTCCTCAACTTTCCTGCGTTCTTCGGTTATATCATTGTAAATTACAAGGATACTTTCAACAGAACTATCATCCGCAAGGATCGGGATTCCATACTGCTGGAGCCGACGCGGTCCTTTGGGGAATTCAACAACGACTTCTCCAGCAGAACGCGTTTTCGAAGTGAGCACCTGCTTTAATCCTTCACCGGTCTGCTCGCGGAGGGCAAACTCCTTGAGCGACTTTCCCACCAGCTGGTCTTTGGCAAGACCTGTCAGGGTGAGATAGGCATTGTTGACCACACGAATGGTAAAACCGGTGTCTGCAAGGATGATGGGCATGGGATTTTGCTGGACAATAGCTTCCGAGCGGGCTTTCAGGCGCTGGATCTGGATCTCTTTTTTTCGGAGCTCATCTGAATCACTGATATATACCGGTGCCACTGGTTCAACCAGGGTTACTGGCCTTACAGCCGCAGGTTCAGACACAGATGCTGTCGGAGCTGGTGCAAAGAGGAGCGGGGCAACGGAATTTACCACTGCTACCAGATGTGAATATTCATTTCCAAAGTGGGTGGGATCAAGCGGGCCGATGGTATTTTTGTCCGCAGCTTTGGTTAATGCTTCAGCAAGTTCATCGTTGAGCTGTTGGATATGCTGGAGCATTTCCGATGACGGTGATGCAGGAGTATACAGATGCGGGGCAACGGAATTTACCGCTGCGACAAGACGGGAATAATCGGGACCAAACCGTGTCGGATCAAGGGCCACAACGGTTGCTTTGTCTGCGGCTTTGGTCAGTATTGTAGCTATTTCGTCATTATACTCCCGGATGGGCAGTGCCTTATCCTCCGACATATCCCGTGGCGGGGTTGCATGCGCTCCTGTAAACAATGCCTTCCTTCCCGGTCTCTGATCTGTCATGATGATCCTTATCCTCCACCCTCATCAGTCAGTTTCAGGCCATCCCTGAACTCTGGTTACCCGAGGTCCTGTCTGCAAGTTCCTTGAGTACTTTTTCCATATCGATCCAGATGATGAGACCCTTTTCTTTTTTCTCACCGTCTTCACCGTCAACCTTTAAGATTCCCCGGACATACTGGGAGAGTCCCTGTGAAATTCCCTCACCCATGGGTTCAATGTCGGATTCTGGAACCTGACGCACGCTGGAGACATCGTCAACAATAATTCCCACGTTGCTTCCCCGGGCCGCTTCCGGCACAAGGACGATAATCTTTTGAGTATTTTCAACCGGTTTTTCCGGCAGACCAAGAAGGGTATTGAGATTCATGATATTGGTAATTTCCCCCCGAAGGTTAATTACACCGGTAATAAAGGACGGTGCCCGGGGAATCTGCGTTATCGGGATCATTTCCACGATCTCACGAACGAGCTGGATGTCCAGTGCATATCGTTCACTGCCCAGTTCAAATTCTACAACATCAACCATTCCTGCCATCTTACCAGTACCTCACAACCATTTGTTCTCTTGCGTGCGCATTTACGTCCATTGCATGACCTCCCCGGCAATTTTCCTGTATGCCTTCCCGGCACTGCAGTCGGGAACCGTATGTGAAAGGGGCAGACCCTTTCTCTGTGCTTCATAAATTTCCGGGGAATATGGAACCGTAATAACTACGGAGAATTTTTTCTCGATCTCTGAAAGCATCGCATTTAGCCGGGCATGTTCCCGTTCACGCTCTTCCTTTACCTTGATCTCATCGGCAGTCGGTTCGTGTTTTGGGGCAAGAAGACTTTTGAGCCAGCTGACGAGATCCTTTTTCTCTTCAATGACCGGGGCCGGGCACTCAAGATCCCCGCCCTCCCCCCAGCGGGAAATGATGGCAAGATCGACGCGAAGATCTTTCCCCAGATCTTCTTTCATATCCTCAAAAATCGTAAAAAGCGGACCGACCCCGTTTAAGGCAAAAGAGCCGGAATCTAGCGTTACGACAATATGATCCGCCGCATACAACCCGTTTATGACAAACTGACCCATACTGGGAGGAGTATCGATAAAAATAAAATCATATTTTTTCCTTGACCCGTCCAGGGCATCGCGGAGGACCTCCGCCCGATTGTCGATTGCGTACAGGTACGGTTCGACTCCAACAAGATCCAGACTTGCCGGGGCCAGATCGATCCCAGAGGCAGTTTTCCGGATAATCTCCTCCATTTTAACATCAGGAAATCCATCAACCCGGCTCATGAAGATATCGTATATGTTTTTTTCCGACGAGTCCGGGTTAATCCCAAGGCCGGCTGTGGCATTTGCCTGGGGGTCGCAATCCACCACCAGGACTTTCTTTCCTGCAAGACTGCAGAAACCGGCAATATTGAGACAGGAGGTGGTTTTCCCGGTTCCGCCTTTATGGTGGGAGAACGCGACAGTTGTGATGATATCACCTGATTGATCGTTTATAGAAGGTTCCATTAATATATTTGCATTCATTCCAAATGACGATTACGCCTTATTTTGGAATCTGCCTGATTATTGTTTCCCGCTTAGGGGATTACCCGATAAGGTTGAATCGATGGTCACTATACCGGGGAATTCAATGCACTGCGAACCCTCTGGATTTTTATTGATGAACCCCGACTACAAAAGTATGTCATCTCGATCGTACGTGTCAGTTTTTTTTGTGATGGCACTCTGTAGTATCGCCACGGGCTGCATCTCGCATTCGATCGGAGACGTATCATACGGTGCCGGAAATGTCTCCGTTACGATAACAAACAGTGGAATTCCGACAAATGCCGGTCTTGAACTCAAGATATTTTCTGTCGGGGAATATACGCAAAAAGAATACCTGACTACCGGAAGTGAAGTGGTGTTGCAGAAAGGCGATAACCGGATCGATATCCCGGCCATGCTGGGGCCAGGTCATTACAAGATCTATCTCTATATTACGGAAAACGGACAGCGGGAAACTGCAGTGATCCGGGATATTTCAGTATGAGGTGATGTCATCTGGCAGCTCAATTATCCGACCTGATTTCATCTGCACAGGGCAATGCACCGGCAGACACCGTGTACCGCAATGCAGAAATTTTCAATTCTTTCACCTGCGAATGGGAGCATGCCGATCTTGCGGTTAAAGAGGGAATAATCCTGGGGATGGGTCCGGGCTACCGGGGGATTGCCGAAAAAGATCTTCACGGCACCCGGCTCGTTCCCGGATTTATCGATGCCCATGTCCACATCGAAAGTTCCCTGCTGACCCCCCGGGAGTATGCACGGGTTGTCGCACTTCACGGAACAACAACCGTTATTGCCGATCCCCATGAGATTGCAAATGTCTCCGGCGCGCGGGGCATCCGGTTTATGCTTAAAGAAAGGGCAGGTGCGCCGGTCGATATCCGGTACATGCTCCCGACCTGTGTCCCCGCAACCCCGCTGGATACTGGTGGAGCAGTCCTTGGTCCCCGGGCCCTGTCCCGGTTTAAGTCTCACCCGGGGATCCTTGGCCTTGGGGAGATGATGAACGTTCCCGGTGTTCTCAACGGGGATCCCGAAGTGCTTGAAAAGATATCCCTGAAAAAAATATGTGATGGTCATGCCCCGCTCCTTTCCGGAAGGGATCTCAATGCATACATCCTCGCTGGCCCGGACAGCGATCATGAATGCACGTTATATTCCGAGGCCGGGAAAAACTCCAAAAAGGTATGTATATCTTCATCCGCGAAGGTTCAACAGAGAAAAACATTGAGGCGCTGATCCCGCTTGTCACACCCACAACGGTTTCCCGCTGCTGCTTTGCGACGGATGACTGTCACGCAGATCTCCTCTACCGGTCCGGCCATATCGACCGGTGCATCAGATCTGCAATATCTGCGGGACTTGAACCCGAACTTGCATTCCGGATGGCAACTCTTTCTCCCGCAGAACGTTTCGGGCTTACCGATCGCGGCGCCCTTACACCCGGTAGGAGGGCAGATTTCTGCATTCTCGAAAACTCCCCGGATATCCGGGTAAAAGAGACCTTTTCCCGGGGACTGCCCGTGAGAAATTATACCTCCGTGCCGGTTAAAGATTATCCCTCTGACATCCAGTGCCAGCTGCCGACAAGGGAAATGATCCGGATATCCGGCAGGGGGACTGCACGGGTTATCGGCCTTGTCATGCACCAGATCCTGACCGAGTCACTGACCTGTGATGTCGATGCAGCCCATATCCCGGACTTTGATCGCGATCTTCTCAAAGCGGTTGTCTGCAACAGGTACGGAAGGAAGCAGGTAGGGAGGGGAATTGTCCATGGTTTTAGATTTGACTCAGGGGCAATTGCCGCAAGCGTCTCTCATGATGCACACAATATTGTTGCCGCTGGTACAAGCGATAAAGAGATCCTTTCCGCGATCGGGCTTGTGATTCAGGCCCACGGGGGTATGTCTGCAGTACGGGGGTCGGAGTCTGTCATCCTGCCCCTGGAGTGTGCCGGCCTCATGTCAACCCTTCCGGTAAAGGATGCAGTGCAGCGTCTTGACGAACTCGCCCTGCTGACCCGGAAAATGGCCGGCATCAGCGAACCGTTCATGTACCTTTCATTCCTTGCGCTGACCGTTGTTCCCCACCTGAGGATCACGGACCGGGGGCTCTTTGATTTTGCTGCATTTCAGGACGTCCCCTTATTTTTATAATCCGGATACGGTATCACCGATCCCTGATTCTAAAAAAGCGGATCAGGAACCGGAGTATGAACCGGGCCGAAGGACAATCCACTTTTTTTCGGGGACGACTATCCAGGGACAGGAAATGGATTCTGCAAACCACATCAGAGAAGCGGCAATCCCAGCGCGACTGACATGAAAATCAGGATTATGGGCTGGTGAATAAGGTAAATCACCAGGGTATGTTTCCCCATGAATACAACCGGTGCAGCTGCTGGTTCGGGCAGAGCCGGCAGTGTAAACCGGCGTGTCCCGTCAGGATACAGGTAATCCCCGATTGCCATGCCGATGAGAACAAGACCCATCCAGGGAAATACCGGGGTATAGTCCACGCTCCAGAATGTCGCCGGATGTACCCCAAAAACCAGAAGGCCCATCGGACCCGGAAGGGTTGCAAAAATCCAGCCGGCTGCGATAAATACAATCCCGATAACAGCATTCCAGATACGGAACCGGAAAAACAGCGGAGACAGCATCACCGCCACTCCTATCAGGTGCAGGATCCCGAAGATCACATACCCGCTGCCAAGGTACCACCAGGTTACAAGGGTTACAAGAAGTCCGCATGCAAAAATCCCGACTCCCCGAACTACATATTTTTTAACGATCCCCCAGCAGGTCATTTTCCGGATAGCACGGGCGTGACTGAGGGTAAGCGAAACACCGACAATAAGAAGAAAGAGCGTCGCCGTCGCATATGCAAAATATCTCCAGAACCCCCCGGATACATCAACAGGTACAATCTCAAAGAACGATAGATCAAAGACCGTGTGAAAAACGATCATCATGACAAGGGCAATCCCCCGCAAAAAATCGATCTCTTCGTAACGCTTTCCGGTCATACAGGGTTCCATGAATTCAATTCTTACGTATCCAACAATTTCAACGGATCCCTGTGATATAACGGCCTTCGCAGATCTTTTTTATTGCAAAAAATGATTTGGGGATCCCAGGTTCCCCATAAAACGGGGAATATGACCGGGTACTCCAGTACCGGGGGTGTGACGTTTTGATGCCCGCCCGGTTATTTCAGGGCATCAGCAATTGCCTTTTTTATATCCTCGTCGGTTTCTGTGTCAAGAGCGGTTTTTAATGCGGCATCACTTTTTTCCCCACCGATTGCTGAAAGGGTCCTGACCGCCATAAGCCGTACAAACCGGTTTTCATCTTTGAGAAGAGTGACAAGAGGATCGACAGCATCTAAGTCTCCGATACTTTTGAGTCCTTTTGCTGCCATGTACCGCACATGGTCCCGGTTGTCCCTGAGTCCCTGGATCAGGGGCTTTATCGCTTTCTCATCGGCAATTTTTCCCAGTGCCTCAGCAGCACGGTACCGTGCCTGCCAGGTTGGATTGCTCATTGCATCCTCCAGGGATTCCGTCGCCGCTTTGCCGGTATCGACCAGGGCAAGCATTACCTGTTCCCGGACAGATTTGTCAAAGTCCGCAAGAGCCTCGGCAAGGGGCCGTACTGCCCGCGGATTTTTTGCCCTGCCAAGGAGGTAAGCTGCATATCTTCGGATTGCCGGGTCCGTATTGTTGTGCAGTTCGTTTATCAGGGCATCAACGCCAATCTTTTCAAGTTCTTCGGCATTATCCGGTCGTGGGGGGATATTGGTTTCTTCCATACAGCTATCAGAACACTATTTCAATCCTGATTTTATAAAATCGCTCGCTTTTGAGGACAAACCATTTATCGGGCACCCCATGGGGATCCTATCAGGACCCCGGGAAAAAGGATGCGGGAAAAAACAATTCTTGCAATCTTTCTGAGATACAGGAAAAAATGAGAACTGGATAATTATGTTGTTGCGGCAGTGGTGGTGGTATTCGCTGCGAGTGTCGTTGTCACTGCAGTTGTCTTCGTAGTCACCGTTGTTGTTGCACTGCTGCTGCCGCTTGTTACGACCGGTTCTGCTGCACCTGTATCCACATTGACTGAAAGGGTGACTGACCCGGACGCTGCTGATGTGGTGCCGGTAGTTAATACCTTCCCGTCCTTGTAAATGGACACCGTCAGGTCATGACTTGAGCTGTCCCGTTTGGCGATGGAAGCCGTCACCGTTCCCGTTGCATTTTCGACCTCATACGTCCGTTCCCCGGAGTTCGCGACGGTCTGGAGCGCATCGGCCATCCCATAAGTGCCTTTCCAGCTCCCAAGGTAATTAACATATACATACACCCCTGTCTCCGGGACAGTAACCGGTGTCCTTGTCGCTACAACCGTAGATGTACCGGAAGACGAAGAGGTCCCGGAAGACGAACTGGTTGCAGTGACAGCAGGCGTTACTCCAGTACTGCTGCCAGAAGCGCTGCTGTTCCCAATCAGACTACCGAGTTTTGGAACGACAACAATTGCGGCTACTATTGCAATAATGATAATGACGATTATTCCAACTCCCAGGAGCAGTTTTTTCCGGTTCCGTGGCTTTGGGGGGGCGGAAAATGGCTTTCCGCTGGCGGGCATGGATTTTGGAACCAGCGGTGTCGGCGGGAGGTCTTTTGGGGAAAAAAGACGGGGGACAAAACGCTTCTTTGGCTCCGCTGCGGGTGCTTCACTTCTGGCTGCAGGAACCTGCGGTTCGACAGGATTTGCCAGTCGGGAATCGGTTATTTCATATTTTTTTATCTCTGAAACATCCGGAACAGGCAGTAAGGGATCGGCAGGGATTTTTTCTTTCGAGGGTGCCATGAGCGGCTCGATCGGCTGTGCCGATTCCGTTGGCCGTGAGCTACATGGAGCAGCATACGATGCAGGGGGGTTTGCCGGCACCTGGGGGGCTGCACCGGACACTACGATTCGTGTCCCGCATTTATTGCAAAATCCTGATCCATCAGGCACCCGGCTTCCGCACTTTGTGCAATAAGTTCCCAGAACAACCTGAGGAGCCGGTTGTATATCAGGTTGCGATTGTGGCTGCTGCGGCACAGTCTGATATGATTCATAACGCGATGGCGCTTCAGGCTGAGGCTGCCGGGAAGGGACATACTGTTGTGCAGGCGGGACGGGAAATCCGGTAACCCCATAGTGAGGTGCTTCAGGTACCTGTTGCCCGGGAGTCATGCCGGGAATGACCGTCCTCATCACCTGTTCAAATGACGGGTTGGTGGACTCCTTTATCCGGCGAATCCATTCATTTCTTTCTTTTGCCCTGTTTCCACCACCTTCACGGGAGAAGGTAAGGACCATCTGCCGCATCTCGCCGTTTTGGGTGATTACTTCAAGCGAAATGATCGAGTCCCTGATTGCATTTTCCCCTGCTTCCACGGACTGGAGGGTTGCAAGCGGTATCTCTTTGGGGGGCAGGACTTTTTTTATCCGGTCAACAAGAATGATCCTCTTGTTGGTCAGGATGGCTTCAAACGATATCGATTTTACATGCACTCCATTTGATCGGATGAGCAGTTGTTCATCTTCTCGTAATTCCGGGTCATCCATATTTTCCCATCCCTCCATTCTTTTTAAAAAATTGCGACGTCTGCCAAGAAAAAGATATTTGTTGCTCCGTAAAATACCTGGGTCACGGGATTTTCATTGGGCCTCACTTAAGTCTTCGATCTCCGGTCACCCGACGTAGTACCTGGACAACGGAATCGTTTTTTTCAGGCTCACCAGTTCCCCCGATAAACATATAGCGGATCTGGTAGACGTACCGTTATGCAGGCCGGAACGGGATCTATCGGACTCGTCCTTATAATACTCATTATGTCCGCCGGGTGTATGTCCGCGATATTTCCGGATCCGGTCACGGTCACCCCCACACAATCCACTACAATCCCAACGATCCAGACACCGGAGAGTCCTGGTTCCGTCATACCGGTTTCCCGGATGGCCCTTCTTCCCGAAGATCTCCCGGCAGATTATATCCTCAAAGAGCGGGCAGACCAGACCTACCTTGAAATGGACCCCATCTTCCGGGACCTGGGCTGGAAATCAGGATATTTTGTTTCGTATTATCGCATGAACCGGGAAAAATACGATATCACCGGGTTTTCGCAGACAATCGGCCTGTATTCCCTCAACACGATCACCCTGGTTTTTAATGAGAGAAAAGACGATGCTCTCCAGCAGGGAAATGCATCGATAAAGATCTATGTCATGCCCTGCAGGAAAATGGGGGAGAACACATTTGCCTACAAGATTGTCGATGAAAACCTGCCTCTGCCAATTAACCGTTACACCATACTCTTCACGCAAAAGGATATCTATGAGGAACTGACGATGGAGGGAACAACAACTGATTACGAAACCCTAAAAGATTTTGCAGCAGCAGCAACGGAAAAAATCCATTGAATGTGAATAAGGGTGCCTTTTGAATCATGAAAACTGATGGCAGAAAATTAGGCATGACATGCACATACCGCAGGCAGGAAAGAATCTGTGTCAGACCACATGCCAGCGGGCACGGAGGGTAAAAATGGCATTTACCTGCAGGCAATGCGGAACATGCTGTCTGTACCTCGGCGACTATATCCTGATCGAACGCCAGACAGGACCTTTTGAATTTATTTGCGAATCGGTTTCCACCGGTACTGTGTTTACAGCACAGGTGGACGAGGATAAACGAGATATCTTTGCGGATACATCATTTTCCCGCAAACATCCGCATGCCTGCCGGTTTCTCCGGCCGGATGGCAAATATATCCGGTGCACCATTCACCGGGACAGCCCCCCCCAATGTAAATACTACCGGTGTACCATCATGAAAATCCGTGATACAACCGGGGCACTACTGGGAACCGTAACCGGGACATTTAACCTGCATACCGAAAATAACCCGCTGCGCGAATTCTGGGAGCATCATACAGCAGGTCTTTTGGATGAACAGATTGAATCGGATATGCCCTCCATCCTGCGGGAGAATGGATACCAGGTAGAATAAAAAAAGCAGTCCGGATTCCCGGGCACTGAAATCATACTTTGGGTTTTCTCACGCATGCATTCCATTATCCGGATGGAATGACCGGGATGACTCCTGACGCAACAATTCCAGTTTTCTGTACGCTGCATGGAATTTTATCCGGTGTTCCAGTTCGAAGAACTGGGCGGTCGGATCCCCTCCTTTATAGATACAGGAATCAACACCGTTTTTTAGTGCCTCAATGACGATTTCATCCCGTTCCTTCCCGGTAAAAAGGATAAAGGGAATCTCCCGTCGGGATGCACGGACACAGTGAAGAAGTTCGATCCCGTTCATCTCTTTCATCAGGTAATCAGATACAATAACATCGAATTCCTGATCTTTAAGTTTTGATAATGCGACCTTCCCGGACTCCGCGGTATCAATGGTAAGATCCCCGGATTCTTCAAGAAAAATCTTTGATATGTCAAGGATTGCCGGTATATCATCTACACACAGCACGCGTATTTTGGAATGTTCATCATGATTTTCCATATTTCTGGATCCTAAAAAAAATTGACGTTATCCCATATTCCATTACATAACAGAATCAATATCTATAAGCAGCTGCTTGATATCGATCCAGATAATGAGCTCGTTGCTCTCTTTCTCCTTGATCCTGATATTTTTCTTGATTATACCGATAATCGCCGTATCTTCCTTGCTGACAGAGGCGGACGTATAATCCACCTGGTTATCCTCAAAAGTAGAGACCGAGGTAACGTCATCGACAAGGATCCCGATCTTTGACTTGGTAATCCGGTCATCAAGGACAATGATGCGGGTCGATTCCATCGCCACAACTTTTGTTTCCGTTATGTTTAAGCGGTGTTTCAAATCAATTATTGTAGTAATTTCCCCGCGGAGATCGATAATTCCCCGTACATACTGGGGAACATTGGGCAGTTTTGTGATGGTGGTATACTCAACGACCTCTTTTACATCAAAAAGATCGATGGCGAATTGTTCATCGCCAAGAGTGAATATGACCACCTGGATAGGACCAGATCGTTTCATTGACGGGGGAGCGGATGTCGATCCCGTGTTGATTTCTTTTGCCTGTGGTGCCATGATCGGCCTCGTTATGCAATGGTAAAGCGCTGGTTGGCCTTTGTTGCATCTTCAGCGATGGTCTCAACGGACTTTACCATCCGGGTGATCTCATCAAGGGCTGCCGAGGACTCCTCAGATGCAGCGGCTGCGTCTGTAGCCTCAAGTGCGGTTTTTTCTACAAGGCTGCCCAGCTCATTGACACTTGCAGACACCTCTTCCGTTGTCGCTGCCTGTTCCTGTGTGGCGGCAGCAACTTCGGACGCGCTCTTTGCCACTTTGTCTATTGCAGATGCAATCTTGTTAAATGCACCAAGGGTTTCCGTCACCATCTTTCCGCCCTGTTCGACAACAGCGCGGCTCTCGCCCATCGCGGTAGTCGCATTCTGGGTACTCTTTTTTAAGGTGGCGATCATTTCCTCGATACGTTCAGCAGAGTTCCGGGATTCCTGCGCAAGCGATTTAACCTCAGTTGCAACAACGGCAAACCCACGTCCGGCCTCTCCTGCGCGTGCGGCTTCAATGGCTGCATTCAGGGCAAGCAGGTTTGTCTGGTTTGCAAGGTCCCTGATGATACCGACAATCTTTGTGATCTCGCCCATCTGTTTTTCAACATCCATCACAATCTCGTGAACTTTTGCAGACGTATCAGAAATCTCGCTCATGCTTTTTTCTGCATTCCCGGCAAGTTTTGCACCGTTAAGGGCCAGATCGTCAGTCTCCTTTGAAAGATTGGACACCGATTCCATGCTGGATGTAATTTCCTCGACTGCCGCGCTCATATCCTGCATGGCCTTTGTGATCTGTTCGAACCCATGGGAAACTTTTGTCGTATTTTCACTTACCTGGGATACATTGACAGCGATCTGCTGAACACCTTTTGTGGCATCTTCAACACTATGAGTAGCATTCTGCGCGGTTGATGTCATGTCCTGCATTTTCTTGTTGACATCACCGATGTTCTGTTTCATGTTTGTAAGTGTTTTTCTGATTGTCATGAGCAGTTCGAGCAACATATCGTGAACATTCTGGGTGTCCTTATCCGGTTGGGTAAGATCGTAGTGGATGGTCAAATCTCCCTCAGCCATGCGGGCGAAAAGTTTTGACATTGCATCAATTTCATGATGGAGGTAGTTCTGCGGCTTGATGACCAGGGAGAGGTCCTGAACAGTTTCGACATATCCAATAGTCTTTCCCTTGGCATTGTGAACTTCCGCAGTAGTCTGTTTACAGGAAGCACCCAGCCAGTCAAAGAACGTCTCGTTCTTTCCGGTAGTCCGAAGCTGGTGAATACCGCAGTCCTTGGTATTACAGATGTTTGCATTGGCCGTACTGCAGGGTTTCCCGTACGCGGCTTCCCTGGTGGATACAACACGGTTCTCGATAAGCAGAGATTCGAATGCCTTGTTCATATAGGTCCATTTCATGTCATTGTCAGTAACATGGATTGGGTAGGGAACCGCATCGAGAATTGATTCATAAAATGAGGTCTTGTTGAGTTCCTCGGTCAGGTCAAGGACGGTTTCCACGTACCCGATCTTTTTTCCGCTGGCATCGCGGACTTCAGCGGTGGTCTGTTTGCAGGAAGCACCCAGCCAGTCAAAGAACGTCTCGTTCTTTCCGGTTGCCTGAAGCTGGTGGATACCGCAGTCCTTGGTATTACAGATATTTGCATTGGCCGTGCTACAGGGTTTCCCATATGCGGCTTCACGATTTGTAATGACCTTGTTCTCAATCAGGAGTTTTTCAAATGACTTATTCAGGAATGTCCACCGCATATCGTTATCGGTAACATGAATGGGGTAGGGCACGGCATCCAGTATTGCAACATACCATGAGTTTTTTTCTTTGAGTTGTGCATTTTCCTGTTTTAATTGCTCAAGAGTCTGGTTTGATTCCTCTGACATCGTTTTACACTCCCTGTTTAACGTCTGACTCACACGTTTAACCTGATGCAGCTCCCCGTGTACCCATGAATGGTTCCGGTTTAGATGACAATCCGACACCCTGTAATGCTTTTCAGGTGCAGTGCCAGCCTTTTCGGGATACCGGTGTTTCAGGAGCACCGTTTGGTTTTTTGGTAAATCTCAGGACTTGTTGCAGTCCATAGGATTTGGCCACGTCAGGTTTTGCGAAAAACCGTTATATTTAGTGTTTTCACAATACGTGGAATTTTTATATATGCTTTTAACAAAAGGACAATATTACATATTCCTATATAAATGATTGCTAATTTGTATATCATTAATATGGAGATATATAAATTTTAAACTGTTTGTTAATTGATTAAAATAAACAGATAAATTTCGGGCAGGAAGATCTGACTGAGGACTGATCATTTCAGGGAAGAGGGAGGGATCAGAAGGGGGATAGGAAAATGGGGATTATCCGACGTTTCCAGAGGAAACCCTTTATATCTTTCGGCTTTCATGCTTTTGGAAAAATGATACCGGGTCGGGAATACTTTAACAAAGCCCTACAATAAAACTATCAGAACAAGATGTCGGATCTGTAGGATCATCCGGCGCAGCAGTATAACGGGGATACACTCAGGATGTTCATATATGGGTGTGAAATCCGGCAGACACCAAAAACAAGCCGTTTCCTTAAAGACCGGGATCGATTTTTACCGTCAGAGCCTTATCTTTGCCCGTGAAGGTCTCCATCGCGAGGCGCTCACAGAAGTATCACAGGCCCTTCAGATCCTGCCGGATCTCGCCCCCGCATGGATCAGCAGGGGTTTTGCCCTGGGAAAACTGGGCAGGTATTTCGAAGAAATCGAGAGTTGCGACCGGGCGATCACCCTTGAACCATTCTCCACAGAGGCCTGGATAGCAAAAGGGTTTGCATACGGAATGCTTGGCGAGTTCGACTGCAAGGTTGCGTGCTGCAACCGGGCACTCATCATAGAACCAAAAAATGCGACTGCCTGGAACAACAAGGGCGTGGCCCTCGGGATGCTCGGAAAGTACCACGAAGAGATCGTATGCTGTGATCGGGCAATCACACTTCGGGGACGCTATCTCTCGGCATGGGTCAACAAAGGATTCGCGTTAAACAAACTGAAACGGTATCATGAAGCCCTGGAGTGTTTCGATCGGGCTCTGAAAATATACCCGTTTTATTTTTCCGCGCTCAATTCCCGGGCCCGGGCCCTTATCCATCTCAAACAATATCCCGCGGCGCTTACCTGTCTTGAAAAGGTACTTTCTATCCGCCCTGACCATGCCGGGTCGCTGTACCGGATGGGTCTTGTCCTATCCGCATTAGGCCGGCACGAAGAGGCAATCGCTGCACTCAAAAAAGCACTCGAACGGGATCCCTCTATTGCCGATGCATGGGTTGTTATGAGCAACTCCTGTTTCGCGCTTGGCAGGCTTGAAGAATCAGCCAGTGCGTTCGACAAGGCATATTACATCGATATCCACGATGTCCGTCAGGGCTTTGTCAAAGCCCTGACGCAGCTCAAGTCAGGAAAATTCGATGATGCGCTCCATTCGTTCTCTGAAGTTTTCGGGATCCTTCTGCGGTGATCCGGATATCGGGACAGAAAGGAAAAAAACACCTATGAGACCTGCGGTCACAGGCCTTACGTATGAAAATCAACAAGAGGGATAAACGCTTTTTTGAAACATGGGCAGAGCATGCTGTTTTAATT
>JBAZFZ010000004.1:0-85040 GCA_041653075.1 Methanoregula sp.
TTGGCGATGACCTTTTCAAGGCCGAGGTTCTCGGTCTTGCAGGACCCGCACATTGCAGCGCCTGCATCGCAGATACCCTGCTCGTCGAGGTGTGAACCCATGGTGATAACAGCTACGCAGCTGTTTGCATCTCCTGAGTGGAAGTCTCCTTTTACAAGGGGCCATCCGCTTGCCGGTGATTTCTTGTCTGCCATTTGTGTTCACCTCAAATCAGTAATGCAGGCACTACGATCAGGATCAATGCGATGAGCAGTCCTGCCGTAAACCCGATAATTCCGTTTGCTGTCGTGGCCGAGTCGAGCTTGTTTGTCCGAGCGAGGATCTGTGACTTGTAGCGGATGCTCTCGACCATGCCGTCGATTGCAACCATCCTGATGGGTCCTGCCGCTTTTTCTTCTTCTGCCATCTCACTTCACCCCATCCACATGAATCCAATCAGGGCAAACGATACAATCAGACCGATCATAAGGCCTTCGATCTTCCCTGAGTAGACGCCCGCGGCAAACTTGTCGCGGTATCCGATGTCGGTCACCATCTTTTCGATAACCTTGATGCGTGCGGTGATGAGTGCCATCTCGCCGGAGAGCGGACGGACTTCCCCGCCGGCCTCTTCAGCGCCACCAGCGGCGTCTTCCTTGACTTCGACGACGATAGGTTCGCCAGCGAACGCACCGGGGTCTTTTGCCTTGAGTTCGTTGATCTTGGCCTTGATGGTGTTGAGATCCTCGGTTTCCATGATGTTGACGATCTCGACCTGTTCCTGGAAACGCTTGATCGCAGCATCATTGAGGTTCTCGATGAAGGGAATAGCACCCTCGGATCCGACGATCCTGCCATCCTTGACCCCATTCTTGTGGAGCGCAGTCATGGACTGGCCGGAAAGGTGTCCCTTGACCTCGGTACCACAGAGAACGATGAACCTGATGTTGGGGTTTGCAATGTAGTTGGCGATGACCTTTTCAAGGCCGAGGTTCTCGGTCTTGCAGGACCCGCACATTGCAGCGCCTGCATCGCAGATACCCTGCTCGTCGAGGTGTGAACCCATGGTGATAACAGCTACGCAGCTGTTTGTATCTCCTGAGTGGAAGTCTCCTTTTACAAGGGGCCATCCACTTGCCGGTGATTTCTTATCTGCCATTTTTCTCACCTGATCAGCTGGAATGCAATGACTCCTGCAATGAGTAATCCAATAGCAAGACCATACCAGAAGGCATTGATGGTGCCACCGATCGCAAGGGTTTTCTCACGGCCCGGGAAGGAAGCAACGTAGTTTCCTTCTCCTGACAGCATGTTGACGAGGTCGTCTGCCGATGCTTCAAGGATTGCTACCTTGTCAAGTACGGGGGAGAGCGATTCGCCTGCTGTTGTGACAACGCCGGCTACCGGGTCAGCGACAAGGCCGAATTCCGGAAGAACAACAATGTATCCCATGATCAGGGTCCCTCCACGTCAGGAATCGGCTTTGAGTCAAGCCATGATGCTGCATCGCGCTTCGAGAGCACGAAGTACTGCCAGTATGTGTATAGCCAGCCGATGAGAGCGATGATAAGCGAGATCAGGGCAGATCCAGCGCTCACAAGGGCAAAGGACATGATGGCTGCCACAATCATGCTTAAAAATCCGCACTCGGCGGTGAGCATGAGCATACGGTCCTGTTTCCAGCCTGGTCCGAGGCACGCGTTGAACGGGTGCTGGATTGCGATTGCACCAAGCAGGAATGCCGTTGCAATAAGGCCGCCGCCGATGAACGATATCTGGTAACTCGGGACCGAGAAGATTCCCATGAGACTTACGGTACCTGTGGTAAGGTTGTCAAACGTGAAGCTTCCGGTGATGAGGACTGCAAAGCCCATGAGAGTGAGTGCACCGACAATTGCCATCTCGGTAAGGGACTGGAGCATTGCCGGGATCTTCATGTTGAGGACTTCGTTTGCGAGGTACCCGATGATGAATCCGACGACTGCTGCAAGGATGAGTGCAACGATCGGCGCTGCGATGTTGAACCTGGTTGCAAGCAGCATCGCAATGACACCCGACCCGAATGCAATCATACCTGCGGACGGGACGCCGGTACCGATACCGTAGCTGCACAGCACCTTGATGGTGTGGCTGCCCCAGATAAGGGCCGAAACGACTGCAAGTCCGCCAAAGAATGAAAACATCTCGGTGTTGGTGATTACATTGAGATAGGAGAGATACAGGCACGCAAGGGTGCAGACAAGGCCTGCAACCATGATATTCTTGTGCGGGATTCCCCCTTCAATTACTTCAACTTTTACTGTCATCTTCAACACCTCAGAATGCGAAGGGCACCACGATCAGGATCGCAGCAAGGCCGCAGAGTGCAGACGCTACCGCGGATGCAACGATTGCCCGTGGCCAGCGCTTGAACTTGGGGTCGTGCGGACCCTCGATGGTTCCCGTGATGTTGTACGCGGTCAGCACTGCGTTAACAAGGAACAAGCCGATTGCAAAGATACCTGCTGTGGCAACTGCGATCGGGAGTACCTGCGCTGCAGATGCACTCATGAGTGTCGGGAGCTGTGCCTTGTAGAGGTCGAGGAGCTCGATGTAGATGAGCGTACCGCCGGCACCACCAAGGATACCCCCGATGACACCGCCGACAAACGAGACGAACGGAAGACCGTGGCCTTCTGTACCCTGCGACTTGTATTCTGGCTGGGAGTCCCCGGTGATCGGGTCCTTTAAGACCTTCCCGGACGCTGCGGGAATACCCATCCCGAAGACGTAGACGTAGTTAACCATCATACAGGTGATGGCCATCATCAGGCCGCCGCCGATACCGCCGGTGATCACTGCAATGACAAGTCCCTGTTCTGCTGCCCAGGCACCGCCAAAGAGTCCGGCAAGTCCTGCGCCCGCTGCAAGCATGGCGACACCGGTTGCGATACCCGGTGCCTGACCCATTGCTGCGGGTGCTCCGCCGACCGGGACGAAGTGGACACCAAAGCCAATCATGACACCGCCGATGACGACGCCGATGAGGGCCATGAGGCCGATTCCCGGAGAGATTACGTATGCAATCCCAAGGAGGATGATCAGCATGACGATCCCGACAGCCATTGCTCCTGGATTCATTGCTGACCCTGCCTGGGGTTTTGCTGCAATTGCGGTCATAGTTTAGGCCTCCTTTACGGGTGCCGTGTAGGGACCGTAGTTCTTGCGGGCCCAGACCTCGATGTACCGGTCAATGATCGTGAAGACGAGGATGATCAGGATACCGACAATGATTGCTCCCCAGCCGGCGCCGACCTTCTCGAAGAGAATGGTACGCCAGAGTTCAAGGAATACAATCAGACCAAAACAGAGTCCCGATGCCGGTCCGCCGAACTTGGCGGTGAAGTATCCGTTGTCAAGCGAGTTGCGCTCGCCTGCTTCGGCATAGCAGACAATGTTACCCGATGCTGAGATCGGGACACCTGCACCGAACTTCTGGTTCTGGTACTGGCGCTCCTTACCATAGTACGGGTTGCCTGTTGCAGATCCTGCTGCACCCAGTGCGATTCCCCAGATGAAACCGAGCAGCGGCAGCGGGAACGGGTGTCCCAGTGCGACGTTGATCAGGTAACAGATGGTGACGGTACAGAATACTGCGACAAAAGCGTGTGCCATGGCAACTGTTGTCATGGACTTTAAGATATCCACGTAAACCGGCTGGCCGAACTTAGCAAGACTCGATGTCCTGCCAAGGTATGCAGTTGTTGCATATACGGCCTGCACAAAGACTGCAAGAATTGAGCCCAGGACAATCGCGAGAACCGCGTTGATCTGCATGGCGAGAAACGCCCATGCAAGTCCTGCGCCCAGGCCACACCACAGTGCATATGCCGGCGGTTCACCGGCAACTGCCTTATTGAAGATGCGGTGTAAGTGCCCCATCTGCGGAGCGAGCTGAACCTGTGAGTTCGGGTCTCCCTGAGATCCGATGTTGGATTCAGTATCTTCCGCGGAACCGGCTACGGTGGCAAGAGCTCCTGCCAATGCAGTAATTCCAATGCCAAATACAATAGATTCCATTTAGCCTCCTCCCTGCGTGCGAATGCACGAGGTATTCAAAATGCAATGCCACGCACATCGAGTTAAACTCTTTGTGGTTAGTGTAAAATTAGTGAGATCTTGATTAAAAGGTTTCGAAATCTTATCCGGGAAAATGTGGGGCATTTAAACCCGGAATCAGGAAAACAGAGCTCATATTGGATTATTCTTCCGTGTAAATTTACTTTAATGAAAGACAGGTTGTGTTGTGCAGCGGAAGCTCATGTCCGGGGGCAGGCGTCGGAATTGCCGGAAAACCGGTTGTGCTTCAGTGTTTGCAGTAGTATTGTGTGTAGTGCTGTTCTGATCCTGTAATATCAGGTACTATAGTATTGGGTATCTTCCGGGAGATATCTGAGTGTTTACCAGTGGAGACTTTTCTAAGTCTGGTTTTATTCATGCAATGCTTACGTTATTAGTATACTTGGTAAGGTCAGCTGCCGACCGGCCGCCATGGTGCAGACCACGACCGGTTTAGGGGTGCATTCGTTCTCCCGGGATGTAGGCATACCGGGCCAGACTGGAGTGGGTCTGGGAGAATTCACGGACCGGTGATTTGCTATGGCACAGGGTAGTACAAACGAGGCATGGCTCCGGGTAGCAGTCGGTGGGGATATTCCGGCTCTTGCGGTGTTTCACCGGAAGATGTTTGAGGAGATCTGGCAGGCGTCCGGGATTGCCGCTGCCCCGGGGGCGATGCAGGCCGTTGAGGAGGAATACGGCCGGAAACTTTCCCGGGAACTGGCTGATGGTTCCTGCACGGCATGGGTCGTGGAGGAGGACGGCCGGGTGGTGGCAGGGGGAGCGGTGAGCACGGTCTCCTATGTGCCGGTTCCCCACGATCCGGCCTGCACGATGGCATTCCTCCACAGCGTGTATACGGAGACAGGATCCCGACATCACGGATATGCCCGGATGATCACGGATGAGGCGGTCCGGTTCTGTAAGAGCCGGGGGATAAAGCGGTTGTATCTTTTCGCAAGTGAAGCGGGCCGACCGGTGTACGAGAAGAGCGGGTTTGGACCGGTGCCGAATATGATGCAGAAATATATTTTGTGATGGGGAGTTGAGCAGGGGGAGCTTTTCCCCGCATGGCTGTATGAAAGAGCTGACCCGGGGCTTCCCCCGGAAACCCCGGGCCGCTGTTTTTTTGTTGTTTTTGTTCAGACAAGTGCCGGGACGCCGTCTGCCCAGGTTTCGATCCGGGTCCGGATGGCGTCGTCCTCGTAAGACGAGATGGTGACCTGCTGGCGGGAGAAGTTGACGAAGTACAACTCCCCGTTGGGGTCATGGCACTTGAGGGTCGCAGAGAAGCTGTCCGCGTCAGCGTTTCTTACCGGCGTTCCCTTGTGGGCCGTGCTGTTTGCGGTGTTTGCAAGGACTGCGGCGATGCCGGCGTTAAAGCCGTCGATGGTTTCGTAGGTGTCTGCGGACCTGCCGACGGTTTTTGTGTTGCTGTCCTGGTACACGATCTTTGCTGTGTAGCTCTCGCGAGTCTTTTCTACGGGCGGGTGAGCTGCGCCCGAGGCCATATACGATACGCACCCGAATGGGTTTGTGGAGATCACGGACTGGACAATCTCGCTGAATGCGTCGATGTCCGCGATGGGTTCCGCAAGTTTCCGGGTTGCACTTTTTATGTTGGTGTTTTCTGTAAAATCTGCCATTGTTGTTTCCTCCTTTGTTTTTTTTGGTTTGTCTCGGGGCGCCCTTTGACATACTATTATTGACTGTGGTGGGATAAAGTCCTGAAAAGGAAAATGAATCCGAGGCAGATATGCGTCCTGTTCGCATTTTTAAAGCTGTGGACACGCGCTCGCAGTGAATGAAGCCCTGTGCTGCGATATTTTATGGATTCGGATTCTGGAGGCTTTCGTATGGCGGGAATGATATCTCCTTTTATTATTGTGCCCCTCCCTAGGTCTGGTATGAACGTGCGGGTGCCCTTCATGCCGGTTACACCGGTTTGAAAATCCGGAACAGGGCGAAAAAAAGGTCTTCCTTCCACTGCGGGATGTGACCCGGATTTGCCGGAGTATATCCGGGACAGCCCTGATGAAGCGTCTCACGCGGGACCCAAATAATGGCGCGGCAAAAAACCTGGGAGAGTAAATATGTCCTCCCGGGAATCCATCTTGTGAAAAAAAGGATTATTGTTTGAGGATTGCTACAAAGTCCCAGTCGTATCTGATACCACCGGGGTAGGCCTGGTAGTACCTCCAGCCTGCTGCTGGTGAGGTGACCCAGATCATGACCTTTCCCGGGGCATCCCTGGACAGGGCGCAGGCGGTCTTGAAATGCACGGGGAAGAGTTCCCTGAGGGTTTTTGCGTCCGGCACTTTTTTCCGGGACCAGACGATGGTGACGATGAGGTTCCCGGAGCTTTTGGTAGCGATGATGGTCTGGGGGAGGCGCAGGCCCGAGGGAAGGGCCCGGCCGGTTGCGTAGCCGTTTATCTCCAGGATCCGCAGCGCTTCATAGACATACGGGGAGCAGTGTGAGGGCTTTCTCTTTTTGACCTCGGGAATGTTCTCCATTTCGTGGGCGTCGGTCCCTGGTGATTCACCTGCGATTGCTTCGCAGGGATTAATCCGGCTGCTGTACAGGGCACCGGATGGTACGGGGCCCGGTGCGGTCACCCCCTCGTTTGTAGTTGCTGTTGTCTGCATAGGCATCACTCCTTTGTGAAGGATAATCTGGCCCTGGTTTCCCAGGTGTTCTTCGGTCCGGTGCATGGCGGGCGCGAAAAAAAAGCCCGCTTTTTTTGAAAAGGTCGCGGCAGCGGCAAAGCCCCGGGGGAGAGCGGTCACCCGGGCATGTGCCGGGTGAATGATGAACCGTCGTTACCCCTGTGTACGGGAATGGTTTAACCCAAAGGTCCGCACGGCAGGGCTGCGTTGTTTCCTGTTAGTCCGGGATAATCCGGTCAGGAAACAAGCGGCCGCCGGGTATGGGGCTTGCGACGTAAAGAAGAGTTGGCGGGGTGTGCTGTACCGTGCCGGGCGCCCGCGGATTCTGCCCGGTCTGCGGAGGTCAGGAATTTCGGTTCTTGTTCGCATCTAATGACCCCGGCAAGTCCGAAGACAAAGACTACGAAGTAGGAGCAGAACCGGGCAAACCGGCAGGCTGCCTGCCGTGCGTACCCAAGGCCTCTCATCGCCCTCGCAATCCGTGTGAAGAATTCCTGGATCATTGTGCTTATTTTATAGAATGAATTCAGGGTTTAAATACTTCCCGGTAATTGCGAAAAAATTTGGAGTTATCTGGCGAAATGGGGCGCGTATCATTGTTGGATTGGTATAACCTGCGGGTTATGGGAATGAACTCCGCAGGGGGGGAGAACCTGTAATCGCCAATTTTTTTATTGGATTATATGTAAATAGAAAAGGTTAATTTTCTATGACATTTTAGTCCCAATATCTAATCGCATATTTTTTTAGAATAAATAGTAAAATCCCTCCGAATAGGAGTAGACATAAAATAGTTCCAATTATCGTTCCTTTTAGGGATAGTATGTTTTGTGCATAATTTGCAATGGTGGCGAAAATAATTGCAAAAAAGATCATTACTCCATTTAATATGTTGTAAATTGAATTTGATTTCGGAAAAATATCCTGTAATCTATCTGAAAATTTACGATTCTGTTCAGATTCAATCTCTTGACTCTCGTTGTCCACTATTTGAAAAACCGCATTTTTATTGAGATGAACCCATCCATGATTTGCGGATAAGTAAGTAATGTAATCACCTTCAGTTGTGAAGATATAAACATTAGATATTCTCTCGCCATTTAATGCGATTATTGTTGAAACATTCGCTGGAAGGTTATTCAAAATCCCAAAAGTCCAAACATATGTAAGGAGCAAAGTATCGATTATTAATATGATGATGATATTTGAATTAAAAATATATCCAAATATTGCCATTTCTAAAATTAAAATAAAAATTAACGCAGTCATCGAGTCATATTTTTTTGAATAATGTTCATCATTCATAAATTTATTAAGTGATTCTAAAATTGAAGGTGTGAATGATTTTTTCGTATTCATTAGTAATATTATGCTTAAAAAAGTACATACCAATATACCAATTAAATATGATATGAGTGTTATCTCGATTATATTGGTTGGAGATAATAAACTGAACTCTCCCAAAAAAAAGCACTCTATTATTAAAATTGTCACAATTAAACTTAAAATAAATGCATAAAAAAAAGAGATGCCCAATTTTTTATTTTCTTTAGAATGATTCGATAAAAGTAACAAACCGCTGGTGTTTAAAAAATGAAACAGATAACAATATCCAATAAATAATCCTAGAATTGCTAAAAGGATTGCAATATCTCCTGTTTGTATGTAATTTATCAGATTTTGCATTGAATATACCGAAGATGTGAAGAATGTAGAATAGCCATTCTCTAATGGATTCAGATAGGTATAGTAAAAAACAATTGTATACCCTATGATAAGAACCAATAAAAAAATAAAAAAATTTACAAAATTGAAAATTATCCGAAAGGGGGTATATGGATTAATGGACTGAATTTTTGTGATAAATTCTTTCAAAAAATTCATTATTATATGATTTTCACTTAAAGGATAAATGTATATTTAAAACATAATTGTTTATCTTGTTTCAAAGGAATCAAATCTTGTTTTGTAGTTAAAATTCCAAAGGGGGTATACCCCCCTCCCCTTAGTCCCGCTCGCCCCGCCCCCTCCAATCCCCCAATTCCCCACACCTTTTCGTCGTAACCAACCCCCCAACCGGTCCGGTTCCGACCCCCTACCCCGCTTCCGAAAGTCCTGAGTGGGAGGGGGTAACCCCCTGTTTGGCTGGCACATGGGTGGGGGGTAGGCCCCCTGCTGAGGGAATGCAAAGGGGGGAGGTATCCCCCCTGCCCCCTCCCCCCGTTTTGGCCCGGAAGCGTTGTGGTTATCGTCGGAGAACCGGGTTTTAGGTATGCCGTTTTCCACCCGGTTTCTGGTTTGCGTTGGGCTCTTTGAAATCCTGGAGGGGAGGGGGTAGCCCCCCTGCTTGGCCGGCACATGGGTGGGGGGTAGATCCCCTCCCGGAAAAAAAGCGATGGGGGGGGAGGGGGGCCTACCCCCCGCCCGGTTTGTGGGAAAGGAGAAAAGTTATCCCCTGTCGAAACCGATTAAGGACTATGAACGATACGGAAACCGGTGTGTCGGACGATCGGATCGCGCCCCTCGAACAGCGGATAAATGCCCTTGAAAACCTGGTCAAGGGCATGATACAGGAGATGCTCGACTGTAAAGCGCTCGTCATGACATACTCCCGTAACGCAAAAGAACCCGCCCGCCGGGTTGTCGTGGAGGAACAAAAAGAGCAGCAGGTTTCACCCGCCGAACCTGAACCGGCACCCGCCCCCATGGAACAGAAAACCGTGATCCGGCCCAAGTCAGCGCAGCAGCCAAAAGCCCCTGCCGTCCCGGCCGAGCCTGCCATGGTACGGATTATGCAGAGCGACGGCACATGGAAGATGGAGCCCCGGCGCGGCGAGGCCGGCACCATCGACACATCCCCGAGGCCCGGGGGCAGCCATATCGTCGTCACCCCCAAAAACTCCTCAAAAGTCATCACTGCTTCCGACAATAAAAAGAAAGGCCAGAAATAAATCTACCCTCGCAGGGCCGGGCCGGCACTGGCGGTTCCGCTGGGATTATCACCTTTTTTGCAGAGTCCGGGTGTTTCTCCCATTTTTCCTCTCCTCCCACTCTCGTATACAGGGATCACGATGCCGTCCACCGGCCTTGGACGGTCCGCGATAATCCCCGGTACCGAAGGGACCGGACCCGCATTGCGAGACAAATGGTACATAACCCACGATACCTGCGGCCCCCGGGGGTTCGGTCCGGCAGCTTCTCGTTGAACAGAGCACATTGAAGATCGATGTGATTAAAAAGACCGTTACCTCACACATGAACACTATGAAAAGAACGTCCGGTGAACTCATGTGCGTGCTCGTCCTCTGCCTTGCGCTTCTCGGAACCGGCTGTACGCAGCAGTCTGGTGTAACAGCCGCACCAGCAGGGAATTCCACCGTCTCCCCGCAGGTGACCACCACCTCCAATGAGACTCTCGTAGCCTTTGTCGACAGCGCAGCCGCCTATGTAAAAGCAAACGGCAAAGAAAAAGCCCTTGCCGAGTTCAACGATAAGAATGGCTCGTTTTTCCGGGGCGAGCTCTATGTCTATGCCTATGACTTCAATGGCACTACCCTTGCCCACCCGGTAAACCCGGAAGCTGTCGGGAAGAAACGCGAAGGTGCAAACGGCGTCTTTGTCACCGAAATGGCAAACGTTGTAAAAAATGGGAGCGGGTATTATCCACTCATCTATGCCAACCCGGCCCACAACCAGACCCTTGAGACCAAGCTGTGCTACTGTGTAAAGATCGATGATACCTGGTGGCTTGGTTCCGGGATATACACGGGTCCTGTTGAACCCGCCGTTGCAGCATCGCCTGATGCACCTGCAACCACGCAGGAGATCAAGGATTTTGTCGACAACGCCGCAGCCTACGCACAGAAAAACGGGAAGGCCGCCGCACTCTCTGCCTTCTCCAACACATCCGGCCCGTTTGTTGTTGGCGATGTCTACATCTATGCACTTGACTATTCCGGTCGGGACCTTGCCCTGCCCTACCAGCCGCAACTGGTCGGCACCAGTTTCAATGACCTTCAGGACAATTCCGGCAGGTATTACACCCGGACTGAGATCGCGCTTGCAAAAGACGGCGGCGGCTACCTCCTGTACCAGTACCCGGACCCGTCCGATAATTTCACGGTGAAATACAAGGTCAGTTACGTGCGACCAGTCGATGACACATACTGGATCGGGGCCGGCATCTATACAAGCGGGGATTTGCTGGTCGATGAGGACCTCCGAGAGTTTGTTGTGGATGCACGGACCTATGCGTCAGCCAATGGCAAAGAACAAGCCCTTGCCGGATTCAACGACAAAAACGGCTCATTTATCAGAGACGATCTCTACATCTTTGCCTACGACTACAACGGCACGACCCTCGCATGGCCGTACCGCCCCGACCTGATGGGTGTCAACCGGCTCAATGCGACTGACAGTGTGGGGAACCACCATATCGCGGCCATGCTTGCGGGCGCGAAAAACGGGACTGCAATGGTGGAATATTACTCGGTAAACCCGGCCACAAACACCACGGAGCTCAAGATCAGTTACGTGACGGATGTCGATGGCACCTGGATGCTTGGCGCAGGACGGTACCTGGAGCCCGGCCCGGTCGTTCTCCGGGGATAAACGGGACCAAAAGCACATCCCGAAAAAAAGGATCCCGACCGGATGATGTGACCGGCAGTCCGACCGGTCAGCGGGAGTTTTTCTGGAGGAGTGCCGCCTCCTCTGAATAGTCCGGGTGCATGACCTCTTTTATCGCAAAGCTCAGGATAAGGATCACAAAGCCGAGCATGAGCGAGAGGAGAAATGCGAGATCAAAGCCTGCCGCGAGCACTTCCCTCTGGATATCGGCAGGGGACTTCAGTGTCACCTCGTAGCTGTTTGCAATCGCAATGACCCCGACAATCAGGATGACGTTATACGCAGCTATCCCGATCGACATCGGGGCCGTCCGCTCAAGGCTTGTCAGGCTTGAAACCATCCCCGCCTTTGACTTTGAAACTGACATCATGATCATCGTCGTCACCGGGGTCACGATCAACCCGAGGCCGAATCCGATCAGCGCAAGGGCAAGCGTCACAAAGCCGGTTGATGTCTGGATAAAGAGTTTCGTCATCATGAAGTAGCCGATGATAAGCGGGATGCAGGAAAGGATGCAGAGCCGGCGGGGCCCGAGCCGGTTAAAAGCCATCCCTGCAATGAGGCCTGCAATCATCATCGCAAACGAGAGCGAGGTCATGATAAGACCTGCACTCGATGTGTCGTATCCGTGGACATACTCTAAGTAGAACGGCAGCAGGTAGCTGATCCCCGAGAAGCTGAAAAACACGAGGAACAGCAGCAGGTTGGTCAAAAAGAAGTTCCTGTCCCGGAAGAGTGCAAGGTCAAGGAGCGGGTCGGCAAGGCCGAGTTCACGATAGACAAACCCGCCGAGCGTGACTGCCGCAAGCGCAGCAGTCCCAAGAATCACCGGCGATGTTAAACCGAGCGTCAGGACCTCGGATACCACAAAGACCAGCGATGCCAGTCCGACAAAGACAAGACCTGCCCCGAGTTTGTCAAATGCCTCCCCGCCCGCCACCGTCTGCGATGCCGGGATGACCTTTGCCCCGAGAAGGATTGCAAAGATCCCGACCGGCACATTGATGAAGAAGATCCAGTGCCAGGAGAGGTACTGGGTTAGAATGCCCCCGATGGTCGGGCCGATTGCCGTACCAAGGGCCGCAAAGAGCATGATGATGCTCATCGCCTTTCCTTTCAGTTCGGCCGGGATATATGCCGTGATCATGGCAGCCGCAACCGACATGATCATCGCCCCGCCCACCGCCTGGAAAACCCGGGATGCCACAAGCGAGGGAAATCCAAGCACGATCTCCGGCAAAAACCCGCAGAAGAACGACCCGAGCGTGAATATGGCAAACCCCGAAAGGAAGATCTTCTTGTAGCCGACGGTATCTGAGATCTTACCGAAAACGAGGATACAGCCTACCATCACGAGGAGATACGAGGTCGCGACCCAGCTCACCGTCGTTGTCGTGAGGCCAAATGATTCGGTGATCGCCGGGAGGGCGATGTTCACGATTGTCCCGTCGAGACTGGACATGAACGTTGCAAGGGATATGGATAATATGAGGAGCGTGTATCCTTTCCTGCTCCTGCGTGTATCCGGTGATTCCATTAAAGGAGATGGTTTACCGGAGACGATGAGCATTGCGGCGTGAAGTTGCCGGGAATTGTGCCGACATGCCGGTGCGTCTTTTTGCGTCCCGATACCTAAAATGTCCATTTTAATGCCCCGGATTTCAATTCCGACAAGAAAGCGTATATCCCGGGCCCAAGAGAACAACAGTATGTGGCATATACCACAATAACTGGAAAAGGAAGTGAACTCTGACGTCAAAGAAGAATAACAAGGCTGCAGGCAAGGCCGCCGCTGCAAACGACAAGTCTGCTGCTAAGGACGCAAAGAAGAGTGCATAATCCCCCTCAATTAACCACCTTATTTTTTGAACATCACTTCTGTGTAACAAGCTCTGGCAGGCCTTGTTTTTGCATCGGTCACCAGTCAGTCTTGTGTGAAATCTCCCAGAGATACAGCGATGCGACCGTCCCGTACGGCGAGTACCTCTTCCGGTACCGGTCAAACGCCTCCCTTGTCAGTTCGTCAATGCCGTAGAGCATTGTCATCCCCCTCCGGATTGCAAGGTCGTTTTCACTCACAACGTCCGGCCTGCACATCGAAAAGATCAGGATCATCTCGGCAGTCCAGGTGCCGACTCCCTTAAGTGCGGTGAGCCGTGCAATAATCTCGTCATCGGAGCGTCGGGAAAGTCCGACGAGGTCGAGACTCCCGCCGGCCACTGCTTCCCCAATTCCCCGTATATAGCCTGCCTTCCTGCGTGACATCCCGCACTGCTGGATCTCTTCTTCTGAAGCGCCAGCGATAGTCCCCGGGGTGATTTCGCCAAACCGGTCCGCCATCCGGGCCCAGACCGTTTCCACCGCTTTTGCCGAGATCTGCTGGCTTGCGACATTGTAGACGAGTGCCGTAAATGTGTCGGGCATCACCTCCCGCTCGATCATCCCGATCCGGTCGATGGCGGTCCCGAGTTTTTTGTCGCGTTTCCTGAGGTGGTCAAGCTCGGTTTGGCCGTAGGTATAGGTGCCCATGAGAATTGTTCCTGTTATCCCGCCGCTATCCCGGCTTACCGCATCGCCATCTTGCGCATCAGCGCCATGACTCCCGACTTTTGCGGTTTTCGCGCTGTGGCACCGGGCACCCCAAATGCGTCCATCTCCATCATCGGTGTGTCAAACATTTCCTTGTCGAGCCGGCTCCCGATCTCTTCAAAGATCCGTTTATACGCGGTGCAGTGAGGATCGACGCCTTCGATCCTTCCCGGGGTCGGGGCCATCGCGTTGTACGGACATCCCCCCCGGCAGTACCGGATGTGCCTGCAGTCTTTGCAGGCCGTGTCCACGTAGTCCTTGAAGCCCAGCATCATTGTTCCCGCCGGCGACGCCATGAGCGTTTCAAGGGACGGGTGGTCGGCGACGTTCCCCATCACAAACTCCGGCATCCCGATAAACCGGTAGCACGGGTAGATGTTCCCGTCCGGTCCGATGGCAAAGGTGCTTCCCATGCAGTCCACGTACGTGCAGACGCTTCCGTGCCGGGTAAAGATGCACCGGCACAGGTCGCTGATGTTCATCACCTCGATGTCGTTGATATGTTCGAGCGACTGGTCGAGGAGATACACGAGCAGGTTCCCGTATTCGGCAGGTTCAAGTGCCCATTCTTTCGGGTTCTCCGATTTGAGCGACGGGAGTGCCGGGTGGAGCTTGAGCGTGAACCCCTGCTGAAGAAAGAAGTTAAAAATCTCGTCCCGCTGTTTGACGGACTTGTTCGTGAACGTGCAGATGAACCGGACATCAAGGCCGTGCTCCTTTGCGACCCGGTAGCCGTTCATCGTTTTCCGGAAGTACCCATCCCCCCGCTGCGAATCGGTGATCACTTCCGGGCCGTCAATGCTTGAACCGATCGGGACCCGGTACTCTGCAAGGGTATCTGCGATCTCCGGGGTCATGAGCCAGAGGTTGGTTTGCATAGCAAAGTCAGGGTGCATGCGGGGCAGGCCGTCAGCGAGCAGGGGCAGGGCTTCCCGGTAGAAGCCGGCCCCGGCAAGGAGCGGTTCGCCGCCGTGGAAGGTGAACGTCACCCGGTCCCGGTCGAGGTCTTTTAACCATTCCACGATGTCCCGGACGGTCTGTGTCGTCATCACCGGCGAGCCGACTTCGGAACTCCAGCAGTATTTGCATTTCGAAGGACAGCCCAGCGTCGGGATGATCATCACGTGGAACGGGTTTTTCATGATACAAGAATCTGCCCGTTGTTCCTGTATAACCGTTCCCATTTTTTCTGGAATACAAAAAGGTCTCTGCCGGGACCGTCGCGGGCTAAAGAAAAGACAAAACGAGGTGGTATCCGGTTCAGAGTCCGGCGGGGATTGTTTCCTGGTCGGCCATGGCGCCGCTCATTTCCTGCTCCCGGCGTTTCTGGGCCGGGCATCCGTCACGCAGGACAATCATGTAGCGGTAGCCTCTCGCTTTTTCCGGCAGGTCCTCCGGAATGCGTTCGATCTTGTGAACGACGTAGGGGAACCGGACAAACGGTCCCTGTTCGAGCCGGCGCAAAAATGCAGAGACGGTCGTTCCCTGGTACCGCGTCAGCTCAAACCGGCTGCGGAGTTCTTTGACCGTGACCCACCGGGCCGTGGTGCCGGATTCTTCCATGTATTGTTCGACCAGTTCGGGGATCCCGGAATATTTTTTCATTGGTATCTCACCGGTGAGGTATCCTGGCAGTTGTTAAAGGGGTGCAAGGGGTTCCTGGTTCCCGATATTGTATCACGGGCGGGGCAATTGAGGTATGGCAGAATTTTTGCCCTGCCCGTGCACGGTCCATCGGGGATATGTGCAAAAGGCGTGCCCGGATCAGGAGCACTCGTGCGAATGGTCGCAGCTGCTCTTGCCCGGGGAGATCTTTCCGTTGATGAAGTCCTGGATGACCGTATCGACGGGCCCGGTGACCCCGAGGATTACATCGATGTTGTTCTGGCAGAACAGGTTGACTGCTGCCGGGCCCATCCCGCCGGCAAGGACATGGGTTACCTTGTGTTCGGCAAGGAGCGCCGGAAGTTTTCCCGGTTCATGGCCGGGGCTCTTGAGGAGCTCGGTCTTTGTGACCGTCTTGTTCTCGATATCGTACAGGGCATATTCCGGGCAATGCCCGAAATGCTGTGAAACTGAGTTTCCTTCTTTTGCAATCGCGACTTTCATGGTTATCCTCTAAAAAGATGTTTTTTTAAAAAAAATCACTGGCAGCAGCGGCGTCCGCCGGCATGAACATGCCCGTGACCGCACCCGCAGGGAATTCCCCCGCGTCCTGCTCCGTAGAATGGCTGTCGGGTTTCCCCGGTTGCTGCGTCCGGCTCTCCGGGAAGGATGGCGCCGGCAGCGTCAGGGGTACGGAGTTCTGCCCCCTGCATCTCCTGGTGCATGTGGCAACCCCCCCGGCCGCGGCCGGTCAGCATCCCCGTTCCCCGGGGACCAGTTCTGTTATATCCTGGCATATGGTTTCCTCCAGGTGCTTGTGTCTGGCACCTTAATTACACATATGCGCATAAATATTTAAAATCTTGTGATCCGGCAACCGTAATGCAGGGCAGGATCATTCCCTTATTCCCTGTCCTGTGCCCGGGTTTCATCCCCGTCATATGTTGCCTGCTCACCATGACAGCCCCGGTGCCGGGTCTTTTTACAGCCATCCCCTTCGTTTTTCGGGCATCGTCCGTCAACCATCCGGGTGCATCTGGCCATGTGGATGGATTTGCCGTTGACGATGGCATCGGTGATCTTGCGGTGGGCTTCGTGGATATCCCGCCAGATGGTCTTGCGGGAGACCCCGAGAACCGCGGCTGCCTGCTCCTGTTCGAGCTCCTGGAGATCGATTAAGGTCAGTGCCGCCATCTCTTCTGGAAGGAGGGTGACGGACTCCTCTTCGTTTTCCGGTTTGCACTGCGGCGCATAGCACCGGCCCGGGGGATCGCCCATGAGCGACCGGTTCAGGCGCGGTCTTCCCCTCTTGCGGCAGTACTGTGTGTTTTCATTATCAGGTTCCATGGTGGCTCACCTCCTTCTGGAGTTTTTCTGCAATCGACCGGATGGCCTGAGCGGCCGGTGAATCAGCGTCCCGTGTAACCGGGATCCCCTCCCGTGCATGGGAAAGGACCGCCGGGTCAAACGGGATCGTGCCGATGACGGTAAGCCCCTGTTGCCTGCACCAGGCTTTGATTGCCTCTGTATGACCGCAGTCGAGATCGAACCGGTTGATGGCGACAAAGATTTGGGGTTTGAACCTGCGGCAGACCGCAACGACCCGTTCGAGGTCGTGGATTCCGGAAACGCTTGGTTCGGTGACGATGAGGACCGCATCGGTACCGCTCGCCGTAGATATAAGCGGGCAGCCGGTGCCCGGAGGACCGTCGATCAGGAAAAGGTCCCGTTCGGGGTTTTCCCTGACTGCGCGGGCCTTGACTGCATGGACGAGCAGCCCGGAGTTTCCTTCCCCCGGTTCGAGCCGGGCGCTTGTAAGGTTCCCCCGGGATGTGCGGGATGAGATGACCTCTCCGGCCCGGTGGTCGTAGAGCGCGACCGCACCGGCGGGGCAGACCTGGACACAGACGCCGCAGCCTTCACACCTGAACAAGTCGATCTGGTAATTTCCGTCATCTGCAAGGACCGCTCCGAACCGGCAGTGTGCCCTGCATGTGTCGCACGATGTGCATTTTTCAGGATCGATTGTGGCTTTCTTCATCCCTGTGAACGGTTCCGACCCGATTGTTTCGGGAGACAGGTAAAGCCCGAGGTTTGCCGCATCGACATCGCAGTCCGCAAGCACAAGGGGCCCGGGAAGGATCTCTGCAAGGGCGGCGGTGACCATGGTCTTCCCGGTCCCGCCTTTCCCGCTGATGACCGCGATCCGGATCATGGTGCCTGCCTCCCGGAAAGTCCCCTGCAATTTTGCCAGAGGGCAAGGAAGGATCTCTCCCAGGCCGGCTGCTCCTGTGCGAGCAGGTGGCCCCCGCACTGAATCGCCGCGATCTCACGGTTGAACGGGATGGTCAGCAGTACGTCAAGGTCCTGTTCTGCGCAGAAATCAAGGACCGGCTGGTTGTTTCCATCGCTCCGGTTGATAATGACTCCTGCGGGAATCCCCAGTTTCAGGGTAACATCAAAGGCAAGCCGGAGATCGTGGAGTCCCGAAGGTGTTGATTCCGTGACAAGGAGACAGGCATCGCACCCTTCAAGCGTTTCAACGACCGGGCATGATATTCCGGGCGCACAGTCATAGATGATACTGCCATTTGTACCGGCGGCATCTTTTGCTGCCCGGATGACCGGCACAACCTGTGAACCCCCGATATCGAGCCGGCCGGTAATGAGCCTGAGCTGACGTGCCGGTGTCGCAAGACTGACCGATCCGATCCTTTTATTCTCTTCGCTGATTGCATGGTCCGGGCAGATCAGCATGCACCCTCCGCAGGAATGGCAGAGCTCTGGGAAAAAGAGGATCCGGTCAGCAAGCGCTGTCAGGGCACCATACTGGCAGAACTCAGCGCACTTCCTGCAACGAGTACATACCTCTGAGTTTATGACCGGGACCGGAAGCGTCACATCCCGCGATGTGGAAACAGCAGGGAAGAACAGGTGAAGATTGGGCGCCTCGGCATCGCAGTCGACAAGGGTCACCGGTTCGGTCGCGGCGAGTACGGATGCGAGGTTTGCGGCAACCATGGTCTTTCCGGTCCCGCCCTTTCCGCTTGCAACGGCAAGTTTCATCATTTGTTCCCGGGGATCATTCTGGTCCTCCTATGAATCTGGCGTGTCCATTAGTCCCCGGTCTTCTCAAGTGAGTTCTTTTTAAACGCATCGAGTGCGTCTCTGACCGTTGCGCACCCCTGGGAAGAGTACTGGGCAATGCCGGCAGCAGAGAGGGCTTCTTTTGCGTTTCCCCCGACCGGGCCGCTCACGAGCGCCCCGGCCTTATGTTCTGCGACAAGGCCTGCAGCCTTTGGCCCGACACCTCCGGCGCCGTCTGCGAACGGGTTTTTGACAGCTTCAATCGCTCCTGTTTCGGTATCCGCCATGATATAATATGGCGCCCTTCCAAACCGCTCCTCGACCGGGGAATCTGGGGCCGGTCCCTGTGCTGTGATGCAGATCTTCATGGTATTCACGTTTATTACGCATATGCGCATAAATAATTTAAACCATCGCCTCTTACCACGTACAGCGACGATCCGGGAGGCTCTCTGGTGATCGGCATCAGGCAGGTCCGCTTTGATGTCTCCCGTCGTTTTTGGAAGTATACCATGAACTCGTATCCTATCATCGACGATCTGCTGGCAGGACTGCCCGAAGAACCGGTACCGGTCCGGTCGGTCCTTGTGGGTGCGCACTGGACTGCGGTATGCAGTACCGGCTGCGGCCTTGCGACAACCATTGCCGGGGACACCCCGCATGATCACAAAACCCTGGTCCGGGGGGTCGGACATCTTCACGAAAAGACCGCACAGGAACTTGCGGCCTATGCCCTCTCGGAAAATCCTCTCGAAGCAAGTATTGGGGTCGCTGCAATCAACTCCCTGCTTGCGGTCGATGAGCGTGATGCAGTCGAGATAAATGCGGCTGAAGTGCTCATGAAACGCGGAGCCAAAAAAAACATCGCGCTTGTCGGTCATTTCCCGTTCATCCCCCGGCTTCGCACGGTTGCAGGAAACCTCTGGGTTCTCGAACAGCACCCGACAGGGGATGATTTTCCGGCAGAGGCTGCAGGGGACCTCATCCCGAAGGCAGATCTCGTTGCCCTCACGGCAAGTGCGCTTATCAACCATACGATGGACTCGCTGCTTGGCCTCTGTAAGCCCGATGCCCAGGTCCTCATTCTCGGGCCAAGCACGCCCCTCTCCCCGGTGCTTTTCGATCACGGGGCGACGATCATAGCCGGATCACGGGTTATCGATGAAACGACCGTTCTTTCTGCGGTCGGGCAGGGCGCAACGTTCCAGCAGGTCCGGGGTGTCCGGCTGCTCTCGTTTACCCGGCCGGGGACCGGGGCGATCTGATGCAGGATGGCGGGAAATATCCATGAATACAGCAAAGGAAACCTTACAGCAGGAGTGATGACAGTTATGGCCACCAAACCCGATCAGCAATCATTCACCTTTCAGCCGATAGGAATCATCCATTCCCCGTTTTCCGATATTGCCGGGATGCCTATCCAGCCAAGCGGGGCCAGGGGAATAAAGGGCACCATCGAGATTCGCCCGGAGCTTACCGAAGGACTCCGGGATCTCGGGGATTTCTCCCGGATCATCATGATCTATGCCTTCCACCGGTGCAGTGACTATTCGCTCCTGGTAAAACCGTTCCTTGATCCGACCCCCCATGGTGTTTTTGCCACGAGGGCCCCAAAAAGGCCAAATGCCATCGGGCTTTCCATTGTGCGTCTTACCGGGATCAAAGGGAACATCATTGATATCGAGGATGTAGATGTCCTTGACGGAACCCCGGTTCTTGACATCAAGCCGTATGTGCCGGCCTTTGATTCGTACAGCGATGCAAAAGCCGGCTGGCTCGACAGTACTTCCAAAAATGCGGTTTCGTTCAAATCGGACAACCGGTTCCGATGATGCTGGCGTTACGGGGTTACCCCGGCATCATCGCTTCCAGTGCGTCTGCTGCCGAACCTGTGCCGGTAAAGACCAGGGTCAGGATACCTGAACCGTTGAGGAGGGCCCTTGCATTATCCCCGATCTCCCCGGTGATCACGGCTTTTATCCCGTTCATCTTCAGCAGATCTACCGCATTCCTCCCTATACCGCTGTCGCTGATGACAAATCCGTTCCTGACCCCTTCGCTCCGGCCGGTTTTGGTATCATGGAAGATAAAATAGGGTGCCCGCGCAAAATGATGTTCAAATACACTGTCCAGGGTGGGCCCTTGTGCGGTTATGCAGATCTTCATAGTGTTCCTCCGGTAATATTTCTCATATGCGCAAAAATAAATAAACCTGACGGTTGTACAACTTCTGCAGGTTCATGAGCGTGAATTTCCATGAAAAATACCTATATTTTTGGCCCGGTCTGTTCGCGACGGCTTGGCAGATCGCTTGGCATCGATCTCCTGCCATTTAAGACATGTTCGTACAACTGTGTCTACTGTGAATGCGGGTCGACAACCCGGCTTACTTCAGAGAGGGCGGAGTTTTTTCCCGTAAATGATGTGATTGCCGAACTTGATAGTGTCCTCTCAAAGAACCCGGCGCTTGATTACGTCACCTTTGCCGGTTCCGGTGAGCCAACCCTCTCGCTGTCGCTTGGAACGATCATTACTTTCATCAAGACACACTATCCACAGTACCGGGTGGCGGTCCTTACCAACGGCAGCCTGTTGACCGATGCCGGGGTGAGGTCTGACCTTGCCCGGGCAGATCTGGTCATCCCGACCCTTTCTTCCACCTGCCAGAAAACCTTTGAGAAGATCCACCGTCCCTCCCCGGGGCTGATGATCGACCGGATCATCTCGGGGCTCGCCAAATTCAGGAAAGAGTACCCGGGCTGGATCTGGCTTGAGGTATTCCTTGTCCCGTCGTTCAATACTGGGGATGAAGAGCTTTCCGGCCTCAAGGAAGCGATCCGGGCGATCCATCCCGACCGCATCCAGTTAAACACGCTCGACAGGCCGGCAACCGAGTCATGGGTGGAAGCACCCGGGCCTTCTGACCTTCACCGGATCCAGCATTATTTTGAAAGGACTGGCATCCCGGTTGATGTTATCGGACCTGCTGTGCTGATGCCGGAGAGCGGTGAATGGGATAACGCAGTCCGTGAGAAGATCCTCACGACCATCCGGATACGGCCCTGTACCGTTGAAGACCTTGCTGCAATGACCGGCGTTCACCACCAGCAGATCTCCAAGTACCTGGCTGGCCTGTATGCGACCGGCAGGGTTCGTGCAGAACGCGGGGCGCGGGGAGTTTTCTACTCTGCCGCAACCGACAATGCAAACCAGCATAAGGAACCGTGATTGGTCACGCCCGGCACATAACGGGTCGGCCATCTCTCACCAGGAAAGCAGGAGGATGTAATCAGCTGCTCTCTCAAGAGACAAAAAAGTTCAATCAGGATGAAAGGATCAGATCATCATATGATACCCTCTCTTGCCCTTACGATTCTTGTGGACAACACCACGCTTACCGACCGGTATTTCGTGAGCGAACCCGGTCTCTCGATATTCCTTGAAACAGAGGGACGCCGTATCCTGTTTGATACCGGCTACTCCGATGTATTTTTCCGGAATGCCGAGGCCATGGGGATCGACCTGCTCAACCTTGATGTCATCGTCCTCTCGCACGGGCACCTTGATCATACCTGGGGGCTTGTCCACCTCATCCGGAACCTTTCGGGAGCCGCGCTTCACTCCCGTGCGCACAAACGCCCGGCACTTGTGGCTCACCCGTATTGTTTCTACCCGAAACCAAAAGCGCCCCTGCCAAACACCGGGTCGCTTGTATCAGAAGCGGAAGCGGCACGCTGGTTTTCCCTGACTCTCTCCCACGAGCCGCTCTGGATTACGGAAAATCTTGTCTTTTTGGGAGAAATCCCGCGAATCCATGCGTTTGAACAGAATTCACCTGGCACCAGACAGATCCTCATGCCGGACGGGCAGGTCTGTCCTGACCGGCTCCTTGACGACTCCTCCCTTGCCTGCCGGACCCCAAAGGGGCTTGTGATCATAACCGGCTGTTCCCATGCAGGGATCTGCAATATTGTGAGCTATGCACAGGAGGTGTGCGGGGAGCAGCGGGTTCTTGATATCGTCGGTGGTTTCCATCTCCTCCGGCCGTCTGCCGGACAACTCGAAGGGACCTGTAACTACTTAAAAGCCCTCGCTCCTGCCGCAGTCCATGCCTGCCACTGCACCTCCCTGCCGGCAAAAATCGCACTATCATCAGCCTGCCGGTTGGAGGAAACCGGTGTCGGACTGAAGCTGAAATATTAGGGCTGTGGCTCCCGCCAGATTTAGGCCGGAAAACCTCATTTTATCAGTCACGGTCTTTGGGTTCATGATACCGGAACAGCAGTTCGGTCACTGCCCGGATTTCTGCACCCTGCTTTTTGGCTTCTGCGAGGTATGCATCGTAGATGGCATCTGTTGTGATGTGAAGGACCGGCTTACAGAGATCTGCGTGAAGCATCAGATCGAAACACCGGGCTTCAGCCTCGGTGAGCCCGAAGGGTTTGTATTCTCCGGTGGTCGGGACAAAAACTGGGTTATCAGATCGTGGTATCTTTAAGACCAGTGCCGCAAGCGGAGTGGACGGTATTGGTTCTGCGATGCTGATGAAGATATCATCGAGCTGCTGTTCTGCGATGAAATCTTTTGTATTCTCATAGTCTTGTTGGGTTTCCGTGGGATACCCGACAATAAAACTTCCGGCTACCCTGAGGCCGTGTTCGCGGCAGCGTCGGATTGCATCGCAGACCTGGGCGATAGTCACCCCTTTTCCCATCTTCCTTAAAATGGCATCGCTTCCCGATTCAATTCCAAAAAAGACCCATCCGATGGTGTAACGGGAAATGGCATCCAGGATCTCGTCCGTGATGCAGTCTACCCGGATATCCGGGCAGGAGACGTTGTTTTTACCCATGACATCTGCAAGGGCGGCGAGGAGTTCGATAAATGCCGTTGGGTTCAGGGCTCCGTCTTTTGCCTGGAAAAGCGACCCGGTTCCCCCGGAAAGTGCGATCCGCTGTGCTCCTGCGTTTTTAAACGCCAGGGCCTCGTTTTTGATCGCGGGGATCTCCCGGCTCCTGATGGCGTGGCCGAAGAACCTTGGGACCTGGCAGAACGTGCAGGCCCCGGAACATCCCCGATGGGATTCCAGGTAAGCATTTGCCCCCCGGATGCTTTGCGAACCGATGTCCCGGGGAATAAACGGAACCGGGTGTTCGATAGATTCTGAAGGATCGCGTTTCCGGATGACAATGGTACTCCCGGAGCGGTATGCAACCCCTTCGATATCCTGGATTTTTGCACCGGCAACGATATGCCTGACCGTAACTTCGCCTTCGCCAAGGATGACGGCATCGGGCCTGAGTTCCCCAAGTACCATCTCCGGGTATGCAGAGACCGGCCCGCCGATGTAACATTTTCCCCCGGCTTTGTGGAGATCTTCAATAAACTCCCGGATCTGCGGGTTGAGGAGATGCAGTGTTGAGTACAGGCTCAAAAAAACGGTATCTCCCCGGGCGGCGGTCAGATCCTTTTTGAGATCCACCTTCTTCCCGGCATTTCGTATTGTGCCGGCAATAAGCATAGCACCGTAGGTATAGATTCCCGGGGAGATGACCGTGTACTGCATGTCGTTATGCTTTCTGTATATGAGACGACATTATTTAGTAAGTTCTGATCCTGCCACGGCTTACGGGTACTGATATCTCATCATTCTGCCTCTTTTACCCGGTGGATCGTAATTTTCAGATGCGTTTTAATTTTCGGCTGCAATGCTTTTTTACATGAAACCTGCTTAAAAACGACGTTTGAAAAAGAAAAAAAAATTGGTTTTGGGGACGATCGTGCTTACCTTGCGGGGATGATCAGCGAGCGCTCGCCAGCTGGCATGAACTCGCGGATTGCACCCTTTGCAAATTCGCGGCGTGGTTCGGCGAAATCGAATTTGAGCGAGGGGTCAGCGAAGGTGATCTTGATCAACGGGGACAGCGACCATGCATCGCCGCGGCCATAGTGGGAACTGCCGACAATTGCAGCGTATTCTCCCTGGTGACCGACGTTCATTGCATAGTTCGGGTAGTTCGGGCCACGGAGCTCACCGACACAACCTTCGTCAGGCCGGACGGAGAGCGAGTTTGCGGAACCGCACTGGTCCTGCAGGTCGTAACCGAAGAATCCGAGACGTGACCAGCCTTCCTTGTGCAGGAGCATGGACATGTACCAGCCGTTGAGACCGGCGTTGGAGTTACCGGTTGCAATTGCCGTGGTAAGACCGGATGCTGCTGCAAGGACACCTGCACGCTGGGAACCACCGAAGTGGTCTTCCATCATAGTCGGGAACTGTTCGTACTGCTCCATACCGTAGAGGGTGACTTCGGAGGCGAGGTCGTTTACCAGTTCCTGGGTGGGCTTGACCTTATCTTTGTCTGACGGGTTCTTCCAGTCGACTTTGCACTTGTCCTTGATGTAGTCCATACCGTAATAGGTGAAGTCATCGAGGATGTTATCTGTGTATGCTGCGGTTGCATACTGGGTGAATCCAACACCACCGGACATGTAAGATCCGAGCCAGATCTGGTCAAAGAGCATCGTTCCACCACCGACGACTTCAAGGGATGCCTTGGCGGGGTCGTTGGGGTACTTGCGGTCTGCCTGGATCATATCGGCAAAGTTTCCGAACTTGATGCCACCTGGCTCGTTCGGGCCACGTGCACGGCGGGCCGGGAGAATATCACCCATCTGGATAACGCCGGCGTGCTTTGCTGCAAAGGACAGGTCGGCGACTGCTGCTTCACCGGCGCACATGCGGTACGCGGCGATGAAGGATATACCGATCTGCATGGCGGACCACCGGGAGGTCGTTCCACCATCGCAGGTCCTGCTGACGGTTGTCGGGATGTGGACTGCCTGCCACATGGATTTGCCGACTGCTGCCTTGAGGGCTGCTGCCTGCTTTGCCGGGAAGAGCTTGTCGAGGTTTAAGACGAACTGCGGTTCGAGGTCGTCTGCCATCTCGTCGTCACCGGTAAAGACCTTGACGTAACAGTCATCAACGAGAGCCGGGTGGGTCTCGACCATGTGTTCCTGAACGACTGCGCCGCCGGGCATTGCATGGTTGAGGACGTGGAGGTACTCGTTGATGGTCTCAGGGGTAACTTCTTTTCCCAGACGCTTCTGGAGGGTGTTGTGGGCGAGGTCGAGGCCGACGATGATCGTGCGGCGGATATCATCCCACATCTGCTGCATTGCAGCGTTGTTGACGAAGTGGAGGTCATCACCTTCAACGAACACGCCGGTGCCGCTGACCTCGTAGGTCATCAGCTGGCGCTGACCGAGCGGGATACCGCCAAGGTGGCAGCGCATCGGGTCGTACATTGAGATGCCGCGCTCCATTGCGACTTTCTGGCCTTCCTTTAAGAATTCCATCTTCCGTGGAGACTGCTTGATACCCTGCCGGCCGAAATGCGTGTGGGTTGCGGATGGGTCTTCTGCAAACTTCTCCTTCATTGCCTTCAGGAAGAGTTTCTGGGATCTCTCAATTTTTGCTTTTCCTGCCATAGTAATCACTCCTTCGGCATGAAGCCGTATTTGGTCCTCAGCGAGTGGATGCGCTGGATGTACTCGATATACTCTGCATCCTCACGGAAGCCGGTACCGACAAGCGAGTGGTACATGGTAGTGTGTGCCTTGAGCCACTTCTCATCCATGGGCTTGCCTACCTTGACTTCAGAGTCGAGAGGCTCACCGATCTGGTTCTTGACATACTTGACAACGCCGGCCTTCTTGTCGAGGACACAGCGCTGGAGCATATCGAACATCATACCATCTTCGTCAAGACGGAGAGAGTGCCCATGCACGGTTGCACCGCGGATACCAGTGCGTGCCGGGTCAAAGAGTTCTGTTCCGACGAGTTCCTTTGCGTATTTTTCAAGGTCACGCTCACGGCACTCAATAATCTGACGGCCGGAAAGGGTACCCGGGTCAATACCGCGGAAGCGGTACATCTCGAGCCAGCTTCTCTGGTACGGCTGGCAGGGTGCGTTGTACATCGAGTCAGCGAACTGGATGTAACGGACACGATCACCGGCTTTTGCGCCATCTGTCGGGGTAACCAGCTTGCGGATCGGGCAGGCGGGTTCCTGCTGCTCGGCAAGGGGCGGGTGTGCTGTCGGGTATGCCGCACCGGGGGCGCGGTGTCCCATAATCAGTACAATGTCCTTATCCGTAACATCGCGGAGCTTCTCCAGCTTGTGGGATGGGTCAAGCTGCTTGCGCCGGTTATCGGCAACAATAGAGGAGCCCGGGCAATACTGTGGTTTGTATGCCATTGTTAAATCACTCCAGTTTTTCTTTCTTTTTTATGAGTTTCATTACCGCCGAAATGACATCGGCCATCTTTTCGCGTGTGGGGGTCTGGCCGCGAGTCACGCCACTTACGATTGCCATCACGGTACCTTTGGTCCGGATTTTATCGGCGGGTGGCATGACATATGCGGTCTTCACGCCCTCTTTTGCAAGATCCTCGTAATCAATCGGGGATTGGGAAACGACAACTGCCTTTATGTCGCACGCAGAGAGGATGAACCTGACCTTGTGGACAACATGGGAACGGACATTTCCATGATGAAGGATGGCAACTTTGTGTTTCTCGATTTGTACAACTTCTTTTTCCGTAAGCCCGAAGTAAGCACCAAGTGCGGAACCAGCGATATTTGGGGCATCTGGCGGGACGCCGCTTCCCGCGTTGAGCACCAGCGTGCTGATGCTGTATTCGACACCATGCTGCCGCAGTCCTGAGGTTATATCGCAGACCGGCTTTGTAACATGGCGGCGGCCCGGAGACATCCCGACAACAATTACATCGGGATACCTGCATTCGGAGATGGTACCGCGCTGGGCGATACCTCCGCCTTTTCCCATGCCCATTGCCTCGCGGCAGTCCACTACCTGGGTTACCCGTCCGATAGGCATACTTACTTGATTCCCTGGATGATTACCGGTCCTGACCGGCTCTTTGGATCAGATAATCCGAGAATATCCTTGTCCGCATTTGGTCCATATTTTGCGTAATCGACCAGGGATGGCGAAGTTTTCATGTATTTGCCTTCCTGGAGGCGGACAGTAAATTCGGTGATTACCTCTTCACACGCTTTTTTGAGTGCAGGAATTGCGTCGCGGGATTCGAGTTCAAGCAGGATGGTACCTACATGAACCTGAAGCTCAAGCTCCTCTGTTCCGACACGGATGTCTCTCCTCATGGAATGCGGATTGGGCGTTCCCCGTGCCGGTCCGTAGGGGACTGTTGCGGGAAGACGCGGACCGTTTAAGACCATCCGCCGGATACCACCTGCCTTGAGCAGGTTGTTAAGGAGCCGTTCCACGGTCTCCGGGTTGAGCAGCCGCTCGGTTATAATCCTGCACTGCGGGAACGTGGCTTCTGTCATTTGGATCAACGTTTAAAGGGCCTTATACACCCTTTGCGATGGTCTGCAGCGGCTTCTTGAATGCCTCGATCTGTCCAAATGTGTCCTCGTAAACCTTACTGGTTCCTTCAGGGCTGAACATCTGGGTACCTGCATCAAGTGCGCAGGCTGCAACGATACACGGCATACCGACACCGGCTGCATGCCGGGTCACGACGTGGTTACCGTTAAAGACACCGGGGCCGCCGCCACCATAGATCGAGTGGCTGAAGAACGAGAACCCGACTGCGACACCCATGGTGCGGCCGAAGTCTGAGCCTGGGAGGCCGGTCTCGTGCTCAAGCAGATCGTTGAAGTACAGCAGGGTCGCGGAAACAGCCTGTGCGAACCGTCCTGCACCGCAGTTGACCATTGTTGCTGCGAGAGTACCTGCGGAAGCATATGCGTTCCACATCATCGGGTCCTTGGTCTCGTAGAAGATGTAGCCGCTCTTGCCCTTCTTGCCTGCCTTGATGACTTTGTCTTCAATGGCACGCTCGACAAGGCTCTGGACGACAGTACCGACAGTGCCGGTCTTGCCGTTCTTCTTAACGAGGTCGTAGACCATGTTGTTTGCGTTAAGACCCTGGTATGCGTAGAGAAGGAGCTGTGCACGCTCGAACGGGCCAACTGCTGCGCCCATTTCGAATTCACCGGCCTGTTCAAAGGTTGAAGCGAGTGCTGCACCCTGCATTGCATTCCGGTGGGTCATCATGACCGCGTGGTTCGCCTGGATGTTACGAAGTGCGTAACCGAGACCTTCGTTGTTCTGCGGGATGGACAGAATCGAAACGACGTTTCCACCCTGCATGTCCATTGTCTGAGGGTAGGTACCCCAGACGGCACCCTTGACGTATGCACCGTCGAACATTCCAACCTTGTACTGTTCGAGAAGAGCATAGGTAGTTGCTGCTGCAACGCTTGTGGATGTAGCATCGTAGGTTGCTGCTGCCTTGATACGTGCAGATGGAACCTCGACAAGAAGCATCTTGCCACCGGCGACCTTGGTGATCTTTGTGTCATCGCCATCGGTGACCTGGATCATTTCCTTGATCTTGGCTAAGAGTGCATCGCAGTCCTTGACACAGCTGCAGTCGAGGCTGCGGCCGAGGATCTGGTTGGCCTTGCCACCCATCTTACCGGTCTTGAGTGCAGTTTCGATACCGCTGAGGTTGACTGCTACCGTCCTCTTGGTGAGGTCGATGAGTTCAAGGGCACCCTTGTTTGTCAGTGGACTGATTTTATCAATCGTGACGTTGCTCTTTAAGAGCTTCCCCTCATCATCGTAGAGGTCAATTGAATCTTTATATTTCGCCATATAATTTCCTCCGAAATTGGATTTGCCGCTATACAGTACCGTCTTTGAACAATGGTAATGACTAATAGGAACACTGGCTATGAATGAAAGTCGCTTTTGCACGTCCCCTAGATTGGGACATGGAATAATTTTCAATTTCGACTTATAAGCGTTCCGATATTGTTCTGGAGAATTGTACTATACTGGCAGGAGAATACTTGGCGAATTCGAAGCAATGTTCAAATATCCCATTGAATCCGACACCAGTTGTTCTACTTGATATTACATAATTTTATAGAAGTAGTACTCTGTTGAAAAAACAACCTTAAATTTTTCTATTCCTGGGTGCGCTCTGTTGAAAAAAAGGTTGTTTAGGGCAGGATCTTGGCAAAGGATCCTATTTGAGGGTTTATTTTTTATTTTCTGAAAGTGGGCTTGGCCCGAGCTCATTGATGGTGTTTACGACGTCTGTAATGACTGCAGCCCACTTTGCACCTTCTGATGCAGACACAAAGGTCATCCTGAAACGACGGTCGTCGAGGCCGATGCTCTTCATGAGCCTCTTTACCATGAACATTCTCTTTGCGGCCTTGAAGTTTCCTTCAAGATAGTGACAGTCCCCGAAGTGACAGCCGGAGACAAGTACCCCGTCTGCTCCATCGGCAAATGCCTTGAGAACGAAGAGTGAGTCGAACCGTCCTGTGCACATCACACGGATGATCCTGACATCAGGTGGGTACTGGATACGACCGCCGCCGGCGAGATCCGCACCTGCATATGAACACCAGTTGCAGACCATCCCAAGGATCTTGGGTTTCCACTCCTTGTTGTCAGTCATTTACTGCTCACCTCCGAGCAGGAATGCATCGATCTGTGCAACGATCTGTGGGGTTGCAAAGTGCTGCATCCAGATTGCACCGCCGGGACAGAACCCTCCACAGGTACCGCAGCCTTTGCATTTTGCTTCGGTGACCTGCATGACCGTGCGGCCGTTCTTTTCCACAAGTGAGAGTGCACTGTACGGACAGAGGTTTACACACATACCACAGCCTGCGCACTTTTCTTCAATACACTGGGCGAAGTACGGCTCAAGTTCGACTTCACCCATGTGGATTGGGATACTTGCAGCTGACGCTGCACCTTCTGCCTGTGCTACCGTGTCAGGGATATCTTTCGGGCCCTGGCAGACACCGGCAAGGAAGACACCGGCTGTGGTGGTTCCGCACGGGTTCAGCTTCGGGTGGGCTTCAAGGAGCCAGCCGTCCTGGGAGCAGGAAACACCGAAGAGCTTCCTTGTCCGGTTGGTATCTGCCTTGGGTTCGATTGCTGCAGCAAGAACAACAAGGTCGACTTCCATGTCAACCGGGCGGTCGAGCAGGGTGTCATCTGCGTACACGTGGAGGTTCTTGGTCTTGGGATCCTCAAGGATGTTTGCCACACGGCCGCGGATAAATTTCGCGCCTTCGTTCTGGATACGGTAGTAGAACTCTTCGTACATCTTACCGAACGACCGGATATCCATGTAGAAGATGTAGGGTACAGCACCCGGGATTTTCTCGGTGATCTGATGGGCATGTTTCAGTGAATACATGCAACAGAACCGCGAACAATACGGCTTACCTATACCGGTATTGTCTCGTGACCCTGCACAGAGCACGAAGGCAATACGCATTGGGGTCTGGCCATCGCTTGGGCGGACAAGGTGGCCACCGGTTGGGCCAGATGCGCAGATGAGCCGCTCGAATTCGAGGCTCGTAATGACGTTCTCGTACCTCTTGTATCCCCACTCCTTTTTATTCTCTATCGGGAAGATGTCGTACCCGGTTGCGAGGATGACCGTTCCAACTTTAACTTTAATGAACTCATCCTGCATGTCGAGGTCGATAGCCCGCTTCTCGGGACCGCACGCGGTCACGCACAGGCCGCACTTGACACAGGCATTGAAGTCTATGGTGTAAATAAGGGGAACGACCTGCGGATGGTTGATGTAGATCGCCTTCCTCGGCTTCATGCTAATCTCAAAGGCGTTAGGCTTGATAACCGGGCAGACCGCATCACAGTCACCGCAACCGTTACAACCTCCACCGATAATGCCCTTTGCGGCTGCTTCCTTCGGTGTCATTACACCTCGTGCTTTCTTGCGGATGGTGACCTCGAAGTTACCGATGTATCCTTCGACTTCGTGGACCTCGGACCAGGTCATAAGTTCAATGTTGGGGCTCCTGCCGACATCCACCATCTTTGGGGTTAAGATACACTGCGAGCAGTCGAGTGTCGGGAAAGTTTTATCGAGCTGGGACATACGCCCGCCGATGCTCATGTCGGATTCAATGAGGTAGGTCTTGATCCCTGCTGCTGCAAGATCGAGTGCTGCCTGCATGCCGGCGACACCGGCTCCGACGACCATCGCTGTCTTTTCGACAGGCACTGACTTCGGGTAAAGATCCTGAAGGAGTGCAGCTTTTGCAACTGCGATCCGGACTGCATCCTTTGCTTTCTCGGTTGATCCTTCCCGGTCATGCATATGCACCCATGAGTTCTGGTCACGGATGTTTGCCATCTCAAACCGGAACGGATTTAAGCCTGCATCCTTGGTTGCCGTTCTGAAGGTTGGCTCGTGGAGACGGGGCGTGCATGCAGCAACGACGATACCTGTCAGGTTGTGCTCTTTTGCCGCTTTTTGAATAAGTGTCTGCCCTGGCATTGAGCACATGTACTTGTAGTTATCGACATAGGCCACATGGGGGATGGTCTTGGCGTATTCCTGGACTGCGGGGATATCCATTGAGCCGGCGATGTTGGTACCGCAGTGGCAGATGAAAACACCGATACGGGGTTCCTGCTGGGTAGTTGCACCGGGAGCTGTTACTGGTGCCTCTTTATGGGAGTCCTGTTTCTTGGTCTCGGTCTTTTTAGTTGTTGTTTTCTTCTTTTCAACCATGTTTCCCACCTCACAGCACCTTCTGCAGGAATGGTTCGCAGCTGATTGCATGGAGATCCAGTCCAAGTTCCTGCGGGCTCATGCCCTGTGCCAGTCCCAGCAGCTCACAGTAGTGCAGAACAGGGATGTCATAGCTGACGCCAAATTTTTCCTTGATTTCTATCTGACCGCGGTCAAACTGGAGCTGACAGAACGGGCAGATATTAGCGAGCGCATCAACTTTTTCTTCAGTGATATTGATAAGTTTCTCGTTGGTGATATCCAGTGAGTGGACGAGATCATACCCCCGCACACCACCGCCAGCACCACAGCATTGCATCTTATTACGGTATTCTACGGGAGTTGCACCAATGGCTGCAATCAACTCCTCAAGCCACACCGGGTGTTCTGTGTCTGACATGACACTCTTTTCGAATTCACGGTCTTTGCGGGGTTTTGTTAAGTGGCAACCATAGTGTACTGCAATCCGTGCACCCGTCAATGGTGTGACAATACTGTCCTTGATCTTGCTGACACCAACGTATTTCTCATTGTACATCAGTTCGGCGATGTGATAGACATTACAGGTGCCCTTGTATTCCATGTCAATTTCCTTGAGCACCTCGTTGACGCCGTCACGAAGATCCTTGTTGTGTTTAAGCTTGTGGTTGACTTCCCATATGGATTTGTAACAGCCGTTGCAGAGCAGTGCAATATCCATCTTCATCTGTTCTGCAAGTACGAGATTGCGGGCAGCCATTGCATACCAGACATTGAGATCGATTGCTCCAAATGCCCCGGGAGCCGGGCAACAGCTGGCTCCCTTGAGGGGAACAAGATCAATCCCAAGTTTTTTACAAGTTTTGATTGCTGCCGCTTCACATCCCGGGTACCGGTTCGGTGCAATACAGCCCAGATAGAATGCGAACGTGTGGTTTGCTTTGGATTCAGACATGGTTGCTTATCCCTCCCGTTCCTTGATGATCCTGTCAGCATTTTCCTTCATGTGATAGTGATCGAGGAGTTTTTGGATCCCGGGCATATATTCAGGATACATATGGGTAGTTGGCGGGTCACGTGTCAGGCCGAGTTTTTCACGGGCTGCACGGTTGACATCATTGTTTGGCACACCATGACCGGTTTTATAGATTGCCTGAACGGTCTTGAGGAAGTTCACTGGCACGATATCATGCGTGAACGCTATATTTCTCATTGCCATGATAACATCGGTCGGTGCAATATCCCTCGGGCATCGGTCTGTACAGCTGTAGCATGTCGTACAAAGCCACAGATCCGGATCGGTGAGTGCTTCGTTTTCAAGTCCAAGTACTGCTCTCCGCATGAACTTGCGGATACGGTATGAGCTTCTTGGTGCTGATGGACATGATCCAGTGCAGGTACCGCACTGGTAACACATATGAGCCATCGTACGTGCTGAGGCCTCGATCCTCTTGACAAAGTCAGGTGTCGAATCTTCACCGTAATACCGCTGATCCTGAAGTTTCTTATCCAGTGCTTCCGGGTAACCTTTTGTTCTTGCCATTCTGCTCCCTCACGCCTTCTCCATCACTTTTAGTCCGACCTGTCCGGCAATGCCTTCCTTGACCTTGGATGTCCTCTTTGTGCAGAGTTTCTCCTTGATCTTCTTGAACAGGTCTGTTTCCGTGCCTTTCATGCGGATACCGGTCCTCTGGAGAACAATGATGTCCTCACCCGGACATGCATTCACACAGGCACCACACAGAATACAGAAATCCTTATTGACTGCAATTTTTGACTCGATATTGTGGCCCATGTCCGCAGCCGGCACTTCACTTGGAAGATAAATTGCGTTTGCCGGGCAGATCTCGGCACAGGTTGAACAGCCACCTGGGCATTTCTCAGCGTGGAACTCAATTTCTCCTTCGAAGATCTTTTCGACGGTAATCGCCTCGGCGGGACAGCTCTTGGCACACCATCTGCAGGTACAGCAGTTGTCCTTGACAATGCTGACTTTACCTTCAACTTTATCAGAGATGATCTCGCGTTCAACGGTGATCGCTTCAGTGGGACATGCCTCAACACAAATTTTGCAGGCATTGCACTTTGCTTCGTCCCAGATTACCTCCCCTTCAACTTTGCCGGATTCCGGAGAGAATTCCTTGTGCTGGACCTTGAGTGCCGGACAAAGAGCTCCGCACAGACCACAGACCGTACACTTTTCCTTGTCGACCGTGAATGTCGTCTTGGACTTGATAGCGGTGTGGCGTTCTCTGCCTCCTGCAACCGGGCCTTTGTAGGTTCCTTCGAAAGCCGGGACATTGCGATCGATTGCGTCACGGGGGCACACTTCCTCGCAGGTCGTGCACCTGACACATTTCTCATCGTCAATCTCTGCTTTCATATCGTACTGCGGGAATCCTTCTTTTTCAAGGATCGGGAGCCGCTCTTCTTGGTTGACCTTCAGCGTTAATGCATTGAAGGGGCACATTACAACGCATACACCACAATACGAGCACTTTGTCTCGTCAACTTCAATCGGGGCTGCGTAGTTAATAGCACCTCTGCGGGCTGCACCAACAAGTCCAAGGACGATTGCCTCCTCGGGACATGCTTCTGCGCAGATTCCGCAACCTGTACAGGCTTCTGAATTCAGAATCAGGTTGTTAACATCCTGAAGGAGACGCTGCTCCATCACAATGTTAATCCCATCCCTCTTTTTGGAAAACTTTGGAAACAATGCCATGAAATAACCCTCACGCTATTTCTCTATTGCACCTTTGCCTCTGCTCTGGTTTCCCAGAGCCCTGCCAGCCTGATAACATCATGCGGACATGCCTGAACGCACACACCACAACCGGCGCAGAGCTCACCATTGACATCGAGTACTATGGATTTTCCATCCTTGACTTTGTAGATCTTATCTGTAAGTACAGGATCTACGGTGTGAAGCTCTAATGCGTCCACCGGGCATGCGACGACACAATTGTTACAGCCGGTACAATGTTCCATGTTGATATGCACTGCAAACGTCATGATTTCATGCACCAGCTATGATCGATTGCAAAATCGATTATCAAAAGAGTGGTGAAAGAATCTAGATAAATGTTCTGAAATCTACTGCGTTATACCGGATTGATATAATATTTTTTTTAATCATGGTCCATATGCAATTTAGATGAGTTAACTAACACCGGTAAACCTGCAACTAATTTGATTCAAAAGTACTTATGCGCTCTTTGATTCCTCATTTCCGGGTAATCTGAAACCTTACCAAATCAAATGAGAATCTTTATTCCCTAGTAATCAAGGTACTTTTGTATACCGGAGGTTATGTTATGGAACTTAACGGTGTTTCGATTGATAATACCTATGCAGAGGCATTCCCTACCTGGGTCTGCCGTGTGATAATAACTGCAGTGACCAAGAACTGGGCACTTAATGCTGCAACAGAGGCAACCGGGTTTGCAACTTCAGCAATTGGATGCCCCTGCGAAGCAGGCATTGAGAATATTCTTTCCGGAAGTGAAACACCTGATGGACGCCCGGGCGTTTCAATCCTTATCTGTGCCGGTAAGAAGGCGCTCAAGGAGCAGGTTATGGAACGGCTTGCAGAGTGCGTCCTGACTTCACCGACCACGGCAGTCTTTAATGGTCTCCCGGCAGCAGAGGAAAAGGTCCCGGTGAAACTTCACTTCTTTGGCGATGGCTATGAGTACCAGAAGGAAGTCGGCGGAAGGAAGTGCTGGGCAATCCCCATCATGAACGGGGAATATATCGGTGAAGAGGAATTTGGCATTGTCAAGGGAGTTGCCGGCGGGAACTTCTTTATCATGGGTGAGAACCAGATGGCAGCCCTTACTGCAGCAGAGGCAGCATCCGATGCAATTGCCGATGTGAAAGGTGTCATCACGAGCTTCCCCGGTGGTATCGTTGCCAGCGGTTCGAAGGTCGGCAGCCTGAAGTACAAATTCATGAAGGCCTCGACAAACGAGAAGTACTGCCCGACACTCCGGGAAAAAGTTGCTGACAGCAAGGTGCCGGCCGGTGTCAAAGCTGTGTACGAGATCGTTATCGATGGTATCGATGAAAAGAGCGTTGCTGCTGCAATGGGTGCAGGTATCAAAGCAGCAGTCATGGTTCCGGGTGTGAAGTTTATCTCTGCCGGAAACTTTGGTGGCAACCTTGGGCCGTTCAAGCTTGAACTTGAAAAGGTCCTTTAAATCTCTTTTTGTGTTATTTTTCTTCAGTTTACCCAGTCTATATATAGGGTTAATGCCGATTATTTTGTTAACGAAAATTTCGGCGATAACCATGATCACCCTTACTCCCGAGGAAGTGAAGGCCCGGTTCGGGCAACTTTTCTCAAAGAAGTTCCTCGTTATGGTAGATGAACAGGCAGGATTTGCAGAGATCATCGAGCAATGCCAGGCACGCGGTACCATTGAATGGGATGCGATGAACCGGCGCCGGGCCGGGGGAGCTGTGGCTTCCTGTGATGTGGAGGGAAGCACGATGACTCTCCGGGCACATCTTGGCCACCATCCGGTCAACTTCGGGCCAGCAGCCGGTTCGATTGGTGGCCAGGCACTGGAGGCCGTTGAAGTGGACGGCGACACTGTTGTGACCACCTGGTCCGGTATCGCCGGGGCCGGTGTTGGCATTGCAGCATGTCTCCCCCAGGCACCCGGCGTCATCCGGGCTGAGTACCCTTCAGAAGATGACCTGAAAATCGGAGGAGCCCGTATGAATCACGTGCGGATTGTCTCGCCGCTCTACGAGAAGGTATGTTTCGGGATCGATGACACCGATACAAAAGCCGAAGGTGCGACCTGGGTCATGGCCCTCAAGTGCGCCGGTGCCTGCACCGTTAAAGGTGTGGAATTTCTTAATATGCGCCTTGTCCAGCTCAACCCGAAAGTGCCGAACAAGACCACCAACTGTGTCGGATCGGCCCTCAATTTTGCAGCACGGCCGGAGAGTATTCCCGCACTCAAGGAGTTCGTCCGTTCATTTGTTGAGAAGAACTCGGTCTCAAAGGACACGGGGATCGCGTTCTACCGTGGCCTCTCGCTTAAGAAGGATTCCCCCCTGCTCAAAGGGATCAAGACCGAGATCCTCTCCCTTGAACCGGTCGAGTTGGAAGCAAAGCGCCTGGGTATCGAGTACCTTGACGGGAACGGGAGAAAGGGCCGGATTGGGGCGCTTGGTGCCGTACTCTGGGCAAACCGCGGGGTTGAGGCAGCAGGACTCTATGGCGAACATCTCTGACCCGTACAGCATCCGCTACCATAGGATCGTGGCGTTAGCGGATGGATCCGGCAGCCGGGTCGAACTTGTGGAATTCTTCGACTGTGTCGGCGGGGCAATGTGGACACAGTACCACTATGCAGAGAGCCCGCTTGTTGAGAGCGTCCGCTGTGTCGGCGCAACGAGCCGATTCCTCCTCAAACCGGGGTCAGTCAACCTCGCACTCGAAGGATCCCGTTTTCCGGCAGGGATTTCCGGCATTACTGTTTCGGGCGACGAAATTGCCGTTACCTATATAGGCATGGGTGGTGGGGGAGTCGGGGCGACGACCTGTCGGGCGGCTGCAAAAGGCGTGCTGCGCGAACACTGCGATCCCTCCGGGGGGGGAAAGGTAGCCTCGGCAACGCTCTGGCTGCCACGCATGCAGCGGGTGCTTATCGGTGTTGACGATACCGATACGCCCGAAGCCGGGGCAACCTGGACCCTTGTCCACAATATTGCACAGGCCGTCGAAGATGAAGATGCAATATATCTATCCCATACGATAGTCCAGCTCTACCCGGTTCCGTACCGGACCAAGAACTGTGTCGGGCTTGTCGTTGAGTTTGCCACAACCAGCCCGGACACGCTTATCGAACGGTTCCGAAGCCTTCTTGAAAAATACACCCTGTCGGAAAAGACCGGCATGGCGGCGTACACCGGGTTTGAACCTTCAGAACACCTGGAAGCGTACGGCTGGAATGTCAAACGGGGCGAGGTCAGCCCGGGCCTTATCGCACAGCTTGACGACAATGATCTCCGGATCTGCATGAACGGCCGTGGGATTGTCGGTGCTGTAGCGGCAATTCCCTTTTATACGAGATATAATGAGGCGCTGGAATTATGCGATGGCAAGACATAAAAGCGCGGCTTCTTGAAGCAGGATCGGCACGGCTCATCGGTGAACCGGCTAACCGTTACATCGCAACATCGACTGCGGGCCCGGGAGCCGGGGGTCTGGGTTCGATCTTCTTTGCGATGGGAAGCCACCGGGTGAAATTTGCACTTAACCCTGAAAGCAGCATCGAGATTGTCCACCGGGGCGGGGGCGTGGCCGACCTCTATTATAATGACCAGCAGGTCTCCGGGAGGCTCCTTGAACCCGGACTTCACTGTCCGGACCAGGCGTTTATTACCGTCACCGAAAATTGCATCTTCCACTGCACCTATTGCCCGGTGCCAACCCATCCCGGGAAACGCAAATCCGTGCGGGAGATCATGGACCGTGTCGAATCCGTCCGCCACCGGATCACTGCAATTTCCCTGACAAGTGGGGTGATGGGGAGCATTGAAGAAGAGGAGGCTTATGTCTGCGAGGTTATCCGCCACTTAACGTTTTTTGATCTCCCCATTGGTGTTTCGATCTACCCGACCGATCAGACGCCGGACCGGCTCAAGGAGCTCGGGGTTACCGAAGTAAAGTTCAACATCGAAGCTGCGACCCCCGGACTTTTCGCAAAAGTCTGCCCGGGGCTCGATTACGACCGTCTCATGAGTGTGCTTGACCGCTCCGTAGAACTCTTCGGGCGGGGCAGGGTGTACTCCAATGTCATCATCGGCCTTGGGGAGACCGATGAGGAAATGAGGGCCTGCATCTCCCGGCTTACCTCTCACGGGGTGATCCCGGTGCTTCGTCCGCTCAATCCGGTGGCAGGGTTTGCCGGGAGCAGCCGGCCTTCGGCCGAACGGCTCAAAAAGATCTTTTCCCTGCACAGTATCTCACTCAAAAGTGCCGGCCTTGACACGACAAAGGCCCTGACGATGTGTACACCCTGTGCCGGTTGTGATCTTGTCCCGGGGAGGGATGAATGAACGGTGCGGCAGCGCTTGCGGAAGCACTCCACAGCTGTACTGACTATCAGTATACCGTACCCGGTTTTCCCATCACGGAAGTCGGCACCCTTACGGGAGCAACCCTTGCGGTCAATGAAAAAACTGCATTAGAGTATGCTCTCGGGGATTCCCTTGCCGGGAAACGGGCTGCTGCGATTATCAAGAATGTCGGGGTGAATGCATGTGCCGACCCGCTGGTCAATGCAACTGCGCAGGGGCTTATTGGCGGAGTCCTTCTTGTTGTCGGCGACGATCCTGAAGCGGTCGGGTCCCAGACTGCACAGGACTCCCGGTATTACGGGGAACTGGCAGAGATCCCGGTTCTCGAACCCGATGAATCGACCCTTTTTGCCGCAGTTGAATTGGCGCTTGAGGCATCAGAAGAGTCCTCCCGTGTCGCTATGCTCCGGGTGACCCCCCGGCTGCTGGATGCAGAAATGGAGTGGAGACCGGTAAAAAGGCAGGACCGGAAAGGACATCTTTCCCCGCGTGACCTTACCATGAACGGCCGGGTGACTGCCTCACAGGAACTGTACCGCACCCTGTTTGCCTGGTCGGAGAGTTCTCTGCTGAATACCTGGAATGCAGAACCCCTCGGCGCCGGACCGGCCCCGGGGAAATCCCGGGTGGTGACCGTTCATCCCGTCCCGGGTCGCGTTTCGGGTTACCTCCGCATAAACGAATGCGGTCGGTCGTTTGTCCGGGACCACCGGGGGGTTATGCCGCCGGAAATCGGGGGCGCACCCAAAACGCTGAAAAAAAGGGGTTTCTACCGGACATTCTGCAGGGAATGTCCATATAAACTCCTTCTTGACCTTATGAAATCCCGTGATATGCGGCCGATCTGCGATGCCGGCTGTTCGCTCTATGCAATGAATCCGCAGTACAGTATGGGTCTTGCAAGCTACGGCATGGGTTCAAGCATCGCAGTTGCCGCCCGGAGCACGCACGTAGCTCTGCTCGGCGATTATGCCCTGCTCCATTCAGGGATCAACGCCCTGATCGATGTGTATGAGAAGAGATTTCCGCTCCTGTGCGTCGTGATGAGAAATCACTGCGCAGCGATGACCGGAGGCCAGCCTGCAAGCGATCCCCTCCCCTACATTACCTGGGCAGACCCGGTTGTCTGCGGTGCGGAAGATGAACATCTTCTCGGCAACGTTATCCGGCAGACGGATACACCGGTGACGGTGGTCGTGGAAGCACAGTGTCCCGAGGGAGTACATCATGAAACCGTGGAATGTTGAGATCTGTGACGTAACGTTACGGGACGGAGAACAGACACCGGGAGTGTCGTTTTCCTGCGAGGAGAAAGTGGATATCGCCCGGACCCTTGATGCCATAGGTATCGAGGTTATCGAGGCCGGGTTTCCCGCAGTATCCGATAATGAGAAAAAGTGCGTGAAGACTATCGCAAACCTCGGCCTTGACTCCAGAATTTGCGGTTTTGCCCGGGCACGGGAACCGGATATCCTGGCCGCGATCGACTGCGATGTGGACATGGTTTCGATCTTTATCCCGACATCTGATCTTCACGTTCGCCTCAAGTTCAAAAAATCCCGTGAACAGGTCCTTGAAGATGCCCTTGGCATGATCGATTTTGCCCGGGATCACGGTGTAAAGGTGCGGTTTGCCGCAGAAGATGCCTCACGGACCGATGTAGCCTTCCTCAAGGACGTTTACAATGGTGCTGCAGAGCACGGGGCGCTTCTTGTCAGCTTTGCTGATACGGTCGGCTGCCTTGTCCCCAACGAGATGCGCACGATTATGACCGACCTTGTGTCTTCTGTTAAACTGCCGCTGTGTGCCCACTGCCACAACGATATGGGATGTGCGGTCGCAAACACGATCACGGCCGCAGATGCGGGAGCCTTCCAGCTCCACACCACGGTAAACGGCATCGGGGAGCGCTCCGGGAATGCATCCCTTGATGAAGTGCTTGTCATCCTCCGGCAGAAAGGCGGGATCGACCGGTACGACCTCTCGTACCTGACAACCCTATCCCGCAAGGTAGAAAAATACTCGGGAATTACGCTTCCGAGGAACAAGCCGGTAACCGGTGAACTTGCGTTCTCGCATGAGAGCGGCATCCACATCGCAGCAATCCTTGAGGATCCCAAGAGCTACGAGTACTTCCCCCCGGATCTTGTCGGGGGAGAGCGGCACTTTATTCTGGGGAAGCACACCGGGCGAAAAGCACTCGAACATGTTGTCTCGTCCCTCGGTTACGATCTCTCCGAAGTCCAGATCTGCCGGGTGCTCGATCTTGTCAAGGTGCACTCCGAACAGAAGTGCAGCATAACCCCCAAGATCCTCCAGAAGCTGATCCGTCGGGCACAAAAGGAGTCTGTCTGATGAGCACGCTCTCCGAAAGGATTCTTGGCGCACATGCCGGGGAATATGTGGACCGGAACGTTGACCGGGCCTATGTCCACGATGGGACCGGAGTCATTGCTCTTGAATCCTGGAAACAGATGGGAGGCGACCGGCTCGGGAAAGATACCCGGTATTATGTCCTCTTCGACCACATTGTCCCGGCAAACAATGGTACGACCGCAACCCTCCAGCAAGAGCTTCGGGATTATGCAAAGAAATCCGGAATGCAGTTCTCCGATATCGGCGGCGGCATCTGTCACCAGCTCATGAGCGAGGGCATCGTCCGGCCCGGGGAGGTTGTTGTCGGTGCAGATTCGCACAGCGTCACAGGTGGGGCATTCGGGGCATTTGCCACGGGAGTCGGAGCAACCGATATGGCCGCAATCTGGCTGACCGGTGAGACCTGGTTCCGTGTCCCTGAGTCCGTGGGGATCCATCTTGCCGGCAGACTATCAGGAGCTGCCGAAGCAAAGGATCTTGCCCTTATGTATGTCGGGAAACTGGGGACTGACGGGGCGACTTACCAGGCCCTCGAATTTATCGGAGAGGGTATCCGGAGCCTCTCCATGGATGAGCGCCTGGTGCTTTCCAACCTTTCTGTGGAAGCCGGGGCAAAGGCCGGGCTTTTCTATGCTGACGATGTGACCGTTCGTTACCTTAAGGAACAGGGTTGCGAAGCTGCCACGCAGGATATCGAACCCTGTGCCTATGCTCGGGAGCTCGATCTCGATCTCGCGGATGTCGTCCCTCTTGTGGCGGTCCCCCACCGGGTGGACACGGTAAAACCCGCAGACGCCTTGGCCGGGCTCGCTCTTGACCAGGTCTTTGTCGGGACCTGCACGAACGGCCGGTATTCCGATCTCGCCCGGTTCGCACGGCTGGTCAAAGGCAAAAAGGTCGCGGTACGGACCATTGTTATCCCTGCTTCGGCAGCCATCCTTGAGAAAGCGATCATGACCGGTGTGCTCGCTGATATCGTGAAAGCCGGGTGCACCATAGGTACTCCCGGGTGTGGCCCCTGCATCGGGTACCACATGGGAGTTCTCGGGGAGGGCGAGGTCTGCCTCTCCACTGCGAACCGCAATTTCAAAAACCGGATGGGTGTCGGCGGCGAGATCTACCTTGGCTCGATTGCCACCGCCGCTGCAAGCGCCTTAAAAGGTGAGATAACCTCACCGGAGGCTGCCTGATGCAGGGACATGGAAAGGCCGTCTGCCTGCCTGCCGATATAGATACCGATATTGTCATTGCGGGCCGGTACCTGCGGACCAGGGACCGGAGCATCTGGGGTGAACATGTGTTTGAGGACCTCGATCCGTCCCTTGCCCCCCGGTTGAAAGGTGCCGTGATTGTTGCCGGGAAAAACTTCGGGTGCGGTTCATCGCGGGAACAGGCAGCGATTGCGATCCATGAAGCAGGCGTTGTCGCTGTTATCGCCCCCTCGTTTGCGAGGATCTTCTTTAGGAACGCGATCAACATCGGCCTCCCGCTCATCGAGTCGGATATGACCTGCACGGATGGAGGTGAAATCGGGTTCAGCCTGTCAGAAGGCTGGGTTCGGTGTGACGGAAAGCAGCACGCGATTCGCCCCCTATCCCCCCGCATGCAGGAGATCCTCAATGCAGGCGGGCTTGTGGAATACTGGAGGTCCCACCGGTGATTTTCCCCGAGCACTGCAAGTTCGTGGGGCTTGCGACGACAAAACCCTGTGGCGACCGGGTCTATACCCTGAGCAGGTACCTACTCCGGGAGGTAAGCGAAGGATACGAGCTCATTGAGGTTACGCTGGATCCGACAGAAAAGACGGTCATGCGGGATATCGCCGCCTCCCGGATCCTTGCGACCCCGGGCGAGATTTACCGGTATCCGGAGAGAGTCCGGCTCAACGACCGGGCCCGGCTGGTTCGGCTCGCCCTTGAATCCGGGTACCGCTGCACGGTCTTTACCGGCCTTGAGGAAAACATGACTTTTGTGCTTGACCCCGATCTCTCCGGGTTTTTGACGGTGCATGTCTACGATGTTATCCCGCCCCGGCCAACCCTTTCGGCAAGTATCCGTGAGATAGAGGAGATCGGGCTCTTTGGTGATCTCTCCGTGGTCTTCGAGCATCATGTCCGGGACATTTCGAAGATTCCCGCAGATATCTATCCCTGCCGGGCCGCCGGCTATCCACGGACGCTGGATGCAGACTCCTTAAAAAGCGGCGACCTGGTGGCAGGATGCCTCACGGCAACGCAGCTCTGTACTGAGGTCTACGGGAAGGAGTATACGCTTGAGAATATCTGTCCGCTGGAACAGGTCAAAGAGGAGCCGTTTATCGCCCGGTGCTGCCGTTTAGAACGTGAAGGCGTGGGGATCTGGCACGGGAAATACGGTGCCATCGTCCACTGGGGTGCAAGCCCGGCAAAGATCTTCCGGTCCGTGCAGGAGCTTGTCGGCCAGTGGAGGGAAAAATGACAAAGATTGCCGTTGTCGAAGGTGACGGGATCGGCCACGAAGTGATCCCGGTCGCACAAAACGCCCTTGCCCTGCTCCACCCGGAATACGAGTTTTTCCCGGTGGATGTAGGATACGGACGGTGGGAAACGACCGGCTGCCCCTGTTCTGACGATGAGATTGCGGCGCTCAAAACTGCGGACGCTGTTCTGTTCGGGGCGATAACAACTCTTCCGATGAAGGATTACCAGAGCGTGGTCCTGCGTATACGAAAAGCTCTCGATCTGTATGCGAACCTGCGGCCGGTGAAAGGCGACAATTTTGACATTATGATTGTCCGGGAGAATACCGAGGGCCTGTATTCGGGAATTGAAGAGAGCACGGAGGACCGGGCGACTACGCTCCGGCTTGTGACCCGCACCGGTTCGGAACGGATAGTACGGTCTGCACTCCATCTTGCGAAATCACGTTCGGGTAAACTCACCATCGGCCATAAGGCAAATGTACTCAAGTCCGATGTCTTTTTCCGGGATATCTGCATTGCAGAGGTAAAAGATACGGGAATCTCGTGCAACGACAAGTTCATCGATGCCCTGGCCCTTGATGTCCTCCAGCACCCGGCTGCATACGATGTGATCGTGACAACCAACATCTTTGGCGATATCCTCTCGGATGTCGCATCGTACCTTGTCGGGGGCCTGGGGCTTGTCCCGAGCGCCAATGTCGGCGACCGGTATGCCCTCTTTGAACCGGTTCACGGCAGCGCCCCGGATATTGCCGGGAAAAATATCGCAAATCCCATAGCGGCCCTCCGAAGTGCATCGATGCTCCTTTCCCATCTTGGGGACCGTAAAGGAGCCGGTCGGATCGAATCTGCCATAGCTGCAGTGCTTGCATCCGGTATCCGGACCCGGGACCTTGGCGGATCGGTCGGGACCGTGGAATTTGGCGGGGCAGTCATCCGGGCACTTGGCTTGACTTCCTGACCGTTAATCTGAATCCACCCCGCGATCTTTTTTAATATCCTTTTCCACCTGCCCGCTGGCTGTCCTGACACCGTATCACGGTCACGTATGTTCAGACAAAGTGCAGCCGTCATGGAGCTATAAAGCTGTTCTGGTGTTCATCCCCGCGTGTGTATATCATCGCTTCAACGACCGCGAACCGGATTTTCATCTCTGCATTATTGTATGCCACCATACGGGTTATGGGGTGAAAACAGGCAGAATTCCCGTACGGAATTGTGGGGTGTGTTTCGGGAAGATAATCAAAAAAAGGCTCGCCGGATTCCGAAGATTGTGATCATTATGAGGAAGGCACGGGACAGATACAAAGGATGGAATGATGAGGAATAAAATTGATGGAAACTGCTTGACCGGTAAGAAAAGATCCTTGTGTTCGCACCGGTATGATAGCACCCGGTTGGGAATGTTACTTCATTTGGAAAACAGGGAACGGTGGGATATGATTGCCTGGAATAAAAAAGGGATTATCCGAGGAATTTACGTATGTTTGCAGCCTGGAGGATACCGGTGGGGATGTCGTGGACCCGGTTTTCTTTAACCGCGGAGATGATCCGCCCGGTGATCTCCGTATGTTCTTCGTGGATTTCGCCATCGTAGATTTCCAGGGCTGCATTCCGCACGGTTTCGGTGAGGAATGGCGAGTCCGGGTTCATGTACCGGATCGCATCTGCCATGTCCTTGTCGAAGTTCACGTAGGTAGTTCTCAAAAATTCCAGATCCTCTGCGTCAAGTGCTGAAAGTCCGAGGATCTCGGGAGGGACGCCAACGGAGTAGAGGGCCGAGGAAAACGCAATGGCCCTAGGGAGGGAAACCCCTCCGGCACTCCGCGAATATCCAAACAGCCCGATGTGGAGCTTCCTCTTTCTCCGGCCGGGGATGTGGGTTGCCATCCGGTTGATGATACCGGTGAGGGGCATGAGGTCCTTTGTGTAGGCCTCCGTGTATTTTTCGATGATCGTTAAGCACCGTTCCTTGTCGGGCACAACCGCCGGTTGGACCGTGCGGTTTTCGAGTTGGCGCACGGCATTTTCAACCTCATCCAGCGGGTAATCATACTTGAACGCTGACTGGATGGTAAACGTATGCACCGATGGGTACTCGGCGCTGACACGGTCCACGGTATCGGGCCGGAGGTTTCCCCGGAACGGTGCCGAGCCGACACCGATGATCGGGTAAATGGGTGTCCCGGTTGTTTCGGCTGGCCCTGCGAGGTTTGCAAGGGCAAGTTTGTTGAGGAGGACCGCAGCGACAAGCCCGTAGTTCATCGCCGGGTCGGACCGGGCAAGAAACACCCGCTGGTAGGGGAGGTTCTTGTCAAGCAGGTATCTCCCGACAGTTGTGTGGGCATTGAGCATGCTTTCCTTATCCTCAAAGAGCGGGATCACGTTGATGTGCTTTGGGGCAAATGTCCCGATCCAGTCAGCGACCGTTTCGTCACGGCCGCCGAGCCTTTTTGACTGCTTGCCGATCACGAAATCCGCGTAATACTGGTAGATGTTGTCGATTGCGGCATAGCAATCTGTCATCGGAAGGATGACCTCGAATATCGGGGCGATATCCTCTTTGTAAAACAGTTTTGAGATGTCGAAGGACCGGGGTATGCTTTCCAGTGTCTCAAGCAGGATCTTTGCTTCGGCTTTTTCGATATGGGGGTTTGGAACCCGGAGCGTGAGGAAGAGGTCCTCTCCCAGTTTCTTTTCGGTGAAGAACGAAGAGTACCGGGTCAGGAGTTTTTTAACGACAAAATTGTCGACTTCTTTTCCTTCGCAGTCCCACATCTGTTCGCGGCAGCCAAGGTGGGAATAGACATAATATGCTTCCCTGACTTCGTCTTCGCCGCCCAGTTCGGAAGTCTCGGCAAAAAACGGGACATGGACGTTGTCCGGGTGCTGGGTGCTCATGCATTTGGGGATCCGGGGCAGTTCTTCCATAGGTTTTCAGCCACCGGCCTTCTCGGGTTTCTTCCCGATAAACAGCCTTTCTTTGTTTATCGTCAACCCTATTTCTTTTTTTGGTTGACAACAGCCCGTGGTATCTCCCGGCCCTTCTTGAACTGTCCCGGTGATCTCACCGGTTTCTTAAAATGCTGTGTCTTTGGGAGAGATACCGTTTGTCCTGTATATGTACACCCGGGGCCGACATTGCATGGTGCAGAACTCAGGAATTATACTACGGGGTATTTGTTGTGGAGGTTGTGTTCAGCGTGCCGTTTTTTTTCAGTACGGGTAATTGGTCAGGAAAACTCTGGCAAAAACAGTTTCGCAGCACTGTGATGAGTGCCCAAAATTTTTTCAAGCTGAAAAAATCCGGTCCAAAAAAGTTTCAGGCAAAAAATTATCCCGCGAAAAATGTCTGGTGCCAAAAAAGATCCCGGCAGAAATGGTTTCGCGGCAGGAAACCGGGGTGTGCTCCAATCGGGAAATCCAAAAATTATCCGAATTTTCCCGAGGGAGATATCCGAATCGTTTCCGAATTGACCCGGTTGTTCCGGTTTTGAATCAATCTTTTTTGGCCGTCCGGATCTTTCGGCCCAAAAATTATACGACAAAAAAAGTTTCACCCGTTACAATTCGGGCCAGATAATTTTTCGAGCCGGATCGCGATGCCTCCAAAAAATTTTCAGCGCGAAAAAAAAGTGCCGGAAAAATTTTCACGGCCGGTCTGGAAGATAAGACTGGCTGCAATCCTAACCTCGCCGATCCAGGACTTCCGTCGTGAATGGGGGGTACCTTGTGTCAGTTTTCGTAGTTTTGCAGGGAATCGGTCGGGGCGTTCCGGCCAAAAATGGTTTCGCGCCCGAAAATTTTCGGCTCCAAATATTTTTGGACAGGATGTTGGCCTTCCAAAACAGCTTTTGCTGGAAATCCCCCGGGCCTCTGGCAGGAAGACAATCTCGGACAAGGCCTCGTTGTGGATTTCGTTATCCGAAAACCCCGGTAACCTCTGGATCCACCTCCTCGCGGCCTCCTCAGCTCTCTGCCTGATCTCGTTTATTTCCCTGGCAAATGTGTCCTATCGTCGGCGTCTGGCGAAAACCCGATGTCCGAATTGTATATCAATATACGGTTTATAGTAAAATTCAGGTTGATTCAGCCGTTATTTTTCCTGCCGTAAAATATCCTGAAAGCCTTGAGAGAATGTGCGGTTAAAAAAAAAGGAAGGCTGCCTGATGGGGTATGTAACAGAATCGATGGTATTATTGAGTGGATTACAGCCCAAACGGTTAAAGAATACGCGAAATTCGTGGTGGTAAAAATCGGCTAAACGGAAGTGAAAACAGGTACGCGAAGGGAATCATGGGGAATGTCGGGCTGCCTTGATTATCTCACGACCCGGTAGCCGGCCCGGGAAAATACCTCCGCCACGTGGGATTCCCATGCGTTATCATCGGGAATGCTGACACCCGCGATCTCGTCCTGCCAGCGTTTGCGGAGACCTGCATCGAGCGTGGAAAAGAACCGTGAGCCCGGCTGCACCCTGCCGATATGGTGGCCGGCATCGTCCATGACAAGAACCCGAAAACAGGAGTACTGCCGGCATAAGCCGGGTCGGGAATCGTGGACCGAACAGACTGCTTCCCCTTCTTTTTTAAACCTGAGAAAAGGACATCCCATCGGGCGCAGGTCCCTGATATCCTGGTCCCGGAAAATGGCAGATTTGTCAGGATCGATAGCAACGCTCTGTTCCTCACCGGTTGTCAGGTAGTGTATCTGGTATTTTCCCGGTCCGGTTTTCCGTGTTATTCCCATGACACCCCCCATGTAACTGCAGCATTCACCACACTGCTGACATTCAAATACCACCGTATTGTCGCCTTCGTACGATACTATATTGAGGGAGCCAATTAAAGTAATAAAATGTTATTCTCCAAATAAAAATGGTGCCGGGTGTAATCCGGCACCATATGCGTAATGAACCTGAATTTATGCCACCCCGGTTCGTGTTCCGGATACCTGCCAAAATTCCTGGATAAAACTCCTTCACACACGATAAGGGTCAATCATACGGTGACCCTATTATTTGTAAAAAAAACGTTTGGTCGTGCCGGTATGTGCGTAGGGGATGACATTTCGTTATCCATTGGCAGGGAAGTTATCCCCTCGTACGGTCAGGGCAGATTTGACAGGAAAGGTTATTTCCTGTGCTTGCGATTCCCGTATATCTGAAGTCATGGTGGGAAAATGATAGCGGACGATCCGGAACCCGAAAAGAAAATCCCCCTGTTTGAACCGACCCTTGGAACTGTAACCGAAGTATTCCCGGTGATAAAAACGGATGCCGAATGGCAGCAGCAGCTTTCGCCCGTGCAGTATTCCATAGCCCGAAAAAAAGGAACTGAATACGCATTTACCGGGAAATATCATGACTGCCACCAGCCAGGGATATACCGGTGCATATGCTGTGGGACTGCCCTGTTTGATTCCACAACAAAATTTGATTCTGGAACCGGCTGGCCTTCTTTTTATGCCCCGGTATCCCCGCTGAATATCCGCATGGCAAACGACACCTCGCAGGGAATGCGGCGGACTGAAGTTCTCTGTGCCCGGTGCGGTGCCCACCTCGGTCATGTGTTTGATGACGGCCCGCTTCCTGTGGGAAAGCGGTACTGTATGAATTCCGCGGCTCTTGGTCTTTCACAGGGACACTGAAGGAAACCCGGAGAAAAAGAGATTATAGTTACCTGTCCATTACCTCACAGCCAGAAAACGGGGAAGCGGAAAAAAGCACCCTGTCAACCGCGGGAATTAAATGGTTTCCTCGTTAAACGGTGAATGACACGATGGAAAAAAAAGAGAACCTGTCGGAGATCGAGGCTATCATCGGCTATCACTTTTTTGAACCCCAGCACCTGATCCGTGCCCTGACCCACCCGGCCTATGCAAACGAGATTATTCAGAAAAACCGGGTCTGTCTGACGCAGGAAGCATACAGCACGCTTGGTGATGCCGTCCTCAAGACCAGTATCATCCTCTTTTTAATGGAAAAAGGGATCCAGACAAAAGGCGGGATTACGCTTGTAAAGGAACAGCTCGAAGACAATGCCAGTCTTGCACGGATCGGCCGGCGGATGAAGATAAAGCGGTTCATACGGCTCGGAAAAGGAGCAAAGGACCTCTGGACATCAGGGGAAGATACGATCCTTGCCGATACCATGGAAGCCCTTATCGGGGCAATATTTTTGGACAGCGATGCAGGTTTTGGAGTTATCCGCCAGTGCATCGGTTCATGGTTCGCACCCGAACTTACAAAAATAAAAAAGGATGATGTCGCAGGAGACGGCATCCGGCCAAAACCGGCGGGAGCACCAAAAAAGCGCCAGGTCAGTCTCCGTCCCGGCCCTTCCAGACATGCAGGACCCAGAGGAACGAGATCGCGGTTGCAATAACGGTCGATCCTGCGAGAAGCGGCAGGTACCACCATTGTCCTGCCATCGTACCTTCCATGATGCCGCTTCCGGCAATGGTTGCGATGGTGTTTGGGACAAGAAACGCGGTGCCAAGCACGGTAAGGTAGGCGGTCACGAGGGCAAACCGGTTGTTGAGGCTCTGGAGCTGGTTGTTGTAGATGCTCTGCATTACTTCGAGGCCTGAAGAAAGAACATTGGACATCTGTTCTGAAAGCTCGATGTGACGCTCGATATTGTCCGAAAGTATCCCGATTCGCCCCAGCAGCTTTTCATCGTTGGTGATAAGATCCGCGTCCCCGTACTGGAGCGAGTTTATGACATCTTTTGTCGCCCAGAGGACATTTAAGTAGTCGATGAGGATATGCTTCATCCGGTAGATCCTGTGGGCGATCTGCTTTTTTGCGACATTTTCCTCGATTAAGGATTTGCTGATCGCATCCCCGTGTGCTTCAATCTCCCGCAGGTACTCGAAGTTGCGGTCGTTATTTTCATCGATGATCCGCTCAAGCATCAGGGTGATCTTGTCGGTTGTCCCCACCGGGCTTATCCGCTTGAAAAATGGCAGGGCATACCGGGAGAACCGGAGGAGACGGTTGATGTCCCGTGAATGAACCGTGAGAATGAAATTTTCCCGGATCAGCACAAAGAGGGGGTGGACCGTCATCTTGTCCGCTATCATCGTCACGGAGGGGAGCATGATCCCGAGTTCTGTATCGTAATCCTCGTAAGCAGAGTAAAACCCGGTCGAGAGTTTGGGGATCGGGAGTTTTGAAAACCCGGCGAGCTGCGCAATCTGCTCGATCTCTTCTGCATCGTCTTTTGTGCTGTAATCGATCCAGGCAATGCTTGCCTCGCGGATAAGAGCGAAGTAATCTTCAAATGGCTGGTCAGTGTACCGGTCGATCCTGCCATCTTTTGAAAGGGTGATGCAGAAATTCAGCGGGACCGGACCGGATCCCTGTGAAGGTGGTGCCTGCTGATCCGGAAAAGACTGTGGCGCGGTTAAAACACTCATGGTGGCACATCCCCGGAGTTGTGCGGATGAACCTGTAGTACCTGATATTGCAGGTCGGCTGGTATAAACATAGCCGGGCAAACACGGGAAAGCCCTTGGGGTATCCGGCCATGGGGCTCCTGCATGGAAGAAGCCCCGTCGGGTACGTTTACCCACGGGCTCCTGTATAATATTCCCCCGGATGTCCGGAGCATCGGCCCGGCAGAGCCCGATACCCTGCACCTTTCGAACGGTGCACCGCCGGATCCCGGGACTATTATCCCCCCTGCCCGTCTTTGGGGAGGCGGAGTTGGTCATAACGTTTCAGTGGTCAGTATCCAACGGACTGCCCACGCTGCATCCGATGCGGCCTGTTTTTGCTTGTACTATGCCGCTCCGGGTTTTGGTGAGTCCCGGGCAGAGATGACAAAGAATACCGTGATGACAAGAGCAAGGACGCATCCTGCAAAAAAACCTGCCGCATACCCGATCGCGGTTATGACAATCCCGGTGATCACCGGTCCACCGGACTGGCCGATATCCATGATCGAAGAGAGTGCCCCCATGGATGCTCCAAGCTGTTCTTTTTTTGCGATATCTGCGACATAGGCGCTCGTTGCGACGGTGGAAAGGGAGATGCCCGCCCCAAAGACTGCGCTCACGAAAAGGAACCCGGCAAAGGATCCTGCCAGGGGAAATGCAGCCACGGTACAACCGGTAACGACGAGACCGGCAACGATCTGAATCCGTTTATCGACCCGATCTGCAATCATCCCGAAGAACGGTTTTGTACCGGCGATGATTATTACCTGTGCGGCAAAGATGATTCCTGTCTGGTATGCCCCGATTCCAAGACTCAGAAGATAAATGGGGAGGAACGTCTCCACGGCACCGAAGGTAAAGTACGTCGCCATGTCGGCGAATGCGGTCCCCCGGAGCCGGGGGTTTGCAAAGAAAACGGCAAAACTTTCGCGGAAGACCGGGAACCGGAGTACCTGAATGCTGTTCCGCCCCTCCTCCCGGTACATGAGTGTCATGACAAGGACCGGGAAGGCAGCAAGGACTGCGGCGAGGTAGACTGCATGGTAAGCAAACAGGCCCGGGGCAAAAGCACAGTACGTGATGATGGCACCACCGGCAAGCGGGGCAAGAGTCCGGCCGATAAGCGTGGCAGACGAGTACTGGCCAAGCATCTCGCCTTTTGTCTCCGGGAATCGTTCTGCAATGACCGCAGAAACGACCGGGCCAAGGATTGCGGTTGCCGTCCCGTGGAAAAACCGGACCGGGATCAGCCATACCGGCTCCGTGATGACAAGGTACAGGAGAGGAGCAGACAGAAACACGATCCCTGCTGCGACAAGGAGCCGTTTTCTCCCGATATGGTCCGAGATCACGCCGACAGGAAACGAGAAGAGGATACCGGCAAGCGGGGAAAATGCGGCAATGATGCCGATGAGGGCATCGTCTGCTCCCATCGCATGTGAGAAGAGCGGGAGGACCGGGTTTTTTGCGATGGTTGTTGAAAAGATTGCAAAAAATCCCAGCAGGGACAGAAAATACATGGTGCGGCGATCCGGGATCGGCAGGGCAGGGTTTTTCTTCGTTCGTTTTCACGTCCTGATTTTTTAAATACCTTAAATTGGCCAACTCAACTAAGGCAGGTCTGCCCGCCCTCTATAAAAAACATAACTCTCATATCGATAAACGTCCAACGGTCCCTTATGAAGTCTGTGATTGCAGCATTCCTTATTATTGCGTTGCTTATGCTCCTGCCGGTCTCCGTTCTTGCGGCAGATGATACGTCGGCAAATTCCGGTGCCGGTTCTGCGACTACCGCAGAAGAACCCTCCCTCATGGTGACCGTATCCGCCACAGAGCCTGTAATTGGCGACCCGGTGACGGTCAGCGGTTTTGCGAATGGCGGAAACCTGACGGCAGGTGTCCAGATCTGGGTTTTTGCTGGCAGTTATGTTAATGTCACGACCGTCCCGGTCGATGCGAACGGCGCATATTCAAAGACCTACCAGACCCAGAATCTCCCGGCAGCAACCTATTATGTCCTTGCCGAGAGCCCGGGTAATGACGGTGTGTTTGATCTTGAAATGATCAATGTGAGCGGATATTCGTCCGAAGTCATCAACCCCAAGACTGGTGCGGAGGTCATGACGTTTACGGGAACCGGCAGCGTCCACGATATGGAAGCAATGGAAACGCTGTCTGCGGCGCTTAACCAGGCCGGCTATGATGATCCCTATGCCAAGATTTCGTTTGAACTGGTTGGATCTCGTGGGGAAACCTCATCGGTTGAGACAGCAACATCCGTTCCCCTTCAGACTACCACTGCAAAGTCTCCGGTTTCGGCCGTAATTCCGTGTGCCGCACTGGTGTTTGCCGGGGCAGCGCTTGTCCTGTACCGCCAACACTAACCTTTTTTTTCTTTTTTATGATGGCAGATGCGTGTTTTGTCAGTATACCCTCCGGATGCCGTCACTCCCGAAAGAAATCCGAAGGGCAATCCTCACCCGGGTGTTCAAACTAAAAAAAAGCCGGAATTGCCGGTTACGGCCGGGGTTGCTGCTGGGAGGCGCAATGGAATGCCCCGAATCCTTCGATCATCGCACATGCGTTGATCCCCACGACAAGACGATCGGTAAAAATGTCCCGGAGGATTGCGAGCGCCTTTGCATCGTTTTTATCTTCGAACGTCGGCACGATCACGATCCCGTTCCCGATATAGAAGTTCGTGTAGCTCGCCGGGTAGCGCTCGTCACCGGAGATGACCGGTGCCGGCATCGGGAGTTTTACCAGAGTAAACGGTTTTCCTTCCTGGTCGGTCGCACCCTGTAATATACGGTAGTTCTCTTCGAGCGCGGCGTAATTCTCATCGTTCGGGTTCTCTTCGTACGCACAAACGATGGTCGATGACGATACAAACCGGGCAATGTCATCCACATGCCCGTCCGTATCGTCTCCGACAAGGCCCTTGTTGAGCCAGACAATCTTTACTGCTCCCAGGTAGACTTTGAGGTACTGCTCGATCTCGTCCTCGGTAAGCTTCGGGTTACGGTTCGGATTCAGCAGGCATGACCGGGTGGTAAGGACCATCCCTTTCCCATTGGTATCAATCGATCCGCCCTCAAGGACGATCCCTGGCCGGAATACGGGAAGATCGAGCCACCGGTTCATGTCTTTTGGGACATTCCCGTCGGCAAGCTGGTTTTCGTACTTGTTCCCCCAGGCATTGAACTCCCACCGGACCAGCGCCGCTTTCCCCAGCGCACGGTTCACGATGAATGTCGGACCGTAATCCCGGACCCAGACATCCGAATAGGTGATGGTCCGGATCGTAACACACGAGAGATCGACCCCTGCACTTCTCAACCTGCCTTTGACCATCCGGTGCACCATGGGGCTTGGTACGAACAGTTCAACGTTCTCGGTCGGGGATATTGCGGCAATAAACTTTACATAGGCATCCTCGACTTCGGCAAGCCGGGGAAATGTCAGCCTGTTATGCGGCCAGGAGAGCCAGATTGCCTCGTGGGGTTCCCATTCTGCGGGCATGTGGTAGCCCTGGTTGTTGGGCGTTGCCCCCGGTTTTGGCAGGGAGGCAGTCGCGTCGAATTCCGGTGCACGGCAACAGACCCTCCCGTACGTGTCGGGCCGCCGGTTTCGGAAAAATCCCCAGGACTCCCGGATTGACGTGTTCATGCCAAAATCCAGCGGTGCCATGATAGTCTCTTCGGCATCCCCGGCATGGGCGCAGCAGTGGCCGAAGGCATCGCAGATAAACGAACCCCCAAAGAACCGGATCTCACCTTCGATTCCCACCCGGTTGACTGCGGCTACGTGGACGCTGTTTGCAATGGCATGGCTCCGCTGGATAAGCTCCCAGGCTTCCTGCCAGTCTCCTTCACCCGGCGGATCCGTGCAGGAATTCCCGATTGCAGTCGGGTATATGATAAGGTCCGCCCCTTCAAGGGCGACGCACCGTGCGGCCTCGGGAAACCACTGGTCGTAGCAGATAAGGACGGCAAGCCGGCCGTACCGTGTCGTGTGGACTGCGTACTGCTCACCGGGATAAAAATATTCTTTCTCGAAAAATTTCGGATCCTGCGGAATATGGATCTTGTGGTACGGGGCATGGAGACTCCCGTCTGCATCAATGACGACCGCTGAGTTATAGAACCGTCCGGCCGGTGAACGCTCGAAGACCGGGACGATGATTACAACAGAGTACTGCCGTGCGATCCTTGTGAATGCCTCGGTCGATTCCCCGGGAATACTCTCGGCAAACCGTGCTGCATCGGTTCCGATCTGCTGGGGGAAGTAGCGGATCCGGAAGAGTTCGGGCAGGCAGATGATCTGTGCCCCGTTCTTGGCAGCCGATTCTACACGCCCAAGCGCTTTTTTGAGGTTTTCAGCGAGATCCTGTCCGATTTCCATCTGGACAAGAGCAACCGTAACAGTGTCTCTCTCCATGTGCTGCTCTTTTGTGTATATTTCGTATCTTAGTACTCTTGCTATTCACCGTGATGAAGCCGACGGATCCGGTCCGGAATTTACGGGGTTAGGGTCCCTCTGGACTGACCCCCACCGGATCGTTCCCGGATTACCCCGAACCGGTGAGAAGCGTTTTTTTTAGGTTACGAAAGGCTTGCTGTCTTTTCAAGTTCGGCGATACGGGCCAACAGTTCCTGCTCCCGGTGGGCTATTTCCGTAACATCCGTGAAGGTGAAATACGTGCTTATTGTTTCCCCGTGCCGGATGGAGTTGATATGCCCGAAAATGCACCGCTTTTCGCCGTTTTTGCACAGGATCCATCCCTGGAACATGGCCGGGGGTTCCGTGCAGGTCTGGGATTTTGTAAAAAGTTCGTGCATCATCTGCGTGGTCTCGGGTGTCGTGAGATCCAAGGCCCTCATCGATTTGAGTTCTTCCAGCGTATATCCTGTGATTTCCGAGAGGCGACGGTTGGCAAAGACGACGTTATCGTTTTCAACGATAATAAGTCCGTCCTGGATATTTTCCGCCATCATCCTGAACCGCTGCTCGCTTTCGTAGAGCGCCGCTTCTTTTGATTCAAGTTCGGTGACATCGGTGAGGATGATAAAATGGTACAGGATCTTCCCATGCTGGACGCCGGTAATCCTGGCATAAACGTGCCGGTAGATGCCGTCTTTTCTCCGGATGATCGCCTGGAATTCAGTAAGTCCCTCCAACGGTGCCGTAGTAGTAAGGTGTTTCATACACTCCACGCCATCGTGATCCTCAGGGGCGATAAGAGTAAGCGGATTCATGGCCCAGAGCTCTTCAAACGTGTATCCGGTAATTTCCGCAAAACGGATATTCACGAACGTATTTTTTCCGTTTTCAAGAATGAGGAGCCCGTCCTGGATATTTTCCGCCATCATCCTGAACCGCTCTTCCCGTTCTTTAAGATCCCGTTCACGAAGAATATCCTGGGTAATATCCGAGAGAATGATCGTAAATCCCTTGGCACCATCGTCAAAAACCGTAGGGATGGTTTTCTGCTTGAAGATCCGTTCGCCGGTGTCTTTTATCTGGAACGAGAGTATATGTTCTGTTTCTTCCGTGGGTTTTATCGAAAAGGAATGTGTCAGCTCATGCAGGTCCACCCAGGTGGATTGGAGATAGGCCAGGTTTTTCCCAACGGCGTCTTTTCTCTGGAGATGGAGAAGTCCCAGAAAATTATCATTGATATCGATGATACGCGCTTCCCAGTCAAGGACCATGATGAGATCCTTGGAATAACCAAGCATTGCAGAAAGCGGCACTCTCTGGCTTAAGGTGTACACTTTCGCCATACCGTAGGTACGCATATCTACGTGCCCTGAAATCAGGAGAATATCCAGATAACGCCCGGTAGTATTCTTGTTTTTCCTGAGTGCCTTTGCGATATCAGTGACACTCATTCCTTCCGGGTTCTTCGTGAGAAGGTCTTTTATCAGGGATAACTCCTGCTGGTAGTCCTGCATCATGGGAAAATCAGACAGATTCTATAGAGATTCTATATACCTTAAGGCTCAATCAACATTTATAATTATTGTTAACCATCGGTATGTATAAGAAATAAAAGAAAAATCTATCTATTATAACAGCAAATGATATCTGCTCTCTAGTGGAATGAAACTAAAGAGGTAACTGTATGGATATTATACCTGTTGATTTGATGAACCGATGGTATGAAACCATCCTTACGTATGTGCCAAGCATCCTTGGCGCACTGGTTGTATTGATTATCGGCTGGATTGTCGGCCGCCTTCTCGGCAAAGCTGTCCGGATTATCCTTGACAAGGTCAGCGAACAGCATATTGTCGAGAAGGTTGCAGATCAGGGGTCATTCTCCGGGTCGGTTAAAAATGCCGGGTTCACGGTAGGATACATAGGAGACATTGCAGTCAGGATCTTCGTGTACCTTATTGCGATCCTTGCCGCAGTTGACATCCTCAACATGGAATACATGAGCAAGTTCATGACGGTGATCGTGGAATACATCCCGCATGTCGTTGCCTTTGTCATCATCCTTATTGTCGGTTTCCTGCTTGCGGACTACTTCATTGATTTCCTGAACAGCTATTATGCAAAGCAGGATATCCAGCTGATCACCCCGGTTCTTGTGCTGCTCCGGATCTTTTTGTATTTCGTGATCGCGGTTCTTGCCCTGTCGCAGCTGATGCTTGACCTCACGATCATCTACACGTTTGTTACTCCGATTGCCTGGGGTGTCGGAATCGGCCTTGGTGCAGCAATTGCAATCCTTGTTGGCTTTGGTCTCCGGAACCGGAGCGAAGCAATCATGGATAAGGTCATTGAGTCGATCTGCAAGAAGCAGCAGTAAATCTTTTTTTTGCAGAGCCCGGTTTCGGTAAACGCACCCGGTAACCGGTACGTTTGGGATCTCTCCCTTTTGAAGAAGGGTAAAAATGTATGCAATGCCTTCCCGAAAGATGGCGGGAATCCTGTACAGCACGAAGAAGCCGTGTACACGAAAAAATCCCCAAGAATCAGGGTTTAATTTATAGACCTCCTGCAATTCTATATATAATACCCATACGAATCAGGTAGGTATATGGAGTCTGTATCTGTCGTTCTGGTTAACAGATGGTATGAAACTATCATGACCTATGTTCCCAGTATCCTGGGCGCCCTGGTAGTTCTTATCATCGGCTGGATTGTCGGCCGCCTGCTTGGTAAGGCTGTCCGGATTATCCTTGACAAGATTAGTGAACAGCATGTCGTTGAGAAAGTTGCCGTTGAGGGATCGTTATCAGGCTCGGTCAAACAGGCGGGTATCACGGTCGGATATATCGGAGATCTCGCAGTCCGGATCTTCGTGTACCTGATTGCAATCCTTGCTGCTGTGGATATCCTCAACATGGAATACATGAGCAACCTCATGACCGTGATTGTGGAGTACATCCCTCACGTTGTCGCCTTTGTCATCCTCCTTGTCGTCGGTTTCCTGCTGGCGGACTACTTTATCGATTTCCTGAACAGCTATTATGCAAAACAGGAGATCCAGTTCATCACGCCGGTCCTTGTACTGCTCCGGATCTTTTTGTATTTCGTGATCGCGGTTCTTGCCCTGTCGCAGCTGATGCTTGACCTCACGATCATCTACACGTTTGTCACCCCGATTGCCTGGGGAGTCGGGATCGGCCTTGGCGCAGCAATTGCGATCTTTGTTGGCTTTGGTCTCCGGAACCGGAGCGAAGCAATCATGGACAAGGTCATCGATTCGTTCAACAAGAAGCAGCAGTAAATAAATATCCTTTTTTTGATTTGTTTTAAGGATTCTCCGGCCTGTATATGGTAATTGCCGGTCGGCAACCGGATTAAAAAAAGAGTAATGCGTTATTCAAAGATTCTCCGGCAGGTCACGATTCCGGGAACGATCATGGCCGATGAAAAGATGAGGGGGTAATGCCGCCCGGTCCCGGATCATGTCAGTCGTGTTTGCATCTCTCCGGGAAGTGTGAAAATTTGTTTGTTGAATGGTTAATTAAGTGAACTATTCAATATGTGAACCAGATTGTGGTCCGACAGTCTTTTTTTAAAATACGAACTTTCCCACGCAGGGACTGAACCCTGGAAAAAAAGCCCGGTTTGGGAAACCATCTGGTCTTTACAGAATATCTTTTGTCACGAACAAGGAGACAATCAGGGCTATTCCAAAGACCGCGATGACAAGACCGGCAATCCGGTTGATAAGGTGCAGGCGTTCCCTTGTAAGGTAAGCCCGCACGGACCCGACAGACCCGCACAAAAGCACCCACCAGATAATTTCGCCGATAAAGACTCCCGCAACAAACGCCGCCGGGACTATCCACGAATCTCCTTTAATGACAACCCCAAAGCCGGGGATGATGATGGTAAAGAAGAGGATGGTCAAGGGGTTTGCAAGTGTTAAGGCAAGCATGGTGGAATACCCGGCAAGGTAGGAGGCAGGTTCAGGCTGGTCCTCGATTGACGGCGGGGCGGAAATAAAGATCCGGATACCGACCGCCATCAGCGCAAGGCCGCCAAAGAGCCGGAAAAACCACTGGCGGGCAAGCAGGAAGTCCGAGATCAGGGCAAGGCCGAATGCTGCTACCGCAGCATAGAACGCATCTGCGGTGGCAATCCCCAGGCCGGAGACAATTCCATGGAGACGGCCCTGCGAGAAGGTCCGGTGGAGGCACATGAGCGCAATCGGCCCGACCGGGGCTGCAAGGGCAATCCCGATGATAATCCCGTGAACAAAAAGACCGGTTTCCACGCCTGCTGCACCTGTATGGTATGTCGTGTTATGGTTTTTTTCCCTGGCGCTTTCGATCCGGGGAAGCGCCCGGCACCGAAGGGTCTAATCCATGAGGAGGAAACGCCATGCAAGCCCGACAATACAGACTGCCGAGCAGGCAAGGACAAGCGCGATGTTTGCAGCTTTTGCTTTTCGCGTCATGTCCGACCATAACGGGCGTTGCAGGTGAGCGGCATAGCCGATCACAAGACCGATCGCGGTGCCTGCCATAAGCCCGATGACGACGACCATTCCTACGGACAGAAAATCGGTAATCATGCTTGAATCTGTATCGTTGGTTTGCTGTGCAGGGATATAAATCACCGCAGGCAGTCCCCCGGTTATTGTTTTTGGCAGTGAGAAAATCCGGATTTTTGTAAAAAAACCGGATTTTCGGGCCGGTGTGAGGATTTATGGTGATTCAGGCTCAATGTACCCCACATGTGTTCCCGGGCATGTGTCCCGGGAAAAGGAGTGCTTGTTATGATCTCTCTGCGGTTTTACCGCATCTATGATATCGGTCGGGAGATCGATATCGACTGGCTGGAAAAAGCTCTGGCCCAGAATTATTTTACGGTCCGTACCAGTTTTGTCCGGGTCCAACCCAAATCAATCATGCTTGAGTCCCCTCCGCTTCTCATCCGGATGCTGCCGATAGTGGTGGAACGGGATGGACGGTCGTTTGAATTTTCCGCAGTTGCCCGTGTCTATGATATCGGGGTTATCAGCCTCTGTTTCATCCACGAGAACCCGACTGCCGATTATCGCGAGCTTGAAGAGATCGCTCTCCGGTTTGCCGGCCAGGAAGGGCTTTCTGATTTCTTCCTCCAGTATCTCAATACGCTCGTGGAGATCATTAAGCCGCATATCAAGAATTTTGCCGTTGATCCTGAATTTTATGAGGATTATACGATCTATGTAGCCGACCGCCGCGACGATTCGATTAACCCGGTGCCGCTCCTTGTCGGTGACAGGTCCGCAGTCTCCCCGCAGATCCACGAGGATATCGTCAAAAATTCTCTGAGCTATACCAATGATGACCTCGCGGTGATCTCCTGGGATTCGGCGCTGTTATGCAGTCCCGAGAGCCCGACCGATCTTATCGATCTCATCGAGTTTGCCAACGTGCAGGTGCTTGAGCTGCGGTACTACGACCGTGAGCTCACCCGGGAGATGGCCCGGATGTATGACGATATCGAACATGCTGATCAGCTGTCGTGGTTTTCCCGGAGCCGCCGGTACCACGAGATCATGAACCACCAGATGAAGATCTCGGCGGAGATCTCGGAGACGATCGAGAAGGTCGATAACCTGATCAAGGTGACCGAGGATATCTACTACGCCCGGGTGTATGCGACCGCGTTGAAGATCTTAAGAAGCGGGCAGTGGAGTGAGAGCGTGAGCCGGAAGATCGACGTAATCCGGGAGAACTACTCGATGCTGTCCGATGAGGTCCGGATCCAGCACTCGAACTTCCTTGAATGGGTGGTTATCCTCCTCATCGCGTTTGAAATCCTTGTCATGATCTGGGAGCGGGCTATTGGCGGATAACTGGCCTGATTTCCCATGAAAATCAAATTGATCTTATTAACCTGGCATTGAAAACGGAGTCTTCAGTTTTTGATTTTCATGATTCCGGTGTGAACCGGATCGGTTCATGTCCGTTTCTACATTAATTCCCGTGGATGGCCGGGGAAAACGCCCCTGCTGGTTTCATGGGCCCTCTTTTTGGATGATTTTTTGTGATGGAGGATCCTCTCGGCAGCGTAATCCCGCCCCCTCCAGACACAAAAGGGGTGGGTGGGGGATATCCCCCCTGTCCCCTCTCACCCGGCCTGCACAGAAAAAACAGGTGTTTCTCCGGGAACTTCTGTTGTAACCCCCGGGGAACTCTCTTTTGGGTTACAGTGGGGAGGGGGTCACCCCCCTTTTGAGCTGGCACATGGGGGGGAGGTATCCCCCCTCCGGGAAAAACATGGACGGGGGGGTAGGGGGGGTACCCCCTCCCCCCCTTATGCCGGACCGTGGCCTCGTTTCCTCACGGTCACGAGGTAAGTTTCGCATAAAACTCCGACGGGAAATGCCGTTGGTTGTACATTCCTTTGAGAAAACGGGGTCCCTCGTTTGGGCAGTAGAGGAGAGGGGGTCACCCCCCTTTTGGCCCGGCACATGGGGGGAGGTATCCCCCCTCCGGGAAAAAAGTGGATGGGGGGGTAGGGGGAGTACCCCCTCCCCCCTCAGACCCCGACCCAATCCTGCTTGCCTTGAGTCCCTGCCGTCACCTTCATGTCCCGGGGCGGTAAGGGTACACCCATGGAAATCCCCCGGCCCCGGACCCTCATTATGTTCTTTGTTTTTATCGCAATTCCCCTGCTTGCAGGAATAGCTGGTGCAGGTGTCACTGCCGCAAACATTCACGGCTGGTATGACGGGCTTGCCAGGCTCCCGGTCACGCCGCCCGGGTGGGTTTTTGCCCCTGCCTGGACCCTCCTCTATATCCTCATGGGAATCTCGCTTTTCTTCTTTGTCCGCGAGGGATCTGACAGGCATCTCTGCGTGCAGGGAGTATGCCTGTTCGTGCTCCAGCTTATCCTCAATGTCCTCTGGTCGTTTCTCTTCTTTGGCCTCCACAATCCGGTGGTGGCGCTTGCAGAACTCCTCGTCCTGATTGCGGTCATCGCAGCGACCGCATGGACATTCCACAGGAGTTCCCCCACTGCTGCATGGCTGCTTGCCCCGTACCTTGCCTGGTGCTGCTTTGCTGCCTGTCTTAACGCAGGAATTGTGGTGCTGAACTAACAAGGAAAACCAAAGGAAAAAAGCCGCAGGCTGGTTGTTACCCTGCGGTACCTGTACCCGCCAGTTTCAGGAAGAAAAAAGAATATGTGGGACTATTTGGTTTGTTGGGGCTGTACCGCTTTTTTGCTGCGGAGCCGGCCGTTTGCATCGATGCAGTACATGGACAAGAGCGTATCATCGCTGATTCCCCGCTCCCGGATCCCGATCCGGGGCAGCTGGTCGCGGATCATTCGGATTTTTTGTTCGTTTGTCTGCATAATAAGAGTATATTTGTTTTTAAACCCCTTCAAAACAATGGAACGCGGAGACACTACTCCGGGAAGGGATGCGACACCGGTGGGAAAAAAGCAGAATAAAGTCAGAGATAACGGTTCTTCCTGAGCCAGTCGACCTGCGGTGGAAGGTACCGGTACACGATATCGCACTTGTCGTCCTGGAAGGCCCACGGGATGATAATAAGCGTGTCGCCTTCACGGATCCAGACACGTTTTTTGATCTTGCCCTTGATCCGGCCCATCCGGGTGACCCCGTCGAAACACCGGACCCGGATATGGTTTGCCCCCATCATCAGATCGGCAGATCCGAACATCTCGTTGTTCCACTTTTTCGGGAGCCGGACACGGATTACGGGTGTACCGTCCGCGTTGACCTCCCCGGGCGATCCAAATACCTCGTCTCCTGACGATTTCCCTTTTTTATGGTTATTCTCGGTGATCGAAACAACTCCGTTTATTTAAATGATGTCGGGGAAGATTAACATATCCATGCAGATCGGTTTTGCGATCGAATCCCCGGCGCTGGGCACACGGAAAATCCCCCGAAAAAAATACATTATTTTGCCTGGCCGTTGAATAGAATGGCGTATGTCTGAACTGTCCGCTCCATCTGCGCCCAGGGTACATAAGGATCTCCTTTGGGGGGGGATATCCGGTCTTTTCGGTGCGTTTGCCGGAATTGCGGTTGCCCTCGCGCTTGCACTTCTGATCTTCCCGTCCCCGGAATACCTTGCCATGAGTTACTATCTCCAGCTTGTCACGGCATTTGCCGGTGCCGGTGCCATCTGTCTTTTGTATTTCCGGTACGGGCGTAATACCGGCATGCTGTACGGGGCCGGGGCGTTTGCCCTCTGGGGGCTTTCCAATGTTGCCTGGTACTTCACGGGTCTTGACGGTGGCAAGGCATGGGTTTTCCCGAGTCTCATAGATATGGGCATTGTTGCGTCGATAATTATCCTCACCTCTGCATACGGGCGGCTTTATCCCCGGATGCCGTTTTCCGGGCAGGTCATTCTTGGCATCCTTGTGTTCTCGCTTGTCGTCCCGCTTGCCATTATCTTTTCCACCGGTGCTTCGGGGCCGGCGCTTATGACTCTCTTGTATTTCTTTGCCTGCGGTACGCTTGTGATAACTGCGCTCAACCACGGGGTTATCCGGCGCCCGGCAGCCCTTGTCGGGACGCTTCTTTTTGCCATTGCATTCATGGCATACCCTGTCCGTGAGATGTTCTTTTCTGCAAATCAGTACCTTACGATTCTCGGGCTTTTTGTTGCTGCCGGGTTTTCGCTTATTGTCATCGGCTTCCTGCCGGGTAATCCTGCAGTTAGTGAACCTGCGGAAAAGACGGCATAATTCCCCCCCTCTTATTTTCAGGCTGTGGTTTGGGAAACTGCGTGGGGATATCGTATGGATATCCTATAACCGGGATGGGGGAGGGAGTCCTGATTTTACCGGCAGTGTGCAACAGGTCAGAATCCGGCCAGGGTCTGTTGGCCGGCATCTTTTCTGCGGAACCCGGAAAGGCGCAGGCCAAGCCGCCGGATCTTTTTCCCGCACCAGAGTTCGCCAAGGAGGGTTTCTGCTGACGACCGGATCGCCGCCTCGTCGTTGTGGTAATGGAGCAGGGATTTTGCTTTCGATGCTGTCACAAATCCGTCATCCCGGATCCTGACACTCACCGTCCTGAAATACAACCCTTCATCGGCAAGTGACAGGGCTACCTCACGGACGAGAGATTCAAGGGTGGCAGCAATCTCTTCGGGGTTGTCGGTGTCCTGCGGAAACGTCGTCTCTTTTGAGATGGATTTTACACCGTCGCGTTCGATCACCTCGCTCTCGTCATGGCCAAGTGCAGTTTCGCGGAGGAGACCGGCGGACCGGCCAAATGCCCCGATAATGCGCTGGATGTCGCAGGTGGCAAGGTCTCCGATGGTTGCAATCCCGAGTGCATCGAGGTGTGCCCCGGTCTTTCCCCCGATCCCGGGGATCTTCCGGACCGGCAGAGGGGCAAGAAATGCCGGGACATCCTTCGGTTCGAGTAAGGTCAGGCCGTCGGGTTTCTGGTAATCGGAGGCGATCTTTGCGACGATCTTTGACGGGGCGATGCCAAACGAGCAGGTGATCCCGACCCGGTTGTGGATCTCCTGCTTTAACCGTGCGGCAAGGTCGCGTGCCGCAGAAAAACTCCCTGCCTGGCTGATATCGAGAAACGCCTCGTCGATGCTGACCTGCTGGACCCGGTACCCGGTCGCCCGTAAGATCCCCATGATCTCCCCGGAGACCTCTGCATACCGGGCCATATCCGGCCTGAGATAGACCGCATCCGGGCAGAGCCGGTATGCCTGCGAGATGGGCATTGCGGACCGTACGCCAAACGCCCGGGCCTCGTACGAGCAGGTGGATACCACCCCACGGCCGGTCCCTCCCCGGGGGTCGGCACCGACAATCACCGGTTTTCCCCGGGTTTCCGGTTTGTCATGCATCTCGACAGCCGCATAGAAACAGTCCATGTCGGCGTGCAGGATGATCCGTGGAGTCTGTGTTCCCGGTTGTTCGCTCACCGTATCCTCCTGTTCGTGTATATTTTTGCCGTCCCTCCCGGCTCCTGTCAGGATATGGCGGTTCCGGGAGCTTCAGGGGCCTTACCGGTCTCCTGCGGGCCGGCAAAATCGCTTAAGGTACACTGACGCTGCCGAAGGTTGTCCCTGAGCAGCGTTGTCCCGGTGATGAACCGCTGCACGGGCAGGGTGAAGCGTTCCGAGATGTGGCCGAGCGCCCCTTTGAGGTCCTCGAACTCCGTGGGTATCTCCCGCATCGCGCTCCTCACGTTCTCCCTCACGTTAAAGACCCCCATCGGGATATAGCCGGGCAGTGCCTCGCGGAGGATTATCGCCCCGGCCTGCCGCTGCTCCCGGGCAAGCTCTTCGAGCACCGCCATCTTGCAGGAGTAGTAGCAGCCGCCGAGCGGGGAGTACCCGGTCTTTCGTTTGAACCCTTCGTAATCGGAGAAGACATACTCTTCGTTCCCGAGCACGTGCAGAAATGCCTCGGTCCACTCGTACTGCCACGCGGTTGGTAACAGGATCACCGCGTACCGGTTGTGCAGGCTCCCGTACTCATACAGGCGCACGGTATCGATAACCGGGCACTTTTTTACTCTGTCAAGCAGGTGGTTGCCGATCATCGTATCGCAGGCGGTTATCGACCACCGGGTGGGGACAAGGTGCCGGTTCTCTCCCCGTCCCATTGTCCCGGCCGAGAACGCTTTTTGGATCGTGGAGAAGGGAGTTCCCGTCCGGTGGAGATCAAGGACGGCGTCCCGGGAGAGGAGATCGGTATCGTAGTAGACTTTCTCAAGCGAGTGGTCCCAGCGTTTAGCCTCGATCTCGAAGCGTTCGAGGGGTGCGCTCGGCCCGAATGGCGTGTGTTCCTCGGAAAATGAGAGTCCTGCGGGAGCGGTCTCAAAGGAGGCCTCGCTCTCGATGGAGTTTTCTGAGAGGACGATCTCCTGGAGCTTTCCGACAAACCGGTTGTCGAGGTCAAAGGCATTGTTGAGCCGTTTACCCCGTACAAGGTTCATCCGGTAGCCGATAATTTCCTCCTGCGACCGGTTGCCGGATATCCAGTCCTCCGGCCGGTCCATGATGGCTGTATCCCCGTGGACAGGTGTGATCATCGGCCCGGCGTAGATGTCCGGGTAGTTCCAGCTCCCGATAAAGACCGAGGGAGGGGTGCTGCCGGCCATCTCCTTTCCTACGTCCACCGATTTCATCTGCATCGTGGCTGCGGTCAGCTGTTTTAAGTAAGCCCCTTTCCCGACGATCATGTCTCACGGAACTGATCTGTCCCGGGGTATTAAAGCCCTTATGGGTGCGGGGGGAAAGTGAAAAGAGGGATCTATCCCGGCTTCATGCGAGTTTTGTTTTCAGGATCCCTGATTGCGGGTAATTCCCGTAGTACGTGATGCTGTCGGTGACGGTCCGGTTGATGGTACAGGCTGTGGTTGTCTCGGTTGCGGTTGCAACATCCACCCACCGGGTTCCCGGATCGAGCGATATTGTCTGGTTTTGGTAGGTAAGGTACATCGTCCCGTTCCTGGTGAACCCGTTTACGGAAAGGTTCCCGCTTTCAAACGGGAGGGTGTATGCCCCGACAAGCGATCCGTAGCTGCCGTTGCCATATCCTCCTGAAAGGGTGACTCGGTTCCCGTATACAAGGAGCAGGGATTCGTTTACCGTAAAGGGGACTATCCCGGCAAGCGTCTTTTTCTCCGGATCAAACCGGTATGCTTCGACATTTATCACAGGAGCCGGACAGGTCCCGTTCACGAGCATGCCGGTGTAATACACCTGGTGATCGAGGAATGCGTACTGGCCGGATTGCGGGAGTCCGTCCGGGCGCGGCTGGAGTCCGGTGCACCCGGCCACAAGTGCAAGAGCGAGGATAAGGGAGGCGATGGCGGTGCAGGACAGGATACCCCGGGGAACGTTCATGGGTATATATTGTATGGGCCCGTTACATCTCTTTTTTCCCGTTCCCTGCGTGGATCCTTCAGGGAAGCCCGGTATTTTTCATTGACGGCAACAAACAGGAAGAAGGTACGTATGATCCAGTTTTCCAATATCCTTGCAGCAGTTATGCTGTACCTTGTCGTAAATGCAGTCGTGTTCTCTTTGTATGCGGCAGACAAGCGAAGGGCCTGCAACAATGACTGGCGGATTCCCGAGCGTGTGCTTCTTGTATCTGCCCTCATCGGGCCGTTTGGCGCCTGGGCGGGGATGCAGATCTTCCATCATAAAACCCGGAAGGTTCTGTTTTACCTTGTCCCGGTATTTCTTATCCTGCATATCGCAGCGATATTCTACCTTGCCGTCCGGTTGCTCAACATCATCTCATAAAATGCATAAAAGCGTGTAACCGCATTTTTTTCGCTGTTCCAGGTCGGTCAGCATACCCGGTACCAGGTTTCAATCTGGCCGGCAATGGCGGAAAATGCCGGTTCAAGAAGGAAGATATCGCGGTGCATTCCGCCGGGAACCATGACCGTTTTTATCCCTTGGTACCCCCGTATCCTGGCAGGATGACCGCTGCACCCCGGGGTTTGGTGGTTTTTATCCCGATCGCAGGGATGTCGTATCCTTCTGTCGGTATCGCCCGGCGTTCTCTATCCATGATCTCTCGTTTACCCGGGGCGCCAATAAGGATAGAGATCTTGGCCGGAGGGGTGCCGGAAAGCCGGCAACCATGCCTCTTTAATACCGGTCTCTCCCAAACAGATCTCTGATGCGGACCAACAGGCACCAGTATTTTCTCGATCTTGCGCAGCGGTGCGCCAACCAGGGCACCTGCCTCCGGCGCAATTTCGGCGCTATCATCGTGGATGAATACAATACCATTGTCTCGACGGGGTACACCGGTGCCCCGAGAAAGCAGATGGACTGCACGGAGCTCAACCGGTGCTGGAGAAAGGAGCATAACATCCCGTCCGGTTCCAACTACGAGCGGTGCCGGAGCGTGCACGCCGAGATGAACGCGATGCTCCAGGCAGGAAAGCTCGCCCGGGGCTGCACGCTGTACCTTGCCGGGTTCGATGTTGCAACCGGGGAGCTTACCCAGATCTGGCCGTGCTTTTTGTGTTCGAAGATGATTGTCAACAGCGGGATCACAAATGTGATCATGCGGACAAGCCCCGAGGAATACAAGGAGATGGACCCGATGGTGCTCTACCAGATGCGGAGCCGGGAATCCCTTGGAGACGATACCCGGTAACGTGCCCTTTCCCGACAAATCTCCTTTTTTTGTTGTATTACTGCGGGCCTGTGGAATCCCGCAATGACTATGGCTGAAGGAAACCAATCTTTTTTTACCCATGCCGGAACCCGTTCCTGTCATCCTTGTCCACGGCTGGAAAAGCCACCCCGGTATCTGGAACCGGCTCGTTCCCCGGCTGGACAAAGAGAAGATCCCGTACTGGAGTTTTGACCACACGGCGCTTGCCGGTGCGACAATGGAAGTCATCGCCACCGCACTAGGTGACTATATTACCGTGCAGCGCCGCGAACGGGGATATGATGGCCCGGTCGATATCGTGTGCCATTCGATCGGGTCCTGTGCTACCCGCTATTTCCTTGAGGTCATGGACGGGAGTGCCCGGCGCGAGAACGTGCGCCAGATTATTGCGATCGGGCCACCCAACAACGGCTCATCTATTGCCGAGCTCTTCTGCGATCCGGTGATCGGGCCAGGGATCACGCAGCGTCTTGTCGGGACGTTTGTCCCCCGAAATTTCGAGCCGGTGACAGATGTTATCGTCCAGGCCTGCCGGCCGGAAAGCCCGACCCTGAAGGCCCTGCAAAAGGCCGGGACCCGGTCGGATATTGCGTACAGGATCATCTGCGCGGAAAACAGGTCAAAGAATCCCGGATTTTTTCCCTGTTTTGACGAGAAGACCTGCGAGCTTCTTCCCGAAGGCGGCTGGCAGATGACATATGCCGGCGACGGGATTGTCCCGGTCAGAGAATCTGTCCTGCCCGGTGCCACGCTATCGATCCTGCCATCAGACCCCGGTCTTCTTGCAAAGAACCCTAAACAGTATTGCCACATCTTTCTTCCCCGGGCGCCCGAGACGGTCGAATCTGTGATCGGCTATCTTAAAAACGGTCCCGACCAGTGAACAATAGTCCCGTTTTTACGTGAAGGTTTCTGTTTTTTTCATCTCGTTATAGAGAGAGACAACCGAGAGGCTGATGAGGTTGAGGGTCGTTGCCGCGTACCAGAGGTAGGCTTCCGTGACGGTGAGGGTTGCAATCCAGCCGGACCAGAGCATCAGACAAATGATGCCAAACGAGAGCAGGGTATCGATAGCAAGAAAGATCATCGGGCGGTGAGCCAGTTTCCCGAGCTGGGCAATTGAGCAATATTCGATTCCGGCGGGATGACCGACAAGATCTGATAAGGATCGCCAGATGTTCATGAGCAGGTCAGTTGTGGCCCATGCGAGAACAAACGCTCCAAACATAATAAGCGCCGTGCCTGAGGATGCAATGCCGGCCCTGAATGCAGCAAGGCCAAAGAGCCCTTTAAAGATGCAGAACGGGATACCGATAGTGAGCGAGAGGAAAAACGGCCGGATAAAAAATTTCTGGAGTCGGTCTGCTGCGGGGGTCAGGACACAGGTGGCAGAAGTGCTGGGTTGATCGTGTTTTGTGTTCTGCTCCATGGTACCCTCTCAGAGTATACCTTGATCGTTTCCGGGCGAAGGATATGAAGGATGCGCTTTTTTTGTTCCTTTGGCTATCCCCGCGATCTGTATGCCGGAGATGAATTTATAAATCCCGAACTATGATCCCTGACTATGTCGCCACGAAAGACAATACCCTCGTCATCTGCTGTATCGGATCCGGTATCCGGGAAAGTGGAGACTCCTCATTCCCCGGGCGGCCAGGACAAAGGCCGGCACCGGGAGCACCACACGCACCATCCGGAGAAGCATCCCGCATCCCATCCTCCGCATAGTGCCCGAAAGAAACCAATGACGGGGCCCCGCCATCATCCCCACATCGGCGCGGCAGAGATAGATCTCAATACCGATCACGGGACACACGAGGACCGGCCGCGGCCGGGGAAACTGGCAAAAAAAGAGCAGCACGTCGGACGGTGATATCGGCAGGTCACGGGGACCGTTTTAGCGGTCATGCCGTTTCATCACGAGGAGCAGCATGAGCCCCCCGCACAATGCAGCAAGGCTGATACCGGGCCCGACCGGAGCCTTCCGGGTACCTGTCGTTGCCGGAAGGGTCTCTGTCCCGGGAATGGTGGGTGTGGTCAGGACTGTTGTGGGAACCAGGGTCTTGGGAAACGTCGGTTCAGGAGTTGCCACCGTTGTCATTTCTTTTGTCGGCCGGGTCGCTACAGCTTCAATGGAGATCGCGCCCTTTTTCACGGTCGCACTCCCCATCTGCACAAGGAGGGTGTCTGTGTTCACCGATGACGGGTTTTCTACCCGGACCGAATATGACCGAAGCGCTGTGTATTTTGAAGTCTGGAATGAGAGGGTAGCTTTACCGGATTCATCTGTCGTGACAAGGGCATAGTAACTGGTGTCTGGCATTACCGATGACGATGGCGCAACATCGTCAAGGATCGTCTTCCCGTTCCCGTTGTAATACTGGTACGAACCGATCGTATACGGCCCGTCTGAAGAGTCCTGTTCGACGTTCCACTGGTTGGCGACAACTACCGGCGGCTGATCGTAAGGTTCCCCCGAGAGCGACCAGGTCCGGGTCAGCCATGCATAATACGCGGTATTTGGTTTCCCGGTGATATCCACGGTAAACTGCTGGCCTCTGGTGATCGATCCTGAAAGATCTGAAACCGTGTAGATTGCTGCTACAGGAATGATGCAGATGGCCAGACCGCACAGGAAGAGTGCTGTAATTCTCATCTGTGAAACAGGTGTCATGGTTATCCCGCCTTTATCTGGTATGGTGACTATTCCTGCCTTTATGAATAAAGATATTCTTTTTGACCGGTCAAAAGTCCCGAAAAAACAGGTTTGGATCAAGAAACCGTCGTTTCACCCGGTAACGGCCTGAAATCTCATCTGGCGGTTTTCCGGTCAAAGAGAACCCGATGGCCGCCGACCAGGAAATACGGGACAATCGTGATGTTTAAATCCCCTTTTTTTAGGGAAAATACGCAGAAAAAACAGGTGATTTTTCCCATGCCCTGGGAAGTTCCTGTGTGCAGTTTATGCAACAGGCAGTGATTGTACAATGGTCTGAAGGATTGCGATTACCAGATTAAGGAACCAGGCCCAGTCAAACATTTATCAGTCACCTCCTTTTTATTTGTATGCGAGATACTATCCCATTATGATATTTAAATTAATTGATTTTAAATTTCGTGTTTTAATTTGTATTTTTTAATTTTAACAAAATATTTGACTTTAACTGCAAATAATTAGTAGAAGGTACTGTTGACAGAACCACTCTTTTGGGGGACTGCATACTCAAACACGTATTTCCTGTTAAAATGTGATTATATCTTCTAAAATTCATCAAATCAAAAACAAAAACATTTAAACCTAGTTAATGATTTTGACGCCCTCCCTTAAATTGACTGTCGAAAAGAAGGGAATTATTACCCTGTATCCGGGCACACAAAGTGTACTTGCTGTACGTTCTGGTTACATTTTCGACTGATCGAAGGCGACATTGGCACCGGATGGCACTTTAATCTTCTTTGGCTTTTTTCCCGGGAAAAAGTCATTGGTCTTCTCTTTATGGGACTTTTTTGAGTCCTCTTCTGCATGTACTTCCTCCGCATGGATACCAAGGAAACAGTCAACCGGGTTCTTACCCCCCTGGCAGAGGTTGTTTTTCTTATCCTCACATTCGCTGCACTCCGGAACCTGGGATGGAAGAATGTGAGGGAAGTGGATCTTCCAGAGGTTGGGATCGATTTTCCCCTCATCGAGATATCGTTTTATGTGCCGTGGTGTATACTTCATGTTTCGTACTATTGTTCAAAGGGTCTTTTATCAGTATCTCCCCTTGGCAGTACAGGACCTGGAACTGTTGTTAAGCGTGATCCCTGTTTTTTCCCGTCCAGTCCCGTCGCCAGTTCCCGTTCATGGGCACCGGATCTGCAGGTTCCGCTTCCCGGTGGTGTATTCCTGCAGGGTGTGACAACGGTGCCTGAAGGGATACGGATAACCTCTATTGCACCAATCATCTTCCCAAGCGGATCATAAAGGGGCGAAGCCTTGACCCGTGTTGGGATTTCCTGTCCGTTTCGCACCGTAATTATTGTCTGCGCCATGAGGCATTTTCCCTCCCGGGTTATGGCGGGGCCTGTCGGGACCTCCGGTTTTTCTGGGAAGATGAGATTATCCACAAGACAGGGCCGGCGCTTTCCATAGAAGGGCACGGCATAGGCCTGGTTACCTTTTCCAAGCATCTCCTGCTCGGAGACCCCCGTCAGATCTGATGCTGCCTTGTTCCAGACAATGACTCGTCCAGTCTTGTCGACAGCGTAAAATGCCTCGGGAAAAAAATCAATGACATATCTGAAGGTCTCCCGGGACTCTTCCAGTGCTGCCTCTGCGGTCTTCTTGTCAGTGATATCGGTTATGACCGACTGGTACTCCCGGGGCTTTCCATCATCGTCAAAAAAGCCCCGGTCACTGCACCGGATCCACCGTACCGAATGGTTGGGAAGATTAATCCGGTGCTCGAGAATACCGCAGGGTTTTACCGGTGTCAGGGATTGCAGATGTGCACAAACACCCCCGCGGTCGTCCGGATATATGACAAAGGGATTCTTTTTTCCGAGGAGTTCTTCCTTTGTCTTTCCCACAAGTCTGCAGTAAGCCTCATTGACAAAAACATGCGTCCCGTCGGGCAGGAACCGGCAGATCGCTTCGGTCTGGTCTTCGACAACATTGCGGTATCTCTCCTCGCTGGTTTTGAGCTCATCTTCGATACGGCGCCGTTTGACTGCCTGGACGATCATGCTGTACAGTTCTGCAAACTGTGCTTTTGGTTCTCCCCCCTTCTGGAGGTAGAAATCCGCACCAGAGTTTAATGCATCGATCACAACCTCCTCCCGGCCTTTCCCGGTAAAGAGGATGAACGGAATCTTCCGGCTGCAGGTGCGGACTTTGCGCAGGAACCGGATCCCGTCCATCTCCGGCATGGAATAATCGGAAATAATCGCGTCATAGGATCCGGTCCGGATTTTTGCAAGGGCGTTTTTTACTGATCGTTCTGTTTCAACGGTCAGACCGTGCGCCCGTTCAAGGTAGATCCTGCCTATTTCAAGCAGGTCCGGGTCATCGTCAACATAAAGTGTCCGTATCATGCTGCCAGCCACATCAGGTTCAGTTTACAGGTACACCCGTGGTCTGTTCCTGGTTCCGGTTATTTTCCGTGGATTTGCCTGCAGTCGTTCAGGACCCGGCTGATGCAGATCCAGATGAGAAGTTCAGATATTTCCCGGTCATGGATCCTGACTTTTTTCCTGATGATCCCCGTAATAGCTTCATCGTCGTTGTAAACCCCGACAGAGGAGCAATCGATATCGCTTTGGGAAAATGTCGAGACCGAGAGGACATCATCGACAAGGATTCCCGTTTTTGTCCCGGTGATCTTTTCGTCAAGGACAATGATCCTCCCGCCCTCCAGCTCTGACGGACTTCCTGCCGGGGAAACCCCGAGGCGCTGTCCGAGATTGACTATTGTCGTGATCTCTCCCCGAAGATCGATAATTCCCCGGATAAACGGGGGGGTATCGGGAAGTCGGGTTATCGTGGTGTATTCAACGACTTCCCTGACATCGAAGAGGTTGATGGCATAATGTTCTTTGCTTAAGAGGAACTCCACGACCTGGATAATCTCCGGGATTTGCCCTCTGGGATCCTTTTGTGTGGGGGCGATTCCCTCTGCACATACTGCCGCGTCCAGGGACATTGCCGTTTCCTCCAGCTTACACACGGAATTTTGCCATGACACCGGTCAGGTCGGCAATAACCTTGTTGATATCACCCATCGCGGTGTTGATACCTTCAATCGAGGATGTGGATTCTTCTGTTGCAGCGGCGGTATCCCCGGCGTCTTTTTCAGTATCTTCGAGAAGTTTGGCGATGTCATTGACGCTTGCCGTGATCTCTTCGACCGTTGCAGCCTGTTCCTGGGTAGCACTTGCAACTTCCTCGGTGTTATGGGAAACCTGATCAACGGATTCGACGATCTGGTTGAATACCTGGATGGTCTGCTCCAGATCCTTGCCCCCGTCTTCGACGGCTTTTGCTGCCCCCGAAACCGCAGTTGCCGCGTTGTGCGATCGTGTCTGGAGATCGGCAATCATGGTTGCGATATTCTCGGCTGATTCCCGGGATTCCTGGGCAAGCGATTTGACTTCTGCAGCGACCACGGCAAATCCCCGTCCGGCATCTCCGGCCCGGGCCGCTTCTATTGCCGCATTGAGAGCAAGCAGGTTAGTCTGGTTGGCAAGGTCCCGAATAATCTCGACAATTTTCCCGATCTCGTTCATTTTTCCGCTGATCTCGGTAATGCTTGTATTCACAACAGCAGTGGAATCATTGATCCGGACCATGCTGTCATTTGCTTTCCCAGAGAGTTTTACTCCGCTGGTACTAAGGTCGTTTGTCTTTTTGGCAAGCGACGCCACGGTGTCCATGTTGGATGTAATCTCTTCAACTGCCGCAGCGAGGTCTTCCATTGCTTTTGAGACCTGTGAGATCCCGCTGTTTCCTCTTTCAGCATTTTCGTGAACTTTGGTGGTGTCCTGTGCGATCTCTTCTGAAGCCTCGGATATCTGGGAAAGACCTGAGGCAACTTCCTCTGACTGGTTTGAGAGATCACCGATATGTGAGTTCATGGTTGTTATTACCCCGGATACTTCGGCACCGATCCGGTTGAGGGAATTGACAATCCGGGTAAAATCCCCGGCTGCTTTATATTCCGGGCTGACCCTGGCGGTAAAATTGCACCGGGCGTATTCATCAGAAACCCTGGTCACTTCACGAAGTGTTGCAGAACAATGCGTGCTCACCCTGTTGAGGGAATCACGGAATTCTGCAAACACCCCTGACATCTGGATCTGTAAATCCATCTGTACAGAAAAATTGGCCTTTGCAAGTTCGCCGGAAACACGCAATGCCTCTGCAAGAGGGGTGTTGATGGCATCAAGGGATGCGTTAAATCCTGAGATAATTGTTTTAAAGTCCCCCTCGTACCGTGATGGGTCAGCCCGAACTGAAAGGCTGCCTTCCCGGGTGGCGGCGGAAAGCCGGTTTACCTCGGAGATAATACCGGAGATAGCGTCCATCATTGCGATAAACGCCGGGATCATCCGGTCATTTTCGCAGCGTTTCTGGATTTTTCGGTATTCCGCCAGGTCTTGAGTATCTCCATGCGAGATATTGAGGGCGGTATTCTGAATATGTAAAAGCCTTTCCTGAATAGTGTTTACCTCGCGGGCCATATCCCCGGCAATCCCCGGGTAGGAGCCCCTGACCTTTTCGGCATAATCATTCAGAGCGGTTTTTCGGAGAACGGACCGGATCTCCAGCAGACCTTCGTCCATTTCCTCTGCCCGCAGGTAGTGTTCTTTTATCCGGCCAAGTGCTGCCGTGTCCCCGGCGGATGCCTGGACAAACAGTGACTCAAATTCCTGTGCAGACATAATAGTGTCACCAGTGGGGGATTCCTGCATGGTTCCAATGAGCGGGAAACTCAGTTGGCAATGAACGAAGAATTGCCTTACATGGGCAGAGCACTGCGGATTAGTTAACCGCTGCCGTCCCTGTTCCAAGGCATAGGACTGTTAAAATAAGTCCATGAAAGATACCTATTGCCAATACAGGATTGTTTTAAAAATAGGATGAGTCTTTCATAAGCTCTGGTATTTAGTCAGGATCCCTGATATCATACGTTAATGCTATACCAATATCACAAGGTTCATAAATTAGGATTAAATCAAGGTATTTATGTTTGAATGAATTTTTCGTAGTATGAGTCGCCGGGCAAATACTATTTCCAAGATACAGGAATTACTACAGGCTCACCCCAAAGGGTTAACCATCAACGATATTTCAAAAGCACTTTCCCTCAACAGAATTTCAACGGCACGATACCTTGAAAGTCTCCTCTTTTCCGGGAAAGCCGAAATGCGCAGGTTCGGGTGTGCTAAGGTCTACTCCCTTGCATCCCGCCTGCCGGTTTCAAGTATCCTTGATATTTGTCCGTCCCCGGTGATGATCCTTGATGATGAGCTCTTTATCCGGTTTGTCAATTCCTGTTTCATTGCCCTTTCCGAAAGGGAAAACCAGGCTCTCGTGGGGCATAACCTGCGCTTTGCCGGGCTGTCCGAACTTGTCCCGGAGACGCTTGTGAATCTGGCAAAAAAGGCAATTGATGGACAAGCCGGTTCGATGGAAAAATCAATTGAGCACAAGGGAATGAAATGCTTTTTTCGGATCCACATTGTCCCGGTCATTCTTGAAACCGGTCAGAACGGGTGTGCCTTTGTTCTGGAAGACCGCACGGAGATCCGGCAGTACCAGTATCACCTTGAGACAATGATTGGTGAACGGACTGCAAAACTCCAGGAGGCAAATGAACGCCTTCGAATGGAAAATGAAGGTCATAAACGGGCAAAAGAAGATATCCGCGCAAGCCAGCAGAAGTACCGGGCGCTCGTTGAAGACATGCCTGCATATATCTGTACCTTTGAACCTGATGGTACCCTGACCTTTGTCAACGATAATTTCTGCCGGTTTACCATGAAGGCCTTCGAAGATCTGATCGGCAGTTCGTTGTATGCGATGATTCCACAGTCAGATCTTGCGAGTCTGGCCCGGTCGCTTGAAACAATTACTCCGACCGGCCAGTCGGTGACCAACATAAAATCCGTTCCGGATTGCAACAACCACCAGACCTGGCAGCAGTGGACGACCCGTGCATTTTTTGACAAGCATGGAAAAGCCATTGAATACCAGTCAATCGGGATTGATATCACGGATCAGGTGAAAGCCGAACGGGATCTTGCCGATCAGTGGGCGAAACTGGATGCCATAATACGGGGCTCTCCCCATCCCCAGATGGTGATCGACACCAGTCACCGGATTGTATCGTGGAACCGGGCAATGGTGAGATTTACCGGGATACCTGCGGATGCCATGATAGGGATTGTATCCCCCGGCAAGACCCTGAGTGAAAAAAACCTTCCCTGTATTGCGGATTTGATCATTGATGGAAGGTACGAAGATATTTTCCGGTTGTACCCCCTTATCTCCCGTAAATCCCAGTACCTTGATGATGCCTGGGAAGGGATTACGTTTTCAACGGCGCATTCGGAAAAAGGCAACTGGGTTCATTTTACTGCAGCGGCAATCCGTGACCAATCCGGGAAGATCACCCATGTCGTTGAAACCATGGAAGATCTGGTGGAATATCCGGTAAAAAAGGGCAGTGTCTTTCTATCCTACCCTTTCGATTTGGGGTCCGAAGCGCAGAAATTGTAGGATAATCCCTGATATATTTTTCCCGTGTATTGATACTTGGGTCTCTATCTGAAAAGCTCTCTTATAATAAACATGTATTTAAAAGATTGCTGATGCGATAATCGTTACCGGTATGTATTTACCCTTTGTATTATTATAGGAATCTGGGGGAGTGCATAAGTTCAGGTAACCAGTACCGGAGAAGGATGAAACATAGTCGGGACGAAATTTCCCGCATTGTCACCCTGCTCAAAGATAACCCAAAAGGGCTGACTATCCGTGAAATTTCCCAGTCACTGGATCTTAACCGGATTTCTGCTGCACGTTACCTTGAAAGCCTGCTTTTTTCAGGACAGGCAGAAATGAGGAGATTTGGACCGGCAAAAGTGTATTCCCTTGCTTTCCGGATACCCATCTCCCGTATACTGAACCTGTTTTCATGGCCGGTAATTATCATAGACCGGGAATTCTTTATCAGGGATGTAAATGACCGGGCCCTGGAGCTTTGTAATGTCCCGCGGGAAAACCTGGTAGGTCACCATATCCGGTATTCCCGTTTCTGTATGGGCTTATATGAGGAAATATCCGGGATCCTGATTCAGGTTTTTGAAGGAAATTCCTATACAGAAGAAAAAAACATGACCCTCAACGACCGGAATTATTCATTCCTCATGAAGCTTGAGCCAGTGGCAGATAGTAACGGCCAGACCTGTGTCGCACTCATTTTTGAAGATATCTCCGTTATCCGGCAGTACCAGAAAAATCTTGATGAGCTGGTGAAGAAACGTACCCTTGAACTTAAAGACACCATTGAAACGTTACGATCCGAGATTGAAGATAAACGACAGATCCTGGGGTACCTGCAGACGAGCCAGAAAAAGTACCGCGACCTTGTGGAGGATATGCCTGCCTGCATCTGCACATTTGAGCCAGACGGTACCATAACCTTTGTCAATGAGGGTTTCTGCCGGCTTTTTTTGCGGGATGCCCAGGAACTTGTCGGAACTTCGATCCAGGTTTGTATCCCCTCTGAAGCAATTCGTGAATCCTTGGCTCTTCTCGAACAAAAAACACCTGAAATCCAGTCGCATACCAGTATCCAGCCGGTGATTATCCGGGATAATGTGACCGTATGGCAGCAATGGATTACCCGTGCGTTTTTTGACAAACACGGAAAGATTACCGAGTACCAGACAATCGGGATAGATATTACCGGGCGGATTCGGGCACTGCAGGACCTCAAAAACTTAAAGGAGCGGTTTGAGCAGATCCTCAGGGGGTCCCCGATTCCCCAGCTGGTCATCGATGCGGACCACCGTATAGTATTGTGGAATGCGGCACTGGAGAACTTTTTTGGGGTGCCTTCGGATTCTATGATCGGGACCATTTCCCGGGATAATCTTTTTGAGGGCCGTAAACGCCAGTTCCTGGCAGATCTTGTCGCCGATGAGAATCTGACGGGAATCGGGGAGTGTTTCCCCGGGATTTCACGGACAACAAAGCCTCTCTTGGATATATGGGAGGGACCCGTCCTTTCAGACATTCTTGAAGAGTCCGGAAGCTGGTTCTATCTTACCGCATCGGCAATCCGCGACCAATCCGGGAAGATATCGCAGGTTGTAGAAACTATCCAGAACCTGAAGAGTCTCAGGATGCAGTCAGTGTCCAGGAACCGTCCTTATAAGAGTCATCCGTCTGCTGACGGGAAATCCTCCCCAGACTGATGGTGATCGGAACTGCGTTTTACCCTCCCGTTAACATTCAAAAAAAGGGAACGATAGAAACGGACTTTCAGGAAAGGCCGTGCTCTTTAAAAACCGTGGAATACTGCTTATCGGTCTTCTGGATATGGTGGGAAACCCAGTCTTTTAAGAAGTTAATGACCTCGATGGAAAGACCCAGTTTGTTTGCTGCATAGGATTTCTGGAAATCAACAACTTTCTGGACGAATGCATCGTGTTCTTTTTTGTGCGAGGTATACCCGATGTACTTGAATTTCTGCATGTATTTTTCTTCGGCCTGGAAATGGTAAACGGTATAGTCCGCCAGTTCCCCAAGGATTTTTTCCAGTCCCTGTTTTCCCTGCTTTGCAAGCATCGCATCGTGGAGGGTATTGATCAGTTCAATAAGTCGTTTATGTTGATCGTCAATTTCCTTGATCTGGACACTGAGGTTGTCAGACCACTGCATGAGTACCATATTACTCCATTACCTGTTTTTCTAGATAAGGCTCATTATTGTGCCAGTTCCTAATCCCACCCGTCGTGCTATCAAAAGATCGGTCCCGGTGATAAATATTAGGGTTTTTTCCCGGTAAGGGAGAAGACGGACAGGTTTGCCCGCGCCTGTGCAAGATCCTTTGCACTTTTTTCAACAAGGGGCTGGAACTTGGCCCGGTTCTTGAATACTTTCTGCTGGATGGACTGGAGTTTTTCAACGCCGATCAGGAGGTCCCGCTCAACAGGTTTTATTTTTGGTTGGAATGTGTGGATCAGTCCCTGGACATCAGACGGGCTGGTGCCTTTTGACGGGTCAAAGATAAACATGTTTTCCATCTGCGCCCTCCAGGTAACAAGCGCCTCTATGGCAGTTTCATCAAACCCGGGAATGCTCATGATTTTTGGCCGGGAGATATCAGCAGCCGTTTCGATACCAAATGACCGCAAGGCAGCCTTACGGTTCTCACCAATCCTTGGGAAACTCATGCAGTCAAAAAAACAGTTCTCTAGGAACTTCTTTTTCTGGCGCTCTTTTGCACTGGAATTCATGGAATCAAGAGCACGTTTGTATTCGCGTTCTATCCCGTCGTACCGTGAGCGGAGGGACTGCATAGCGCTCAACTGCGAATTAAATGCTGCATCCCCGACATCAGTAACCCATTTTTTCTCCCAGAGTTTCCAGTTATATACGGCATCATCGTATTCCTTTTGCCGGCGCTTTCTCTCAGTGGATTCTTTTCCGGGATACAGGAAGAGCACAAGGGCAACAGAAATGGGTACAAGACCGATAAGGCAGTCCCAGGAATCCCCTAACCAGAGTACGATACCAACTCCCGCAGCAAGAAGCACGGCCCCGGCAAAAAGCCTGGCCCTCCGAAACATAAGGGATCGCCTTATTGCCGGATCGAGTGGTTTTGGCGGGAATGTGTAGTGCTTTGGCGATATGTCGGGGGCAGGTCCCGGGGGTTTTATGTTCTGGATAGTTTTCCATTCCGTGGAAATATCGATCTTTGAGATGTTATCGGCACTTAAAAAGAGGACAACCCCGGTGGTATTCTCAAGCCTGCACCAGGGGCACTCCTTGAGGCCGGAATAATATTTATGAGCTGGTTCGACAGGACAGATTTTTATTCTCCGTTCAAGCGAATCGAGCACGTTCCACCAGTCGTTTGCGCTCGGACGGCCCCGGGACTGTCTGCCCTGTTCGGTAAATGCCTGCTCAAAAAGACCGGAAACGTCGCTTGGGACAATGGACAGGTCCACAGAGTTTGGTGGCGGTGACATTGACCGCATGGCTGCGGACCGGCCGAATGCAAACCGGTACTCGGCAATCGCCCGCTCGATGGGCATATCGTCTTTCCCATGGAAAACCCCGGAGAACGGGTGGCGGCCCATAAAGAGCAGTAAAAAAACCAGGATACCAAGCCCGAAATTATCGTGGTTTGCCGTGCGCAGCATCTTGAAATCCTTGGATCTCTGGAGCTCCGGGGGGGTGAACTGGGCGACGCCCACTTCGCAGTGGTAGATTTTTTCCCGGGTCTGCACCTGGAACGAGTCGCAGTCGATCAGCCGCACGCAGGCTTTTTTAGTCACAAGGATGTTTCCTTCGTTGACATCTCCGATGACATACCCGTACTTGTGGATGATGTAAAAAGCAGCGGCAAGGTTCTTTGCTGTCCGTACCAGGAACTTCCAGTCTGCTTTCGGGAATGCTTCCTTACGGTGGGACGGGCCGTACACCTTGTGGATCGGTTCGCAGTCCGTTATCCTGGGCATGATAAACCCGCAGACCGGCCCTTTTATTCCCTCATGGAGCACATCGAGAGGCCATGCGGCAAACTCCTTGAGATCGTCGTTGCAGCCCCGAACCATCAGGCGGAGTTTTTCCTGCTTCTCATCGGTCAGGGGCTTATGGTAAATCTTTGCAAGAACATCCCTGCGGTGCGGTGCTATCTCGTAGACATCTCCCTCGCCGCCGCTTCCCACCTTTTTTCCAAGGGAGACGAGGGTGCTCCTGCTATCGAAGAAGTTGTGAAATTTTTGCGGGCTCATTTTATTCTGCAGGTAGCCTCACCGCAAGGATCAGGGTCTTGTCATCATCGCTGCGTTCACTGATATCGGTACGGGAGAGGAGGTTTTTTAAGTGCTGGGTAAGTCCCGTAAACGGGTTATCGGGTTTCTGGGTAAGTGCTGTAAACAGTGGTTTGAAAAAACCTGCATGGACGGATTTCTGGGAAAATGACAGGACGAGGTTCTGGAGACCATCGGTAAAAACTGCGATTTCTTTGGGGATTTCGGACGATTGCTCGAACCTGATGTGGTCGAGATACTTCTCATCCGTGATAAAAAACGTTGTATTGGCATATTCTCCCTGGTCCGGCCAGAAAACCGTCCGGTAGGAATCCTCCTGGTTTATCACGATACCCCCATCTCCAATCTGGAAGAATACCGCTCCGTTGTCTCTCGCGATCACGCCGAGCAGGGTACAGGCATAATCCCTCATCGGCTGGCGGTCTTTTCCAGCCCGCTCACCGATGACCCCCCGTGCCTGGGATATCCAGTCGCAGGCTTCGTCTTTTGTTACTGGGGAGATGCCCGGGGATTTTCCGAGTGATTCAATGATTGCCGAATAGAGTGTTTCGCAGGCAATTTCAGCCCCGATACCACCATGGACTGTGCTCCCTGCACCATCAGCAGCAAGGCCGATAAAAAATTCATGGTTCGAGATCTGGATGATTCCTGCCCGACAGTAATCCTGGCCGGGTTCCTTTCGGGCGAGATGAGATCTTCCCGTAACAGATGCTGCAAGGTGTCGCCAGGTCATATCTCGCTCCACCCGCTGGGTGGAGAAAGGAGGATCCGGTCCCCGGGGTTGCTGCGCGAAGCGGACTTCATAGAATTGGACAGCCACTGGAAGAACTCCCGGAACTTGAGCCCCTGGAGTTTTAATGGCTGGCGGACCGAGATCTGGCACAGCACGCCCATGTCCGCATTCTGGACGCCGACGGTAAAGAATGCAAACGATTTTGAGCTTTCGCCTTCCCGAACGGCAGCTGCCGCCCGCTGCCACTCGTCGGTCGGTGAACCATCGGTGATAAGGAAAATCCACGGACGGTAAAACGAGATCCCGTTTGACCGGTACTCGTCTTTGCGTTTCCGAATCAGGTCGATTCCCTGGAGGATGGCATCGCCAAGGGGCGTATCGCCCTCGGCTTCCAGCGTCGGGTCAAGGAAAAAGTCCGCAGTATTGAATTCGCTGATGACCCGGACCGGCCCAAAAGAAACCAGCGCGACTTCGACGCGTTTTACGGCAAGGGAATCTCCCTGAAGCTCTTCATAAAATGCCCTTAGTCCGGCGTTGAGTTCTGCGATGGGTTTTCCTGCCATGGACCCTGAAGTGTCCAGCAACAGCAGGCACGGGCACCGGGGTTCGGGATTCTCTGCAAAAGTAACCGGGCCAAGCGGCTGCTGGTCAAGCATCGTGTCGTCATTCATCTCTATTCTCCCGTTTATTGGTTCCTGAATAATCCTGATTCAGGAGATGTTGTCATTACAATACCGTTGGATTTTTGTATATTTTAGAGTAACACAGCCGGGGAAAAGCACGTCGGAATTTTTCGGGGAATTGCCAGCAGGGTACAATTCCCGTGTCCGGTCTTTTGCGGTTTTGGATATTCCATTACAACCCCCGGTACTGTTTTTTAGGGATTACCTAATTATGACCTGCTGCAAAATAGATGGTGGAATGCAGGCGCGATCCGGTCAGCAGGTACTTCGTGGATAATAATGGATCTCCTCTATAATTTTGTCAAATTTATCGCTGGCGGCTGTATCGTTGTCGGGGTTACTTTCCTTGCGCAGCACATCGATCCCCGGTACGGCGGGATTATTGCGACCGCACCGATCATAACGACCGTTGCCCTTCTTTTTACCTACTCGGAATCGGGATTTACGACAACCCGTGATCTGGCGCTTGCGTCATTTTATTTTGTTATTCCGACGGTTCTGTTTCTTGTTGCCCTTTACTTCCTGATGGGAAAATATTCATTCCTTATCAGTCTCTGCGGTGCATACGGGGTCTGGTTAATTTCCCTTCTTGCAATAAACCGTGTCATCAGGGGATTGTGAAGGGAGTACCTCGTTGTTTTGCAATTTCCTGATTCCCTCATCGTGCGGAGACTGTTATTGCTGCTTAAGGATAAGTTCAAAAAATTTTGATTGTGTTCAAAGATCGGCTAAAATAATTCCTTAAAGGGATGATCTCAATGGTTGCCAAACTCAAAGGAGACCACCCCAATGGAGATCA